>CAZYCQ010000176.1:0-1523 GCA_964645535.1 uncultured archaeon | reverse complement strand
GTCGAGGAAGCGGATCGGTTCCGTCAAGGTAAAGGTCTATCTCAGAGGTTTCAGTTACAATGATATCCAATTGTACCGTCATCTTTGATCTGCTTTGGATAATGCCAAATTGGATATTATGGATTAGAACAGCCCGCAAAACTATAGGATCCCTATAAAATTCTATTTGAATCATTTCCTCTCCATCATTAATTTTATTTTTCAGCTACAAAGTCAAGGATTCCTTCCATCTAAAAAAGATTATTCCGAAATAAGGTACCATTTAGATTTTGTGGAATATTTTTGTTTCAAATTAAGAATACTAGCTCTTTAAATAAGGTGGTTGATAGATTTCCCGTTTCGGTATTTTTTTGATTGCACACCAAAGGTTGATTACGGTATTCCCATCCACCAAAACAAGGTCGTGCTCTTCTGCATACTTTTTTGCCTTTTTCAGTGATGTCGCCTTGAATGTTTCTGCATCCATCATTTCGCACATCACTACTGAAGGGGCATTCTTGGTCAGTTCACAGAGGGCCAAACCAAGTTCAGTATGTCCCAATCTTGATTTCAGGAGGCCTGCAGCACCCCTTAGCAAAGGAACGTGTCCTGGAAGTCTAAAATTAGAACCGAAGGATCGCATCAATTCCTCCTTTTCCATACCATCTTGAAATTTCCTAGCTTCATTTCCTAGTTCTGAAATGGTAAGTGCCCTATCTTCATCGGTAATGCCAGTGAATGCTTTCACGTGGTTAACATTTAGAGAAAAAGAGGATCTGGCACCATACGGTAATCCATGACTACTCATCATCCCTATAACTGGATAAAGGTTTCTGACGTTTTCATAGACCGTAGCAATGAAAGGCAGTTGAAGCTTTTTGCAATGTTCATCTGAGAGGGCGACACAAATGAGACCACCAGCATCTCTTCGCATTTGTGCTACATGAGCAGGTACAACGAGTTCTGAAGGAAACATCATATCAATTTCTCCTTCTCTCTTGTCTGAATCGTAAAGGAGAATTGGTTTTCCTTTATCCCAGTCTTCCTTGATCTTTGTTAATATGTCAAATATGGTATCAGACCCCTTTACTCCTACTAATATCCTGCTTTTATGTATATTCTGATGGTGTAATCTGTTCTTGTTCAAATTATGCTCGAACAGGTCCCGCATCCTCATGACCTTGGCGAATACCTTGACCCGCCCTTTGAATTAGCCAATTTGGGTCAAGAAGAAGGTAGACTGCATTGTATGCATGCTTTCTTGCTCGATCTTGCATTATCTCCTTAAGGTGTCGATCATTCTTCCCTTCATCCTCATGGACAAAAACCTCGATTACATGTTTTCTTGTCATGAGCTGGCATTCTCCAATCATTGTGCTTGCAACTTGGGCTGACATCTTGTCATATGCCTTAGGACCTGGCATACCTAAAGCAATAACCAGATCGCATCCTCTCTCTTCAATTAGTTTCAGGGCAGCTACGGGGAGATCCTTGATCCCAGGAACAGTATACCGTTCATAGGCAATCCGTCCCGAAAATTCTTC
>CAZYCQ010000175.1:0-1580 GCA_964645535.1 uncultured archaeon | reverse complement strand
TGAACAACATAGATACCTATCAAATCAAGGTTGTCTCTATTTCTCAAAACTTTCCCATTCACCGAGGAATTGTGTCCCAAGTAAACAATCTAATAACGCAAATTCACAATAAAGGTGTGATAATTGTTTCCTCCATGGGCAATGATGGAAGAAACAGAGGGGACAGTTTCCCCCAATCGCATCCCTATGTGTACGGAGTGGGTTCGATCGACCATGAAAACAGGGGGGGATGGCGAGACGGCGGTCTTTTCGGATACTACTATGACTCTGACTATAAGTCGCGTAAGGGTTACTTTTCAGGCTTGGCTGAAGAGGCTGGTTTGGATCCTGTTAATCATCAGGGAGAGCATGAAAACTGCGATGATCCGCATAAACCACCCTTCTGTTCAAGTTACGGATCAATCAGCGATGCTTCCAAACGAACCGATTTTGTAATGCCGGGTCATGGTGTTTTGACAGGAACATCGATAGGAGGCGTCTTTACCTATTATTACAGCTATGGTACCAGTTTCAGCGCACCATATCTTGCTGCGGCTGCCCTTCTTGTCCATCATGCATATGCCATCGGCGCAAACAAAGGAACCGTTCCTACAAGGTATCCCTTTCTGTCTGTAGACACTGTACTTGACCTGCTCAAGAGTGCTTCTTCCCGGGTTTCCTGGCACCGACTCTACGGTTGGGGCTACATTGACCTGTACAAGCTCTTTGTGGAGGCAAAGGAATTGGGCAAGCCGATTTGCGATGCCCTGATGATCAAAATGGGACTTTGTTGAGGTGGACATAATGAAGTTCAGATTCCTCATCCTGATTACCCTCTTGTTGGTGACCATTCCGGCACAATCTATGGAAACCTTGCCTCAAAACAAAGAGGTACGGGTTGAGATGGATAAAAATACCCCTTACGAATTCTTGTTGAAAGGTGAGGGTCAAGATCTGATTTACCAATATTTTTTTGAAGTCACCTTTGGCATTCCGGCATCCGGAAACGGGACATTTTTTGCATATGGGATTTATAATGAGAATTTGAGTCTTGCTTCCAATTTGACCGAATTCATTCCAGAAAAGATGAGGCAGCTTAAGACAGTGGCAGAACGTAATGGCGAGAACATCACCACCTTTCATGACCAAAATTTAAATCGCACTGGAACCATTTCATATTCAATCAATCAGTCGGAAACAACCATTTTGTATCTTATTTCAAATGAAAGTGCAGTCATCCTGGACTTTACCAATCAATCGACAATCACTTTACCGGTTCAAGCCTTCGAACGGGGATCCACTGCTGCCTCCGTAAAGTCTGCAAATGACACCATCGATGTTGCCAGACTGATCCTTTATTCAACCATTGACCTGAATGTGACCATTTCCTACATTCAATTGCTGTTTGGGGAGAATGATGATGAACCAGTTCCGAACGGCTATTTTGGATTGGTGGCACTTCTTGTGCTACCTGTGGTCAGAAGAAGACGCAAATGATCCGTTTCACGTGTAAATCTCTCAATTAATTTATTTATGTTCAAAAGTGGGTATCCTTGGAACCTTGCAATTTCAGAAGGATATGCAAGAGCAGTTTTCTTGCC
>CAZYCQ010000174.1:0-1746 GCA_964645535.1 uncultured archaeon | reverse complement strand
CATATATTCCTCAAGTTAGAAAAATTGCATCTGTTGATCATGAAGATCGAGGTGCCAATGTAATTGTTGATTCAGTTGCAGGAATTCCGGTAATTGAATATTATCCCACCTACTATTCCAAAAAAGGTCACTACAGCGGAAGCTCTACATATTGTCAGGCATATGCAGAAGAAAAAGGGAAAAATATTGACTTCACTCATTGTTCCTCGTATGGTCCAAATCCGGATAAAGGTGTTTCATTTGTTGCCCCAGGAAACGGAATCCCCATAATCCACGAAACGTCAGGAGGTATTGAGTTCAAATATGGCCGTGGCACCAGCTTTTCAGCCCCTTTGTTTGCAGGAATGGTTCTTATTGCACTCTATGCTTTTACCAACGGTTGGTTTGCTGCGGGGGGAACCCCTGCCTCACTTTTGTTAAAGATTCCAATGGGCTCTCAAATTGATGATATTTTCAAAAGCGTATCCTCACGATCCTCATGGGATATGAGAATGGGTTGGGGTTATGTCCATTTACAGCAACTATACCAATATGCATATGAACTTGGCAGAAATTCCGTTCCTCAAGGAGGCGGCGGTTCTGGATCTTGGCAGTTTTTGGGGTGATGAATGTGGTCAAGAACGTCATTTTGCTCATACTGATACTCTTCTCTCTTTCTCTGTCTGCCAATGGGGCATATGTCCACAAGTTCAATCTGATCCCTGAAACGACTGTCACCATCCAAAACGGCAATCCTCATGCCGTAATGGTTGATTCCACCTCATTCAATTACTTCATGGACGAAGAATACCTTAATCCCCCTCAACGACTGACGCTGAAAAATATCGAGATTTATGGTGTCTACACCTTTGTCCTGTTTCGAGATGTTACAGCCAATGTCCCTGATTATGTCAATAATCTTACTGACACCTACACTTCAACATTTTGGACAGAACCTGAAAAAAGAATCTTGAATGACAGCTTCATCTTCGTTTCTGATGACTGGATGCTACTTTCCGGAACTGACGGCACATCCATCGAAATGCTTCGACTCAATGTAACCACAAAAGAGGTCAACATCAACTTCTACACCTTCTATGAACCAAGAAAGCTTGCAATTTATTACGAAGATGAGGGAAACGCCACCTTCACCTACAGGATCGACCAACTTGACCGCTTCACCTATCTCTTCGAGAACAAGGAAGTCCTGGTTCAGTCAGGATCATACTGGACAGAGGTTATGACCCTTAACCTCTCTTCCTACCTTGTCCTGAATGTCTCTGAAATCAATGCGGATGGACGGCTTACCTTTGTCTTCCTTTCCAACAGTGATGAATCTGTACATGAGGACTATACCCAATACTTCAAGACATATGAACCGGAAGTCGATCCATTCACCAATCAAGACGTGTACTACAATTCAAGGAAGGACAAGCTTGTCATCTTCACTTTGGACGAGGGCAAAAATGCATCATTCATGGCTCTCTTCAATTTTGGAGATCATGATGTATATGATTTCCCTCCAGACGACAAGCCATTTGAGATCCGCCTAATTGTCTACTACAAAGGAAATGGAGATGCGAAGATGTCACTTGATGCCTATCAGTTCCCAGGGGCGTCTCCCCTCATTCCTTGGGGGCAATCTCCCAGAACAGATGTCCAGAAATCTCCTCTCCCCGTATTCATGATTGCAGTAGGGCTAATCTTGGCACGGAAACTGAAAACAGGCTCCCATCGATCGCGATTCTCAAATTAGTCGGAATCCTC
>CAZYCQ010000173.1:1560-1793 GCA_964645535.1 uncultured archaeon | reverse complement strand
GGATATATGAATTATATTTTTGGGATGAAAGTCAAAATAATAATCAGGAGGATCGAATAGCAAGACAAATTTATCAAAAGACAATTTCCATATGGTTTGGAAGGTATCTGCAGAGAAAGTATGATAAGGGCAATTCCAAAATGCGAACGTCATAGCATGAAAATGGTAATTATTATTGAAATCGATCTTCGGAAATAATTGAATAATGGTTTCCGGAATGAAGGGATATATAA
>CAZYCQ010000173.1:0-1550 GCA_964645535.1 uncultured archaeon | reverse complement strand
GGCATCAAGTATTGGTATTTGAATTTCGTCAGGAAAATTTTGTAAATTAACTTTATGCGATCTGGTATTGCATATTTCAACAAGGTAATCCAAAACTTCATTGTCTTTTAGGAATCTAAATGATTGAATTTTTTTGGTAAGATAAGCTGTGACAAGGTATTTTTCAAATTGCGTACCTACGTTTTGGTCACCAATCTCTTTTTGTATACAAAGCAATTTTTCAGAGAGGAAAGAAAGTGAGAAGCTTGAAGACATTACCATCATTGCTAAAATTTCAATTGGAAGAAATTTCTTCAAGATATCATAAGTTTCATTTATCCACCCGAATAAGAAGTTATTTTCCTTAAATTCCAAGGGAGCTTTTGCTGCAAGCTTTTGGAACATGACCTCGATATTTTGCGAAAATTGGCCAACAAGATACAATCTCGCAAGGATAACTGCCACAAAGGTTGGAGAAGTTTCGGTGATTCTATCCAACCATTCCCAATCAAGAATTAACCTGAAAGGAGGTTCCTCTGTATGAAATTCAAATAATAGATATTGCAGAGAAATATGTTTTTTAACCAATTCCTCAATTTCAGGATAATTTGAACCTTGGAAAAGTAGAATAAAGGATGGATAAAATCGAACGATATCAAAGCTCTTCTGGTGTAAAATTTCATAATTTCTTTCAATTGTTTCTTCTACTGTTGGAAGAATAATATCGAGAAAAGCTTGTTTAAATTTTTTTCTTGTCATCTTGTTTGTCAATGAATTAAGGAAATCAAATTCTTTCCCATTGAAAAATTTGGAAAACTTGATTTTTTTTTTTTTTTTAGAAAACACAAAATTAATGTCCGCTCCATCAAAATGTTTGGGATCTAGAAACTTCTGATTTATGAGATGAAAGAGCCGGTTAGTTTCAAAGAGTAATTTAAGAACAATATTTTTGTCTTTAATTGCTTTGAGAAAACCATTCCAATCCCATCCATCAGGAATGATGGTTGAAATAACAAAGTATTGATTTTCAAAAGTCATAGTAGAAAAAACAGTTGCCATTTGAATTGGGAGGACATTGCTCAATTCAAGATCTAACTCTTCTAAAGAGAAGCCTTGGCACATGATTTCCCTAAACCATCCTTTTGCATCACTCTTCAATAACAATAGATCTGACACTAATTTTTGAACCCTTTTTTGTCCTTTTTCCCTTATTTCATTAAGCAATTCGGGATTATATCTTTCAAGATCATTGTAAAGGACAGATAGATCCAAAAGATAAACTTTTTCTTCCTGAATTATTTGGTTTTCCTCTCGGCCAGCAGAGGAGGAACGAGCCTCTATTTTAATATCTGCGGTAAGAACAATATTGAAATATTGTTTTAAGACAAGCTTTCCGAATACTTCATTCAATTGCCACTCTTTTTCAATCATAGGATGAAACATACCCTTACGATAAAGACCAAAACTTACAAGGTTTTCCAGTTCAGTGTACTTTTCAAGGAGTATCTTCATTCCAAGACCCGGAACAAGAGTATTGATATGGGTCAAAAGCTGCTCGATATGAGTAAAGA
>CAZYCQ010000172.1:0-1922 GCA_964645535.1 uncultured archaeon | reverse complement strand
TAATTTCAATCCTTACGCATCCCTGCACCAAAATTGCTGCGGATATGTAGGAAATCCCCTAAGAGGGGGAATTCATTCTAATAACAAGAGTTTACATATCCGATTTTTTTCAATATTGTCCTATATTTTCAGCAAAAACCTTTAGCAATGAAATGACCTGCCTGAACTCCGGGACAACTTCTGGGTTTAGGCAAACCATTGTTCCAATCCCACCTTCATCAACAATTGGATGGGTTTCAATGTATTCCTTTTTCCGTAACGATTCCAAATGGATATTCAGAACACCCCACGGCAAACCCAATTGGTCTTTCAACTCAACTGTAGTCAAGTTTTGGAACTTCAGTAGCCACTTAACTATGGAAAGTCTTACAGGATTGAAAATGAAACGACACCTATACAGGTCCGGGGTAACATTGCCCCATACCTCGTGCATCAAGGGATTAGGCTCTTGCATTTCTGCCTCCATTTCCTTGAGAACCTCTTTTTCAATTTTAAAGAGATCCATCAGCTTACAATTGATGCCGTTCTCAAATGCCATCGACTTGCTAGCGTCCAACAAAGTCATCGCGTTTTCAAAATTACCTCCAATCGCATGGATTTGTGATTCTATTTCCTTGAGTGAGAGGAGGAATCTCTATACGGTTCCCGCTCAACATCTCCCTTGACCCAGAAGAACAAATCCCTGAATTCAATGTCCGAACCATCGCTTCCACTGATTAGCAGTAATTGAAGGTACCGGCAAACAGATGCAATTCTCAGTTCCTGACGAACCTTCGATGAATATACCAACCTCTGGTAAGAGGAACGGCTCCTGGAAAGTAAATCCAAATCCCCTGTCTGTAGAAACATCCCTTCATATAGAGACCATTCGCAAACCTCCAAAGGTGCTGGAGCTGCAGGTTGATCGAATTGGATACGATTCCTTCCAATCTCTGCAGATATTCTCCGGCTGATTGCATATCTCCCATATGCTCGAAGCATGAACCTGATGCGAGACCGCAGAATCAAGGATCTGTACCCGCAGGAGGGGAAAGAAGCAGGGTACTATCTGAACTGTAGGAGGGCATACTGGTATTTTGGGAAATTGGAGGACTGCCTGCATTACATTGAACTCGGTTTGAGCGTGGCAGCGATCGATGACGAGCTGAAACTCAAATTACTGACTGAAAGAATTGAGGTGAATGCAAATCTTGGGAATTACAGTCTCTGTCTAGAGGAAAGGAAGGAAGCAATGGATTTGTCAAGGGAGGTAGAGGCACATCTGTTGTATGCTGTCCTATGCTATCAGGTCGGGTATGTCCCTCAGGTCATCGGGAATCTTGGCACTGCAACGTCGTTTTACTATCGAGGTCTTGAAATCCTGAGGGATGGAACCCATTTCCTCTTGACCGCATCCATTTTGAGAAATCTCTCCAAGTGAGCTTTGATGATGGCCTTGTCGATGAGGCCATGGATCTTCTCCTGCGAGCCATTGATATACAGGAGCAATCCAATCCCGTTGTATATTCGGAGCTTGCACAAAGTCTCCAGCGGATGGTTGAATACGCCACCCATATGACATCTGGTGAAGATAGGAAGCAAACAGAAATTCCGTTTCTTCTACATTTTGGGGTTCATTTATGCACTCAATCAGCTCTTCGACCCTGCCCTCGTTTCATAGTGCCATTAGTGACTGCATTAAGAAAAAATGCCGGAAGAAGTATAAGAGGTTTGCCCTTTCTGGAATTTACACCCTGATTGTTTTTTCAAATATGGGGGATATTTGCAATACAATCTAAATAATTTGATGTATTGCGGAAAATCAGATCCAAAATGTCAACCTGTTCACAAACTTTGATTTTTCCGAAACCAAAAATCCAAAATTCAATTGGTGAAATCATTGTTGAATTCCTGCATTTATAAACACCCTTTTTTTGACCATT
>CAZYCQ010000171.1:0-1937 GCA_964645535.1 uncultured archaeon | reverse complement strand
AGACAAATTATTATTATGGATAAAAATATTTAAGCTTTTGGATATTTGTATGATATCATACATAATTTGTTTTCAAATATTTTGGAATTAAAATTATATTTGACTGGTGTTTTATTAATTTGTATGATATCTTACATATTTTTGGTTTGTTCCATACAGTTCTCCATCTCGAAATTATTAAGTAACCAACTCACAGTTAACATGTTGACATTGGATAAATCGCCCGAAACAATTGCCGGGATGTTTGACAAGGTTGCTGTTCGGTATGATCTGCTTAATGATGTGATGACTGGATTCAGTCATCGATTGACCCGGAAGATTGCCGTTAAGCTCTCTCGATTCTCTTCCGGTCAGAAAGCTTTGGATGTGGCTACTGGAACTGGTGATTTTGCATTTTTGTTGGCAAAACGGGCTCCCGGGGGAGAAGTCATCGGAGTGGACATTTCCCAGAAAATGTTGGCGGGAGCAAGGTATCGCCAATCCAAAAATGGGTTGAAGAACGTAAGATTCGAATATGGAAATGCATTGGATCTGAATTTTGAGGACGAGACATTTGATGTCGCAACAATTGGATATGGGATTCGGAATGTCCCTGATCCTGTCCGTGCCATGGAAGAAATTCGGAGGGTGATGAGACCCCATGGTCGTTTTCTGATTGTTGAGGCAACTCCTCCTGTCTCTAGATACATGCGTTTCCTTGCCAATTTCCATTTCGCAAAACTGGTTCCCCTGATTGCAAAATTTCTTACGCCTGATAGTGATGCTTATCATTACTTCGCAAAAAGTGTTGAGGAATTTCCTACAGCTCCTGAATTTGCTAAACTAATAAAGAAGGCCGGATGGGCTGAAGTCTATTATCGACCCATGTATTTTGGGACGGTCACGGTCTTTCTTGCAATTCGTTAATCTGCTAATTCAAGCATGGCATTTCCAAGATTCTTTTTGCCATCTCCGGCTTCTCCAGACTTGACATTGAAGAGAAAGACGAGTGCCATCACGAGGGAAGCCAAAGAAAAATAGAAGAGGAATTCTGGTGTGATATCCATCAAAAATCCCGAGATTGTCGGACCAAGAATTGCGGCAAGGGATGAAAAAGCATAGTATACTCCCGTACCTGAACCATTGTCATTTGCATGCTCCCAAACCACGACAATGCTGTTTACATTGATCAATCCCCATCCCATTGCAGCAATTGAGAACAAAATCTGGAAGCTGGTTCTCCACCCAATAGGGAATCCAAACCAACTGTCGACCTGTACGAACAAGGCACTTGAAATGATCACCAAAAACATGAGAAGACCAATTCGCATTGTCGCTATCCTTCCTATTTTCGTTCCCACGATTCCTCCAACCACGGTGAAAATCACGAAAACAACCGGAAAGACAAAAAGAATCTGTCCTGCTTCTCCAATTGCCCTAGAGGAAAGCTCGCTGGCAGAAAGGTTGGGAAATTCCTTGACAAGGTATACTTTCCAGACATAGGTGGAATAGAACGCCTCGATTGCATTCCATGCCATAAACCATGAAAAAATGGCAAGTAACATGAAAAGCATGGATTTGTCTTGGGCTATCCACATATCTCTGAGTTGCTTTTTGAGGTTGTCAAATGCGGTGGCTCCATCCTCATCATCCACCTTAAAGTCCATGGGTTCTCGTATAGCCAACACCAAGACGGCCAACGAGATCAGCATGGCGATTGACATCAATCCGAATGCCGCAACATCTCTCCCTTGTTTGAAAAGACCGCCACCGACAAATAGGGCAAATGCGCCGAAAATTCCACCCATGAGATTTACAATTCCATTTCCCATACTACGATGTCTGCTTTCCACCAAATCCGGCATCAGGCTTACTGAAGGTGACCGATACAGAGCCATGGCCAGATTGAACAGGACAATGGTTCCAAGGAACACATACAATGGGAACTCCTTGGCATA
>CAZYCQ010000170.1:0-1958 GCA_964645535.1 uncultured archaeon | reverse complement strand
TGTTGAAAGGTGGGAAGAAGGTTTGTTAGGGCAATGGAGTGTCGCGTGTATGGGGGGGAATCGTACTTAATTGGGAAAGGGTTAAGAGACAGGATTTGGAATTTTGCATAGTGAACCATAGTTTGATTTAAATGGCCCATGATCAGATTTTTTTGGGGGATGTCGATATTCGTCATAAAATTTCCGACATTGGGAGAGAATTGTTTTTGCACGGGTTTTGTCGAGGTTTTATTTCATGGATTAATTCGAGAGAGCGGTTTTTTGTAAGAAAAGGATCGGACGTTACATTCCGAATTTCAAAAGATTATGAAAAGGAATAAATAATTGATCAATGCAGCAAAAGCTTCACCGACGACCTGTGAAATTTGTGTGCGATTGTCTTTCAGCTTTTGTCTATAATTAGGGAAAGCCTGATCATCAGTTTGGATATAGATGAAGAACCATGGTTGTTGCGGAATGATATTGTTAATAGCATTTATTGTGCTGGACATCTGTGAAATTGGAATTACTTCGTTGTTATAATCTTTTAGTAGGACATTTCTGTAAGATATCGTTTTTGTTTCAATGATGAAAAGGTTAATTGAGAAAGATTCTTTTTCAATGATTTTGTGAGCGATCATTGATTCTTTGATCTTTTCTGCGATAAATTCGGCAATGGTGAGATCAATGTTGGGAAATACCAAAATTGGATTTGGGAGTTGTAGTTCATTTGGAACCGAAAACTCCTGGAGAGACATAGTTCTTGAGTTTAAGAAATCATCAAACAGTTCATTCAATGTGTATTGGTTTTCTAATGCCTCGAAGATGTGGTTATCAAGGAAATATTTGGTGATTTTCATGCAATCATCCTTTGAAAATTCTTGGGTCAAGGAATATTTTTGCAAAGCAAGGGATACGGTATCTTTGACTTCGTCGGGGAGGTAGCTATTTTTGATGTTTGAAGTAAGGATTGGATCTGTTGTCAAAAATTGGAGAGTAGTTTTGAGGGAATCAATGACTTTTTTGGAGACGGTTGTTTCAAATTCGTTCCAAATTCTCCAGAGTGCGATTGGTACATTCTTTCTGTAAAATATGGCTGGTTGAAGGAGGTTGGGGAGGGTGATTGAGCACCATGGAATCAGGTGTGCGAAGGAGACATAGGATAAGTGATCGTTTAATCTGAGAATGTTCATCAATTTGATGTCATCGAACTGATGTTTAACTCCAAAACCTTCTCCACTGAAGGATTTAATGGTATGGATGATATGGTATCTCCAAGTTGGGTCTTCGTCCATTTCGTCTGTTTCAAGTTCGAATAGGTTCAAAATTTTCAGGAGATAGAATTTTTCGGAAGGGAAGAGATCCTCAATCATTAATGTTGCAATCCTGTCTTCAGAGGTGAATGGAGGGAAGTGAGTCCATTTGTTTTGAGGTAAAGCGAGGGATTCAAGGAATTCATTAATGAGGATTGAGGTGATTTGAATTTCGAGGATTTTATTGAGAATGATTACAAATGGGTGGTAAATTACCCAATCATAGAGGTTTTTTCTTGAGAGGAGGAATGCATTTAGGGAGCTAAGGCATCGAGTGTGGAGACCGATTCGATATTGTCCATTGTATTCTAGGATAATATAATTTTGAATGATTTTTTTGTAATCAAATTGGTAATCTTTCACACCTGCGTGAAATGCGTCTCTTTGGACATAATCTAGCCTATCGACATCAATCGGTCCTGAAATTAGTTGAGAGATAGGACTCCAAAGTCTGTAGAAGGATCGCATTTCATTCGTAATTAATTGATTGTTTCCATCGGGGTCAAGTTTGGAGATGGCATCGAGTTGATGTATAAGTACCATCAAAAGGCAAGTTGTTTCATCGAAGAGCCTATGAGATGCAATAATTTTTCTAAGTTCCAATATCAGGAGGTCTCCAATGAATTCATGAAGAGGAACATTTTCAAGTGCAGTATCTAGTAATTC
>CAZYCQ010000169.1:0-2038 GCA_964645535.1 uncultured archaeon | reverse complement strand
GTCATTCCCCGATTGGTGGAAGGAAGTGCAGCCCGTTTTGGAGCCAATGAATGGAGAGAAAGACTGTGAGTTCCCTGCTTTTGGAACAGAAGATCGATAAGAACGGCTTCAGGATTGCCAATCGGAGCAGGATGTCAAGATCCGACGCCAAGCTTCTGGTTGTAAACGGCAACATGATGATCACCACAAGGCTGATACATCTTCCCAAATTCATGCAAAAGGGAGATGTACTTGTTGTGAATGACAGTGCCACCATTCCGGCATCATTCAAAGGGTATCTTGGCAACAGACCAGTTGAGTTAAGGCTTGCCACGAATCTCCATCTCGAGTTTGACAGGTTTGAGGAATGGAGGGCATTGATCTTCAATGCGGGATCCAGCCACCTGCCAACCGAGAAACGAGGCATTCCCCCCGTCCAGGTGGGAGACCAGATCTATTTTTCAAGGTACCTGACAGCAGAGGTTATCGATCTGGAAAGTGACAGAATCATCAAGATCAGGTTCTGCAATACCCATTCAAGTCCACTGATCCAACAGCTTTTCAGGTTGGGAACCCCGATCCAGTACGCCTACCTTCAAGATAAACTGGAGGTGTATGACCAACAGACCATTTTCGCAGGAACCCCTGCCTCAGTTGAACCGCCATCTGCTGCTTTCCAGTTCACATGGAAATTGGTCAACAGCCTCAAGGTCAAGGGAGTGACAGTTGTACCAATAACACATTCGGCAGGCATCTCATCAACCGGTTCCAAAGAACAGGATCAGCGATTACCCTTCGAAGAAAAGTACCGCATTTCCAAGAAGACGGCAGCCACCATCAATGCAGCCTTGGAGGAGGGAAGGAGAATGATCGCCTTAGGAACCACAGTGATCCGTGCAGTCGAAAGTGCGGCGAACAACGGCAAGGTTGAAGCAGGAACTGCATTCACCACCCTCAAGATCGACAGGGATTTCAAACCACAGATAGTTTCCGGCATCCTTACTGGCATGCATGTACCCGATGAATCGCACATGCAGATCATAGAAGCGTTTTCATGCAGAGTTGAGGAAGCCTATCAGATGGCCAAGCTCGATGATTTCCTCTGGCATGAGTACGGCGATATGGGGTTCTTCATAAGAGACAGCTGGCAATGAGTCAACCCTTGGGAAACCAGTTAGAGGACGAAATCATAAAAAGAAGGAAGCAATGATGCCATATCAATCTCTTTAAGAAAAGACCAATGAAGGCAACTTGTGGAGCTCACCCACCTTGTCGAAAAACCTAGAACTTCCTTCTCGTACTTTGCAGTCCTGTCATTGCCGGTCTTTGTTTCATTGGTTTTTCTTTGGATACAAAACGGATTGACAGGTCTGTTGCTTGGCATGGCCTCCAGCATCTTGGTCGGGTCAATTGTTTATGGTTTCATCATTGCGTTCGCCCATTTCGAAAGAACCCCTCCGCTTCGACTGCTGTATTCATTTCCAGATATGTTATTTCCATTTCTCGTCTTTTTGGCTATTATGTCCTATGGAATATTGGACAGACAGTGGAGTGTGTTCTTCTTTTCTGTGTTCATGACCATCCTTGTGTTCCAAGCCCTATTGAATAGGAACAGAACGAAGGTTGTCGTTAACGGAAGAAAGATGGAGATAATATCACCCCTTCCTTTCATGAACTCGGAATACGAATTGACACTACCTGCTAGGTACATGGTTCTCAACAGGATCGGGAAATGGGATCCAGCCAATTTCAGGATAGATTTTGAGAATGCAACAGGAACGGACGGTTCCTATCTCTATATCATGATCCAAACCGATAACCAACCATACGCCATTCAGATTGCAGCCCATGCCCATCCGGATGAGACTGACAGGGTAGTGGCACAGATCCCGGAGTGCAAGCACGTGATTCCATCGGAGCCAGTGGCAGACAACGGATCGGGAATATTGAGGATTTGAAAATGGAGTCCTGAACCAAACAAATGAAGCTGTAAGTCTGAAGCGTTCAATCTAGATCCACTAGAATCCTCTATTGTCATTTGCCGACCGAAAAATAACGG
>CAZYCQ010000168.1:0-2059 GCA_964645535.1 uncultured archaeon | reverse complement strand
GGCAAGAGCCGGATGTGGCTGGAATCCAAGAGGCACTTTCTTGCGGAATTGGATAGGGAATATCCTGAGCTATAGCTCGATGCTGGTTTAGGATGCTACACGAGACGGTATCAAGGCGGCGGGGCAGTTCATTGCAGACATGGTCATCACCCTTGTCCTTGAGGGAATAAAATCCCTCTTGAACACAATCTTCACTGGAATAATTTTGATTTTAAGTCAGTTGTCACCAAATATTTATGCTCCTTCCATCAATCCCCTTTCTATTTTGATAAATGGTGTAAATTGGGCTTTTCAAATTTCCGTGGAAGAAATTGGGTTAAGATTGATATTTGGATCCTTTGAATTCTTTGTTCCCAATCTTTTGAGTATAATTTTTCCATCCGAAACCCTAGGGCCTGATGAACTTTTGTTTTCAGCAAATGAAATGTTGGCCATGACACTAACTCTTGGCGTTCATTTGATGAACATAATTAGTTCATGGGTTGTTGCTACCATATATCAGGGTGTTGAACAGAACGCAATTCTTGTTGGTTTGCAGGTGATGTTTCTTTCTGGTGTTTTCGTGAATTGGGAACAGTTTGTTTCGACAAATCCCGAAAAGAGGCATTTTGCGGCAGTCTTTAACATGTTTATGGGAATAGGAATTCTCGGGACAATGATTGCAGCATCATTATTGGAGCAAAATCTATTTTATGAACTTAACCCTTGTATGAGCTTGTCATAGGTAACTCCCTAAATCTTTCGATTGAGCTAGTGTTTTATTTGATTAGTTCAATTCTGCATAACAAACCATTTGACAATGCGAAAGATTTATTGACTGAACTGGTTGCCTCAAATATGGGAATTTTCGTTCTACATGGAGATAGAATGATGATGAAAGAGACTACTGCCAAAATATGGATTGTGGTGTTGCCGCTTTTGATGGCGGCCATCCATTTTGTGTTAGCTTCCGTGTACAGTGATGCACTATGAACGAAAATACACCCCTTGAAATGTACGCAAAAGTCATATTGTTTATGTGGTATTTTATTGGTATTTGGTACCACCTGCCCAAAATGATCAACCGGAGCCCAGATTCTGGGCAAGAATTAGCTCTCAGTTGGCTGACGCTCTTTCTGCTGGTGGCTGTTGTTTGCGGACAATTTGTTTATTCCGAAATTTATTTGGAGGTCAACAAAACGGATCCATCTGCAAGTCAGTCCCCAACCATGCACATACTGCTGGGTATCGAGTTTATATTCATTGTTGCATTGCGTTTTTATATGCGGATGATGGGTTCGGACGGAGAAGAACCGGTTCTTCTTCCAAGGTCAACCCTTTTCATGGTTTTGACCTTTCTTTTGATTTGCCTCCTGTTTCAAGTCTGGATGATCATGCGGCTAAAATCCATTGATTTTACTGAATTGGGGAAAGAAAAGTGTACTTGGCACTGTATTCTGTTTTTTTTTCCATTTATTCCTCTCCTTCACCTTGGTCTTTCTATGATGGTCATTTTTCTTTCAGATTGGCCTCCACACATCCTTTTTTTGTTCGTTGTCTCAATGCTCATTTTTCTGATGGTGGTGGTAAGAAAAGGGATTGGTAAACCTGAACTGCCGCTCATGTCTAGTGTTCTGTTCATCCAGTTTGGTTATTCCATCTTTGGATGGGGGAG
Source organism: uncultured archaeon (assembly GCA_964645535.1). GTDB lineage: Archaea > Asgardarchaeota > Heimdallarchaeia > Heimdallarchaeales > Kariarchaeaceae > WAKA01. Next base: position 405 of record CAZYCQ010000168.1, on the reverse strand, counting down.
CCTAGCCATTCACGGAATCCAGGAGGTTAGACTTTCAATACGTACACTGATAGCGGCGGTTTTGGTTTCACAGGTGGCTATTGTTGGATTTGAACGCAATTGGTTAATTGCAGAGTTCAAGCGGGAAACAAAAGGTTGAACTTGTTAAAGAACTATCAATCCATTTCCCGTTTGAGGTATTGGGGTCACCTGGATCGGAAGAGCGTCTGGTTGTTTTGCTTATGGGTGTTGATCTCTTGCTGATTGGTCTTTTGGTCCAATTCGGCACATATTCGGCCACTGTTCTGACAGGATTCTCGCTTCCCCTCACTTTTTTGGAACTCATTTCCCTGCTTTCGCTCCTCATTGACAATGGAGGAATGACAACTGAGGAGAAGAGACACTCATTTGCGGTGTTGACCGCTG
>CAZYCQ010000167.1:0-2136 GCA_964645535.1 uncultured archaeon | reverse complement strand
GTTCTCAATTCAACGATCTTTCCATATTCCATATGGCTTTTCACCGGAAGAGAAACAGTCTCTTCCGAATCTAATCCTGCTATCCAAAGCTTATGGATGTTTTTTGGATATGGTCGTCAATTTTGGATAGATGCCCCATTTGTAACTAATCCCTCACCCACTGGCTTCTTCATTTCCATTTCATCTAAAAAAATTTTTCTCAATGTTGGGAATAATCAAGGACTGAAATCCTTAAATCTTCTGCTTTTCTAAAGACATCCTATGAAAATCCATCCCGGGAGCGACCTGAATTTGGAATTCGGGGACATTGAGCTTCCAGAGACTGACCGAGACGTCCTCTTTCTTGCAGGTGACATTGGCATAGGCAAGGGTGCCCTAGAGTTCATCAAGGAAGAAGCGGGCAAAAGCTCTGTAATCTATGTGCTCAACAATCACGAGTTCAACAATCACGAGTACAGGGATATTCTCTCCTTTTGACTGAATTTGGAACTAGAAAATATCTATGTCCTCGGAAACGGAACTGCTGAACTACATGGCGTCTGCTTTTTGGGTGCAACACTCTGGATCGGTATGAACAAGGGTTTTTTTTGGTGGCATCCAAGAATGCCAAGCCATGATGAATGACTACCGTACGATAAAAATGGATAGTCCCGTCCTTTCTGCCCAAGACACCATTCAATTACATAACCAAAGCCTCCATTGGCTGGAACGGGAAATGCCTGAAAGTGACCCCACCGAACCGTTGTCATAACTCACCAAGCTCCCTCCTCACGGAGCATCCACCAACGTTTCACCAGTTCATTGCTCAATGCAGCCTTCTCCAGCGATCTGGACTGGCTGATCCACAAGCATTCCTCACGATGCTGGATCTATAATCATACCCATGATTCTTTCGATTATCGAATCGGCAGACAAAAAGTGGTGTGCAATTCCCGGGGGTACTAAAACTATGAGGAGTACCCCAAATTCAACTCGGGATTAGTTGTTCAGCTGGACTGAACAGGCATTGATTGAAATGATCCCTCTAGGGTGTTAATAGGTTACCACACTACTCATTATTCTTATAAAATGGGATGTCTCGGATGTGATTTCATTACCATATTCTTTTGAATTTTTCGTCTTCAAAAATTTTCTTAAGTGGTATTATACTTTATTGAGATCTCTCATGTCTAGAATGCGATCTACATGGTTTTCTATGTAAACATCGTGGGAAACAATAATTAAAGTACTTTTGAACTCCTCTGAAATCGTTTTTAGATAATCATAGACCTGTGTGGAGGTTTTGAAATCAAGATTACCTGTAGGTTCATCCGCCAATATTAATGGTGGATAATTGGCAATTGCTACACCAATTCCTGCACGTTGTATTTCACCTCCACTTAGTTCTGAAGGATAGCTATAGAGGTGTCTTTGAATTTCAAGAGCTTCACTTATTTTTTCTACCCGTTTCTCTCGCTCATTTTTCGGTAAATTAATGAATTTCATTGGGAGTTCAATATTTTGTTTAATGTTGAGAAAGTCAATTAGATTATTGTCTTGAAAAACAAATCCTATATTTTTTCTTCTAAACTCAAGCAGTTCATCAACTGTAAACTTCCGAGGAACTTTTCCCAAAACGGTTACCCTCCCACCACTCGGAATTATTAATGTCCCCAATATCTTTAATAACGTAGTTTTTCCACTTCCACTTTTTCCAACAATCGCAACTGTTTCTTTTTCTTCAACCGAAAAGGTGACTCCTTTCAGAACCACATATTCTTCCTTTCCTTGATAGGCATGAAATACATTTTCACATTGAACTGCTTTATTCATAGATAATTTTCCTCCAAAATCTATATAACAAAATGACTACAACCAAATTCAAAAATACAAAAACCACGGTTAACAAAACAAAAAATAATTGAAATTTAACTGTGAGTTTCAATAAAAAGTAAAGAGAACCAGACAAACACAAATATCCAATCCATCCCAAATTATCCGAAAGAAAGACAGAATGAACTAAAAAATAAATCAAAGCAGATCTTGGAATTCCACGACGACTAAGCGTAATGAGAAATTTTGATTTGACCAAATAATTACTGATTTCGAATTTTCCAATGCTATAGGCTAGTAAAAGGAAGATGTTGAGAACAGTTA
>CAZYCQ010000166.1:0-2137 GCA_964645535.1 uncultured archaeon | reverse complement strand
AAAACATGTCACCTCATCAATGGCTCTGCAGGTCATTGACTGCAAATTCGAATGAGCTGACGCAGAACTACTCATGTAATCCCTCCAAACGTCGTAAAGACACCCGCCGGAAATTATGTATTCTTCCACGAAATCAACGAAAATCGAGAATTCATCCCCCATATCACAAACCAAGAAGAATATGACAAAATCCTGCAGCAGCTCCAAATCGACGAAGCAGCTCAAACATATGCAGATGCCAAAAAACAGATCTCTGAAACCTATAACAATATTGACTCTTTCGTACAGAAAATGACTCAATATACAAAACAAAACTTTATTGATATGATCAATGATCAGGTGGATAAGTTTGTCAAAGAGTTTAACAATCTCAAAGGTGGAATTTCAACCATGCTTAAATACATGAGGAAGGTGATTGTTGACATTATGGAAAAATTGTAGAAGAGAACTTGAAAATCAATAAATTGCAAAATGAGGTCGGAGGGATTCGAACCCTCGTTCAATGCGACCCGAACGCATCATGTTGCCAAGCTACACTACGACCTCGTTCCAATTTTTTTTTTTGGTGTAATTTATTTTTTGACTTTTGGTTAAAGTATTTTTCTGAAGGTTTCGGGTGTTTTTCTTATGGTTGTTGTAGGTTGTGGTAATTTTGGTCAAAAATCTTTGTTGGGGGAAAATTGGTCTCTATAATGATTTATTGTATTAAGAATCTCTGGTCTGGTATTCTTTTTTTCTCTCAATTTCATTGGTGGGTCGAAATCTTTATTAATTTTTTTTTCTACGGATTCATGCAATCACAAACGTTGCAATCAATTATGTTGGTATGTATTATGCTTTCAAGCGGATTTATTGGTTTACCTCCAATGTCTTTTGAAGGGCAAGTTATTTTGCGTACTTCGCAGGGTCCCCGTCCTTCTCCAGATTCTCTTGAAAGTGTATACGATTGTACCGCTAGCTATTTGGTTTATATTAACTGCTCTTTTTGGCTTCCTTATGTTCCTGTTGATGGTGATTACAAGAAGACAATCGTAGTTTTTGATAGTGGTTTAACCGCTAATCAATGGGCTTCAATTCAAGCTGGTGGAGGTCAGAATCTTTATGGGGACATCATTTCATATTGGACTCTGGATCCAACCACTCAGGAGATAGTCGCATATGGGGGTGAAGGTCCTGAGAGCTCAGATTATCTAACTAGTATCGAAGAAAAGCTTAGTCCTGAAGGCGTAACTCATGGCTTTTGGGTTATTTCTTCATTACTCACCATAGCTAGGGGTGCCAGGATCATTGTTGTGGATGCTTTTACACATCCTGATAATGATCCTGCAGGTTTACTAATTTCTGATCCGACTCTTTGGACTTGGCTTTCATCAAATGTCTCCAAGTTTAACATTGGTGTATTTGTAACTTCGCTGATATGGGAATCGCTAACTCAGAGCATGTTGGATAATATTTCTTCTTTATATTCACAGCAGGTTTTCATGGTCACTGCCGCGGGGAATGAAGGGCGGGATGAAAGTGCAACCCTTCCCAATAATTTGGAACAATTTTTCCCAGTTTCATCTATTGACCATGAGAACAGAGGGGAATGGAGGTCTATTGGTGGAATTAATTTTTATGATGAAGATTATTATTCGGCTGAAGGTCATTTAAGTGGAGATACTGCGTATGGTCACACATACTGTCCAAATACTGACACAATTCTTTGTTCATCATGGGGAAGTTCAATCCGCCCTGTAAGGTTTGCAATGCCTGGTCATTTTATCACATTAATGAGTGAATATATACAAGGCAGACCTTATCCTGTTCTAATCCCTGGTACTAGTGTTGCCGCTCCCCTCCTTGCTGGTGCCGCTCTTGTTGCAATTTATGCATATTCCAAAGGTTATTTCGAAACGAACGGTGTCTACAAGACTCCTTCTAGGTCTAAACTTGTAGAGTTGCTGGAATCAGCGGGTTCTCAAGCGTCAAACCCTGACCAATATTTGGGTGCCGGATATGTTGACCTGGGGTCTCTTTATGATTCGGCTTATTTGGCTGGATTGAACTGCCTTTGTGAAGGCGGAGGTGGAGGCGGTGGCAGAGGCGGTTTTTGGAGGTAATGAAAACATGATACGTAAAATATTGGCTATCCTGT
>CAZYCQ010000165.1:0-2163 GCA_964645535.1 uncultured archaeon | reverse complement strand
GAAAGAAACATCATGGAGAAAACGGAATCGTCGGAAACATCAACCTCAGAACCACAGAAGAGATAATGAGAGAGATGGTGCAATTCACGCCCATATTCTCGGGATATGTTGAAGCCAAGGTATCCTCGGAACGTCTGAAAGGACCATTCGAATTACCATCGACCATCACCCGCAGATTTGCCGTATGCCTCGTTAAAAAGCAAGGATCACAAATTGACCAATAGAGTTCAAAATCGTTCCCAACGCCTGTTTAATCATTCAAGAAATGATCTAGAAGAATTTTGAAGATTCAGTATCTCGGCAATGATCTTAATTGCGGAAACAACGGAAGAAACTGTGACCGCCGTCCAGAAAAGATTTTCAATCTCCATACCAGTAAGGACAGAGTCTGCCACAAAGGATGATATGAAGCTAAAGGATATGGAAAGGAAGTAAACAAAACCTTCCACCAAAAAAGTCGTGTAAAGGTATTTTCTATGAAGACCCCTTTTCATCATCCCTTTGACATCATCTTTTTCGGAATTTCCCAGGGATTTTCCAAAAACAAGACTTAACAGGAGGATGAACCCAAATATTGTGAACAGAGAAATAACTGGACCAAACATCTTCAGTTTTGTAAAGGTCAGGATATCAGCCCTTGGTTGCCTCTTCCATTGAACACTTGGTGCATATACCTCAATGTTCCGCTGGAAATTTGTTACATCACCGACAATCCTGAAGAAGGTCGCAAGCGTTTGATTTGAACCAACTGAATTAAATAGGGAAGGATGAATCAGTATGAAGTCAATATGAAAAGGAAATAACATTTCGGAAGGATATTTTCCTTTGAAGCGTGAAATGTTTAATCGTATCTCATAATTCGTTCCCATCACAGTTAATGGGAATGTATCCTGTTCATAGAATACAAAACTTTTAATCGAATCTCCAACGGAGTCAGGTCGCAGTAAGACGGGAGAAGGAAGTTGCTTTCCCAACGTCCGAAAATACGGATTGATCCGGAGGAATTCGGCACTGCTGATCAGTGCACCCCTCATGGTCACCTCTCGTCGAACCATATTGATCTCCAATGCACCAGCCATTGGAATTGAACCAGGCATCTGCCTAAAATCTTCAAAGTTCATGGTTCCGTAAAGGTAACCATAGGCATTGAAGGAAAAACGATCTTGAGCAGCCGTAACTGAGATGAATGACAATGTTGCAATCAAAAAGACTATGGCCAGCCCTGCCAAAATATAGATAAGATTAAAATCAACACGCGGTTTCCTTGCTTTCAATAAAATTTGATAATTGGGATGTATCAGCTTTTGTTCAGATCCGAATTCCAAAACCATAAAGGCGCTTTCTTAGAGGCAAGATTCTTAAATATACGGGAGGAATGATGTTATGGTGGAAGAGAAACATCAGGAAACAGCCGCCCAATGGTCCCAATGGGCCATGGACAAGACTCTTTCTCATTTCAAGCGATCTTGGGAATATTTCGACAATACCTACATGATGAACAAATCCAACGCTGAGAAATCCATTGCCATCAATGGGATCATTGCTGGATTGCTGATAAATGCACAATTGTATTTAAGACATTACTCATGGGCGTATTTTCTTTTGGCAGGATTATCCACTGCCTTCGCGATATATGTGATGGTGCCACATCGCCTCGGATTTTTTCTGCCAACCCGAGACAAGGAAAAAAAGACATCATCATTGGATGATTTTTGGTTCGAAAAAGATCACCATGTCATGAAACTAATCATTGAAGACTACATTATAAGCTTGGAAACGTTGAAAAGTGCCCTCTCAAAAGTTTCAAGGTGCTTGATTGTCTCTTGGATATTTCTATTGCTTTCAATTGCCGCCGGCATCATTGTTTTCTTCATTCCTGCCTGATTTCAATGAAATGTGGTAGGTCTCGGAATCCCTGCCAACAAGTTTTGAAGAAGGTCTGTTTTCTTTTTTTGAAGGGGTCTCTTTCGACTTCCTCTCATTCTTCCCTTTCATCTTCGCCACTCCAGCTTTTCTTGAATTCACTTGTTTGACTGTCCCTTCCAATCAATTTAGGACTGGGTGTTTCAGGTTTTTTCATCTTCTTGTCATCCTGGGGTTTCTTTTCGTCCTCGCTCATGATTTCACCAATCCTTTTTCAACTCGCGCCCCAGCTCACCTATT
>CAZYCQ010000164.1:0-2196 GCA_964645535.1 uncultured archaeon | reverse complement strand
TCAAAATGTTCTCAAGAGAACAACTATCTGAAAAGCGCGGGAGTAGCTCAGGGGCTAGAGCGCTTGCTTGGTAAGCAAGAGGCCGCGGGTTCGATTCCCGCCTTCCGCTTTTCTCAGGGGATCGGGTGTTTTAAGGAAAATGTGCGGTATTGTCAATACGATGCTTTTGGGAGGTTCTTGCACACCATTGAACTTTGGTCGGATGACCCAATCGTTGTTTCGGAAAAATCAGTGGATGAAATCTGTTGTTGACCGGATTTGAAATTAGGAAAAGCATCCTTCAAAGGAAGTGGAGTTAGAAGGTTGCCATGGTGAATCTCGAGCTGTTCAACAGAATAGAGTGGAGAGACAACAGTTAGGTTTCCAATCACCTTCAGGGCTCTGGTGCCATTGTCATGCAATGCAATGAGCCTCCCACCGTGGAAGATCAACCTCTCGGATTTGGGAAGTTGACGCATATGAATGGAGAAGGTTTTCGAGGACATTCTGACCAAGGTTTGCCTGACCGGAACAAGACAGGACAAATTGAAATCCTGTTCAATGCCCAGCTTGACAATAAGTCTGTCAAGCGGTCTCTCCCTTGGTTCAACATCAGGATAGAAGGGGAACCAGATGTTCAGCTTGAGTTCCTTCAGTTGCTCAAGCTGCCAAATATCCGGAAAAATGGGGTTCATGGCTCCAGTCATGGTGACCCTCCGGATACGATAGGATTTCTCCTTCTTCAATCCCAGCACAAGGGGAAAGGGAAAGATATTGAGATCCAGATCGACCTCAGGTGATTTAGCGAGAGTTATGATGTAGTCATGAGAGGTTTGAAAAAGATCGGCAAGTTCCTTGGCAGCGACAAGAACAGCATGATCCTTGGGATCCAAGTCTATGGATTTTGGTCCCTTATACCCATACTTCCAGGCATCGTTTCGAATCAGCACCATTTTGAATCATCTCAGAAGAAAATGGTAAGTTGGCAATATAAAGCTAGAAAGACAAGAACCAATTTGGACAAAAAGCATCTCAAGAATCAATCCGAGATCATTTACAATCCATTTTCGAGGCGAAGCCATCTATTGCCAACGTCCGTCAACAGGAAGGTGATCTCACCTCAAGAAACGTAATACGGGAAGATATAGTGACGTCAGAACAAGATTTATCATCTTAGGTTGCATATGGTAAATTGCAGCTACCTCTGATTTTTTTCTAGGTAGCTGCCTCCCTCCCCCCACGTTTTTGAGCTGGATTTAGAAATATGTCCACTACATCCCATTTGTTTATCTGATTCCTGTTGAGTGAAACCGTGAAAATCTATCATAATTTTTTTTTTTACACATTACATCATTCATTCCGAGAAAGTTTTTTAAAGAAAATGTACAGTAAAATGTAGTGAAAAACCACAAATTTTTCAAGCTCGTTTTTCTTTCGACCCTTCTCATGGTGTCTGGAACATCAGGAGCCATTGATACGACAAAGGTCGGGGTCGAAATCGGTCAGACCCTCAAATATTCCGTCATCAGGGCAGACGTAATCAATCTTGCAACCAACCAAGATGAGAACTTTCCAATATACAGGAACTCAAAGGTTGTAGCTAGGACCGGAGACGACATCACGATGGAGATACTGAACATCACCAGTTCGACGATCGATGCAAACTATACCATCGGGGACAGCGCCCCGCAAAATGTCAAAACAAAGATGGATGCCATCAGGTATGGGGTTGTCATCCACAATGACTGGGAATACTGGACCTCACAAAATGAGTCGTTCAGGTTCTATGGAGAATACCCCTACACCGGCATTTATTTCGCCTATTCACAGCAGAATGATGCAAATTATACCTTCATCTCAAGCTTCGATGTCAGCGTCGGTCTCAGCGAGGTGAATCTCAAGGAAATCGCAGTCTATGAGAAAAGTACAGGGATCATGCTTGAATACCATGCCATAGAAAACATGACCCGTATCGGTAACGGGGTGGCAGAGACCAAGGTTGTGTTCACCGGATCGGAGAAACCTGCCAACGGATCAACAGCACCAGTTCCGATCATGGTCCCGATTGTGGGCTTAGTTTCAGTTGCCATAATCTACAGGAAGAGACGGGTTAGCTGAATAAACCTGACAATTGTTGCATTAATTTGATTATTCCAAAATAAAGACTTCTTTTCCGATTCTAAAGGGGATGGATAGTTTCTAGACCATAAAGGTACT
>CAZYCQ010000163.1:1726-2248 GCA_964645535.1 uncultured archaeon | reverse complement strand
CGGGATACATGGGTTTTCCCCTTCTGTACATTTCCATGACTCCAATTCTTCCTTGAGAATGGTGATTGATAAATGTGAGCCCTCTGTTCATCAATTATAGACAAAGAGAGGTCATTTGGTTCCAGCAGATAACCAAAACCGTCTTTGTCATGACGGATCATTCCAAACATCCGTCCATATCCATAATAGCCGAAATCACGAACCGATTCACCATCTGATGTCATTTCTACCACCATCGAAAGGGCGATCCCTTCTTCAAGATCGTCCTGCTCTATCCTTCGAGACGAATAGACAGCCCCAGAAAACTCATTAAGCTTTTCAACAGAGTAAAATATCCAAGCTGTTGAAAATAGGACATCTCCATTTGGGCTGAATGAGAATGCTCCATTTATTCCAACTAGGGTTTTGTTATAATCCACAAACCTTGCCCAAATAACATTCCCCCATAAATAAAAAATATAATGCTTTATTTTGCAATGAATATCTAATATTTTGTTCCTTAAAAATTTGTTTTAAAAAATA
>CAZYCQ010000163.1:0-1716 GCA_964645535.1 uncultured archaeon | reverse complement strand
CCATCACGTACAATTTTCATGAAATGGCCATGGATATGAAGAACTTCACTTTCAGGATCTAAGAAGCCAAATTCTCCTTTTTTTGATAATAAGCAAGACAGGCCATAATACAATTAAGAAACGCAATCTCAAAAACGCGGCTGAGGGGTGCGCGGTTGTTTGAGAATTGAGTGACTGATGTTTTGGATTTCGAAGAACCACTATAAATCCATCCATATCGCTAGTTATGCCGGTGGTATAATTGTTAATCCCTGCAATCGCGATCCTTTTCTCTTGAACGGCGAAGGAAGTTGTCTTTTTTACAGTGTCCTCCTTTAAGTCCGTATTTGTCAAGTAAAGGGGAAATCCTGAGGAATTGGTAATGAAAAGCGAAACTTCTGTTGAAGGTTGGTAACCGACCATATATATATTTCTTCTGTAATCCACTTGTATTTGGCCAAATAGCGGAAAGAGTCCGTACCCTAGTTTTTTCTGACCTTCTCCGTCTGGAGGGAATATCACCAAAGAATTCACATCCATGTAAAAGGTATGGTCTTGGTTATCTTTTTCGGGAAAATCATCCGGTTCTGGTTTTTGTGAAAAATCAACCTCATCATAGTACTGTAATATCTCGTCAAGCGTATGAAACGGTCTTCCAAGATTAATCAGCAAAGTTCCATTTCCCGTTGTTGTCATTCCGCCGAACCAAAAGCCAACCCAAGGGTCATTATCAAGGAATTGTGCCCACACGACGTTTCCCGATCTATCGAATTTCACTGCAAAAAAGTCCTCTCCCAAATCGGTATTCGCTAGGGGAGGTGTAAATGGAAACGTTAGAGAATTTGCGTATCCAACCATATATATGTTCTCGTTTTCATCAATGGTAATCTGGTAAGCCAACTCATCATAAAGGCCACCAAAAAGGGTGCTCCACACCAATGATCCATCTGCCGAGAATTTCATCAAGAAAACATCCAATCCATTGTCATTGGTACTGTCGGACGCATTTTGCAAGGGGAAATCAGGAGATATGGTTGTTCCTGCAAGAAAGACATTACCCTCCCTATCTAAAGCTAAAGAATTTACGAAATCCCCCTTACTTCCACCAATGATGTTGATCCATCGGATGGTGAAATCAGGGTTCAACTTCATAAAAAATACATTGCTTACATCCCCCTCATCCGATTGGCCCGGAAAACCAATCGTTCTCAAATTTTCCAAGGGAAATGAATTCTTCTCAGTTGATCCAGCCAAATAAAAGCTACCATCTGCACCGATTTGGATAGAGGCACAACAATCATCAATGCCAAATCGGGAGAGAGAAAGAATCTCCCCATTTTCAGAAAGATTGGCCAAAAACAAATCGGTTAAACCGGAATTATCAAGCCATGTATAATCTGGTGCATTATAGGATGTCAGCTCAGGAGAATTCGTTCGACCAAGAACAAGATAGCCTCCTGCCAAATTTGGAATAATCTCATCAACCGCGTCAAAACCGCTACCCGCAAATGGGACGTACTTCAACATCAGATCCTCAAGGGAAGGGGATTTTCCAACGGAGACGACATTTGCACTGCTCATCAGAGGAAAAGCCATCAAACCCACAACAAGAAATGGAAGGAGTCTCATTATGTACCACTCAGAAGGGGGTAAAGCAATATGAGGCAAACCCCTCTGCATAAGCATTGTCATAGGCAGTCTTAAGGTTTATCCAGCCCAGGCCTTGGTCAAAAGTGG
>CAZYCQ010000162.1:0-2292 GCA_964645535.1 uncultured archaeon | reverse complement strand
TTGATACATTTGGAAAGAATTCTGTTTCCTCCTTCAGTGACCAAAATTCTCGGGCCCACCATATAGAAATATCCTGAACGGAGCAGAAGTTGCTGTGCCAAGTCCTCGACCTCTTTCGGTGCATCCCTCAAGGGCTTGCCGATCAGTTTCTCAACTTCCATACCGATGAAATTTTATTTTCCTAATAAACTCTTGGGGTTTATACTGTCTACAATTTTGCACCCTCGATTGTAAACATTAATGACCGCCTTGATAACTTGGCTTGAGCATGAGGGACAAGATACACGGCTATCTCCTTGGTGCTGCACTTGGAGATGCCTTGGGCAAGCCAACGGAATTTCTGTCCATTAAGGACATTCACGCAACCTATGGGCCTGAAGGAATCAGGGAACTTGAAGAAAATGCCGTCTGGACGGACGATACCCAAATGATTATTTATGGAGGGAAGGCCATGGTGGAGGTGTTTTCTTCTGGAAAGCAAAAACAAATCGATGCAGTTGCCGAAACCATAGCCAAACATTACATTGAATGGCTGGATGACCCCGGCCATGCTCCAGGAAATACATGTCTGCAAGGTGTTTACAATCTCAAGAAGGGCATCCATTGGAGAGCATCGGGTGTGGCCACTTCCAAAGGTTGCGGTTCCGTCATGCGTTCAGGAATTTTCGGCATTTTCTATCGGGATGAAGTGCTGAAACAAATAGCTTCTATCTCTGGGAAGATGACTCATGGACATCCCACTGCAGATGCAGCATGCGTTGCAGGTGCGCTTTCCATTGCCCATGTTCTGGAAGGAAAATCCCCCACAGAAATCTCAGAACTCCTCATGCAGGAAACACGGAACATGTCCGAAGAATTCACGCAGATTCTAGGTAAGGCTCGCGATCTGGCTGATTCCTCGGTGGACGATTACCACGGATTGACAACCTTGGGGCAGGGATGGGTGGGGGATGAGGCATTCGCCATGAGCTTTTTCCTTTTTCTTCGACATCCTGATGATTTCGAGAAAGCCGTAGTGGTCGGTGCCAACCATTCCGGCGATACGGATTCAGTCGCATCTATCGCCGGTGGAATGATCGGGGCAAGAATAGGGGCTCAAAAGCTTCCAAAGAAGTGGATTGAAAGACTTACCAATGTTGAAGTCCTGCTGGAATTGGGTGACCGAATCTTTGAGGTCTATCCCTTTTGAATTCCTGTCTCCATCAGTTTCAAGGTGGGAAAGAAAAGCTTGAGATCTCTTTCGAATCTCTCCTGCAATCTTGCCGGCTCCTGCCTCTTCCAGAAGATCCGAGCAAGAGACTTCATCTTCTGAAGTGTGATCCCGCTAGGATTGGAATAGTTGAAAATCACATTGTACTTTCGCACTGATGCTATGAAGAACTCGTTGGATTCGAGTTCTATCCTCCTGAATTTCTCATTTGTGGATTTGGAATCAATTCCTGCATTCCTGCTGATTTCATCGAACATAAAGCTGACACCCAGGATTGCTCCTGAATTGAGGTAGTTCTGTCCCTCCATTGAGAGAGGTGAATAAATTGGCAAGCCACTTTCTGTCACTACAAGTACCTCATGAATTATACAGCCATCATGAAAACCAAGGAAAGGATACTTGTTAAGTAAATAAAAGAAGAAGAAAAATCCAATGCCTGGAAGTACAAATCTGAACACATTGGGTAGCGGCAGAAAATTCAATGGCTTAACCAACGCCGCTGAAAAGGTAGCAAGAGCAATTGAAAGAAGCAGAACTATGACCTTTGGTCGAGTCTGCCTATTCGAAAGACGTTGGGCTTGGTATAAAGGTACCATCAGCTCATAGGTATTCGCGACAAACAGGAAGGCAATGAACATGTTCCAATACATTGGGTTCCCTGCAACCGCAAACCATCCCTCATCTTCCGTATATACCAATCCCATTACTTCTGGTCTCGCAACATAATAGGTGAAGAAGGAGGACAAGATGACTGCATAGGCCAGCATTTCCCAAGTAATCTCATTTCTTCTCAGAAGGGAAAAGCCGAAAAGTGCACATGCCACAAAAAGGAACCCTGAAAAGAATCCCCATGTGAAAATCCCTCTTGCAACCGAACGGGTGACCACAAAGTTGTTCAAGAGATGGGAAAAGTTCCACATGGTGAAGAAAAAGCCTGTACCGACAAAAAACAGGGTTCTATTCAAACGATGGCGTTGCCAGAGACGGACGGTCACATAGAAACAGAACAGCCCGATCAGGGTACTCAACAAATTGAGCGTGACCACTACCCAGCTTGCCATTGAAACGAACCAACCATATAT
>CAZYCQ010000161.1:0-2319 GCA_964645535.1 uncultured archaeon | reverse complement strand
ATTGGATACTCTTCAAGATCTATCGGAGGAGAAAATCCATGTTCAGAAATCCAATTGTCAAATTCTGCAAGAGATTGAAAAACCGGTGAAAGATGGTTTCTAGGCAAATAAATAGCAGAAACAGAAGGGGCAAAATAATAGCATTTTATTGGATGTAGTTTTTTGACTATTTTCTGGAATGTATTTAACAGTGGATTCAATTCTGTTGATCGATAGGTAAGCAAGACGTCATTCCAATAGATTGACATCAGCAAGTAGTTTTCTTTTGTGAGTGCAATTACCATGTAAAGACTTTCTGAATCTTTTGGGAGTGAAGCAGGATGCATCCCACTATCATGTTTTTTTGAAATTTCAATCAACAATTCCCATTCTTCAATCCCAATGTGATCAATCAAGGAATTGGAGTTTGGATCCTCAAACATTTTCCTCAAATCATCAATGTCATGTATTCCAATTGATTCAAGCAAATTAACAGTCTCTCTTTGTATTTCCTTGAATGAGGTTAAAAGAACTGGCTTTGAGGGAGAATTAAGGAATTTCGGGTTGGGAAAAAGAATATGCTTTTCCATTAACTGAATTTCCTGTTTGTTTTCAGGAATAATCATTGAACAAATGTCAACCTGGAAATTTAAACTTATTAAAACCGAGAGGATCCTTTTCTTCTAGGATTTCTACGAGGATGTCTAGACCTAGGGCGGGTATCCTTTTTTTCTTCGCGTGTGAAAAGCCGATGTTTTTCATCAGGAGTGGAAATTTCTTCAATAATTCTTTTCACGATTAAGCTTTTCAGATCCTTAACTTCAGTCCGTTGTTCTATATCTTCGAAAGATTCAAATGGCTTTATCTTACGTTGTTGAAGAATACTTTCTCTAGACTTCTTTCCTATTCCTTTAATTAATTGAAGAGAGTGAAGACGGATACTAACCGGTGTGGCCCTATTAACCCAATCAACAAATTCACTTTCCCTTTCTGTAACAATCTGATCAACGGCAATTTCTAGTTGCTGTGCTGCTAACGGAGTAAGTTTATCGTATGTTATTCTTCCGACAATTGTTTCGACCACATTCCGTTCTTCTCGATTCAATGCAACCCTATCCTGAAGCATGACTGTACTTTCGGATTTAATAATAAGTTCAAGCAAAGTGAACCATTTCGTGCCTACAGCTTGGGCAAGAGTTTTGTTTCGATATTTGTCATGCCTGTTTATTGAGTTGGGGAGCAAAATATCAAGAATAATTGCCTCTTCCTCATACTTCTTTGTCCTTCTCTCTCTTTGTGCATCATCGGAAGAGCGTTCTTTTGGAGGGGTTTCCATATTCTTCACCTTGTTATTTGAAAGGTAGCAAAATCGGTTAAATCGAAAATTTGCTAATGAAGTTTATTTTCGTGAGATAATAAATATTACCTCACCAAAATGGTAAGTTGAATATTCATGGAATTCAATCTTTCAGATCTTCAAGACCTTCGGGTATTTCTTCAGGAATTTCTTTCCCAAAATCATCGAATTCATCATATTCATCTTCAGCAACGTGATCATCAATGAGACCTTTTTTCTCCAACCGTGGTACAGCATTAAGCATTTCCAGAATTTTTTCAAGAGTTTCAGTTTCCATGGTCTTTGATTCCGGATCCAAAAGAGCACGAACTTCATCAATGGTGTCAGGCATATAATTTGCTAGTGTAATTGCCCCTTTGTCAGAAATATTGAATGTTGTCATCAAATTTTCAACAAGATTCCTTGCATTTTCTGCAGAAATCTGGGAAATCAATATCGCATGATCCAATGCCACCATTTGCATATACGATAATTCCTCCTGTTCCTTTTCCACTTCCTTTTTTCTGGCTAAGAGAAGTTCCCTTACCTCAGGAATTGAAACAGGAATGGAGGAATGGATCTCTTTTGGCATCTCTATCTACCTACTCTTCAACCTTGGCGGCTCTAAGATGTTCAGGATTTGCAATGACTTTGTTTTCCTTGTTCCCCTTTCTTACAAGGACAACATATGCCTGCCCTTGTTTTGCGATAACGGTTCCTTTACGCCCGTGGAACCTTCTGTGCGGTCTTCCTTTTTGGGACTGAGAATTCAAAATAATGTCAACTTTTTGCCCAACCTCAAAGGGCTCGAGCAGATATCTAACAGATCTGAGACCCTTTTTCCGAGGAGACCTTCTAAAAAGCTTTCTTGTGGAGGAATCAAAACCCTTACTTCTTTGCATGACTTACACCTTTATTCTAATTGATATTGGCTTGTTTTAATATAATTCGATTGAGCGCGGTAAATTATCAAGAATAATTCAGAATGGACTAGAAGATGGAAA
>CAZYCQ010000160.1:0-2344 GCA_964645535.1 uncultured archaeon | reverse complement strand
ATCTTGAAATTATTGGCAACAATTTCGTGATCGCAAGAGCTTTTTTATCAATTATTTTTTCAGATGAAATAGCACTTTTTAGATCACCATCCATAATCCATTCACTATTCCATAATTCCTCTTTCTCACCTTTTACTACCTTACAAAGAGGTGCAGAAAATGGCCAATTTTGTTCTATAGCAAGAATCATCCTCTGAAGCCAGACTTCCATCAAGCCGGTATGCGGAAGCTTCTTAAATCGTTTATAAACCTTCTTCAATACTCTTTTTTTACTTCTTTCATTAGGCAGATCCAGAAACAAATAACTCAGAATTGCTGCACACACTGAATATGTTCTTGGATTTCGCAGAGCGATATCCACCACAATGGCGATTAATGGTAAAGGATCAAAATAACCATGCTCTACTCCCTTTCCCTCAACCTCTTTTTTTCTATTTTTCAAATCTGTAAGCTCATCATAAAAGGACAACAAAGCTTTGAGAAGACTGCCAGAGTTTGGAAATCTTTGGCTAAAATCATAACACAACAAAAGATCTTCCCTTAGATTTCCTCCTTTTTGTTTACTTACAATCCAAGCAAACTTATCCGGCTTTATTGAGGAACGAATAACAGAGTCACTTAAATTGGTTTTTTCCGAATTGATCTTCATCCCCAAATCAAACATTACCTCAGACAATGCTTTAATCACCTCATGAGCAACTTTATGATCGTTCGCAAAAACCCGGTAATCATCCCGAAAGCGTAAAATCTTAAGATTCTGCCCACCTCTTTTCACTTTTTTATCTTCAAGTTTTTCGGTAAGCAACATATCGGCATAACCAAGCACCATCTCTGCAATAAAATCCATCAATACACTACCCTGAGGTATTCCATTCGTTTGCCCATATCTCATATATCGAACATACTTATCAATCTTGTTTCCTACCAAACTATCGCTCCTGTTTCTTTTTGCTTCATCTTTGCCATGCAAAGCCCAAGGAATAGAATGGGTATAAATAGAACCATAACAATTAGATATATCGGTATGATAAATTAAGTCAAAATCAAGAGCCAATTCAATTGACTTTTGCTCAATATGAACCCACCAATAAGACACTTGCTCCGCTACATGCGTTTTATTTTCCTCTGCCTCCCTCGGTATGCTAAAACAATCTACAATGGACTTTTCTCTGAATTCCTTAAACCTGTTACAAATAATTTCCCAATTATTTTTGTCTGTAATAATATTCACTAATGAAACATAAATTGCGGGGTGCAGGATTTGCAAAGGCCTCCATGCATATGCACCATCTTTATTATGCACAAATGAATGATTCACCCTTTCATAATAGCTTGGATAATCTTTCTTTTTACTCGCCCCCTCCTTCCCTTTGAAAAAGCTCTCCAAATCCTTTCCGGCAAGGGCATCTTGCACATCTTTAAGCAAGGGTTCGAAATTAAAGTAAGGAGGAAGCTCAACATTACTATAGCATTCATGTCGAAGAAAAAAATTTTTCGCCTCCTCGTGAGACATATCCAAAACAGTTCTGCTTTTCCTTTCTTTTTTCACACTCATATTCTATCTATTGAACAAAAATTTCACTTACCCCCTCTAGATTTCCTTTTTTTCTCATCGGCATTGCAGAAAGACAGCTATTACGTACCTGATCATAATAAGACCATGCTATACAGCCTAATCCTGGGCCGAAGTGCCGTTCCCCGTCATTCATTTCCTAAAGCAGACTCATCCAGCCATGCCTGATTCCATTTGGTCACAACTCATGGCACATCCTTTAAAATCTTCTCCACATCCGGCACACGCAATTCGCCGGAAATGAGCTTGGGGAGAAGGGTATCCCGCAAGTCGGCCAACAACCGCGCCCCTTCCTCATTTCGATTTTGGATCTTCTTGTTGGCTTCGACCATTTGTTCGAACGTATTTGCGACTTTGGTGGGTGGGAAGACCTGCACCTTCGAATAAACGAAATGACGATTTAGACCTGGAACAGCAGAATCTGCTGCAAGTAGGGGAAGATTCTGCCGTGACAAAGCATAGAAAAGGAAATTTAGGCCATAATCATAGTGTTTAGGCACAACATAGAAGGTGGTGTCGATCGGAAAAAAATCAGAGTATACCCATTTGACAATACCTGGATTTCCTTTACGCCCAACGACGATTCCTGGGCCTGGCACAAGCGCTTGATCGTGCCAACCCACTTGCCCATTAGAACCATAAACAGGAATGTGACCTGCTCGTCTGTTACTCGCTTTCAGCGACTTGCCATAGGCCAGTTTCAGAACATCCCCCAACGCCTTCACCTCCCACCCTTCCGGAATCGGCCCCAGTTGGGAGTCCACGAAGCGG
>CAZYCQ010000159.1:0-2379 GCA_964645535.1 uncultured archaeon | reverse complement strand
GTTCAGGCCGCAAAGTAGCTTTTTTACATAATTCTTCCATCAGTCAGTCGAATGACACGGTCAGCATCCCGTCTCAGCCCTTCGTTGTGAGTAGCAATGATTATTAGCATGATGTGATGGTGGATTCAAAGAATCATTTTGGATTTGGAAATTTTGGAGGGTCCTGTCATTCATTCAGCTTGATTGCAGGGGATAAAGAGATAATTGTCATATGCCTATACAATATCTGGAAGGGGTTCTTATGGGATGGATTTGTTTTTAGCAACAATCCTTTGAGGTTATTTATCCTGTTGGGAATGGCGAGGAGGAAAATTTAATGCATTCAAATAAGCAAACCAAGATGATATGAACATTTCCTAGCCATGTAATTTTATTGTCCCAGTTTTTCGAGTTCTATTGCAACATCTTTCGAAGTGAAGAATGTGCCCCCCAATCCTTTTCCCCCTTTTTGTACCAATTTTGAGGATTTGGGATATCGATAAAGAACAATGCCATATGGGATCAACCCAACAAAGAAGACAACAAATGCAATCACTCCAAATGGATCATTTTGTTTAAACCAATAGGATATTCCAGCAATGTCCAAAATTCCAAAAAACTGAGATGAAGAGGTGATAAAGGTGAAGAGAATAAACCAGACAATGTTAAGTATGCGGAATGTTACTAATTTCGTAGTCTGTGGAGGAAGAAGTTCAGCATCATCCACTTTCACCTTTGCTCTTAAGACCAGCCAAAGCACCTGAAGTTCCCGGATGACACCCATTACCAGAATCAAATACATTACCGAATAAATCATCATTGGAACTGATTTTGAGTTGATGCTCAGGAGAACAGGTGTCATTAGTAGCAAGAGGAGAAAGGAGATGAGGACAATCCCCTCATTGACCTGAAATCGATACAACTTCATTCATATCACCTCAATAGACCTTCTGCCATGTTGTTGGAATGTTGAACAAAAGTGGATAAATAAGATGCATATTCGTGTTTATTGGATTGGTTGAATACCAATAGCGACCATTGTCCCCTTCTTTTTCTGGTTCATTGTTATCAATCCAAGCTTTAAACATTGGCGTCGGAACCACTTGAATTCCCATCCCAAGTTTTAAATCACCTTTTTTTCGTTGACCTGCATGCCAATCAATAATTAAAACAAGAGCGACAATCATTGCCAAAACAAGGGTACTAGACAAAAACAGGCTAATTCCTGACATTGCAGAAAGTGCGTTTACCATATAAGAAAAATAGATTCCAGATGTAAATAAGGAGATGTCTTTTATTAGATTCAAGAGCCAAGGTGCGAGATTAAACCAAACAATATTTTCCAGATAGGTATATGCACATTTCCCCCATATGCAATATTTGTTCTGAAGGGATTCCCTTTTTATGCCAATTTGATACCCACTCTCAGTTCCTGAATATTCAGGAACTGAAAGGAATAATGCACTGGAAATATCATAAAGAAGGGCATGTATTCTGAGGAACATATCGCTTAAAATTTGACGACTTCTGAAAATTAAAAATGAAACAAAGTATGCACCAAATATTGCGTCAACTTTCTGTCCAAATGAAAAGACCCGTTTTCCAGTCCCCTGGGTAAGTTCCGCAATTTTTGATGATTCACAACCTAATATGTAATGACTATCGGATTTGGAAGTCCGGATTATCTCAGCCAATACATCCCAAGACACTGTCTTTCCATTGAATTGAATACCCTCATTAGAACTGTGCCCTACATAGATAACCGACCCCTTGAAGGACACAATCCTATCGTACTCAGAAAAGCCCACCACTTGTGCGCGAGGAAAGTTCGACTTCAGCTCTGCAATGGCTGCCTGTTCCTCGATGGAGTCTCCAAACTGAACCACAAGGGGTGAAACATCAGTGTTCGAATCGTTGAAGGTATCGGCAAGCACAGGAGCAAACCCAGAAATCACTAGGATACCTATGAAAAACAAACCTGAGATATGCTTTGTGGAAAGCATGAGCTGTGGGGAAAAATTTAAAAAAATTTTCGATTGTGTAGTGAAATTGAGGAAAAATATATAAAAAGCATCCCTAACTTGAAAAATTATCACCTTCATTCGAATTTCTTTAGGATAGAGATTAGGAATCCAGATGGAATTATTTTGAATGCTTCCTTCAAATAATTTTAAAACAAGTACTTTTATTCCGAAAGATTTTCCGGAAGAACAACTGTCAAAAGATTATTGAATCGTTCAATTTGTCGGATATGGGATTTTTGATGATTGAAAATCCCATTTCACCAAATAAATGAACACGAACCGAATTTGAATCTATAACCCTCTTGTAGATTGGAGCAAAGCCTGTCGAAATCAAACATTAGATCCTTATAGAGTGAGAGGTCGCCTTCTGCGAGAA
>CAZYCQ010000158.1:0-2430 GCA_964645535.1 uncultured archaeon | reverse complement strand
AGTTGAGAAGGCGATCAATCCACTGACCAAGATGCTGTTCGGGGTGGACTTTGACAGGAAGCCCACGATTGAGTTAATTGGTCCGGAATGGAAGTTGGTTGACATCAATTGGGTATTCGGGGGCATGATCTATCAGGCAATGATTGAGAGAACCGAATAGGAGATGACTGCGAATTGAGAACAGAGCAATGGTCCTTTCAGGCACCATTTTTTCTGGAGCAAATCACTCATTGGGCTTTGAACTTCTCAAGGAAATCTTGCGGAAGGATAGTTTCATAGTTTTCAGCAAGCCTTATGATTTTTGATTTTCCAACCTTTTCGGTCTGTATGATGCGAACATTCTGGAGAAGTTTTAAGTGATAGCTGAGGGTTCCCCTATCAAGTTCGAAAATGGATGCAATTTCACATATGCAGGAATTTTTCTGCTTGATGAGGAATAACAGGATTTTCAGTCGGGTTGTATTTGCGAGCACCTTGAATCGATTTTCGAATGACTCAATGGTTTCTTCCTTGAGGTTTTCCTTAATTTTCTGGATTTTCCGAGAGTAAGTCTCAAGATCCTTGCAGGTACAAATTTTTAACCGCGTGGCTTCGATGTATGCCTCTTCAAGTAGGCTTATCACAAACACCATTGTAATTTTAAACATTTAAATGTTTCAAATCGACTAAGACATTTAGAAATTTTTAAAAGTTTCAAAATGACATAATCATCTATGTTGATAAGCGATAAGCTAGTTCAATATGGTTTTGAGTTGCATGGACACAAGTGTCCTGCAATGCCCTTGGGATTGAAAACTGCAAAAGTGGCGATGGATACACTTGGGGTGAAGAAGTCTGAAGCAGGAGAATTGTTTGCCTTGCTTGAGCTGGGAACCATCATTGCGCAGGTTGTTTTGCGGATGGAGTTCAGATGATGGCCGGAACAACCTTAGGAAAGGGGAACATCGTGAAATTGATGAAAGGCAAGTTTGGCTTGATTCTTGTCGACAGGAAGACTGGTCGAGCAGCCCGGGTTGTTCCAAAGGGAGATATTCTTCTTAAGGTCTTAGATGGAGAATTCATGCAGATGAGAAAGGCAGGCACACTTCCGCAGGATGTTCCCTGGGACGTGGCCCGTCCGTTGATCGAGAAAGTCCTTGAGATGGAACCTGAAAAGCAGTTCAATGTAGAGATTTGGGAGGGAGTGACAGTAAAGACGCCAAAACACCTTTATGAGAAGGGGCTTTGCGAGGAATGCGGTGAAGTAGTGGTAGGGAAGTACGCAGTTGAGAAGGAAGGGCGATACCTTTGTCCTGACTGCGCAAATGGTTCATGTTCGGGAGTACTTTTTGATGATGGAGAGATTCTAGTTAGAAAGAAGGTATAATTATGGATTTTGCGGTTTTGCCCATCTCGTTACTTATCTTTGCCTTTACTACAATCATGGCAGTAGCAGGGGTTGGAGCGGCATTTATTGTAATACCCCTTCTCATAGAGTTCAACTATAACATTCTTGTTGCAATGACGCTGGGATTGCTTTTCAATACGATTTCAACAGGGGTATCTTCAATTCGCCACATCAGGCAGAAACATGTTGATTTTCGTGTGGCCATACCCGTGATTATCATGAGTGTGATCTTCACTCCAGTTGGCTCGTATCTTTCAAGCCTCATTCCCACAGACTTGCTGAAATTGCTCTTTGGAATCGCCCTTGTCCTCATCAGCCTGAATATATTCAGAAATTTGAAAAGGGGGCAAGTGGAAGAGACAACCGAGAAAAGGGAAGGATGGAAGGTCACACTCATCAGTTCAATGATAGGAGCGGTTGTCGGCACTCTTGCAGGACTTCTCGGCATTGGAGGAGGTGCAATTATTCTACCCTTCTTTCTTTGGGTTGGCCTTGAAACCAAGCGGGCTGCTTCAACCACTTCATTCATCGTAATTTTCTCTTCGTTTGCAGGGTTCTATTCAAAATATTCGATCCTCAGCTTAGAGCATCCAATCAATCTTGTCATTGGAGGGATTATCGCCACCTTCTTTGGAGCATTGCTGGGGTCATACCTCATGCACTTCAAATTGAACAGGAGGCAGATCAAGCTGGTGATTGCCATCATGATTCTCCTTGTCGGCTTGAAAACAATATATTCATTCTTTTGAGTGGAAACCAACTTAGTTGTCGAATAAAAATGGGCAGATCAACCACGCAAATATTTTTCTGGTTGATGACCTTAGAGAAGAGGCCCAACCATTTGTTTGCTGAATCAATTTCGAGATATTCTGTCATCCTATGAACACCGAGGAACCAATCAGAGGACAACTAGGGAAGGCAAAAGTTAGTTTCTCATCCACCTGCCACCCTTCATCACCTTGAGCTCGTCCGGTCTTTCGAACACGGAGATGTCCTCAAGTGGATTGACGCCGGTTATGACAAGATCTGCCTTTTTTCCGGGA
>CAZYCQ010000157.1:0-2460 GCA_964645535.1 uncultured archaeon | reverse complement strand
CCAAAATGTCCTTTGATAGAAATGTCATGTTATTCTCCTTTTTCCTACTCTAACGACAAGGGTCACTTGCCGACAAGACGCAAGGGCGAAGCCCGCAGCGGTTTGGCGGTCAAGTGCCCCCACTTGTTTTTATTTCAACAATTCGTCTCCATAATATTTCAAAACAAACCGTGCAATATCTTCTCCCGCTAATAATGCAATAGGCTTTTCTATTTTAGAAGCCAATCTATCTATCGCTTCTTGCAAAGGCACTGTTTTTTCTGCTGTTGTAATCAACATTCCTGCATTGGCTTCATATTGGTTGATCGCTTCTTCAATTTGCTCAACTGCATGTGTTTCCCAATGCTCGCCTTCATATGATTTAATTTGGACGACTATTTTTTCTATTTTTTCCAGCCCATTAATTGGAAGGCCAGAACGATATTCCACAATTAAATCTGCTCCATAATCAGTTCCCCATCCAAAACCATTTTCAATTACATTTTCTACAAAAGGAACTTCTCTGAAAACATCGGCCATAAACTTTTCTAGGTTCTTACCGTCATGATTTTTGTGAATTAGTTCCGTTATTTGTTTTAATGGTTCCGATAATTCGGTTTTAAGAAAAAACGTACCTTTACTTTCACTCCCTATATCAATTGCATTTTCTTTTAAATTCTTGAGGGATTGAAAAAACTCTTTCTCGCAATAAATTCTCCAAAACCGACCACGAAGTTTCAGTTTCCTACTGAGCAATGGATGAACATTTTGATCATTTCTATCAAATTCGGTTACTGACTCCAGATTCACACCTACGCAATGACGAAAATCTTCCTTAATAGCCTTTTTTTCAAAATAGTATGGTTTTATCACTTTAGCTGCAGTACATTTTCCCCACTCTGGAATATTAATGTGTACAATCCAATCGTCTTCTGCAACATCTAGAAGAAATGCTGACTTGCTCCATACCTCTTGTTCATCCTTGGACATCTCTTCCCATTTTTTGTGTTTGAGCGTATTCAAATCAGCCTCTTCAAACCAGCTCCATCCGAATCTTGATACGCCAGATCTCACAGAGTCACGTACGAATTCGATGTATTCTTCTGCAGGTTGATTAAAAGCCCAAATAGTCATTTCATCAGTCCCCATTATTCATCTAACGACCAAGCTCACCTGCCGCTATGGAGCGCCAGCGGAATAGCGGTCAGGTGGAGCGATTTGTTATGTGTTTAAGGTTTATATTTTTGATTCAATATATCTGCAGCCCAAGTTAAAGCTGTTAATGACTCATCAGCTAAACGCAGCCTAAATATTGCGCCAAAATCTTTATCTTTAAATGTTCCAATCAGCTTATATTCATTTTCATCTTTCATGACACAAAATCCTATCCCTTTTATTGATTTTTGTTTGTCATATGGCTCAGAATGTACAAAATCTATCCATTTATTTTCTGCCCATATTTTTTCTGCAAAGTCTTTAAAGCCTCTTGGATAATGATGGTCATTCCCAAAAGTAGGCTGTTTTCTTTTTGTTGAGGGAACAAGTTTTATGGGTTTGGGATTTCTAAGACGAAAACCTGTAAGATAAATTTGACCGATAGGACTTAATTCATATAAAACTTCTCCATCAATATCAACTTCTGTCAAGAGAACCTTTAATGACTCATTTAATTCGCCTAATTCAGTTTTTGTAAATGTTTTTCCACGCTCAAAATCAGTAAGGATATCAGCATTTTTTGCAAGAATTTCATAGTCAAGAGAAACAGGAAGAGGTGGAAAATCAATCAATTCACTAAAAAATTCATGTTTATAATACACTGGAATATTCAGTGCTTGACCAATTACTACTGCAATTGCTATTTGTGCCTTGTAACCACCAGTGGCATCAATGGCAACATAATCACTCCCACCGAATCGCTGAATATATTCACCTATTTTACGAACAAGGTTTCTCAATCCATGTATTTTAAAATCTTTAGGCCGTTTGTCTTGTAATTCGCTAACGATTGCATACTCAACAAGTTTCAAATTAATATCAGAACGGAATGTAAAGTATTCAGTAAGAAATATACCTGTATCTTTACCTTCATTAGTATCAGAAACTAAAAAAATAATATTTTCCAATGTTAGCCATTTCTTATTCCGAACTTCCTCAATTGTATTAATCTCAGCACCGCAAATCCTTTTTGTCGGATCACCTATACTGATGATCTCTTTAGCTAGTTGCTTCCAGTCTTTTGAATTGAATGAGTCAATAATTCTTCCTGAATTAGGAGGAGGGTCTGGATGTCGATTTTCCAAAAGAAGCTTTAGATTTCCTGCAAAAAAACTTGTGCCAACTGTACACAAAAGAGTATTTCTCATTTAGTGACCTTTGAAATTTTACACATAACTACCTATTGAGCTGCGAGTAACTTTTTGTTCCCTTTCCGCCGGAGAAGGGAAGGGAGAGGGGCGTTATGCAGCCCGCAATATAACGAGA
>CAZYCQ010000156.1:0-2524 GCA_964645535.1 uncultured archaeon | reverse complement strand
TTTAAAATAGTTCATTATTTGAAAGGAAACTCTTCCAAATTGAATAGATATTAATTAATCAGTAATTTTTTTTTAAGGAACTATGGAATAAGATAAAAAACGTTCAGGAATTATTGGTTGGATACCTGTTTATCAAAACAGGTTTATCATTACAATCGATAGCAATCGATTAGTATTTAAAATCTTTAGAGGTAAGGAATATATGAATAGATTCTCAAAAATCACAACCTTGGCAGTAGGACTTGCAGTCACCGCATTTTTAATTACAGTAAAGGGTCTTGGATTGAACCAAGCCTATGAAAGCGTTTCACAAATCGGAATGACTCCAGAAGCAGGTAAATTTGTAGGTGCAGGTTTAGCTGTTGGACTTGCAGGAATTGGCGCAGGAGCAGGTATGGGTCCTGCTGCATCTGCTGGGATTGGTGCAATTTCAGAAGATCGAAGTATGTTTGGTACCGCAATTATCTTTGTAGTCCTTATTGAAGCAGTAGCAATTTATGGTCTGCTGATTGCAATTCTTTTAATTTTTGCTGTATAAGTTCAATTTCAAAATACTAATATTCAAAATAATAAAGACTCAATTATGGAAAATTTGAATAAAGGAGCTATTGGTCTTTTGAATCCAATATTTACAATTATCGGATTTATCATTGTAGGGATATTTTTATCAAAAACTCAAAAAGGAACTGATGGAGATAGACTTCTTTTATGGATAATAATAATTGGGTTAATTGTTTCTGTAATTCAATTTTTCCGTTTAATTCTAAAAGTTAAAATGGATGAAGATGAGAAAATACCTGAAAAGATTTTAGAGGGACAAAGAAAATTGGTTAGAGAATTATTTAAAGAGGATTTTGAAAATGAGGAGGACTTTTAAGAACGGTGAGCCAGTCGTCATTGTTTCAGGGAAGGATAAATGGATTGTTCATGTTGAAGACAAGATCTTTCATTGTAAACTTGGAGGATTTGATTTAAGCAACATAATTGGAAAAAGACCAGGTGATATAATAGAATCAAGTCGAGGAAAAAGGGCAGTTCTTTACCACCCAACAAAAGAAGATATTATTAGAAACTTATCGCATAGCAGTCAAATAATCTACGAGAAGGATGCAGCATTAATTATTTTTTTAGGAAACATTCTTCCCGGAATGACGGTATATGAAGCTGGAACAGGAAGTGGTAGCCTAACCGCCATATTGGCCTTGAGTGTAGGACCTAACGGAAAAGTCATTACTCATGAAATAAGAAAAGAAGCCCAAGAAACGGCAAAAAAAAATATTGAAAAACTAGGGTTGAAAAACATTGAATTTGTCTTAAAAGACGTAAGTCAAGGGTTCAAAGAAGGCATTGCTGATGCAATAATTCTAGATATGGGAGATCCATGGAAAGCAATCCCCCATGCATCAGCATCCATTGTTCCCGGAGGGAAAATTGTCGTATTCGTTCCGACATTCAACCAACTCGAAAAAACCAAGAAATCCCTTAAGAAAAACAATTTCATTGATATTAAAGCATTTGAATTTCTTGAACGGGAAATCCAGATTGGTGATAATGCAACAAGACCGGCGACAAGAATGATCGGTCATACAGGATATCTCTTGACGGGAAAAAGAAAATAAAAAATGTAGTGTAAATAGAAGAATGGATCCAGATGAATTAATCTTTAATTTATTATAGTACCGTTTTAAAGGGTCTTGTAGAATGAATATTTCAGAAATTTTCTTCTCTGTCCAAGGAGAAGGAAAATTCGTTGGAGTTCCATCAATTTTCATAAGAACCTCTTCCTGCAATCTTAGATGTCAATGGTGCGACACCCCATACACTAGTTGGAAACCTGAAAAAAATTTGATGTCTATTGAAAAAATAGTTAGCGTTCTTGAAAATTATAATCAGGTTTCCCATGTAGTTATTACAGGCGGAGAACCATTTTTACAAAAAGACCTTGGGATTCTGATTCGATCAATTAGGAGTTTGGACAAGATTATTACAGTAGAAACGAATGGAACAATTTTCAAACCTATAGAAGTGGATCTTCTTTCCGTCAGTCCAAAACTGAGTAATTCTACACCAAAAGGGAAGTGGAAGACATTACATGAAGAGAAAAGAATTTCAATAGATGTTTTGGAAAAATTAATTCAACATCAAGAAAGAAATGGCCTAGATTACCAGTTCAAATTTGTTGTAGAGAATTTAAAGGATCTAGACGAAGTACAACAAATTATCAAGAAATTGGAAGCCAATCGAAAAATACCAAATGAAAGAATATTTTTGATGCCTCAAGCACAAACCAGAGATGAATTGAGAAAGGGGTATGAAAAAGTAGTTGAACTTGCTAAGAAAACGGGATATCGTTTATCCACAAGGCTACATGTAGAAATCTGGGGAAATAAAAGAAGTGTCTAGATCCATTGGAAATTGAGGTTAGTTAACTCTGACACCCTTTATTTTCAGATGGAAATAAACAACAAGAATTAATATCAAAATCTCTGAATTTTCATTCTGCGCGATTCAAAAGGATCATAAT
>CAZYCQ010000155.1:0-2524 GCA_964645535.1 uncultured archaeon | reverse complement strand
CAATAGTTGTAATTCTCCTGAAATAATCTTATTCAGCCCTTTACAATCTGAATTATGATCTCATTTAGAAAATAATTATTCTCGCTTTATATTCAGTAAAGTTTGAGAATGTTCTTTGAAAAGAAATTTACCTTGATATCAAGTTGTCGAAGCTACTCACTAAATGAAACTATATCTGATCTAGCCTTCATTGAATAAACATTAACCAAACAGATGGTGGGGACGGGATTTGAACCCGCGCGTGCGGTTGCACACGTGATTTCCAGTCACGCCCCTTGGACCAGGCTTGGGTACCCCACCGTATGGGTTTTGTTCCCAGAGCAATTTTGGTTGAGATGTTTTTTATGGTTTTGGATGGTTTCGTTATTTTGATGCCTCTTCTTTTTTGAGAGCTTGTACACATTCCTTTATTGTCTTGAATGCATGAGTGAATCTTCTGGTCCAATATGGGTCTGCTATGTCATTGTTTTTTCCGATGAACTGTGTAATTTTTTTGATTTTATCTTCTGGTATTCCTTTGCTGATGAGTTGTTGTTTATGTTTTTCAGTCATTACGATGAACATTGGATTTTGTGGTATTTTGAATTGAGAGATCTGTTTTGGTTTGAATTTGTTGATTTTTTCTTCTGGGATGCCGAGTTTGAGGAGTTGTTTTTTTGTTTCTGGGTGTATTTTTTGGTTTTTGTAAGTTGTTGCGATTGAGTCGACATTTTTTATTCCAATATGTTGTGCGTAGAGGTGTGCGAAAGCGGATCTGATGATATTTCCTGAGCAGACGAAGACATAGGTTTTCATTCTTTGTTTTTTTATTTGATAATTATTTTTTAGTTTTGCATGTTGTGCATGGAGTTGTTTGCTAATGTAATTTGTGGAGTGGCAGGATTGATCATTTTAAAAAGGCGGGCGATAAATTGACTTAAGAACGATCATGGTTGAGCAGTTACCGAATCCCATCCGGTTATTTTCTGGGTTGAGAGACGAGTTTTTCCTCGGTATTTTGGATACTTTAGGCGTGCCGATCAATCTGTTTTCGGACATCCGTGACAGCCAGCTTCCGCAGTTGATGTACATTGTTGAGGCCGCTCAGGTTCGTGAGAAGAGGGGCAAGAAAGTTTCAGAGGAAAAGAGTTCCGTTTTTGACGGTTTGAGTCTGAATGCCTTTGTTCCCCGTTTCATTGTGTATGACGGGCTTTTGAAGCTCATCTCGGAGGACAAGCTTGATGAAATCGTCGAGAAGTTCAATGCGAGCGAGCACAAGAAGGCTTTGGACGAAAACATGCGTGAGGCTCGTGATTGGTTGAATGACATTCCTGAAGAGGAGTTGGATACCTCGTACAAACATCTTGTCGGGTTGCTGTTTGAGGCATTTTTGGGTCCCATTACCGGTGAGACGGCTGAGGATGCGATACTGAAGAAATTGGAGGAGATTGATGCATCCTTTGCGAAGACTTTCAGTGACTACATTGATTATGCCGCCTATGTTGCGATCAGGGATGAGAAGACGCTGAAGGGGAACTACGGTGAGCGTTTGATTCCATTGGGGGAGGTAAAGGAAGACGAGAAGCCGGAAACGCGTCCCTTGACGAAGTCACAATTGAGGGGAATTGTGAATTTCCTTTATTCACTTTTCTTGGAATTGAGCAAGTTCATAGCTGATCCCAAGCTTCCTGCGAAGGATGAGGGGGGCGAGGAAGATGAGGACAAGGATGAAGGCAATGAAGAGGGTAAAGGCAAGGAAGATGGGGACAAAGCTGATGAGGGTGAGGAACCGAAGAAGCCGGAGCTTGATGAGGTGACCAAACGTGCCTTGGAGCATATGGTCGAGGTTCTTCTTTTGGACATGCTTCTTTATCAGCCGTATCCGGACAAGCAGCGGTATCCTGTTGTCAGCTATTACCTGAGGCAGATGTCAGAGAAGATCGCGGATGTTCCTCAAGAGCTCTGGGAACTTTTCATAGCCATCTATCAGGTTTTCAGCCATGGTATCATCATTCGTTCCGTACCGTACAAGGCAATAGAGAGCAATTACAAGTCACTTGCTTCGTCGCTTTGGCGGAAGCTCTTTTCAGATCTGGAGAGCGGTGTTGAACCTGCACAGAGGATAATTGCGTCACATTGGATTCAGATTCTTGTGACCAAGAGCATGCTTGATCAATTGTCTCGGAATCCCCAAGAGATGGAGCCATTGCGTAACACCATCTCCCGTTTGGAGAATGTTTTCTGGAATCAGGGTAGGAAGTTCCTGAATCTGAATGCGGATGATCCCTTCAAGTTCTGGTCCCAGGTTGGCTATCTGGGGACGGTTGAGGTGAGGAATCCTCGCGGTGCCCTTGCCCTTTTCAATCAGCTGGAGCCTTTGGTTGTACTTGCTGAGGAAAAGAAAGAGGATCTGGATGTCAAACCTGTTGATTTGATGACTCTTTACAAGCGGCAATTGACGTTTGGATTGCAGACCAAGGATTCAGAGGTGAAGGAGAAACTGGTGGTCATTGTGGAGAAATACGAGAAGGTGGTGCAGCATCTC
>CAZYCQ010000154.1:254-2532 GCA_964645535.1 uncultured archaeon | reverse complement strand
GCCTACACCAAAAAATCAGGAATCC
The DNA here is from genome assembly GCA_964645535.1 of uncultured archaeon. Lineage (GTDB taxonomy): Archaea > Asgardarchaeota > Heimdallarchaeia > Heimdallarchaeales > Kariarchaeaceae > WAKA01. The sequence continues at coordinate 2,507 of CAZYCQ010000154.1, read as the reverse complement.
CAACCGATTGAACCTAAATCATGGCTATGATTTAAAAAATATAAGAATTTCTGCATCTCTAATGGCGCGAAACTTCAATCTCAGGTTTTATTCATTATGTACCATTCCATAAACCAACCCCTCTATTCTTCATTTCATGAAAAATACTCTTTTTCTTCCTCAGTATTCTCTAGCTTTTTAAACTTAACTTACGTTTTAGGGTCATCAAATGATTGAACCTAAGAACGAAGAGATCGATCCTTCTGAAATATCGCTTCTGCCTGTATTTTTGACGTTAAAAGAAAAGAAGCTCAACAAAAATTTACTCGAAATCACTGAAAATGAACTTGTTGAAATAATCGAAAAATCAGAAATTGAGGAACGATACAAAAACTTCATCATTGCAAATGTCAACGATCTGGTTGAACTTTGCCTAAATTGGGGGATACTCCATGAAATCGGCTATCGCTATATAATAAACAAGGACAATCTCCTCTTGCAGATTTCTTTGGAGGAAACTGATTGAAAGAATATCTCATCAAGGATACAATTCATGGAAATATCCCAATTACACCAATTGAAAAGAAAGTGATTGACCATCCTTATTTTCAAAGATTGAGAAATATCTCTCAGCTCGGAATGGCTTCAATGGTCTACCCAACCGCAAACCATACTAGGTTTGAACACTCCCTCGGTGTAATGCACGTCGTTTCCAAAATGTTTGATACCGTCATTTCTTCATCTGACAAAAAAACAATAAATTCTTGGTTAAATGACCTAGCAACACACCTCGTGAAAAATTATGGTTTTACTCACCAAAATCTCGAAAACAAGACTTCTGAAACAATCAAGCAACATTTGAGATTGGCGGCTCTACTGCATGATGTGGGGCACCTTCCCAAATCACATAGCTTTGAAGAAGGATTCCAGCATTTTGTCTCTAAGCAAAAAGAATTGAAGCAACATAAAATAAACCATGAGACCATTGGACATAAAATCATAAAAAATCATTTTTCTTACCTTGATCAATTGGATAGAGATTTGATTATTCGTACCCAATTGATTGTTGATATCCTTTCTAATGAAAAACATGAATGGAACCAAGAAGATCAAAGAAAAAGCCATCTATTGTGTGGACTCAAGGACTTTGTCTCTGGAAATGTAGATGGGGATCGATTGGATTATGTTTTGAGAGATGCATATTACACAGTTCAGTCCGGATCATATGACCTTGAACGATTAATATCAAATCTTGAAATTAGAAAGATACACGCCTGCTATCGTCTGGTATTTAAGAAAAAAGCCATCTCCAGCCTTAATGGATTTTTTCTCTTTAGATACCGACTATATCAGGAAGTTTACCATCATGCAATCATAAATCTTTATGACATAATCTTCGAAACTTTAGTTGACTACAAACTCACCGCGATCGCAAAAGATAACAAAAATCTGGTAATCCAATTTTGCAAAAATATTATTGAAGGAAATCTGATCAATCAAAATTACCAACTCAAGACCCATCTCCCCATCTTTAATAAATCTCTCCCATTAAACGATTCAACTTGGATGAGTTCCCTTTACATCCTTGTAAACGAAAAATCAATACAATTTAACAGTCCAACCGCATATGTCAATGACCCCAATACCCTTTTGGAATCTTTCTCCCAACGAAAATTCAAACCAATCTCACTTTGGAAAGACTATCCGACATTCAAAAAAGTAATCCTTGACCCAATTGAAGATCATTTGAAAACAAAAAATCCCAAATTCTTCGAAAAACAACCACTAGAATTAGATGATGATAACAATGATTTCAATGCCATCCTTGACCAGATAAAAAATATATTCCTACATCATTACCCCAATTTCGACAGAATGAAAAAATTTCTGCTTGAACAAATCGCCGTCAAGTTATTTGAAACAACTAAATTAAAAATCCCACAATCAATCACCCTCAAAGAATTCTACAATGAACTCAATAAAGAAGGACTAAAAATCCAAAATATCCTTGTCGCAAAGAAAAAACAAATCAAATACGATCTAGTCCCCATATGCACCTCTGAAAATCATCTCAAACATTCTCCAAACAATAACCTTGAAGAATTCAAAAATCTATCCCCTTTCTTCGATAATATCGCAAACCAAGTTTATGATAAGCCTCCATTCTTCATCTACATACATACTGAACATGAAATAGAAGATGTAAGAAAACAAACTTCAACCATCGTTCGAAAATTCATCGCTGATAAAATCAAAAAAGAAGAAAGAATCAAA
>CAZYCQ010000154.1:0-244 GCA_964645535.1 uncultured archaeon | reverse complement strand
CTTTTGATCTTACTGAAAAGAAATGTTTTCAAATATCAATGAAACTGCATTAAATTCAATACAAAGCCATCATGCAATTCAAATCAGAATTCTTGCAACTATATTCACCCCCCCCAAATACTTTTTTCTCACCTTCCGGAAGAATCGTTAGCAATGCGGATTTTCTCCTTAGAGATAACGGAGGAATACATATAATCGACCTTGATAACCCAAGCCAACAACTTATCCACCTAATTGACCAAGT
>CAZYCQ010000153.1:0-2581 GCA_964645535.1 uncultured archaeon | reverse complement strand
GCCGTGAAGTTGTTGAATGGAAACTTCTTCCGGCAGTTCTTGTAGACAAATCACGATTTATGAACAATTCCTGTTCCGTTTCCTATTATATCTCATACTTGTAGCGGCTATCACAAAAGCGACTGCAATTGAAAATATTTGAAAAGGTGTGTCGACTTTATCGGGTGTTGGATAATGCGTTCCGATAATCCTATATTCCAAAGTCACCTCTCCTGTCCCCGAAACTGAAATATTAAAGAAAAAGGGGTTCCATGCCTTGTCTCGGTCTTCCATGGGTTTTTTATCCAATCCCAGCAATCCAAAATCATGCATGGAGACCGAAAATGGTTCCTCATTTTCAATAGATGTGTTCATTGCTCTTTTATAGGCAATGGGATATTCAACAGGATTCAACGATATCGTTCTCCTGTATCTATTCACCTCCTGTTCCATTCCCGCATACGTACCTGAAGGAAAGTGTGCCAATGTCAACGTCAGGTTCCCATCAAAGGAAACGATATAGACATTGGTACCCAAATCATAATTTTCAATAGGGTAACTGTCATTTAACATGATTTGCCTCCCATAGGAATCTCCTGCATTGAGGGTAACCCGTTCATTTGCAATATACAGGTAATCAGGTTCCTGCGTTTGAGATGTTACAAGAACTGCATTCAACAGAAGACCTATGGCAATGATGACATACGCGTTTCTCATTTCATTCACCTGCCAAACTCCTCGTATAGTCATAGAGGAAATTCAAGTCTATATAGCCCCATCCGAAATAAGGATCCCACGATGTCCGGCTGGAGGAGGTTTTGAGGACTTCATAAAGATCCGCAGGGGTTAAGTAGGCTCCAGAACCGTAAACCTGCTCGTTGCTCAAGTAAAAGGCATATTGGGCGATCAAAGCGGCGGCAGCCAGAAATGGTGTACTAAAACTGGTGCCCATGGAATATTTTGCAACATATATCGCTGCATCGAATTGTGCCGTTAAGACACCATTTCCTGGCATGACAAAATCGGTGGCTTCATCCCCAAAGGAGGAACTACCATAGCTGGAGCAGAAAGTGACAAGACCATCCTTGCAACTGTGAAACCTATAATAGGCAACATCCCCTGTGAATTTGCCATAGCTTGAATAGTAGTCCCCATCCCAAGGAAGCCCCCGGTTTTCATGATCTACAGATCCAACAGCATAGACAAACCTATGGTTTTGTGGAAATGCCCCCCCTTCATTTTTGCCATCATTCCCTATAGCGCTGACAAGAAACACACCATTGAGGTACAGGGAATCAAGAAGGGCTTCAACCTGTGTTTGATTCTCACTTGGATTGGGACCTGACCAAGACATGGAGGCCACTTTTATGTTGTAGGGGACAACTGCATTGTTCAGCCATTCCAATAATTGAATGTTGAAGGAAAAACCCAATGAATCTCCTAAATTTAAATCAATAAAAATTACTTCTGCGCCTCTGGCAATCGTTCCAAAAGCACTGGTCACCATTCCCCCATGGGTGTCATCGCTTGAAGAAAGATAAGCCGTTTTCGACAGAAGTGAACAACGAACAAATCGTCCTCGGACAAATGAGAACAGGTTCTTGCAATCCTTCCCTTTCGAACCAAATTCTTTGACCTCCCCGGTTATAGGATCCCTTGTGACATACCTCACTATATCAACAAAGTTTTCTTCCAGTTTCCGCCACGTGTTTAGACTTAACCCATCATCAATGATGACTGTTGTTCCTTTATAGTCCCCGTTTGCTGGAAGATTGTTTTGAATCAGGTGACAGTTAAGGAACTTCATTTCCTTGCTTTGGCAATTTTTCATGTCATCCAGATTCCCGTATGTGCCAGGAATTCCTTTAACTCTTAATCGATCCTGGGGGTGTCCAGCCATCATATGAGGTTCATTCCCCCCCCCCTCCCATTATGAGGGATGGTTGGACAAACAGGATCACTATCAAAATCAATCCTTTTGAATTCATGGTAGATTTTCTCAATATTGATACATTTTTAAATTTTAGGAATGTGCGATAAATTATTTGTGACTGCCCAGGTTTGTTAAAAATCATTTGAGAACTCTTATTGATGATGCATTGGAACTAGGTTGGATTGATAATTGTGAATTAAGTCCTTGTTAGGGGGCTTTCTTGTACTTATGTATTATATTTCCATCTTAATGAAGCTAGATCTAAGGAAGCAAAGAGATAATCCAGCATGTTTTCTTGCAACACTAAGGGTCTCTGTATCTTTTAAGTTACCTGTGGATGGCAACATCATGGACAGATGTAGGATTATAAATCAACTTGTTTAAACGGACAATGGTTGTTTAACTGTTATGGAGATGGCATCACAAACCAAGGATGATTAGTCACCATTGTCTGGAAAAAATATCTATTAATGTTACATGTCATATATATATGAGATATCAAATCAAAAAAATTAAATTAGAAATACTTGTCAAAAAGATACGACTGTAAGAAAAAACAATATGGTCTTGCAATATTTCCTTTCATTCCATCTTGAGAACCTGTTTCGATTTTAGTATCCAACCATTAAAAAAGTGTAATTGCCAAACACCTATGTGAAATATGACGTC
>CAZYCQ010000152.1:0-2588 GCA_964645535.1 uncultured archaeon | reverse complement strand
AATGGAATATCTGGTTGACCTTCGATCCACTTGAGATGTTCCATCGAGCGGTCACTCGCCTCAAACATTCATTACTACAAGGTTTTGCACCAATCTATTTCCCATTGCGTAGTCTTGCCCTAGTGGCCTTACCGGTTTGGAAAAGAGCTTTTGTTGTTGCCACGGATCTTTTGATCCTTGTTCTCCTGACATACCTGATTCTTCTCCTCAGGCACAGAAAGTGCAGGATCAGATTCACAAAGGGAAAGGTTCCTGCATATATGCCCCAGGGCTATTTACATGAGGTGGCCGACAAAATCACACAGCCTGATGATTTCACCGAATTGTACTATCTTTATATTGATTCCAACCTTCCCATCAGAATCGAGAATTTTATCAGGTTCAAGGTGCTGACCTATGTCAAACAACGATTTGGGTTGTATTTATTCCTTGATGAAGGTGTTGACTGGGAAGTCTGTATAAAGGTGATCGACCTTCCGGACCGTTTTGATGAATTTTTTGAGCAATTTCGAGATATATTCGTCCATGAACGACGTTCTCAAGGGAAACCATTGGCAAGGAAATATGGATTTACCATGCTTTATTACGGCATGCCGAAAATGGCCATAGTGTTACTTCATCTCCTGATATTCATAGCTCATTATTTTTCCTACCTTCAGACAATAGACTACCTATTGACAATGGTTCTGTCCACCATCTTGTTCTATCTTCTCTTTGCCTTTGTGGATTTCGTGATGGACAAGTGGGCCTTCAGCCACTATTTCAGTGAGAAAGGCGTTGTGTTGGACGATCGAAGCCCGTAGGTGTAGTAGTCCAAGTTAATAGGTGGGACTGTTTGTGACGGACAGTACCCTGAGACGCCGGGGCCAGAAGGGGATTTCTAGACGTTCGTCGGTTTAGGCGAGATTGCTTCCTTGGTTCTCCTCCTTTTCATGAACCCCGATCTGACGACCGAGACATTGAGCATCAATTCCCCTGCCATGTTTGATAAACCGATCATGAAACAGAAGCTAGCCAGCTTGGCTGTTTTAACTATAGGAACCCTGATTGCGGGTGGTTTAACCAAGCTGAGAAGGGTTGATCAGGCAAATCTGATGTTTTTCGGTAGCTGGGTTGCCAGTTTCCTGCTTGACCTGGTGGGTGGAGTTTCGTATGTCAACACGGCAACGGCAGAAAACAGGGATCTAAGACAATACACTCTTTTAACTCTCATTGTAACTGAACTGATACAGTTTGTTTCATTACTTCTTAAATTTTCAGAGGTGAAAATTCCCTCTTCAACAATATTATTACTAATCACGTTTCTTTGGACTGTTCTTGATGAAATTTTGGATGTGACCTTCGAATTCTGGAGTTGGGCTGGTTTAATGGGCGTTATTGCGGCAGAAGCCCAATGGTCAGGGATTAAGATTGCAAGAGGAGAGGGGGTAACGGAAGAAAACTTTGTGTTAGATTACGCCCAGACAATAGGGACAATAGTTAAGAATAGTCAAGGGTTCTATGAGGTGACTAATCCGGGAAAGATTTCTCCTTTACATGTCAAATTGGCTGAAGGATACAATAATGGAAAACGCCAAACCCTTGATGGGGAAACATTTGCCATGGGCTTAATTGGCTATCATTTGTTGATGATGGTGGGATATCTTAATTTTTATTTGAAACTGAAGGAAAATTGGACGTGATAGATATGGTAGGACCCCAAAAAATCAATTTCATTACAGTTTTGTCTTGTCTCATTTGGCCTCAAATGTGGCCGGGGTGGGTTTTAGTCCTTTTCATTTTCGATTATTTGGAAGTACCTACACGTTTTGCAGGTTTTTGGAATATCCATTTCTTACCTTGGAAAGACCAGCTTAGAACTTCAAAGGTTTTCATTCAAGCAATTATTTCTTCCACAACTGTCTTGGCTGTAATATTTGTTTATACGCATTTACGCTCTGCTGAGGCAATTTGGTTTCCATATCCTATGCCTTTTGAGGTTTTTGTCGTTTGGTTCTTTTATTTGGGAATAACCATGACAATTTCCTATCAAATAAGTCGTCGAAAATATTATTGGAATAATGAAAAAAAGGAATTCTTCCAAAAGGCCTTTTCATTTTTTGAAAAAATAAATGCTCTCGATACATTCATGGATTACAATGAAATTACTTGTAGATATTCAAAGATCCATGGAAATTCAGTAGAATTCGTTACACCTGAAATCTGTGATTTTTTTGATGGTTTAATCATCCAATCAAAAGCCTTCAAATTCGTTCCGAGTTCAGTGTTGAGTTCCCCAAACTGCATTACTACTGTATCACTTCTTTCTAATACATTGATACCGACTTTTTTGCGGAACGCAACCAATTATCGCATTACAAGGATTATACTTCCAATATTTGATGGGTTCTTGGAATTCATGATGCAGAAAAATCTTGTGGGTCTCAAAACGAATGATAATTTGAAAACGGTACAGTTGCAGATCAGAGACCCCGTAGATTCAACGGATGAAGGATTTGTGTATTCACCTCCCAACATGCCCTTGTTGGAGGCTCTTGAGGAATACTATGAACTGCACCGTGAGGAGATCGAAGGACAGGTGGCGGATC
>CAZYCQ010000151.1:0-2605 GCA_964645535.1 uncultured archaeon | reverse complement strand
TGCTCATTGGTCTGGCTCCGGTCACCATAGCATTGATCATTGCCTCGCTCTATTCGCTGCTGTGGTACTACATTGTCCTGCCATTCGGTACCGCGGTATTTGCCAACAATCCGAGTAATTTTGATACCGGTGAGGAACAAGAAGAGTTTAAAGCAGATTTTACTAATTTCTTCCTTTTCCTTTTTGAATTTCATTCGGTGATGGCAACGGTAAATGGTATCGTTTATAGCAAAAAAGATCCCTCACAAACTGTAAACGATTTTCTTTCACCAGTCTCTGGACAGTCCATTAGTGACAGGATATTGAAAAACCTTTTTGTCATTATTGGAATCATAGGGCTTGTGTACATGTTTTCTTCTCTGATCGGAGAACCCCACCATTGGTTTTTGTTAATAGATTTGGGCTTGACGGTGATTGGGCTTTTCAGTCGACCCATCTCCATATTCTTATTAATATTGAACTTATGTGCCGCCTTGGTTTTCGGTATCGTAGGGGGCTTTTTGAAATTCTTCTGATTGGTGGTAATTTATGAGTGAAAATACTAAAGGAGGAACAGAGGTGTTTCTCGGAAATCAATTAGTTGTTTCTTCACTAATTTTCTTTTTGATATCCAGTTTCACGATCCTACTTTTAACCTTGTTTGGCTCGCTTTCTGAAGGATCCATTTTAAATCGATTTTTGATGGTATTGACTCCAAATCCAGATCGATATCTGGGCATTTCTTCAGGTTTGTTGATCATCGGGATGGTGATACTGAATGGTTATCTTTTCCTGCAAATCTTCAATTACTTGAAAAAACCAAGATCTTACGCTCCATCATTTTATAGCGCATTCTATTACTCAACGCCGATTATGGGGTTTCTGTTCGGTCAATCTTTCGACCCTAGGATTTGGAATTCCGAAAGCATTTCAGTGGTTCAAGTGCTGATCGTGATCCTCAACCTGCTTTTGCTCCGTAGCAATTTGCTAGACAAATCCTTGATCGAAGAGAGTCAAATTCCCATACGTTCACGGCTAGATCAATTCCGAACCTATTGGATTTATTTCCTTTTGGTCTTCTCTTGGCTTTCTGCGTTGTTGACAGTTGCCATTTCGGCTAGAAACCTAGTTCTTTTTGTAATTGCTTTTTCGCTATTGATTGCAAATCTCGTTTTTTTTAAAAGCCCATCTCGATTAGAGAAAGTTAAGTTTGTTTTTTGGGTACAAGCTCTTGTCAATTTGATCCTTACAATTGATGCTGGGATCGGTCTTGTTTTTGATACTCATATCGTGCCCGGAAATGGTCTTGGTTTGACTTTATTGGGTTTGGGTTCTCTCCATGCATATACCCTCACAAGAAACGTACTTGATCGATAAAAAATTCAATTAGAGAAGATGGTTCTTGGAACAATGACAATGAGAAGGTTAAAACTTGAAAATTGGGAATTATTGGTGCGATGGTTGGTTTACTTGTTTGCCTTGTTGGGGATACTTTGTTGGTTAATTATGTCACATTTGCTTATGAGTGAGAGGGGCATTATTGCAATCAATGTGGATGATGATGCAAGAGCCTTCTGCAACGAGAATGGAATTGTATTGTATCAATGATCTATCAATAGTTTTTTCATTTTCAACACCTATTCCTCAAGTTGACTATGAGCCAGCAGGAATACTACGAAGGACCTGAGGAGGAACGGGCAGAGATGTTTGCTGTGAGGACTCCACCCTTGATTTATTTCCTCTTTTTCCCAGAAATTTTCTCCTTGTCCATGGGCTTGATCGTATTTATCAAATCGGTCAAACCTATCCAAATTTCTTTCTTGATACAGGGGCTATTGTTCATTTGGATGGTAGTGACCTTTCTCAAAATCTATGGCCATAGTTCTGTTTTGAAGGAGCAAAGAATCATCAGGTCGAAGTTCTTGGACCTGTATCTGCCAGTCTTGCTTGCGTTGATCCATTTTCTCCTGACAGCGCTTCTTCTTCTTGAAGGAGAAGCCACAATATTTCGGTTCTGGTACGGGATGGTTCAGGCCGTTATAATCCTGTTCCTTGCCCACAGCCAATTTCTGTATGCGGGTTTGTTTCTTAGGTGCCTGAAGGAGCGAGACTGCACAGCTGCTGCCCAATTGGAATACTTCGTCACCAACACAGTTCGTAGGGAAAAGCGGCGACAAATGATCTCGGATTTCAGTAATGCATTCTGGATAGGGCTCATTATTATATGGGAAATCTTCATCCTCAAAGACTGGAAAAACCCTTTAATGCTGTTGCCCATTATATTTTCCTGCTTGCCCATTGCACTTGAAATCCAACACTATCGATTGCTCAACCACTATGTGACCGCTCTGAAACGTGCTGGAAACGGTGCTGTGAGAGAAGCAGACATCCAAAGGATACATTGGAGCCTATTTGGGATATAGATCGCTTTTTGGGAACGGTGTCCGATACAAATGGATACAGACGCCTCCAAAATGGATTTAATTTATCGACCTGTTCGGAGGATTTGCGTCTAGTTTCTCTACCGTCAAGGCAGGTGTAAGTGCCGCTTGGGACGGTATCAAGGCGGCGGGGCAGTTCATTGCCGACAGCGTTCTTCAATTGATAATCGATGTGATTGTCACGA
>CAZYCQ010000150.1:0-2629 GCA_964645535.1 uncultured archaeon | reverse complement strand
CTTCAGTGTATCTGGTTCGAACTTATACTTCATATCTGCGATGTTCAGAAAGCATTATTTATAGCCAAGGTATTGAATTTGGTTTTCTGGATATAGGATTTTTGGTTAATTGACTTCTATTCTTTCAATTTTTTTGCGGCAGCTCTCATGGCTCTAGCCTTGAAATCAAGGTTTTTCCCAGTCCTGTCTGCATGGGACTGGATCCTTGATGCATCTTTTTGTGTCATCTTTTTCGCCAATTTTTCACCTCCTTTTTAGTGGTTAATGTCGGCAACTGTTTGTAAGGGATTCCAATTGCTGACATCATATTTGCATCTGTTTTGATGATATTAAATGATAAATTCATCAAAAATTTCCATCCTTTTGATGGAAAATATAATATTATTGATCATTATATTATTGAGGAGATAATTGAATTCATGACACGTAAAGCAAATCTAGAAAGAATTGTCATCAAGGGGGAGAAAGGTCGTTATCGGCAAATGTTGGCGAGGATTATCACTTTCCTTACAGATAGTCCATCATCCCTTCAATTTACAATTAATGACGTAAAACGGGGTTTGAAAGAAGAAGGGTTGAAGAACCCCAAAAGAGATGAAATTGAGAATAATCTTGATCTTCTGATCAAATGCGGGTTGGTCAAGCAAATTGGAAATGTGTATTCTGTAACAGAACGGTTTCAGAAACTTTCATACGAAGTGGATGTTGAATTATTGACAAAAGTCATTCCGTTTTTTGACGATTTCAATGAGGATCTTAAGGTGCTTCTACCGTTTTTCAAAAACTTGCAATACGATGTTTTAGATCGGTCATATAGTGGAAATTTTGAAAACAATCATTTCCATCGGGTGCTATTTGTACATTCCAATCCTTCTTTGTTGAGATTAAGACAAATTCAAGGAGTTGACTTGCGTGAGGGTCTCATTTCACCAATTTCATTTTCCTTGTTCATGGAAAACGAAAAAGGAACACAGGATGGTAGTTATCATGATATCGTTGAACTGCTTAACAATCCACGAAATTCCCACTTGATTATTGTTGTGGGTTCACCAGCCTCGGGGAAAACGACATTTTGCAGGATTTTGGCATATGAATACTGGCAATCGGGGCATTCCTTTTTCTTTACTCCAGATGTTGACTTCACCACTTTGTCCAAATTGAACCACGAAACCTCATTGATGATTGATGATGATGATGATTTAAGTAGATCGTTAGTTTTTATTGAAGGCATGACTGCCGATCATATTAAAGATTTCACGGAACGGTTGAAGTCCGACCCACTACACTATTTGCATTTTGTGCTCGAATTGAGTGGCAAGGAATATGTACGTTATTTGGAAGAAAAGGAGCAGAACAATTTATCCATGAAACAAGAAAATTCGAAATTGGCTTTCGATCAACACCGAAAAAAAGAAATTGATAAGGTCAAGGAATTTTTGGATATTAAAACTCCAATACATCTAGTTGAAATTAATGCGACTTCCTCCATTTTTGCATGTTCCAAAAGGATTCTTTCCTCCCTTTTCAATTTAAAGGAGAACAGTCGACCTGTGGTTTATCTTTCTACTGCCTTAATGAACGCCTCCCAAGGTGATTTCTGGAATTTTCAGCATATTTTTCGTTCCTTTTTGGTTCATTTGAATGGCGATCTGACTTTACTGAATTCAGATATTTCCCCAATTGACCACAAAATTTCATATGCCTCTGAACAGGTGCAGGAACTTTTGGTACAAGGCATTACGGATCTTACCAACTCTTTCCAACTCATGGGATGGAAGTCCATCGTATCAGCCATCAAAAAAATACCGGAAAACTTGGCAATGGATTTAGACAGCTTTTATCATCAATTGGGTTTGATAACATTGGTTTTTGAGTTATTCACATCTTATGACTATGAAATAATACTTGAAGAAGTCAACGAACATTTATTGGAGGAATTGCATGAAATCGGCTTTATTTGCATTGATGGCGAAACAGTTACTTACGTTCACAATAAAAGGTTTGAACGGTTTGCTGCAATTATCTACCAGCTCATTGCAAAACATCTTTATCCTGAATTAAAGGTGGATAAACTCTCCTTACTTTCTATCAAGAAGCGATTACTTGCAAATTATCTTGGAAAACCGCAATCACCATGGATATTCTTAGATCTAAGAGAAAATGCCCGTAAGCTTTTAAGTAAATCCCAAACATCAAAAACGAATACATCTTCGCAATTTTTGCTCTGGAATTGGCTTGGCTCTCATTCAACCTATCTTTCTGGATCTTCTTATCCATTTTCCTTGTCTGGAAACTCCTTAAATGATAATCGTGCATCCTCAGAAACCGATTCTGAGAATGAAATTGAGAAAGCTATATCAGAATTGATGTTGATTGTCCCCAATAAGGAATTCATTAAACAAATGCTAGAGGACTGCTATTTTTGTGACATTTCATCTCTTATCAGTCCTGGTCAACCAATTTGGGAAGTCCTTGAGGATGAACTGTCACAGAACCTCAAACAATTAATTCTTGAATGGGTTGAAGAGGAATTGGGTTTTTTTGAAATTAAACGTCTTAATTTTCTTCTTACATACTTTAACCTAAATGAATTTAGACACAACCTTGAAGAACCTCTAAGTAAAAATAA
>CAZYCQ010000149.1:2515-2797 GCA_964645535.1 uncultured archaeon | reverse complement strand
CAGAATATATTTCCCCGATTTCTAAAAATCACTTGAAAATAACAATGGACAATGGTCGTTATTATGTTGAGGATGTCGGATCGACCAATGGGACTTTGTTGAATGGATCCCCTTTGCAAAAGAATAAACCTGTTCCTCTCTCGGATTCAGATGTGTTAATTCTAGGAAAAGTCTACAAACTTCCTTTAATTGTGCGGCTCTAGGTATTTGTAACAATTTGTAAAATTTATTATTTTAAATTTCACACAAGTTTAATTAGTTGCGAAAAAAACTTTTATTTCA
>CAZYCQ010000149.1:0-2505 GCA_964645535.1 uncultured archaeon | reverse complement strand
TAAGAATAAAACAGGGTGATATTAATTGCAGGATTTGCCAGACTTACAAATTTCGATTGATGTAAATAGAGGTTATTTGCCATATGGAAAAACCTCGAAAAATGTTAAAGGTCTAATAACCATCAAAGTAAATGAAGAAGGAGAACAAGTTTCTAATCTCAAGAAAAGCAAGGAAGAACCACCAAAGAAAACCTTGATGTTGCTTGATGTCTCTGGATCCATGTCAGGTTATAAATTGGAAACCGCAAAATCAGCTATTACCGAATTCATTGAAAATTCAAAACCCAATGATAAATTTGGGTTGTTTACATTTTCTGATGGCGTAGAAGAAATTATTCCTTACAACAAGATAGGTGACAACAAAAGTGATTTGATCAATAAGGTGGATCAAATATACACAACCGGTTTGACCGCAATGCATTCAGCATTGAGAAAATTACATGAAGAATTGCGCAGGATAGATGATAGGGGAAAAGCCATTATTGTAACAGATGGAGAACCGACAGATGAAACAGAAATAGAACCTTACAAATCCATTGCTAAGGACATTAGAGAACGTGGGTTCTCCCTCTCTGCTTGGGGAATAGGTGAAGATTACAATCAAGAACTGATAGTAACTCTGGCAGAGTTTGGTGCAGGAACTTGGAGACATATCAAAGAAAAGGAACCTGAGATGCTGAAGACAGCAATTGAAAACGAATCCATAGAGACAATTGTATTCTATGCACCGAAACTTATCTTGACACCAGCTTCGGGAGTCAAATTAACTGATATCAAACGTCAACTACCACAAATTTCCAACGTTCACTATGAACAAAAAGGAAACTCATATGAAATCAATCTGCCGGAACTTGTTCTTGATCAACCTATTGTCTATGCAGTCACTGTTGAAGTAACGGCACCAAATGCTCCTGAAGGTGCACAGGATCAAGTTTTTACCTTTTTGGAAGCGAAAGTAACTAATATCAAAAAAGATCAAATTTCGAAAGGAAATGTGATATTTACAAATGATCCAAAACTTTACGGCACAGAAACGAATCCTTTGGTGAGGATAGAGAATACCGTAACTGATTTAATTGCAGAAACAATGTACGATCCTAGTTCACTTGAAAAAGCAAAGCAAACCGCGACAAAAATTTATCAAAACGAAGGTGGTGTACTTAGTGGAACGGCGATCGGAAAAACAGTGGTTCAACTAACCCAAGCTTCGGATCCAGATGATCTCGATGACCGAAGGTCATTACAGGATTCCCTCAGCAGGCCAATTGGTGATTGAAATGTACTGCCAAGAATGTGGAAAAGGACCAGTGGATGAACACGATACCTGTCCTTATTGTGGATCCCAAGTTGATCTCCAACCCCTTGATCGTTCCACAGGGACAGAGTCTTCTAATAATGTCCTCCTCCAAAAAGAGAAAAAAATCAAGCAAGATGAGGTTTCTATAGAGCCAAATATGGAACCATCAACAGATACGGATTCATCGGTGGAAGAAACTAACACAGAAACGGATAAGTCGATGGATGAAATTCCTACAGATATATCAGAAAAACCTTCAAATTTCCAAAATGATCAGGAGAATGAATTTTACCATGTCAGAATCATGTGTAAGGGAGTAGAAGTTTTATCATTCGTGCTGCAGAAAAATGGAAACAACCGATTTCTTGTAGACAATAAAGCTCTCATTACTCCAAAGGTTGCTGAACTTTCTGATCCAGAAATTTACTCCACTTTTCCAAAATTTTCGATATTTGTTGAAGATGGTGCTGTTAAACTCAGAAATATTTCTGAAAATAATAAAATCAAAGCGAAAACAGGTTTCAGTTCACAAGACCTAGGATTTAATGGAAGAATTTCTTTCATTGAGAGAAATGAAATCGATCTGGAAATTCATCCTAAGGTTACATTGAAAATTCTTGTCAGAGGTATGACGAGGGATGATTACATTGATAACTATTCCCCGGATAGGTGGTTTAAACCAAACCTAATGAAAACCATTGAGTTTTACACTAATTCAGATATCGGTCGATTACGTGACAAGGATGAGGACGCAATCGTTGCATTTAATCTTCATACTTGGTTTGAGTCCAAACCAGTGAAGGTGGGTATCTTTGTTGTTTGTGATGGAGTCGGGGGTATTCCATTTGGAGAACTTGCTGCTAAAGTTGGTGCACAAACAGTTCTACGATTAGCCATGAATTTCTTTTTAAAATTTGAGGAGAAAATTAAAAGCAAGGATATCCTGGAAGAAGTGAAAAGTTGGTTAGAAAAAGCAAATGAAATGGTTCTTGAAAAGGTGCAACGCCAAAAACGTGTAAAGGCAAGCTCTACTATCACTATGGCCATTATTGCAGGAAATTATGCAGTTATCGCAAATCTCGGAGACAGCAGGATTTACCGCTACCGAGTGAATGGTTCAGACAAATCCAAATGGAAACTTGAACTTCTAACGAAAGATGATTCTTCACCAGACGGAAGAATTACTGAATATTTTGGAAAAGGCACAA
>CAZYCQ010000148.1:0-2879 GCA_964645535.1 uncultured archaeon | reverse complement strand
AAATTGGTTAATAATCAAAAAGTGAATGAAACGAGAAAATTGAAAGGGAGTCATAATCTCAAACCCGATGATTGCTATGCCATATAATATGGATTACTGTCATGTCTATCCCGATCAGCCCAATATAATTGAAAAGCACCTGAGATCCCTAATATTGTAAAGATCATAGCGGCTTTTATAGCGGCCCCAAATGTATTGGCTGCAACATCGGCCCCCGCTGCAGCAACCATTGCCGCCGCCAAATACCATGGAACCATCTCTACTGCAATATAAACTGCCGTGAACAACATCTCAAAAATATTTCCTGCGATTGAAAGCATTGCGCCTGTGTCATAATTGGCATAAGCAGTAACCATAGAAATTGAGATTGTGCTTAACAAACCCAATGCAGAAGTCTCAATAACTTTGATAACTGCATTTCGTAAAGCTGTAGAACTAACAGACGCTGTTGCAGTCATGAATGCAAAAGCGAAGAGCAGAAGGAATGCAGAGGCATGCCCAACAATTTCTAACTCACTCATAGAAAGAAATAACCCTTTTGTTAATCCTCTCTCAAGTGAAAATAATCGATGCATGGCTTTCAACAAAATCATAAATGGGCTGGTGTGGGAAATCGTTTTGATTAATAGATATGAAATCATGAGTGAACCAAAGATTGCATCAACTTTGAAATTGAATGAAAAAACATTCTTTCCGCTTCTTGTAGTCAGTTCCGTGATTTTGCTGGATTCACATCCCAGCATGTAGTGACTATTGGACTTGGAATTACGGATCAAACCCACCAATACATCCCAAGAAACAGTCCCCCCGTAGTACAGGATGCCTTCGTCAGAACTGTGTCCCACATAGATGACCGCCCCCTTAAAGGATACGATCCTGTCGAACTCTGAAAAGTCCACCACTCTTGCCCTTGGAAAATTTGACTTTAGTTCCGCAATGGCGGCCATCTCCTCCACGGAATCTCCGAACTGCACCACAAGAGGTGAGACGGCGGTGTTCGAAATTTCGAAGGTATCGGCAATCACGGGGGCAAACCCGGACATCACTAGGATACCCATGAAAAATAAACATGAAATATGCTTTTTTGAAAGCATGAACTGTGCGGAAAAAATTAAAAAAAAACATTTCGGTTGTGACGCAAAAAGTGTTGAAAAATTTTTGTAGAAGTTACTTAAAACAATCAACATCGGAATTTCAACAAAAATGAAAATTTAGAGTCAATAAAATTGATTTTCGTTTTTTTTCAAAAATGAGAAACTTTCCTACAGATTGATCACAACATTATTGAAGTTACACGGACGATACTTGTGTATCTGGCTATGACGCCACTTCTGTCTTTAACGGTGGCATCTGAGGGTAGGAGGCAAATTGATTCTATTCGAGTTCGGTAGGTTAAGTGATCCACTGCTTTACAAAGTTGAGAAGGCGATCAATCCACTGACCAAGATGCTGTTCGGGGTGGACTTTGACCGGAAGCCGACCATTGAATTGCTGGGATCTGGATGGAAGTTGAGTTCGGTCGATTGGATATTCCAAGACATGATCTATTCTGCAGTGATTGAAAGGGTATAATTGTCAAGTTATATCTTCTTTCTGTTTCTGTAGAACTTTATGGTAAATAGGGATGCAGCCACAACAATAATGGGGATCCCATACAGAAGGAGAATGGAAGACAGAGGGAGGATGCCGAGAGAGACACCATATCCAAGGGAGAGTGTTTCACCCCAATTCTCCGGAAGCGGGTCGGAGAATGTGAACACGCCAGTCGAATTCCTGACAAGATGATACGCGATTGAGGAGTAGGTTCGGAAATAAAAGACATATTCCCCTTCGATCCAATCATCGATGCCAGATTGGTTGAATCTGACAAATGTCTGTCGTTGGAATTGAGTTGTCCCAGAGGGAAGCAAGACCGTGTTGAAATAGTCATCCACATACATGGTACAATCATTCGGATCATCATCTTGGGTTAGACCTTTTCCGAAGCAACCTCCTGCACGCGGAAGGCGAGTGTCGACCTCATGGGTCGTTTCAATCGTCAACCTGCTGGATGCATCTGCCTCACTCATTGGATTTCCGACTTCCACTGCAACGGCATTCGGGTTCCAGAACTCCATGGTGAAATTGATTTTCACATAGGAATACCTTGAAAGGTTGAAGTTGTGGATGGAATTTATGGTTGCATTGTCAAATGTTTCATCAGCCTCCCAACCGAATTCTGCGATACGGACATGGAAGTCACTGTTGGGGTTATAGAACGATTGCTCTGCGTTTACCACAGAGGTTGAGAGCATTATCATCAGGAAAGGGAAAACAAGTTTTCTCATGGTTTCACCTACGCAATAAAGGTCTATCAGCAGGTTACCTCCGTAATTGTAAGAATGTCAATTCCGAACATGGGCATACCCAAAATCATCATGATCATCATTGCAGAAAATCTATAGAACCGCATGAGTTTGTAGAAAAAAAAAGTAATAAACCTTTTGCAGCAATGTGGAATCTTTTCCAAGGCACTGCAGGAAACTAGGGAGGTTCGTGGCAGGAAGGGAATTGGCGGATACGGAAAATTATTCGATTGAATTCCGTTCGACATCATTATCATGAGCAAGAGGCTTCGAGAGCTGGAAAGTCTTAATCTTGTTCGGAGGAGGGCTTTTGCAGAAATTCCTCCAAGAGTTACCTATGAACTGACGGAGAAGGGAAGTGAATTGCATTCACACCTTCTTCCACTGATTGCATGGAGCATACGGGAAGGCCATAGTTAGTTTCTCATCCACCTGCCACCCTTCATCACCTTGAGCTCGTCCGGTATTTCGAACACGGTGATGTCCTCAAGTGGATTGACGCCG
The DNA here is from genome assembly GCA_964645535.1 of uncultured archaeon. Classification (GTDB taxonomy): domain Archaea; phylum Asgardarchaeota; class Heimdallarchaeia; order Heimdallarchaeales; family Kariarchaeaceae; genus WAKA01. The sequence continues at coordinate 30 of CAZYCQ010000148.1, read as the reverse complement.
GTTATGACAAGATCTGCCTTTTTTCCGGGA
>CAZYCQ010000147.1:0-2960 GCA_964645535.1 uncultured archaeon | reverse complement strand
ATTACGACAGAAATTATTCGGATAGAGAACTCTTTTTCAGAATTATTTCGTACTTTAAGCCTTACAAGAAGGATATGCTATTGGTTTCCATGGCAATTTTTCTTTCAGCAATCGCCAACACAGTAGTGCCTATCTTTATTGCGAAGTCCTTGGACGTGGTTGCCCAAAATCCAAATCCGTTTTCCTTTGAAGTTATTTCCATTGCTGGAGCTACATTGGTGTCAGCGGCTATTGCTTTCATTATGAATATGATAAATCAGGAACGAACCGCAGTAGCAGTCCAGTCAGCAATCAGAGACCTTCGAAAAGATGCTTTCGATGAAGTCATTGATCGGGATCTTTCATTCCTGAACGAACAACCCACTGGACGTCTGGTTTCAAGGCTGACAAATGATACCCGGGATTTTGGAACAACAGTTACGTTGACCTCAAATTTGATCTCACAGGTTTTGCTTGTCATCTTCATTACGGGGTTCCTCTTTTTCATAAGTGTACGGTTGACATTCTTTATGCTCTTGATCATTCCTGTAGTGTTTTTCACAGCCCTTTCATTCAGAAGAATTGCACGGAAAGTGGCCTTGAATTCCAACCGGGTATTGGCGAGAATCAATGCTTTGATTCAGGAAACAATGTCCGGTATCTTTGTGGCCAAATCCTTCAGGGCTGAAAAAGCCATATACGATGAATTTGATGAAATGAACCTCAAATCCTACAACATAAATCTGCAAAGAGGTATCGTATTCAACTCAATTTTTCCAATCCTGAATATCCTTACCGGCGCCACAACTGCGGCAATTATCTACCTTGGTGGACTTGAAGTCTTGGGTGCGGCAACCATACTTGATTTCCTTCCAGGAAGACAATTGAGTTATAGTGAATGGTTTCTGTTTCTTCAAGCAATCACCTACTTTTTCTTTCCGATTGTCCAAGTGGCAAGCTTCTGGTCTCAATTTCAGCAAGGATTGGCAGCTGCGGAAAGAGTATTTTCCTTGATGGATGCAGAAAATACGGTTGTGCAGACAAATAATATCACACCAAGGAAATTGGAGGGAAGAATTGAATTCAAACATCTGTGGTTTGCATATAAGGAACCGCAATGGATATTGAAGGATTTCAATCTATTAATTCCCTCAGGGCAGAATTTGGCAATTGTAGGCCACACAGGTGCAGGAAAATCAACGTTGGCAAAATTGATTGCCCGTTTCTATGAATTCCAAAAAGGAAGTCTCCTTATTGATGATTACAACATTCGAGATCTCAATCTGAAAGAATATCGGAAACAATTGGCAATCATTTCCCAAGAGGTTTTTCTTTTCAATGACACCCTACGAAATAATATTCTATATGGTATAACGGATACAGAAGAAGCGGAACAGAAAATGGTGGAGATTTTCAAGCAAATAGATGCGTTAGATTGGATTGAGAATCTGGAAGACGGGTTCGATACCAAGGTTGGAGAAAGAGGAAATCTTCTGAGTCAAGGTCAACGACAATTGATTGCTCTTGTCCGAACCTTGCTTCGGGATCCAGCAATCCTTATCATGGACGAGGCAACAAGTTCGGTAGATCCATTTACCGAACTTCAGATTCAAAAGGCAGCCAATATCCTGATGCATGATCGAACTGCAATTGTCATTGCACACAGGCTTTCCACCGTCAAAAAAGCTGATAAAATCATCGTCATGAAAGAAGGAAAGATCATTGAAACTGGAACCCATCAAGAATTGATCAAGATGGGGGGTCATTATGCAGAATTATATGATACATATTTCCGCCATCAAAGTTTGGAATACATAGAATCAATTGCCAAGCAGCAGAGATAACTTATAAATAACAATAATGGTTGAAGGAAAATAACGTAGAAAGTTACTATATTTGAATGGTGAATAGTCAAAGATATTTTGTTGTACAAAGCCTAAGTGATTGCAAATTTAATTGCTCAACATTGAAAATTCGTTTTTCCCAAATTAGAAGGATTTAAAATGGGGGAGTAAGTTAATCAACTTGGCGGATACAGGCATTATTGCCACGATGATCCGTAGGATGATAAGGGACAAATTGAGCGCTGAATCAATTACATTTCAGTCTGGTTTAACTGACTTTTTCCTTATTGCTTTCTTCTTGGCGTTGAACTTTTTCTTTGTTGCTTCAGAATTTGCCTTTGTACGAGTTAGAATCACACACATGACCACACTGGCAAATCAGGGTTCCAAGAGAGCAAAAAGAGTTTTATCGATTATTCATGATTTGGATAGATCCATGTCAAGTACCCAACTGGGTATTTCTCTTGCCTCAATAGGTGTGGGATTTGTGGCCGAACGGTTTTTTACATCAATTCTGATCGGTGTACTTGAACTGGTAGGTGTCAATACAGCAACAGTTCCTAATCTTGAAGGTATAGGATTTGTCATGGGCTATCTTATTGGAACATATTTGCATGTGGTCATTGGTGAATTGGTTCCGAAGTCCTTGGCTATTCGGTTTGCAGAACAAACAGCTCTGATATGCGCTGAACCATTGTATTGGTTCATGAAAATTTCAGATTGGTTCCTTGTAGTGCTAATTAAATCTGCAAATCTCGTTCTCAAACTTTTCAAAGTGCCATTGGCAGAAGAGACATTTACAGAGGTCTATTCAGAAGATGAATTGAAACTCATCATAGAAAATAGCATAGAAAGTGGGGAACTTGAAGAGTATGAGTCCCAATTGATCTACAACATTTTTGATTTCACCGATACACAGGCCAAGGAAATTCTGACACCAAGGTATGAAATCAAGGCACTCCCTGAAGAAGCGCCAATCAAGGACGTTCTTCAACTGGCAAAGGAAACAGGTCACAGTCGATTTCCCGTCTATCGTGAAAGCCTAGATAATGTCCTTGGATTTGTTCATATCAAAGATGCCCTACTCCATTATGATGAAAATAATGGTACTTCGGAACACACTGTTGCAGAGCATCT
>CAZYCQ010000146.1:0-3116 GCA_964645535.1 uncultured archaeon | reverse complement strand
CATTCGAACCTAAACGTTCAGAAGAAGTCATCTTTCCATGACAACAACGTACTCATTCACCATGGTTGTTACTCGCTCACCTTTTACGTTGGTTGGAGAATTTTTGGAAGGCATGCGTTTGTTGGGAATGTCACGATAGTAAATACCCTTCAGTTTGAAGCCAAATTGCTCAAACATCTCCTTGGTGATAATGTCCGTCTCTACCCAGACCTTCTTGACAGTACGGTTCCCTACAACATATACCAGCTTTGAATTCTCACCTAAGACACGAGAATGCTCTGAAATTGCTTCAAAATAATCCGAGAAAAATTTCTTTACCTCATTCGCACGTTTCGGATCCTTTTCACGAATTTTATCAAGAGTCAAACCCAATTGGACTGATTCGATTTTATGATCTGGAATTCTTGAACTTGATTTCTTTCCCCCTAAAAGAACATGGTCAACCTGATTGGCAGGGACATTTGAATCAAAATCCAAAAGTTCGAGAGAGAAACGAGAGAATTGCCCGTAGGCAACGGTCGTTTGAGAATCACCATAAGGAGGAGAAGTGAGAAGACCATCGAATTGCCCGTCCGGCATCCAATCGAGATATCTTGAATCAGCCAATCTTACATCAGGATCCAGTAACTGTGGAAATTGCTTGCGGTAATACATATATTCTTCGACACCATTGATATAATAGTTCGCCATCGTTTCGAAATTGCCAAAGACGTCATACTCATGAGAAAGGATCTTTTCTTTCGGGAGCCGGTATCTCTTGAATTCACCATTCCGCTGATATGAGGCAGCCCGGATGATCTCCGAAAGGGTCACCTTGAAAAACAACTTGAGGGATTCACTGCCAATGGAATTATCAATGGCGTTTTTAATTGTCAAGAGGTCTTGAAGTATTTTTTCATTATACCAGAATTCCCAGTTTGTGATCGTCGAAGGAACGTCAAAGACCACCTTCCGTTCCAGATATTCAGAAATGGTTCTTCTCAGGTCGGAAAAAGAGGATCTCAATTGCTTTGGAGAATACCATTGAACCCGTGCTTTTGAAATTGCAACCGCTAAGGGATTGAGATCAATTCCAACACTCGGAATGCCCTTCATTGCCGCTTCTACTAGGACAGAACCGCTCCCGACAAAGGGATCAAGAAGGTTTGTTACGCCAGACAAGTACCTTTCAATGCAGTATCGTGCCACAGGACCAATCATAACGGCAGGATAGGTATGAATACGGTGGGTTGAATATTTGTTGTCAACATTACGGAAGTCAAGATCTGGATTTCGCTGACGAATATCGTGTTTTCCCTGCAGCTCAATGACACCAAATGATTCAAGGCTCGTCTGTCTACCTTGACCGGATTCCATCATAAGATAAAATGAATTGCAACTATAAAACGTTGGCAATGGGAGGTAATTAAAAGTAAAAGTCCCAATCCCTGCCAGTTTAAAGAAAGATTTATTTGAAGAAAAGAATATGATGAAAAATGGAAAAGGAGCTTGAAGAGCTTCTTGATAGGTTAAGAGAGATTTCTGAAAAAGGATACATTCCTACCAGAAGAAAAGGGAATACCGGTGTCGGAATGACTCTGGAAGCGGAATTGGGGATTGCGGAAAATAATAGGGGGAGCGCAGACTGGAAAGGGATCATTGAACTCAAGGCGCAAAGAGAAGATACCCCCTCAAAAATAACTTTGTTTACAAAATCGCCCCGAAGGATTGTGTCCATGAAATGGGCAGACATTGTCCTGAAATACGGATACCAAGACCAGAACGGAAGATGGGCAATCTACAGAACCTTTTCCACGCAAAGATCAGTGGAAGGATGGAGATTGCGGACACAACAGGGTCAACTCATCCTCTCCTATGAAGAAACGGACATCGGGGCATGGAACCTTGATGACCTCTTTGATGTTCTAAGGAAAAAGTTGCAAGGAACCGTCTTTGTTTTTGCCAAGACCAGAAAAATCGACAATATTGAACATTTCCATTACCATAGATATATGATCGGAGAAAGGATCAGAAAGAATCGGTTTCTCCGAATGCTGGAGAAAGGAGAGATCGTTGTTGATTTCCGAATGTACGTACGGGAAGACGGCACCTGTAGAGACCACGGAACCGCGTTCAGGATTGCAGCAGGCAAAATCCCCGATCTTTTTGATGAAACCACGGAAAACAGGCTTTAGAATATCATGCCTTTTCAAAATCTAAAACAACCTCAGGATCCAGACAGAACCAGGAAATTTGAGGAATAACCAAACATACCATAGTTAGACCCTAGTCAAAAAGAAATGAGAACGATCCCAGATAATCTTGTTCTTGAATGCCAATCCATCAACCAGCAAGGATGAAAACGGGAACAACATTTTCGAGAGACGGCCATAAAAAATAATCAGGCACCACTACGTGCCCCCTATCCTTCAGGAAAGGGACAAAATTGCCGACCTCCACAATCGACTTGATGCATGATCCAATGTTGCATCATCAAAGCCATTGATTACCGGGTTACAGAAATTATATTTAGGTGGCTTTCCCAGAGCTTTTCTTTGCACTATAATCGAAAATCCTCTTTGTATCTCTTTCCACCATTTCTGAAGCAATGACCGTGTTAACCTCTTCAATAATTGAATTGCACTTTTTTTAATCTCTCTTGGATTCGTTCCAACTGATCCCTTCCATTCGTTCCCATGTTTATCTAAATACGTATTCAATAAACCTATCCTTATTAAGGTCAAATTATCCATAACTCTCTTTTTTCCATATGTGGAAATTAATCTTTTGACAAATAAAGTTTGAAGACCTAGCACCCCTAAGGTAAATCTACCGAATGAAACTTCCTTGTTATCTTTAAACTCGATGGTTTTGAATTTTTTAGTGCCAAACATTTTCTTCATCAATTACTTCTTCAAGCAATACTTCGGGAATTACAAGTCCTAGAAGAACAGTATTAACCGAACTTTGAATTCTTCATCAAATTCTCGCAAATAATTCTGTTGATACCCTCGATCAACTACCAAACCGTTTTCCCTTCTTTTTCCTTCTAAATCAGCAATGTTATATTTCTCTCCCTGACTTGCTTCGATAAGTACATCGTCCAAAATTGAAGTCAGTATAATATGTGAAAATCA
>CAZYCQ010000145.1:0-3180 GCA_964645535.1 uncultured archaeon | reverse complement strand
GCTTCAAGGCTTCCTTAAGAACCAAGTTGACAGTGGCCTTTACCGTGTCGGCAATAAACTGCCCCGCCGCCTTGATATCGTCCCATGCCTAGTCAAGATTGTTGCATGCGAAACCAGCTACACCACACAACGGATAATTGGAACCTCAAGCCTAACCTATTCGGCAACTTTCAATCCACTGGTTGAGGACATCGATGAGATCGATTTCCCGTCTCGTCGAAGAGAAAGGGGATCAAGAGTAAAAATTCGAAGAGGCATTCAAACGTCAGGGTAAACCTCGACCAGCTTGATGACATTGTCAACCTCCTCGGCGAACTTATTCTTAACAGGGGCTGCCTTGAAGCTATCCTCAGGGACATCATCAACCACAACATCATCGAAAACCTCAACACGTTCGATACGCTCATCACCTCCATTCAGGACAAGCTTATGAAAATGAGAATGGTTCCACTCAGGCGTGTGTTCGAGAACTATCCCAGAACGGTAAGGGACATCGCATCCAAGAGAAATCAACATCTTCCTCCAAGGGTTCCACATCGAGCTGGACAGGTCAGTCATCGATCAGGTCAACGAAGCTCTCCTCCACCTCATCAGAAATGCAGCAACGTATGGTATCGAGAATGCCGCCACCAGAAAGAAGCTTGGTAAGCCCACCCCAGGAACAATCCGCGTATCCGCCTTTCAGGACAAGGGTGAAGTCCAAAAAATTGTTGAAGATGACGGAAGTGGGCTAACCTAGACAAGATCTGCAAAAAGGGAATTAAGAAGGATAACCGAGGACACCAAGCTTACTCGGTTACAGGTCGCCGCGTTTATATTCCACCCAGGGTTCAGCACCGCAGATGTGCTTTCTGATGCTACAGAAAGGGGCGTGGGTATGGTATCGTCAAGGAGACCATCAACGAGATCTCAGGTTCATTCTCTATGTAGAATCCTCCGGTAAGGTAGTTACAAACTCCTCCATGACCAAGGAAAAAATCAATGCATCCGATGACAAGTGGGGGACACTGTCAGATCCACCTTTCCCCGGGTGGCCAGCTCAACCTCAAATATTACCTCACCTTTTTTGAATCATCGGACAATGGTAATACATTTGCTCAAGCCCAATTTCTAGATCTTACCGTGGATTCATTCGAATTCACTTTAACAACACCCTTACCCTCTGCCCAAACTCCAACGGAAGCTTAGACCGTATCCAAAGTAATTTCAGATCCAAAACTGAACATATCCATAGAATCAATCCTTACAACCATCTTTATCTTCCTATTCATTTTCGGAATAACTCGTTCCGCTCAGAAAAAGAAAGAAACGAAGGGAAAGAATGAGCAGAACCTGGATGCAACCTGCAAAGCCTTTGATCGTTGAACCTCGAAAAGTGACAATGCCCATTACATGCGTGTCCTGCGGAGCGAAAATCACACCCTGTGATAGTTTCTGTTACTCATGTGGGGTGAAAATTGTTGAATAAATTCATGTCATATGCCTAAATAATGTTTTCTTTATGAAATACTGTCGTAATTGGAATCTATAGTCCATTTGGCCGACCAGTCTAGGTGTGACATGGGGGATGCAACTGCATGGCAAGATTTGGGCAGAAATAAGAACACGTGTAACAGAAGGGAATGCCAATTCAATCTACCAAATCCAGTTTCCCGATCTCTATTAACAAATTCCAAACAAAACATTTTTTGAAGACATATGTACGTATCACTAAAATAGTCGTAAATCTTTGGTTGATTGATCAGCCTCTCAAAATCAAACCCCGACCTTTTCAATCTCTTGTCAACTCTCAGATACCAAAGGTATTGGATGTTATGGATTGTGTCTGGGAGGGATTTTGAGAAGGCCTTTTCCACAGCTGGATTGAGGAACGTAGGGGGCATGAGCCCAAGAAAAGTTCCAAGCACGGCGAAGAAGAGGGTGATCCCATTGTCCCAATTGTTCAAGAGAAAGTCATAAATGCTAGGAGCAACAGAAAAAAACCTACTGCCCAGAGGACAAGGTTTGCGACCATACTAATGATGTCGTTCCTGAATGCTCCTTTGACAAGACCAATGGAATGTTTAATCCCAAATATCTCATCATTGCCATTAAGAATATATGAGTTCGGTTTTAGTGGATTTGGATCCTTCTGGAACCAAAGCGGTTTTCCAACCCTTGCCATGACCTAGGAAAGTATGGAAATGCCAACCAATTGAGGTTTTGAAGCGATCTTGTTCATGGTGCCCTCCCCCTCATTTCGCAATTCCATAGGTTATTGCACCAATTGCATTCATCCCTTGATCGTTGTGATCAAATAGTTGTTCAAAAAGGAAACCACAGACAAATTTATATCAATAGGTTCATTGTCAAAGATTTCAAGGACATCAGTGCAATCGTCAAATAAACCTACAATTATAATCGTCACATTATATGGTAGCAAGGAAAAGTTAACGATTTATGGGAATAAAGAATTTTTACTCTCTTTTGCTGGATGAACTAACGTTACAATTAATTAGATAGTCATACCTCTTAGGATCAGATTTCAATTTGTTTGAAGAAAATCGAAAATGATACACCAAAATCGATAGATAAAAAATGAAAAAGAAACCAATCTTATGAAGAACGAGAAACAAATCTTGAGTAGAATATTCAACTACTAAGAATACTAGAATGGGTGTAATGAAATCAACAACCCCATCATGATATAGGAATAAAATACTCCAAACTAAAAAATAAATCAACAGAAATATGGTATTCACCTCATCCCATCCGCTTGGTTTGACCAGATTTCTCGCAATTTGCTCATGAATACCAAGAAAATTCATGGTCATAATTATCCATTCATTTGTTCGGTTCTTTTTCCGAATCCAACTGCTCAAGGTTTTCTCTATGAGTTCAATATTTTCGGATGGCGGAGAAACAAGCTTATGACTATAATGAAATTTGTTTTTTCTTCCGAATAGCTTTTCCAATGTTTTTTTGAATCCTTCGTTTTCCACTTGAGAATTCAGCCATACTAATCGGTCATAAATTCGGTCGTTGTTCAAATACTCTTTTTTAATAAACCTAAAGAATAGAATGATAATACCCAAAAAAATAATCAACCCAAAAAGCGGAAATATGGTTTCGTGTTGATCCATTAAAAACAGAAAGGAAAGAGAAACGAAAAAAAAAAAAAAAAACATAGTCAAGATATAC
>CAZYCQ010000144.1:0-3206 GCA_964645535.1 uncultured archaeon | reverse complement strand
CCTGCAAAATGGGCAATAAAACGTTGTCGGCAATGAACTGCCCCGCCGCCTTGATACCGTCCCATGTTGGGCATGCTCCCATCGATCCATAATTAGTCCTTACCGTTCAAATCACTTGTAGCCACTTCTAGTTAGGCATTTTCCAATTTGGCAGCGGGTTCTCCACCATCAGGTACTTCAATCTGAACATTTTGGTTATCATCAAGCAATGAATAAGCAAGGTTGAGCATTATTGCAGCAAAAGGCAATTCTTTTATCTTTTGATCCCATGGAAGAGACAATACATCCAGACATTTTTTCCATGCAAAAACAAGCCTCACTTCTGTTTCCAGATCCACGAACCTCTCTGCCCATACTTCCCAACTGCCTTGCTCGCATACCTCACGTTCTTCATCAGTAAGGGCAACCTGAAACCATTTCTCAATCAGGTGAAAGGCCATTTGCCCATGGTGCGGCTCACTCAGAACAAGCAGTCTCGGGTGAAGGAAGTCAGGAGAGGGTACCTTCTCCTTAAGAGGGTTACCAATGAAATTGACCACCACGAAGGAATCTTCAGGGAGCCTCCCCATGAATTTCGAGACATCTTCCGGTCTTATCCCCAATGTTGCTAGAAAGTTTTCCGAAAGATCAATAATCCGGACGTAGGAAGGAACCTTGTTCAGCCACCCTGAAGGAAGGGAAAACAACCACAAACCTATCAAATTAAGTATCCCATGACGTACCCAAGAAAGATAGAATTCCTTAATTGGTGATCGCTCCGTAATCTGAAATGGCGGCATCCATGCATCCCTCCCTATGTACCCCAAAAAGGAATAGAGATCCCTGTAATATACATAGTCTTTATGGTTCCTGAAGACCATATGGAATAACTTGTATTTGAAAACAAAGAAAGCAAGAGAATAAATTAGTAACGGGATATCGATAGGATTAAAGACATTATATTTACCAATCATCGCGAAAAAGACATAGCCCACAAGGCAGATAAAATATCCTTGGAACACCTTGGTCCAAGAGGATACTGGGAATGGAAATGCGTACATGGATATGGCAAGATACCCCCCCGAAATCAGAAAGAACAATAACCTGAAATTAGAAGTATAACGAAAGGTTGAATAATCAAGGTGGATTGGCATTATGAATAATAGAATTGGGTCAAAAAATTCGATAGCCTTTCTTCTTGCCATTCTTGACCAGAATTTCAGTTTTTCAGTTTTGAAGCTCATTCTAACCAATCTCCTGCTAACTTAGCATATAGATAGCTTATAATCAAATGATAGCTGATCAAACTGAAGAAAATTCCAAGTCTCTGCTTTCCTTTAATTTTAATTTCTTCAGCCAATTTGTCATAATGGTTTTTAGTCAATAAGAACTTGTTCCTTTCAGATCTTGAAAACCTTTTCTGTTTCATGGCTTTTGCGTAGAAATTGGACATTTTCACTGCCTCTTCATTTGTAACCTTCGATATCATCATTCTGTTGATAACCTCAGCCTTTGCTATACCTAACAGGGATGCAAAAAATATAATCGCCCCTTCAAATAAGAGATCAAATTCCATTGTCTTTATTCCTGTTATCCATTTGAACCATTCTTGGAAAAAGTTTTTCGAAACATCCAATACTTGAACCAATATCGTTCCGAGAATTCCAATTACACGCCCTCCATTCACAAAAGACAGGATTCCCAACTGCAACAGGGTGATGCCGAGGATGAAATGGAAGAGCGATGCCCCCGCTAGATGGAGGGCAACGGTTTCCGCATCTTCATTCCCCCCAGTCAGGGCACCGGCTCCGACGAAATTCAGCACTAGGTTTATGGCCAGACTCGCCACCAACAGTAGAGCAGCTTCCTTGGCGCTTCCCGGATTGGAGAACCCGTTGCTGATAAAAAGGAAGGGAACCAAGGAAGCAATCTCGCCTAAACCAATGAACGTCCAGAAATCCCCTACTGACCCCAGCGTCTCAGGTTGCATGGCCAAATCCCCGAAAATGTCCACAAACGAGAGCTTGGCCTTTCCAAGGTACAGACTGAAGACATCATTGGCAAATTCCATTCCTACTGGATTGGAACCCCCTCCTACAGTAATTAACGGGACAGTCCCACTTGCATCAATCGTGGCACCTGTCGAACCCAATGCCTGCATAAGGGTGAAGAGTCCCAGAAGCAAGGTGTTCGCAACTGTGGCAAAACCGCTGAGCATCAAACGGGCCATCTCTTTCAAGATAAAGCTTGCGCCCGCCTTGATGCCGTCCCACGCGGCAGTAACGCCTGCCTTGACGGTGGAGAGCCTTGCGAATATGTCCAATTCTCCTTGAGCGACTTATAATTGTAGCCAATCAACTCCATCAAATGGTAAGGCATAAACCCAAAGTCAATAATTCCTCCTTTTCTGATCTATCGTTTCACCTCAATCTTTTCATAAGATTCCTAAGTTGAGATAGGTTAATTGCGAACTTCACCAAGAAAAAGAAAACGGTTTCTCTGTTAAAGAATCCAGCAATTGCTGAAAAAATGATTACTCCGATCATTTCCGTAAAGACAATTCCCAAAACAACAAGATACAATTCATTGAATGACATTGCCTTTTCAGGTCGGAAAAGAAATAGGAGGTTTATGACTGTCAATAAGAAACTCAAACCAATGCCAACAAGGGTTAACCATCCGCTGATCCAAAGAAAGGCAAGCCAAGAAAAGGAAATGTAAAAGAACCGCAACAATCTAATCCGGATGCCGACAACCGGATTTTCAACTGCAATGAAGTCTTTTTGATGGAACTGTATTCCCTTCCTAGAACCATCCAGCAGTTCGATATATGCAAATCCAAGATTTTCAAGTCCCAACAATGCAAGGTAACCGATTAGGGATGATCCATCGTATATCATAAAAATAGTAAATACGCCAATCCATGTTCCCGCGGTTGGAATAAACACCAAATAAACCAACTTTATCCAGCGGTGATAGAATTTTGGCTCTGAAAAAACACGATGATGGACGTTAGCTGATAGCAAATAGCTTCCAATGCTTGTCAGAGGAAAGCTCCAAAAAATGGAACTTATATCAGTGACCATCAGTATTGCCAAGGATAATGGAATGAAAATTGGAAAAATAAATAGAATGAAAAGCAATGCTGCTTCCCTGAAGGGTCCTTTTTCTTCTTTGTCCATCTTTCTCACCAATTAATTCCCCAATTAATCGTCAAACCGGAAACC
>CAZYCQ010000143.1:0-3216 GCA_964645535.1 uncultured archaeon | reverse complement strand
AAATTTGTCAGTTCGTCTGATTGCGGAATTTCAATCCAACTTATTCTGGAAAATTCAGTAGCTTTGGAAAAAAAGGATGGGATCAGGGTGTTAGAGATCAACCCCACTCCTCTGAAATCATTGTTGATTTGAAACCCTCGAAAAGACCCGTATTTGAGATTTTTTGAGACTACTTGGAAGGAACTACCAATTTCCTCAAAAAAATCTGCCGGAATAAATTCAATCTTGTCATCTTCATAGTGAAAGAACTGTTTCGTTGAAGATATGATATATTGGGATGGTGAGTTGATTTTCTTGGACAGCTCATACACTCTCAACAATTGACCTTTTCTACGTTTCTGTTTTTGCGAGACCATATACGAGGCCATATAGCCACCAGCCATTGTGAGCACTTGAAAGGGAATCCAAATCAATACAAGCCAAAGGGGAATAGCAGGCTCATATTTCATTATCCGGATCTTCAAAAAGATAAGGACAATGGTTGCAAAAATGAGAAGGTTTGTTTGGATCAAAAATCGGCAAATTCTTAACTGGTCTTTTACTCTAAGAAAATGGACCTGCCACAACTTTCCCATCTCAATACCCAAAACAACCTGACTGAATATGACTCCGGAAATGGTCAAGACCCAAAGTCTGTAGCCCGTGAAAAAGGTAACTATAAATAGATAAACCACGAGGATTAAGCGTTTATCCATCAAAATCACATCCATTTGTCCTTGAGTTGCCAGAATAAATAAAGGTAGGCAATGCTCATCAGTAGAGGATAACCGATCAATCCTCCAGCTACTAGCGTTCCCAAAGGAAGCATAACGATACAGGCAAGTTTCTGTTTCATGATCGGCTCATCGAAAAGGGCTGGAAGATGTTTGTTGGTAATTCCCAAGGTTTCGGTTGTCAGGTTGGGGGTGCGAACTGGTCTTGACTGCTACTAACGTTGGCACAGGGAATTGAGTAGACTTTCATTGCTCATCCAATGATTCCTAACGAAGTAGCCTAATATATTTCAAATATCTGTCCACAATGTCTTTGTGGTCATTTTTGTAATAATCAACTGCCCCCTTCCAGATAATCAGTGCATAGCCAATAAGAAGAAGGTATAGGACGCTGTTTCCATCTATTGCTGAGATGAGGAGGAAATTGATAAATGATATGCCAATAACATAGTGTATTTGGACTCCTCGGAGGAAAACAAAAATTCCACTGGCAATAAACAGAATAATAAGGGACAATTCAATCAACTGAAGGTACCATTCAGCCATTCCCTCCCCAAATGGCAACACTATCCCATTAAATTGATTGAACTCTACTCCCATTTCATAAGAAAGAACCACTAGGTTCAAGAAGAGGGTTAGATAAAGATTTGCCATTTTTTCTGATTTTTTCCTGTGCCAAGATACCTCGATCAACTGATCTATTTCTTCATCAGCCCATTTGGGAACAGGATAAAGCTTATGTTGATATCTGACCTCCTCTCCCAGATCATGGTGGACTTGGGCAACCAATCTGAGTTCCTTTTGGGGAATCTGTGCCACCAACCATCTATGCCTGTCCATTCCTTGATCATAAGTGAAATATGCTTTTTCGGTCAACCAGACTAATACAATCAAAAAGACTCCAAAAAACAAGAACAATCCCAGAAAAAGCTGATGGGTGAGACCTGAGGTTTGATAGGCCGATAAGGCCAAACCAAGCTCAACAAGAAGTAAAAACATCCAAAAGGAGATTACATCAGGACTTCCCGAACACAATCGGATTTCGTTCAACCCCTTCTTCCGCTTCAGATACAGGTAACCGACCCTCAATCCGCCGACCACCATATATGGCCAAGCTCTGCCCACCATCGCCCAAGCTTCCAACGGTTGTAATTCCTGAACCAGAAAAGCGCGTGCAATGATAAAGTCAACAAAAAAAAACAAGTACAAAAGGGAATTTTCGATCCTATTGTGCTTTTCCAAGTCCGGCATCAGGAGGTTGAAAGCTAGGGTTCTGTTCCCTACCAGTTGAGTCAGATCCACGAAATTGAGTCGTTCAAAACAATTGTATTTCATTTCCAAACCTCCTACAAGTAATTGGCCGCTTTATCCAACCAATAGGTTGATAGGATTAAATGAACTGCCACAAGAACTCCTATTATAATCCACAAACCTGTTTTAACAGATAGGCTTGTTCTATCAGAATCAACAACGTTGTTTGTGATTTGTTGCATCCTGTCCAAATCTATTAAAAACAGACCACCAGTCAACAAACCGAGGATAATGTCGCTTGCGTCATCCTTATTCAATTCTGCACGCAAGAGGTTAGCTTCAATATTACCTAACAGCATACCCAACCTTACACCGGTTCCTTCTTCATTGATCAGCCAATATCTGTCTGAGGGTATCTCGGAACCCACTATTTTTCCATAGAAGTTTTCAAAGAATGTTTGTTTATAAAGATCTAAGAGAAAATCAATAACCTCTATAATGACCAGCCCTAATACACTAAGTAATCCACCAAATAATCCAGAAACCAACCCAATGACCCAGCCGAAATGGAGCTCTCCCAAAAATTCAGTAGTGAGCCCCTTTGTCTGGCCGTTCTGCATGGAATTCAACTCATTTTCGACCAAAAGGATTTCACCAAGTGCAGACAGGGTTTTCATGGCAATGGTTGCGATCAATGCCTTCTCTAGTGTGAGGGTCCGTGACTTATAGAGCAGACCAATTGTTGATGTGGCAAAAATTCCCATCACCTCCAGCAGCATTGCGCCTGTAATGGGTGCAAACGCCTCGTCAGGTGGAGGGCCCAACGTCTCAATGGTTGGGTTTCCAAAGAGATCCGCCAATCGAATCCCCTTTCCAAAAAGGAAGTCCAAGTTGTCATTGGAGAAACGCAATCCCATTTCCATACCATTCAATTTTGGCAGGTCGCCCGTAAAATCCAAAGAGACAGTAGGGGCTAAAGCAGCCAGCAAATGCAGAAATCCCTCCAATGCAGTGGTGACAGTAAAGGCAAATCCACTCATGAGTGCCCTGAACATTTCCTTCAAGATAAAGCTTGCCCCAGCCTTGATGCCGTCCCATGCGGCAGTGACGCCTGCCTTGACGGTAGAGAGCACCGTGGAGAGCCCTCCAAGCACGTCTGCCACGAGGTTGGTCAGGGTGTAGGATGAGCCCATGACTGCCGTCCACAGGGTGTTGAGCGCCGTTGGCTGGATGTAGGTCTTGTGCACCCAAT
>CAZYCQ010000142.1:0-3236 GCA_964645535.1 uncultured archaeon | reverse complement strand
ACTGCTCCATCCCTCCATTCTGATTTCACCCTTACTGCAAACAGCCTGAGCATGGCCGCATACGGCAAGACCGTCCAGCTCTCGATGAGCAGGAATGCAGCCAACGCGCTGGTGGTCGACATCAACGGGGAAATCTGGACCGTCGACCTGATGGGGCTCTTCATGCCGGCTGAAACCCTGGGATTGACCTTCGAGCAGTATGCGAGTGAAAGCAGGATGGATTTACGGAACTGGTTCAGCTGGATAGTGTTTGCCATCGATATAGGATTGATAACAGCTGCCGTATCTTCAGGAGGGCTTCCATTTGCTGTTGCTCCATTGGTAATTCCCTTGGTAATCATGACGTTGTTAGCAATGAACTTATATTTGTTTGTCATTCCGTTAGACCTTGTGAGAATAGCAAAGGATTCGACTCAGTTCGAGACTGAGGAGCAAAGGAAAGATTTCGAAAGAGAGGAAGGCGGTTATCTTGAAGATTTGATGAATGTTCATGGCTTCCTTGCTCTATTGTCCGTACTCGGTTATTCAAGTAGAAGTGTAGTTAAGGTATTCCAAGAACTCATAGAGTGGGAATCCATTAGTTCAATACCCAGTTTGGCTTTATCCCAAATTGAGAAAATCATAACCTTGATCGTTTATGTCTTCGGTGTTGGGTTAAATCTTGTTACATTGCTGAAAATATGTGTCAACAGGCATCTTCGATTTCAACTAATTAATTTAGGACTTACATTGGGGGGAATAAGAAACCGAATTCTTGGAATTATTATGGGATCGATAAATATCATTCTTGCGTTATATTTCTTTATGATAAGATCTTTTTTCGCAGGAAATGTAATGTGGATTTTGGGGTGATGTCTTGGTATCGGAACAGGCAAAAGAAACTTTTGAACGCTTGTTACTCTACGCTAGCCCTATATTGGCGATTTGGGGACATTTGGTATTTGTGGTAGAGTTTATCGCAAATAGGGTGCCTTCTCTTGTTGTACTGTTTGTATTTTCAATCATAATCACTCTTTCTTTCACAATGGTTTTCCTGACAAAGGATGCTTTAAGAAATCAATATAAGTGTAGGAGGTTAGTTCTTGTCTTGTATTATGTTGTCACCCCATTTTTCGGGATATGGTTTGCGTTAGGTCTTTCTTATTCACCTTTTGGTGTCCACTCTATATCGGGGATGACAATATTTTTTTTGATTCTCTATCAAACTTTGGCAATTAAGTATTTCATCAGAGGACTTGAGCCTATTTTGAGGTTGAAATTGTTATTTTGGCCGATTTTCCTTGCTGTGTTCTCATGGTCCCTTGGGTTTCTAATATTCCTTGCCCATGAAGGTATGTGGATTCCAGTGACATTTCTTTCTATAATTTTGTCTATAACACTCTATTTTTTCCTTTATCTAGAGAGAGGTTGGAGATTTTACACAAAATACTTTTTACCAATATCTGCCTTGATCACTGTCGGAATTCCATCCGTGTATGTTCTTCATATCATTGCTACTATTGGATTTGACCAAGTACATTCTGCCTTTGTCTTCTATCTCCCCCTTCTTTTTATTATCTATCCTTTTGCAAGACTTGTTGAAGGAATCATGGATAATCCTGAAGAGGTTTCAATTCAGGACTAAGTACTTAACATTGTGTGGAAGGTTTATCACGCTGCATAGCCTTTGAAAAGATGGTTGGTGATACCATTTCGCCAAATTAAAAACATCTCAAATTAGGGTGGTTTTTTATTTTCTGTTGCTTCTCGCATCTTTTACCTTCTCCAGAACAGTTGGGACAATGGGGTCACACTCTACTTTGCGGTGCTTGGGATCGTTCTTGGGCTAATTTGTCCAAGAATATGATCGATTATTTTGGGAAAATTTCGATGATAGAAAAAATATACATGACACCCATTGCAACCCTCTTAAAATACATGATGTATATAGCTGTGTCGGATATGGTATTGGGAGGATTAACGACATTGCTTGAGCCACTCATTGTTAATTCGCATCTCAATTATCTTTTCATTGACCTTTTATTGACTGTAATTGGGACAGTTGATAAGAAACTGACTGTGCTGATGAATTTTTTTGGTTGGATAGTCCATAGATTTGCCTATCCAATTACATCGTTATTTTAGGGTGATTCATTTGCAAGAAAATTACACTGAACGTTTGTCATTGTTCCTATTCGCAATTGGGGTATTTAGCTTGTCATATTTCGCCCTACTTTCCATAATTTTATTTGGTTGGGGGAAATTTCCCACGGAAATCTCTTGGTTGTGTTAATGGCTATCACGTTTTCTTTTCTTCCATTCCTTTATTTTGCCAAAATGGCTTGGGAATACTGGTCCATTACTTCACCTGTTGAGATGGAAAAAACCTTTCAACGGCTCCAAAAAGCGGTTGTGCCAGAGTTCTCAATAATGACAGGGCTCTTATTCTTTTTCGATCCAACACCATCAACTTTTCTGAATTATTTGTTCACCATCATCCTGTTCGTCAGCATGGTTGGGGCGAAAAATAAGGTGAAATCAAATGAAAAATTGGAGGACTTGCCGGAGGCTCCTCTTGGTTTATTGTGGTTTTATCTTGCTTGGCAAAGCTTGGCAGTTTATCTCATTTTTTATTTCTGGCTGATGAAAAATTGGATTTTGCTTGGGGTGCTGATTGCTTTTGTGGCGGGTCAATCCTTGCTTTTCCTTAGAAATGCAGGGGACAATAATTCGGAGCGGAGGGTGACTTTTGTAACGTGTTTGGGCATCCTTTCTCTCGCAACAGGGGCAATTGTATTGAAAATATCACTCGACATTATAGGGGGCAGCTTTGAAGAAAGATACTTCAGTATTGGTTTGGCTTTCTTCATTGTTCTGCTCTGGATTTCAGAGAATTTTATCGAGAACTGGTTTTCCAAAATTGATGCCGTTTTGTTGGTCCTGTTGTGGTTGATCGGTATTTTGATAATGTTTTCGTTCTTGGTGAATTCATTATTCCAATGGATAGGCATCCGTGTTTTCAATGTGGTCGAAGAAATTTTGGTTCTCCTGGCCAAACTCCTCATTGATGGTCCAATTATATTCAGCATATCAAAAGAACTTTCGAAGCCCTTTCTGGAAGTGCAATCCTCGAATTAACTCCTTATGACTGCCTTTGGACGGCGGTTAAGTGATCCAGCTATACCCTGACCGACCTCGTGGTGGAGCTGTTTGCATGGCTCTCCACCGTGGTCTCTACCGTCAAGGCAGGTGTAAGT
>CAZYCQ010000141.1:0-3337 GCA_964645535.1 uncultured archaeon | reverse complement strand
ATGGAGGGCAAGAACAGGAGGGCAAGAGAGCCTACCACTCCTAAAAGAAGCATGAGCTCAAAATCATTATATTTGTAAATATCACAGGCACAAAGAAGGCTCAACCCTCTTTTCTTGCAAATCCATGCAGGAAGGGAGATGGCAAGTGTCACTGCCGTGGCAATGGCGAATGTAGCATGGAAGAAAAATTTGGCAGCTGATGGAATGATCGCTGTAAAAAAAGAAAGCATCCATCCCGAAAAAACAGCCAGATATAATGCCTGACGCCAAATGAAGAGACTTTTTTCAGTCTTTTCAATCTCATTACATACCTTTGGCGACCCATATTTGAAATAAGTGTAAACGGCATACAGAAGCAGAACAAGTAAATCAATACCAAAAACAACGAAATCAATTAATTGGACGTTAGAATTAAAAATCATTAGGGTCATTTTATAGTGCGCAGCAACAATTTATTTTCTTTATCATTTCCGGAGGAAAATTTTATTCATTTTCTTTTTTTTTAGAGTGTTCATGGAGAAAACCATTGATTTTTTTAAAGAGACCGATAGTCCCATCAGCCTCTGATTGGGTAACCAAAGATCTACCGAATACATTTCGAAGGATTTGCATCATATGAGTTCGCCACCAATAATCGTCTTCTAATAAATTAATGGTTTTTTGAATTTCATTGAGCAGGATTTCCCGGGTTTTTCCATGCATTGGGGCAATTTCAACCGATGCCGGCACAAAAGGGTCTCTAAAGAGTTCATATAGGGCAATTGCAGCAGCATGGGAAATATTGAAGACAGGATTGCTTGATCCGAGAGAGATTGTTCCCACCCGATTTAACCACTTAAGATCGTTATTGGAAAGTCCAGTAGATTCAGGACCTAAGACAATGGCAAGGGTTCGATACGGCATTTTCCGCAAGTCATCAAAAATCAAAGGAAGAGGTTCCACCTTCCTTTCAAAACTCCTTGAACCGGCCAATCGGGCACTGAGACCAATGGTGTAATCCATATCCGCGGCAAATTCTTGAATTGAGGAATATTCAATAAGGTCATCAAGGTAGTTGGATCCATGAGTTGATCGTCGGTATGCCCGTTCATCGACTTTGCAAGCTTTTGAGATGGTGATGAGCCCAGCCAATGAAAAATTGTGGCAAAGCCGAGCTAGAGCACCCAAATTACCTGAATCTTGAATGCCAACTGCCGCAAGGTAAATGTTCACAACAAGACCATAATGTATGAATTTATAGCTTTTCAGAATAAAAACGCAAAAGAAGGCGAGCATCTCGACGAATGTGCCAAACACGTTCATGATTCAAGATGGTAATCAGAACATCCTTCAACCCATCGGAAATAATGCCTTTGGATAAAATTGCGCCAATTGTTGAAACTACAGCCTGAACGTGTTTTTTCTCCCCATGGACGGCATATTCGGATAGAATCTTGACACTTTCATCCAATGTGCCAAAATATTCCAACATTCTGATTGCGCTTGTCGTAAGCCGAGGTTCAGTGAACATCTCATAGATTATTGAAATGTCTTTTTTCAGCCGAACCAAGAACTCGTATCGTATTTGAAGATAGTCAAGGGTGTTGGATTGAAAATTTTGAATGACATTAAGGAATTCGGGATCCAAGTGGTTCCCCAAAAGAAGACCCCGGCCAATAGCCAAACAATAATTCAAATCGTTGCACATTTGCAAGAACCGTTTGGAAGAATTGGGATATCGGAGGGCAACGAGATACGTAAGAGCCTTCAAATCTTTAGAGGATTCCCAGAGCATTTCCAAAAGGTCACCAATGCTACATTTCCACCCCATTTCATAAAATAGGTCTTTGGTCAGAGGATGCAAGAGCTTGGAAAAAATATCTTCTGGAACATCATGTCCAAAAGGGCAGGAACCTATTGAGAGAAGTAGCTTTAGAGCAGCCTGATGAGAAATAGGATGACCTGAATTCTGCAATACAGAAATGGCAATGGGTTCCCAATCATCCTTATTGGAAAATGAAGCCAAAGAGGCGGCTGCCCTCAAAATGTCGTTTAAGACCCGATTGTGGAGGTTACCCCTTTGGATCAGATGATGGTAGTAGTCCAACAAAGCATCAGATGAATCTTGATAGAGAATACGCCCCAATGATTTAGCAATCCACTTCTGACACATCAGGTCAGGATCCGCAAAACGGCTTCGCAAGAGGGGAACCCCTTCAGGAAGACCAATCTGTCCAATTGACCAGATACAGGTTCTTCTAAGTTCCGAATCCTCAGAATCAAGACAAAGAGCCAAGTAGTGCAGTGCCTTGGGATCTCCTTGCTTTCCGAGAGATTCTGCGCATTCGTTTCGAAGAAGTGTGGGTTGAGATGGATCAATTAAAACCTGTCCCAATGGATCAGTGGATTTCCAATCACCCATTTTTGCAAGTTTATCGGGAATATACCGACGTTTCTCTAGATCTGGTTCATTGAAAAGAGCATCGATAAGAAGGTCAACATCATACTTAGGTTTTGGTGGCACAAGTTGTTTTTCCATATATTAGGTTCAATAGGCTTTGCATTTCAGGAAAAAGGATTGAAACAAATATAAAGCAAGCCTCTTATCCTTATGGGAGGAAAGAAGAAATGTGGAAATAATTGATGCATCCTTAGAGCACATTCCAAATATTGTGACACTCAATCTTAGAGAATATGGGATACCAGAAAATGAGGCTTTGGAACACTTTACGGAGCTACAGTGGTGGGGAAACCAAGAGCTCCTAAAGTGGCATTTCAGCAATCTTCAGAAAAATGGAGGGGGAATATTGCTGGCCATAGATGAAACCGGCAACATTTTAGGGGAGTTGGACTATGTTAAGTCAATTCAGGAGGGAAGATATCACATCATATGGATACTTGTCGATAAAGAAGCACGAAGGAAAGGGATTGCAAAGTCCCTGATCTACGAGCTTCAAAAAAGAGGAAAACGGGAAGGTATTGGGAAAATTTGGACAGAAGCAGAAGATGAACGAACGGAAGAACTGTACCAAAGCCTTGGAGGGATCGTAGACCATCTTGAAAATTTTTGGATCGATCTTAATTTCGATCTGGATGAAGATCCAAATGATCATGAACTCCTTTTTGAAGATGGAGAGCTGGTGGATGTCATTCCTCGAAAGATAAGCATACGAGGAAAAGAAATCAGATGGAACAATAATACCGGAGAAGTGTTTGCGGGATACAAACGGATCATTGGGGATTATCTCACACCCGAATTTGATTTGTCGCAATTGACCACTTCGGTTGGCACAATGGCACAAGATTTTGTTTGGGGGGATACAACCCCGATGGAAATGGTGGAATATACGCTTGAAAA
>CAZYCQ010000140.1:0-3377 GCA_964645535.1 uncultured archaeon | reverse complement strand
TTCAGAGCCATACCTGCGGATAGCAGGTTTTTCCATCTTTTTTCAGTATCCTCTATTGTTAATACATGGATACATTTTGCCCATACCAATCCAATTTTACTTTCTTTTTCTAAACCATTCGGATTGTCTATTTCCTCAAAAAGTTCATCCCAAATCTCCTCTTTATCTTCCTCAATTATTCTCTGATATTTGTCAGATAAGGTAAACGGAAACATTCTCTCAATTTTGCGTAAAGCCATTTCCGTATGATCCGGTTCGCTCAAAATGAACAACCTCGGATGAAACCAATCCGGCTCAGGCAATCTTTCCTCAATTGGATTACCTAAAAAATTGACTAGCACTATGTCGTATTCATTGGGCCACCTTTCCATAAATTTAGAAGCATGTTCTTTTGATAAGAACGTTTTTTGGAGATTATTTTCCGTTAAATCGATTATACGTATGGAGGGTGGCACCTTTTCCAACCAGTTTGGGGGCAAGGATAAAATTTCCAGCCCACTTAAATCAAGAATTCCAACAAAATAGAGGGGAAGGCGGAGAAAATCCGAATTCTTTGGAATTAGGGGAATAAAATGACCAGTTCCCATTTCCTGAAGCAACCTATTGAAGGACATGTATGGTTTGTAAATCTCCTGATGACGAAAGAAAAGATGGAGCAACGAATACTTAAACATGAAATATATGGGAGGAACAATTAAGATGGGAAAATCCAGGGGATTGAATATATTGTAAATTCCAAAAATGCTAAACAACCAATAACCAATAATGCAGAATATTGAGCCAAAAATGGATTTTTTAATTGACTCAAGAACGACAAAATTATTGAAATGTAAACTGAACAAAAAGATAAACAGGAATAACAGATAGAAAAACCACCATAGCACACCCATTCTCTGTCTCAAATCCAAATAATCAAGGGAAATAGGTAAGAAAAGAAATCCAGTCAATTCCCAAATAAATTGCGAATTTCCCTTCAGATTCAATCTTCCAAGAGTTGTCAACTCATCCAACCTCCAGCTAGCCAAGCATAGGCATAGCTCACCAATACATGGTATACGACTAACCCAAAATAAATGGTTAACCTCTGTCCGACATTTGGTTGTACCTTTTCGACTTTCATCTCATTTTTTAACTTCTCTGCTGAATCATCGAATAATTTCCTATCCTCCCTCGAATACCTTTTTGCGTTGCTCAATTTTTCCAGTCCTATGACATTTTTCTTTAATTCAGATTTCACAATTTCGAGAACATGGAAAAATGAATTACGGTCAATTATTAAGTATTTAATGCCAGCCAATGCTAATGCCATAAAATTGATTATTGAACTACTAACAAGGGGAAATTCCATCAATGGCTTACCAGTGATCCATTCGAACCAAGCAGGAAAGAAATTCTTCACGATATCAAGCAATGGAGCCAAGATCACTACGTAAACAATAGGGTTCATGTTAGGAAACATAGACAGGATTCCCAACTGCAACAGCGTGATGCCTAAGTGGAAAAAAAATGCTGCGGATCCTCAACACAGACATTCCCAGAACACATAATGAATAGTACAATTGATTGCATAATGACTGCTCTCCTCAAATAATAGTGACTTCAGCAACTGAACCGATACCATAATGGGTCAAAACTAGTGAACAAATAATTTTTTGTACTCTTAGGTAACCTAGGAGGTTTCAAATTCATGTTCTGTGAACGTTGTGGCTTATGCAGTCCTCCTTGCCTAAGATTTTGGAATGGGATTTGAGACTGCATCTTCCTTGAAAATCCACCACTCAAGAGCAAACAAAATGAAAATGAAAATCAAAAGGGTTTCTACATGAAGAACAGCCATGAGGATATCGTTTGAGGATTTGGGGAATGTTACAGCTATTCCAAACATGGAGAAAAAAAAT
The DNA here is from genome assembly GCA_964645535.1 of uncultured archaeon. Taxonomy (GTDB): domain Archaea; phylum Asgardarchaeota; class Heimdallarchaeia; order Heimdallarchaeales; family Kariarchaeaceae; genus WAKA01. The sequence goes on along the minus strand of CAZYCQ010000140.1, from coordinate 1,479 downwards.
GCAAAGAAGAGTTGATCCATCCAAAAATGTTTTTGAAAAATTACACGATCAGTCCTTGAAGAAGAATATCTGAAGCCTAAAACCAACATGTATCGGTTTTTCGGAACATTATGGTTTCTCCCAATTAAGCCAAGCATAAAAAATAAGCCGATATCTATCCTAAGGACGGACATTGATCGATTAGTAAAGTATCCATTAATCATATGCAATTCTAGGGCTACAATGAGTAAAACGGCAACCAACAGGATAGGCAAAATCAGTTTAATGGCTCTTCTTTTTGGAATTGATGATAGTTTCACGAAGGAAATTATTCCCGTAAGAAAAAGAACAAACGCTACGATAGCTATCTCTTGGGCACTGAATGGTAAAATGGTAAACAGGACGAAAATGAAAATCGCTAGAGAGGCATTTCCGGTAAAAATTGCACTTTCATGATCCTCCGGTCTTGAAAAGCTTGCAACCAAGGGAAAGGCAAGCAGGATAAACAGCCATGGTTCTAAATTATTAACCGCAAAAGCCATTTGACCTCCTCCTAAAACAACAAAATACAGGAAGGTTACCAGCCCCAGTTGCCCCAAATCATCGTACGTCTTTTTCAACCAAGATATGACCTTTCGCATCATCAAAACTTTCCTCCAAATGCAAAGCCTACTATTAGGTGGATTATGCCTCCGACCACAGACAAAATAAATAATGCCGAAGATGCGTCAAATCTATTTCTAGCTAGTTGAACCAAAAGAAGACCTGCAAAGGCAATGATGTTGGGAGACCATGCATAAGTCCTTCCCTGCTTGAAATCAACCCAATTAGACACTACCAATTGAAATAATTCAACTACCATGGACCCTTTAGTAATTATATCCCCACCTGCCGAGGATGCAGCCATTTCAAAGAGACCACTTGCCATATTTAAATGGAACGCTGCCATGATGTCCAAGAACTCAAGATACTTGTCCCCCGACCAGTCAAGCGGTTGCACCACAAGATAGTTCAGATCCTCAACAAGCCGGAGAAAAATCAACGGGACCATTATTCCGGCAAAGATACCGGAGATGAGATATGCAAGAAGGCTTCCTGCTTTCGTCATCACCGCAGCGGCCGTAAAGAGTGTCAAGTAACTTCCAAGATAGGTTTCCGCAATCATGTTTGCTTCTTTTTCCGCTTCGGAGAGACCGAGGGTTTCAAACTGTCCTGAACCGAACGGTTCCAAGGAATACAGAATCTTTCCATCAACAAGGATCTCAATGATAAGCTGGTTTCTCCTTATTTCAAACAGAAAATCGACAGGATTTAAAATTTGGTATTTTCCAATACCCTCTTCAAAATAGTTGAGATATCCCTTTTCGAAGGCAATCTTCAACCAAACAGACAAAATATCAGCAATCAGGGAAATAGCTGAATCGAGCAGAGGTACCAACAAGTTCTCGGCAATGAACTGCCCCGCCGCCTTGATGCCGTTCCAAACACAAAAAAGCATAG
>CAZYCQ010000139.1:1153-3397 GCA_964645535.1 uncultured archaeon | reverse complement strand
AAAAAAAGACCCAGAAGGATCTTCAACCCATATAACCTCTCACGACCTTGGAATAGGTAAATAACACGCAAGGGGGACTGAGTCCCCCATTGTACACTTAGGACATGTCATATGAGGTCACATGTAGTACCTATAGCTTTCAAGGGGTTTGGCATTAATTTGCCTCAATTCTGCAAGGATTTCTCCAACTTTGCGAGAGACAGAAATGGTTACGGGTAAACGGCTGTTGAAATTCGTATTGTTCCAATCTAGTTTGGTCAAAGCCATGATTTCGTCTAGGAGAGTTTGATTTTCGCTGTCCTGCCTATAGGAAGTAATTTGCAGAGGCATAGGGACTCTTGAGCCATAATATGTATTTAACGCAGGTACAAACCCGGAAGTATAAACAAATTGTTGGGACAATTTTCCTTCATCCATTCCAAAGGTCATCCCCCTTAACGGAGGATAGTTTGTACGTGGGAGACTTCTCAATGAGTTTTTTGAAATGATATGCAAATAATCGCCTCCGTTTTTTGTATGATCAGTTATCCTATCGAACCCTTCGATCTCATCCTCTGTAAAACGAGAGGTCTTGTGAATCACTATTCGTTCTATTCGACCTTCAGACCTTTCATAAAGCTTGACTACGGCAGAAAGGATTTCTTCTGCCTGATCTGCGGTTAATTCTGGTGATTTAGAGATGTTTGGATCCCAATGGAATGGCTTGCCCCTGATCACCTGCGATTCTCCATTGCGCATGAAAACTTGTGCCATTGCGGTATTCATACCTCTGAATTCCTCTGTGATCTCTTGGTAGAATGAAATGCCTACATAGCATGTTTTGGAAACCAACTCCGTAAGTTTCCAAGGAGTATCAGTTCCTTTGTAATACATGGCAACCGAAAAGTTCCAAGCTAATGATGAAAAATCTTGTTTACTTTGAAATCTTATGGTCTTAGGAAGAAGTAATTGTGACGGTTTACCTCGTGACATGCAATATGCCTTAATTGCGTGATGAAAGTCAAAAAAAGGGGGGACATTTTCGTCATAAGACAGACTGAACGACCGTGCTTTAGTATAGATACGGTCTGTTAGCATCCTCTCTGTTTTCAGTTTCTCCAATAGTTTTTGGGGAATAACGATCACAAGAACATCAATTGTTGGGTTTTCCACTGAAATAATCTCATCAATTTTTTCCATAAGGAGATTATAGAATGAAACCACACGATCAACTTTTTCGGGTATTTTCAACAACCTCTTTATTTCCGAGATACTAACTTCACTCCAGTTATTCTCAACCAATTCAAATTGAAAACGAAGGGGCGATTTAGCACCCAACCCTGGGAACTCGATTTTTCTTGAACCATTTTCAAAGTTAGCTGCAACATTGTCAGTAATTCTCTTGTTAAACTGAAGAAAGATGTTTTTGTCATCACGTGATGAAACAAGCCCAAGAGATATGGTTGTTACATTTTCTGAATCAATTCCAATGGGTCCGTATTTGAGAAGTCCCGCTTGAGGAGAAATTGACTTCCCTTCATCAGCAAAATATAGATAAGGTTCCTGTAGAAGCTTGCTAGAGACCATTAAAAAAATCCTCCAAAGAAGTTTGTGCAGGATCAATAGGATCCGCTGGATCGGAAGAAAATGGAAAATGGAATTCGATTTTGGAAATCTTGATTGACTTTGCCCAAGGTGTCGATAATTTCTCAAGCCGATCCTGAACAAAATAATACCAAAAATTGGTCCAGCCACGAATTGAAGGATTATATCCTGCCTTTGGATTCCTGAATTTCCTTTCCAATTTTTTGTGTGGTTCCCCAAATAAAATCTGATAACCATCATAGGAAAATGAGAGCGTTGGAACAATCATGAGAACTGGAAGACTCCATAGCAAAGTAACAAACATTTTCGCACTATGGTGAATGAAAAGATTTCCTTTTTTCACATCGTGACTTATCACAGTCCTTTTGAGTTTACCTGCCCAAACTTTCAAAGGTTTTTTGTTGCGGGAAGTAAAATAGTAAATGTCCCTACGGTTTTTTGACTGATGTAAACCCATATGCTTGAAAAGATCCTTAAAGACAAAATTTGCAAGTCTTATCGCATCATAACGGTTCCTTGAAATTAAGTCATCGAAATCCCAAACAGAAATTGTTTCTTCAGAATAGTCTTCGAAAGGTCTAGAATCAAGAGTAATGATTTCTCCTCCTTTTTTCCATAGGAATGGCGGTGGACATTTGATTTTTTGGTAGACCTCTTTTG
>CAZYCQ010000139.1:0-1143 GCA_964645535.1 uncultured archaeon | reverse complement strand
TCCTTTACATAGGCTGATTTATCAACTGGCTTTCTTCCCGGCCAATTTTAGAGGTAAATGGAGATAAACACAAAGGCATGGGAATTTAGTCATATTTACCTGAGCCGGTCTACCGGGTATAATTCAATTGTTAAAATTCAATTTTTGAATGAATACAGAACCAAATTTAATTGGAAATGCATTTAAGAAATGTTTGGTTTGCTTCCTAAGTGGTTTGCTCGATTCAATGGCTTTAAAGACTTCATCCACATAAAATTGTGTCAAATTTACGGATTCTGTTTCCATTTGCTTAATTTTCCTGTCTAAATCAGAAAGAGCGCCCACATAAACTTCTACTTTTGAAAGCAAACTCGAAAGCCTGTTTCCAGTTAGGGATTTAAGAAAAATACCTTCAGCCCGACTTTTTTTCTTTATGAGTTTTTCACCCACCTCATCCCGCCATTCTTCAATTGCGTTGATTTTGCGTTTCTTAACTATGCTTTCCCATCCAATTTTGTTTGAAAGTGCCCGACAGACGACAATTAGCCCTTTATCACGGTCTTCATTCATCATTTCCAAATATCTTACGAATTCATCTGCAAATTCAACGTTGAACAGGCTGATTTTTGAGTCTTTAACTTCAACAAAGTACTTTTCCCCAGAATAACGATGTTGGACAATCAAATCCGGAAAATTTCCGTCATAGCTTGAATCTGCTGTGGTCACGTAACCTTTCAAAAGAAGAAATTGCTTCGCGTACCTCTTGTAGATTTCACCCTTACTGTGAAGAGCCTCTCTTCGACTCCCTGTGAGATAATAAATCCCCATTAAGTGACTTTACCATTTTGAAATAAATAGATTTTCTTCTAACAATTTATTAAAAGATTTTTTGTTTCCGAAATTAAAATCAATAGTAGTTCAATGAACCTTTTTCTTAGCTGACTCACCTTTTTCCCAAGATTTTTCTGTCCTTCTTCTCTTTCATCTTATGGCAGAATTAGCATTTTCAATATCTCCAAATGCATCAATCCCTTTGTTTAGGAGCCAATAATTAAGAAAATCATAGCATGTCCGATTTGATTTTAAATCCTTCATCTATTTAGGTGGGTCTTCCATTCCAGATATTATACGCATCAATCTGATTCTTACCCTATGTGCCCATAC
>CAZYCQ010000138.1:0-3437 GCA_964645535.1 uncultured archaeon | reverse complement strand
CCTTGAGATCCGCCACCTGTCCTTCGATCTCCTCACGGTGCAGTTCGTAGTATTCCTCAAGGGCCTCCAACAAGGGCATGTTGGGAGGTGAATAGATGTAGCCCTCCTCAGGGGTATATGATTTTTTACGAACGTTCAGAAAATAACCTCTGCCTCTTTCAACACAGAAAACCGCAATTCAAATATATAATATGTCGGTTAAATTGAAATTCACGATTTAGGGTATTTTTATCTCATATTGGTGGTCTTCATCGCATGCATTCTCAGAATAGGCAATGGCTAGTGTAATGGACAACATCATGAGGTCTTTTGTTCTCTCCTCCAATGAACTAGAAAATATTTCCAAACATTTTTCCCAAGCTAGAACTATCTTCTCTTTTTTTTCCAAGTCATAGAAGAACCCATCCCAAAGTCGCCAATCTTCCTCCTTTATCAGTTGTTTCTGTTCCTCACTTAATCGGAAACCGATTTGATTTTCAATTTTCTCACGTATAACCTCCTGGTGTTCATTATTACTTAAAATAAACAATCTTGGATGATAAACATCAGGAATAGGATGCTTTTCCACAAAGGGATTATCCAGATAGTTGATCACCACAAGTTCATTTTCTCCTTCTTTCCTATCCATGAAGCTTTTGGCATGCTCCTTCGTGATCCAAGTTTTTTCTAGACGGTTTCCAGCCAAATCGATGATTCGAATATGATCCGGAACCTTTTCCAACCAATCACTCGGAAGTGACCACAAATTAAGCTTAGTCAGGTTCAGCACACCATGCTTAATCATGAATACAGAGAAAAATGGGAGGGTTATTTTATTGCGTTTCAGTGGAAACGAAGGAAGATAGGCTACCCTACCAATATGCTGATACAGCCTGGTGAGTGCCATGTATGGCTCATAAAACTCATGACGTCTAAACAAAAGGTGGAAGAGCCGATATTTGAAAAAGAAATACCCAAAAGTAAAGAGGAGAAGCGGAAGGTCAACAGGATTGAATACATTGTACACTCCCCAAACCGAAAGAAGGAAATAGCCCCCAATGCAAAGCAGGTACCCCCTTACGGCCTTTTCCAATGAAACTTCTAGGATGAGTCTGCCCTTATGCAAAAAAATGAGGTACAACAGGATCAAGGTAAAATAATACAGCCACCAAACCGGTTCCAGATTGTATCTTCTATCAGCATACCGCAAGGCCATCGGGAAATAAAGAAATCCTGCCAATTCCCACGAAAAGGGGGATTGCTTCACGATCTTCCACCATACCCCAAGCCTTTCTGAAAATCCTTTCAGCCCATCCACTCTCCTGCCAACGATGCGTAAAGGTAGCTCATAACCAGATGATAAACAACCAAGCCGAGATATATTGTTATTCGTTGGTTTATGTTAGTTTCTTTTATTATCTTGGGCTTTTCGAGATCATGTATATTGTTTGATAAAATATTCTTGTATCTTCTTGAATATGTATGTTTCAATATAAGTTTTAGACCAGAAATTTTGTGTAAAATCTTTTCAGTCGCGACCTCAATGGTTTCATAGGCTTTTTTTCGTCTTCTTGTTACATGCTTAACTCCGGCCACCAGTAACGCAAAAAGGATAAATTCGTTTGCTCATACTCATTCAAGAGCTGTTGTTAGGGATTCCCATTCAATCCCTTTATTAACAACCTTAATGATACGGAAGGATCTTGATCCTTTATAAAAATAATACGAAGAAATGAATTCGCAAAATGGATAACTATGAATTTTTCAACCTAAAACCCCTAGAAAAAGGATAATCACTCCAAGCTTTAGTTCAGGCTTCTCCTTATTCGATTCAAAAGAACCATGTACCCTGAGAAATAGAATCGTAATCCAAATCAAGGTGAGGGAAAAAACCCCTGTTGCAAATGCTACCTCTTCCAAAGGATAAAAGAAGATAATGACAGTTCCTGTAAAGAAAGGAATAAAATCGCCGATGGTCAGCCTGTCCCTTTGGAATTTGGAATCAACAACCGATCCGACCAGAAAAACTGCCCTCAAAATAAACTGGAACATGAAAAAAGCAACAAGGATCGACATCAACAGCTTCAAACCAATGAATGAAAGGTAGCCAGATGCTTGCCAGGAATTGAGGGCAATGAGGACAATACCGACCAAATCCGACCCATAAAGGATTTTGACACTTGCATTTTCAATATGCCAGTCCTGAGGACCCTGTTCCTGATTGCCAAAAAATTCAAGCGGAATGATCTTTCCTATCCAAAATACCGTGAAAAGAATGACGGAAACAGACATGATTAAAAGAAAGGTCAGGTCATCCATCCAGTCGAACTTTTCTGGAAGATAGGAGATCCCCAGCACAAGCATAAAAATAATAAAAATTGAAAGCTCACGGTATTTTTTTAGGTTCCGGGAACTGGTCTGAACCGTCTCATACCCCAAGAACAATACCATCAATCCCAAATAGATCCATGCACTTGCAAAAAGAATTTGTAAGGAAAGGGTTATTTCCCAAAGATGCAACACCTGGGGAACCAATGAAAGGACAAGCAATTTGGAAATGGTCTCTTCAAGAGGAGACCAATCGTAGGTAATTTTGCCTTGTTCCACTCTTTCACTCTCCCAAGTACTTGAACAGGTGGAATTCACCTCCAGTCAGCAGGTAGAGTATGGCGAAAATGCCTGCCGCAAAGAAATACCCCGCCTTCAATCCCGCGATTTGCTTGGAAGTTACCGCATCGATCGAACTCAGGACAACCCATGCAAGCTGCGCCCAGAACATGCCTTTCAGGAAGGGATCATAATCTTTTTGAGGAAGAAAGAACACACCCCCGTCTGCCCCTTCAATTGCAACCAGAAATGCAATCGTACCCAAAGATTTTAATTTTTTAAGTGTTCCTGAACCTGTTAGTAGTGCCAAGAATTCACTAATCAGCACCGCATCCAAGAAAAGTGACGCATACATGGCGAATACCTGATTGGCTTCCTCCACGGAAATGCTATCTCCTATCAAGGCAGAGGATAGAGCAATTGCAGTAACCAGAACCGCAATTTCCGCTCCGATAAACCCGGGGATTCCTGCCCAGCCATAGATCCCTTGAGAGGCCTGTCCAATCATCATCCCTGTAATTGCCACGTGGATGGAAGCGAACATCCAAGCCATTGAGGATGCCATCGTACTTAAGCCTAAAGTTTCAGTGCCAAACAGATCCAAGGTAAAGATTTCGGTGTTGTTGGCGAAAAACTTCAGAGTCCGAGCGACTATTTGGATTGAAAATTCCAATCCATGGATTTGACAGATAGATTCCTTGAGGCAATTAATGAAAAAGGATTTGGATTCTCAGTTCGTTGGTTTCAAGAAACATCAAACTCTTCATTTTCGTCATTAAAAAAATAATAGGCATTTTTCAGAGCCATACCTGCGGATAGCAGGTTTTTCCATCTTTTTTCAGTATCCTCTA
>CAZYCQ010000137.1:0-3497 GCA_964645535.1 uncultured archaeon | reverse complement strand
GAGGTATGCCAATTTCTGCCAAAGCAAAAACCTGGCCTTCCATGATCCTCGCCCACTTGAAAGTGTAATAGAACCTGATGAACCGTTACTGCAAAAGTTGAATATTGAAATCCAGGAAAAGATTCGGATAAAGGCAAGAGAAAATGGAATAATTACTTTTCACTTGAGTATCTCCTTCTTAAATTCTCTTTCCCCCCAAAAAATCAAGCAAATAATGAGAAAATATGAAGTTGAACTTCTAAAAGTAGCGAAATGGTTCATTTCATTGCTCAAAAACAAGATCAAGCCTACTTTACCTTCACCTCCCTCTCCTATCTATATAGCCATAGGGTCATTTGTTACTTTTATGTTCATCCAAGAGAAAGCCACTATTCGCAAACGGAAAAAATTTGTTCGTGAATTTTCAAAAATAAATGGCGTCTACCGTCCTGTCTTCAAAGGTGGATTTTCCTTTGAGGATGAAGAGTTTACGGTTTCTGGAAAATCCTTTCATCTTTTCTGGACTCAAAACCATATTCGGAAAAAGACCCGCTACAAATTGATTGCGGGAATCGTGGAAAGCATTTCCCTTGCAACAGGAATCAATGAATTCATCAAAAATTACACACTTCCCAACCATTATTTCTTGGCAACCGACCAGTCCTGGGAAATCCTTTTGAATTTCCTAAACCCCTTTGTCTTGGCTGGCAAACCAATTCAGACCACTTTATTGCCTGCAAACTGGAGAAGTTGGATCATTCATTGTTCAAAAGTGTACAAACTCAGGGAAGGTTTCAAGGCTGTACTTTCTCATTTAGTATCAAAAAATCTTCTACCTCTCACACACATTACATCTATTTACAAAATCCTGTTGAATTTTGTTCCTCTCTCTTCTATGCCTTCTTATCGTCCAATAGGAATGAATATGAACCACTTGCCGATCAAGGAAAAATTCATTTTAATGCTGTTCTTTGTAAGCGAAAAGATCTCTGCCATTGGAATGTGTGACCTTCCCGCCCTCAGTATATATGACACTCATACCCTTTCAGCAATTGTTTCATGGATTAACATCGTCAAATCCCAGCAGATACACATCCAAAAAGTAGCTTCTGACGATTTGTTGCTTTCTGAATTTTTGGCGCATCTCAAATCGTTGATGCAATTGCGTAAGCAGAACAAAACAAAATATAGGCATTTCCAGAGTGATAATTCTGTTTTTGATCCCTTTTCTTATCATTCTGTCCGGATGACTCTCGAAAGCTTAGTAAATAAAGGAATCCTAGAGTCATTCCCCTATGTTGGAAGAGGTAGAGGAAAAGATAAGATGAAATACGGACTCTCTAGGAATTTTACAGGCATATCTGAAACAACACTTCGTTTACTCAATCAGGTAATGCCAGAGAAGGTACTCTTCAATGAGGATGAAATCAATGGCATTCTTTACAAAGCTCTAGTATGACCAAATAATTTCTCTAGCATGTTTTCACTACGTCTGTCCTCTTGTTTTTCTTTCTGTTGGGAAATGGGCGATTTTCTGTATCTATGATTGCAATAGAAATTCTTCTTCTTTTTTTTTGAAAATACTTGAATTACTATGATTACCACCATCACAATCGCACTGACACTGCCGGCATTGCTTTCTGGCTTGCTTGCAGTAGCTGTCCATTTCTTGGATCCAATGTATGAAGATGAAGGGACTGGCCCCCCACAATCAGATCCTTGGGGCTAGAACCAAGTTTCATTTGACTGAATAAAATTAATTTCCGGTAATTTTGGCGCATTCCAACCATTTTCTGTTGCAATCAAATCGACTTTTCCTGAAGTTCCAAGAGACGATGGCAACGTAACAAATCTTGCATGCGGAATTATGTTCAAGGTTTTTTTTAGAACGATATTAAGAACATTTCGAGGAATAAAAACAATTGCCAATCCATAGGCTCTTCCACGTGTCCAAGAATAAGGAGTGACCGAATCAAGAAAATAAACCCTGGATATGGGAAGATTGGCTGCCACATGGGAAATGAAGGACTTGTATAGATCCACATCTGTCTGAAAGAGAATGAGGTATTGGACAAAATCTGGAAGAGGGGCGATGACATGCCTCTTTTCCAAAATTCCGCTGTCTATTAATGATTTTTTAATGGTTCTTGCTCTGCTACGACCAATTTTAATTTCTGCTCTTTTTTCCTCATCAAGATCAATCTCTTGCAGAAGTGTTTTGACTGCCTCTCTGTCTTCAATTTTAGTGATTGGAAGTTCTTTCGGTTCAGGAAAAGTGATTTCCGCAGGAGAGTTTTCGAAAAACCACACCTTCCTTGAGAAATCATAAAGATCAATATTCAGGTTTTCAAATCTGAATTGTTCTCTTTCAATTGCGAAAAGGGGCTGGCCATTGATTTGAACCTCATTTTCTGCTTTAATAGGATCCACATTTCTGGGTACTAAGTTTTTGCTCCAAATGCGCATATGGGTTTCGGCCTTCTCACCCAGTGGGTAAAGGAAGTTAAGAAGAAACACATTGTCGAAACCTCGGAAATACTTCAGAGATCTTACATTTGGGATTTTTTGAAACAAACCTGTATTGAGTATAGAGGTTGGGGATCTCCATATTAAAAAAAAATTGCCTAATCCGATCTTATTTGGAAAGAAGAAGGTTCTTTCTTGAAGGATAAAGCTTTGAACCAAGAACCTCCGTATTTTGCTTATTGTCTGTCTTGAAAGCCCTGTTCTTTTGGACAGTTCTTGGAGGGATAGGTTTCCCGAATTGCAAAGTGTTTTAAGTACTTTGTACATGTTGAAGGTCAATTCATTGAAACGAACTCTTACGGACCAATAGGGGAGAAGTTCTGCCTGATCTGGAGGAAGACGTTTATAGAAAAGGAAAAGCTCGAAGAATGGATCAAAAAAGAATGTTTTCTTTCCCTCAATGTTCTTTATTTTATCCAACGAATTAAGATAATCGGCTAAACCTAAACTGATTGAAGGGTTGTGTTCACTCCTCCTATTGGGAAATTCCTTCCTCCATTGTTTTAAAAGAACATTATCTCTTGTCAAGTCCCATAAAAGTGCAAATGCAATTTCTGAACTTATCTTGTGATCAACCAAACGCGTTTCTATTATTCTAGTCAATACGGAATGGATTGCGAGAAGTTTCTGTTTATGCGGATTGAATGTTAGTGGAAGATATATGCTCCCGTGTCTATATCCGCGATCACTTACTTCTCGAATTTTCGTTTCTGTGAATAGGGGTTCCTTTCCTGTTTTTTCCAAACTGATGGAACTAGGCATCTGTGTTTCTGGAAAGTAAGAAAGCCAAAGGTGAAGAATGTTGTTCAATCTTTCCTCCAAGACCTTCTGGGCTTCCGGATCAGTACTGACCGCATTTAGGATAGCCGCTTTCAAATCATTGATTGTTCTTTGAACCGATCTTCTTACATTATCCACTAGATAATATTAGTTAGTCATCTTTATTATTATTTTTTAATTAATTTACTTTTAATTAAATAATGATCTGATTG
>CAZYCQ010000136.1:0-3596 GCA_964645535.1 uncultured archaeon | reverse complement strand
TCCATTCATTGCCCTCATCAACTCCCCCGCAATGCTGATATTGGCCTTTGCCCTTTATCTTCAATCGTTGCAATGGGATCAGAAAACGGAATCCGCCAAAATTGAAAATATTGAACCTATGAGATTGGGAATGATCGTGATTTTCTTCTTCAGCTTCCTTTTCTATTTCCTCAATTTCAAAACTCCTTATTTTGAAGAAACATTGAGTCTCCCATTGGGTTCTTTGGATATCTCTGTAAATCTTCTTTTTTCAATAATACTTGCTTATTTCCTTGCGGAATTTCTTGCAAGCACATCACTTCTTTACTATATCAGAAACAAAAACCCTGAAAGGGAAGATGTTCCAAAACTGACATTCGACTTAAACCTGTTGGGAACTTCGTTTCTGTTTAGCATTGGGTTCTATCTCGTTACTCTGGTCAGCCCACTCTTTTTTGGATCATATACCCAAAAAGAAGCACAATTCCTGCTGGCTGCAATCACCTTTATCCTTGTTTTCATGGTAATCAGGGATTTAATTTTGCCAAACTCCGATTCGTTCCTCATTTACCATCCCATAAATTGGTCTATCGATCTTTTGCAATTGGTGATTTTGATTCTTGTTCTTTTCATTGTCAACAGTTTAATTCTCTCTGTACCAAGATTAATGAACCCTGCCCTGATCTTCTTATTTTCCTTGGCTTTGATGCCATTTATGGGCGAAGAATATTGGTTTTCACTCGTTGATTTCCACAAAAGGGTCATTAAGAATTTTCAAGAAATTATTGGAGAAAAAAGGAAATAGGGTTTTACTCTTCTTCCTTCTTTTCTGTGGGAATCTTGCCCTCTAACTTAGATGCAATTTCTGAAACATCATGTGCGCCACTTTCATCGGCTTTGCTCTTGATTTCATCCATAACTTCTTTCGGTAAGGTTTTCTTTTCTTCCTCTGACATGAGTGATCAAATATTTTATGCTTCTGATGTTTAAAAGTTTTTAGGGATCAAATTGTGCAAATAATTCAAATGCTTGAAGTGTAAGAGCATGACATTAAAAACCAAAAAATTCAGGAATCAAAAAAGCCAAAGAATTATGGATTTCATCTATATTCTTCTCTAATTGGGTTGCAATGCGTTGGTTAGGCACCACGAAATAAAAGACAGTGTTTGGACTCGGGCGAGAGACAACAACCCTTTTTCCTTTTTCTATTTCAAATTCATCAACAACTGCCGTCTGCTTCGCAAGATAACTGGCCAAGGAAATGTCATCTCCGAACATCACTTCAAAGATTTGCTGTTCGAGCTCTTCATCATATGGTTTCTCCAAAATCTTTCTAGTTCCCAATTCCTCCCCCAAGCTGAAACCTCCAAAGCTGATGACGGAATTTTTCCCCAATACTTCTTCAAGAATAATTTCCACTATCTCATTTTGACGAAGATGTTGACGATTCCTGATCTCCCGCACAAGCAATTTTTTCCCGGTCAAATAACCAGTCAATCTAGATTTCATCTTTGCCAAAGCTTCACCACACTCTGATCCCAAAACTGTTGCCCCAAATGAATCACTAAGCCCCAACCAATCCATAATGAGAAGGGTGTAGCCTAATTCATCCTTTATTTTTTGGCCTAAGGACTTGTCTAGTTGTGCAAGATTGTCTTCCATGAGCTGAAAGAGGAAAACCTTTCCGATAAATGTTTCAGTTTCATTTTCCGTTGCAAAAATGAATACCTTGAATTTATTGTCCCGGGTATGGAAAAAAAATATCTTTTTTTTCCTTAATTCAATTTGTTGAAATGAACCGTTTTCTCGTGTGTTTAACCCATAAAGCGTTGCAATGGAAGAAATTAGGTTTGCAGTTGCCTCAAGAGAATCAAAAAATTCTTGTTCATATCCATAGTTGTAAACTGAAGAAATTTTATTGGCTTTGCCCTCTAGTATCTGGAAAGTAAAAATTGCCTGAAGGGTGGATTTGAAGAATTCTAATGAGGATCGAAGTTCATTGAGCAAATCATTGAACGTCATTTCCGGAGGAGTCAGTATCTCAGACATCCAATGTAGAATATTTTTTCTATTTAATTAATATATTGGGCAATTGAGGAGGTTAATGTAGACCAGTACTTCCAAATCCTCCTTCACCACGTTCAGTTTCACTGATGTTGTCCACCCACTCGAACTTTACATCTTCTACTTTCTTGACTCCTATTTGTGCTATTCTATCTCCTTTTTTAATCTCAAATGCCTTGGAACCATGATTGATCAAGATCACCCTGATTTCTCCTCGATAGTCTGCATCAATGGTTCCAGGGGAATTAAGCACAGTCACTCCATGTTTCAATGCCAACCCTGAACGCGGTCGTACCTGTATTTCATACCCCCGGGGAATCTCTGCAATGAGATTGGTGCCAATTGCTTTCCATTGTCCTGCTTCAAGAACTGCATCTTCTGCTGACCGCAAATCTGCACAAGCATCTCCCTGATAGGCAAATGTTGGCAGCTCTGTTTCGATCTCTTTTTTCAACCTAGTGAACCGGACTACTACCATACTCCTCCATTCTCGATCAGCTTTAGAAAATATTGGTGATAATTTCTCACTTCAAAAATCCTTTCACACTACAAGAAAGTTTGTTCGGACAAACAAATTTGAATAAGTATTTAACTGCACGAATGGGATTTCGGTCATGCAACTCCAGAAGGCGATAATTTCATTTTTCCTTCTGTCTATCCTTCTATTTGGCGCACAACCCAACGTTTTGGGTGATGCCCCTTCCCAAACAGAAGGAACACAGAAGATAAAGGTTAATGAAATTAAACTCCAAACCTCTGAGTATGTGATTTTTGCAAAGGATCATGAGGAATATCTTGGTCTCTTGCAAAATTTTGACGTTCTAGAACAATACAACAACCTTCAAGCAGTTGTTGTCCGTCTTTCACCAAGTCAAGTGGCACTGGCGAAGAAACTCTATGATTTCCATGTCTATCCCTTGGAATACTTCCAACTCAAAGTGCCAGATGTTAAACCCATTCCAAAATCCGAAATTGAGGTGGACTCAGTTGATGATCTGAATATCCTTGATGTCCAACCACTTTACGATATGGGTTACAATGGAACAGGAATAGTTGTTGGACTTGTTGATGACGGAGTATACGCAGACCATGCCGCCTTGAAAGGTAAAGTGGCGCTCCAAGACTTCGTGGGAAGTGGTGATTATTACAATCACGGAACATTGGTAGCAGGAATGATAGTCCCTGATGGTTCCGTCGATCCCAATGTCATTGGAACCGCGGTAAATGCCTCCATCTACTCAGTCGCAATGGGAGCCACTGATGGTTCATTTTCCTCTTCAACCGTCCTCTCTGGATTGAACAAAATGCTTGGATACAATCAGACAGTGAGGATTGTTAATCTCTCTCTTGGAAATCCATTCCCCGTTTTCGGTGAAATCATGGAGAAATTCGAAAGTGTTAACATGTTGGTTGTTGCAGCCGCTGGAAATGATGGGCCTACCAATCCAGATGGCCAAGCTCCTGTGAGCTATCCTGGTGCATTTATCGAACCCCTCTCTGTAGCTGCATCTGACTATCAAGGAAATGTAGCAGGTTTCAGTTCAAGAGGTCCA
>CAZYCQ010000135.1:0-3699 GCA_964645535.1 uncultured archaeon | reverse complement strand
TAATGATTGCTTTATTGGAGATCTCATGCAAGATACGGAATATTTCAAAATTTACTTAGTTGAGATATACAGATAGAACTATTAGAAATTATGAATAGAAGGTTACTTTCAACCAAGTGTGTATGCATTTTTATTTAATAGTGTAAAGATAAATAGATATGAAAAAGTCCAAGTCAAGTAAATCATCAAGAAAGGGTTCTACTTCTTCAGGTAAGAGGAGATCCACTCAGAAGAGGGAATTGCTTAAAAATGCCACAGGAAAGTACTATGCCAAAAGAGATGGACAAGGGAAGTTCAAAGAGTTGACAGATGTTGGCCGTTCATTAAAACGAGATATCAAGACTCCTGCAAGAAAGACTGTTTCACCAGGATATGGTCATCAGGGTGACACACCACAGGGAAAGAAGAGTCGTAGAAAGAAGAGTTAGTACAGGAATCTATTGTTTTTCATTTTTATGTTTCGATATCCTTGGAATTTGTCATGGCTTGTACACATTTTTTGCCGGACTTGATTAATTTCATTGAAATCGGCAAAGAAAAGAGCGTCTTCCCTTACACCTACAATATTTATTTCTAAGTCCTTCAGGAATTGGATTTCTTGATTGGTCAGTTGTGCCAAATCATAGCATGGAAATGCTAGATAGGTCTTAGTTTCGTAAATTTTTTGATACCATTTTGTCTGTCCTACTGCATTCCTCATCGTCTTTCCGAAGTTGTTAAATTTTACTTCAATCCCAATTTTTTTGTTTTGCTTTGTTGCGAGAATATCAATTTTACTCCCATTATGCGACACTTGTCTTTTCACGTCCCATCCTTCTTTATTCAGGAGTTGTGCGATATGTTCCTCCAATTTCTTTTCGGATTTGATTCCGGGAAGATCTAGATCGCAAATTGGAATATTCAGCATCTCCATAACAGAATAAAGGATTTGATTGTTTATAAACTTTAGACTTTTCCATCCTCAATCCTAATTGCAGGATAAAATTTTGGACAGGAAATAAGGTTAAGCAATAATTTAAGACGGTAGTTTTAGGTGAACAAAGAGGTATTGGTTGCAATAATTTTGGAATGAGTTATGGAAAATTATTGGGAAACGAATCATTAATTTTGAGACTTTTATCCCTCAATTGATTAGATGACATAAAATATATCTTTTTGATCCTTTGATGAAAGGATGTTCATTTGATATGCAGAAGCCAAGTTTCAACTTCCCTCTTTATGGAATCATATTTAACTTGAGGCAGATTGGGAGTAGATATGACGATTTCGGAGATTTTTGGGCGGAACACGTTCAATCTGAGGGTGATGGAGCAGAAGTTGCCTTCGAATGTGTACAAGCGGTTGTTGAAAACGCTTCGTGAGGGGGAGAATTTAGACACGAGCATAGCCGAATCCGTTGCGCATGCCATGAAGGAATGGGCATTGGAGAATGGAGTGACACATTTTGCGCATTGGTTCCATCCTTTGAGTCGAGGTACGGCAGAGAAGCATGATTCTTTTATTTCACCCAGTTCGTTGCATTCAAACAAGTTGGTTTTGGAGCGGTTCAGCAGCTCACAGTTGGTTCAGGCGGAACCTGATGCCAGTTCGTTTCCGTCAGGCGGAATTCGAAGTACATTTGAGGCTAGGGGTATACGGCATGGGACAGCAGTTTAAATGTCTTCATTATTCGTGGGGAGAACGGAGCGACGATGTTTATTCCGAGTGTGTTTTTGTCGTATAACGGGGAAGCGTTGGATACGAAGACCCCCCTTCTTCGTTCAATCAAGGCATTGGATTTTCAGGCGAAGCGTCTTTTATCGTTGCTTGGCAATGAGACTTCTCGGATTGTGGTCAATCTTGGTCCGGAGCAGGAGTTTTTCTTGATCAAACGAGATCTTTTCTTGAAGCGTCCGGATCTGGTACTTACTGGAAGGACATTGATTGGGGCAGAAAGTCCTCGAGGACAGAAATTGGAGGATCATTATTTTGGAACTTTACCATCTGACGTTTTGGCTTTTTTGAGGGATCTTGAGCGGGTAAGCTATGAATTAGGAATACCTTTGACGACCCGCCACAACGAGGTTGCGCCAAGGCAATATGAGATTGCACCGATCTTTGAGGAAGTTAATGTCGGGAATGACCATAACAAGCTTGTAATGGAGATAATGCCCGAGATAGCCCATAAACATGGGTTTGAGGTCTTGTTGCACGAGAAACCCTTCAAGGGCGTAAATGGCAGTGGGAAGCACAACAACTGGTCGATTCAGACGATGGAAGGCCTAAATCTGTTGGATCCCGGCAATACCTACGATGACCAGATTCGTTTCATGCTTTTTTTGGTGGTAGTCACGAACGCCATAGTGAAATATGGATATCTTTTGAGGACGGCGATAGCTGTTCCCGGCAATGATTTTAGGTTGGGAGCCAACGAGGCACCTCCAGCAATAATTTCTGTATTTCTTGGCTCGACTATCACGAAAATCTTGGAAAGGATAGAGAGTGGTGAGTACAAGACATGGGAGGCCTTGGATGAATCGATGACCATCAATCTTCATCAGTTGCCTGATTTGCTTATAGGGAACACTGATCGGAACCGTACCAGTCCGTTTGCGTTCACAGGGAACAAATTTGAGTTCAGGGCGGTTGGCTCCTCACAATCCTTAGCGATACCGAACACAATCCTGAATACCATTGTAGCAGATTCAATGGCGGAAGTTTACGATTCTTTGAAGGGGAGGTTGGATAAGGGGTCAGATCTGCAACAGGCTGTTTTGGAGACCATCAAGGAATTTCATAGTCGTTCCAAGCACATCATCTTCAATGGGGACAATTATTCAGAGGAATGGGTAGAAGAGGCAGCCCGAAGAGGGATTCCAAATCTTAAGACATCAATAGATGCACTTCTGAAGCTCCGTGAAGATGATGTCATTGAATTGTTTGAGAGACATGAGGTATTCTCGCGGACGGAGCTTTTGGCAAGGTTCAATGTAGAGGTACATCATTTGAGTAGCCTGATCAAGATTGAGGGAAACACTCTTGCATGGATGGTCGAATCGGAAATTGTCCCCTGCATATTCAAGTTCATGAAGGAGTCGGGGATTTGGGATCTCAAGCCACCTTTTGATGAATTCCGTGAGGAATTTTCCGCAAACCTTACAGAGCTCCTCAATCGCCTGAAGGATTTGAAAACATTGGTCAGTGAAATCGAGGAGGAAAAGGATGATGTTGTTGCAGCCGAACGGTGTGTCATTGAGCTTCGTCCTTTGATGGAGGAAATGCGGAGGACCATAGACTATTTCGAGATAAGGATACCTTCGAAGCAATGGCCATTCCCGACCTATGTTGACCTTCTTCATAAATATTGAGGAACTTTTGAGAAGACAAAATGACCTAAACATTGAATGATGCCTCACAGTCCGGTTCAAAGATAATTTTCAGAAGGACAGGAAAGCGTCTCAGAAGGTTGAGAAGGTCAAATGCTTGATGATTTCGTCATGGATTCGTTGATTGAATCTGGTCAGGTTATTCAGGAGTTATTTTGACAGTTTCATTGAAATTGCGGTTAGCCTTTCCTAAACGCAAATGTTGATGTCAGCATAAAGCTTTTTGCAAGAGGGGGAAAATCACAAAGGCAGAAAATCTTTTATTCTGGAAGGTAAGGGATATATGGTTGGTTCGTTTCAATGGCAAGCTGGGTAGTGGTCACGCTCAATTTGT
>CAZYCQ010000134.1:2505-3778 GCA_964645535.1 uncultured archaeon | reverse complement strand
AATGGAATGCGGGAAAATTCTTCGGTTTCAAGATTTACCGTGACGATTTCTTTCCCTAGGATTTTTGTATCTCCCAAACTGATACTTTGTTCCATTCTTTGACTCAAACTTTCCCAAAGTTCAGAAAGAATTTTGTATAATGGTTGATCTTTCCACATCATATTAAAAATTGGAAGAGCAATAAAAGCATCAGTAGGAAACGGAGCTGGTTTCCCCCATAACAACTTTCGGCTCCATTCCTGTGCAACAAGATGTTCCAAATCCGAAATAACCCATCCCAATTGAAACCTGATCATCTCAGCAATCATCTCGTAACTCAATGTCTCTTTCAAGAAATTCCAGTTCTTGATGGGCGAAAGCATGAAGACATGTTCCTTTGTAATCCTACTTGGAATGAAATCTGGATGATCTAGTTCAAATATTATCTGTTGCGGAAAATCATCGTCAAGTCCCAATTTGAGCTTAACCAGTAATTCAGTTAGCATGGCTTTTTTGTTGTCCAAATCGACAAAGTCTTTCCAAAAATCATCCACCCATTGCATCATCTGCTTGGATAGATGTTGAAGTTTCGCAAATTCCTTGTTCTTTTCATATATTTTTGACAGTGCCTTTCCATCTGTGGCAATAAGGTAAGTTTCAGGAACAAAAGATTCGAAAATCCTTCTGATAAGTCCTAAGTAGTTAAAATGAAATGGAGTAACTGGTTCTGAAGTCTGTTGCATTCTCCCGAAAGGGTCCCTAAATGTTACTGGTTGGGGTACATCTGGAACAAGGGTGGTCGGAGAAACCAATGTTGTGAATAGTCTCTCCTTAAAGGGAAAATGAACTGGATAACCTGCTGAATCCTTGAAAACTTCTTCCATCTCCATCATCACCTTTATTGTAGTTCAAAAATTTTGACTTTTATTACTAAGAAAACTCAGGATAAATTTGCAGCTATTTGGCTCTGCCTTTACATTAAATTTGGAGAAAATGCTTTTCTGAACCTCAAGCAATTTCAGTCAAAGCTGAACAATTCCATGTCTGGAAGGGAGCCGTTTGCTTTCTTTGGGATTTATCAAACCAGCTATATCATCGTTTGCAAGTTGAAAAAAAAATTGATTATTGATAATAAAAGGATATTCTGTTCACATCCCTAATAATCCGTTCTATCTTTTGCAATATAACACCTTCAAGTGTTCTGCCGGTAGTTTCAATCCCAAATTTGATTACGATGCACTTAATCGGAATAACATTGGAGCTGGATTTTAGGACAAAAAGTTTAAA
The DNA here is from genome assembly GCA_964645535.1 of uncultured archaeon. Lineage (GTDB taxonomy): Archaea > Asgardarchaeota > Heimdallarchaeia > Heimdallarchaeales > Kariarchaeaceae > WAKA01. Next base: position 2,512 of record CAZYCQ010000134.1, on the reverse strand, counting down.
AGATTTT
>CAZYCQ010000134.1:0-2495 GCA_964645535.1 uncultured archaeon | reverse complement strand
TAGTTTACCAAAAATAATTGATGATGTTTTTTTGTTATTTGCTTTACTATATTTCCTTTTTTCAAGACAAGGAATTTTAGTATATTACCTTTCTGTATCTAGGTAAAATATCCGCAAATATGATCCCAAAAAAGAAAATAATAATTTCAAACAACTTTACCATGGTGAAGCACCAAAACATATTGCTTCAAGTTTTACTTCTTGCAATATTGGTATTCACCCAAACTTATGCTGCCACTGAAAAGCTGAATGACCAATATCTGCAAGCTGATTAGGGTATTGGATACAGTTGGACATTTGACATTGAAGAATTGGACAACACTGGTGACGGTCTCAATGAAACCATTGTAGTTGTCCTTTCGGTGGTATTCAATACTACAGTGGAACTGTATTTCTTTGATCTGGAAATCAACATCTATTGGTTGAATACAACAGGCAATACATTTGAGCTGGCATATGAAGAATATGACCTGCTCAATTCCACTGTCCAGGAAAATGAGGTCTTTTCGATCGTATACGAGTATCCGTTTTGAGATCCAGGACTGTTTCAGGTAAATATTACCATATTTGACAGTTCAACATTGGAAATCATTGAATATTCACAAAATATCACCCTTGAAGCTGACATTTTTGAGAACCCATTCTTCACCTCTTCCTTTGTTATTGTGGACATTTCCATTGGATCGAGCCAACTATGCAACAATAGCCCTTTTCTTTCCTGCATTGCGAAAGTTTTTCTTGAATTTGTTTCATAGGGTTTAACTAGAATTCCTTATCTTCAAAATCAGTGCTCTTTGCATTTCAAACAGGTAGGTGTAAGATTCTTCATCGCCAAATGGAATTCTGAGATTATCGCTTACGAACTCCAAAAAAAAAGTTCCATCCCTAAAGACAGGAATGATCCGTTCAATCTTTTCAAAAGGCATCTTCCATTTTCTCCAGGTCAATAGCTTCCTTTTTATGAAAATTACTCTTTTATTTTCAAAATCAATTTCAACATTTTCGCTTTGAACAAGGTCGTTTAATGAGGCTATAACTCCAATTATTAGAACCAATACTACTGGGGAGAAGAAAATCAAAAATACCCTTATAAAAAATGGAGAATCCGTCCATAATGCCTCTACAGAATAAAAATATAGTCCAATGAAAGGGAGTGGGAGGAGAATATGAATAATGTTTTTGGGTTGGAACACTGTCTTGCTGAACTTTGGTTCAATTTTGGTCAATGCAATTTCGTCTGAGAATTTCAATTCTCCCTCTTTAATTGATTTATCCACATCCTGAATCAATTGTGGAACTGCACCGGTATGGTCAATGAAATCAAGACCAGTGTCCTTGGCCAATTGTTCTGCAAATGGTTGCGGATTATCAGAAAACCTGTCTGCAAAATAGATTTCCTTGGGTTCTTCTTCCTCTGGGCACCATACCCAAATTCTAAAGAATGTATCAATCCTTCTCCTTACTCCCATAGAGAGCCTCTTGATCTCTTTGAGAAGTTCTCTTGCTTCTTTCTCAACCTTTTCATCAAGGTCTGTCCTCGGAACCAGAGCTTTATAGCCATTAATCTCAATCTCATGAAAAATTAATTTTTTATATTGATCCCTAAGATCCATCAACATATAGACGTGATCCTTATCTGCCAAGTCACCTCGATCCTTCAAATAATAGAATACTTCATTCGTTCTCCTAAGTATTATCTTGCAGTCATCCGTCAATTGAATTGTTTGTTTGGTTATCAGGCGTCTATCCAACAGTTCACGAGTGGAGGGATAGTAAATTAGCTTGGCGCTTGAAGTAATAAGCCTCAGAACAACTAAAATTACAATTGCATGAAGAGAGAGACCTACTGCCCAGTCCAAATAGGTTCCAGATGTATAGTAATAAATGAGTAAAATGGGAACCAGTGCCATCAGAAGATATAGAATAAGGAAATTAAAAATTAATTTGCGAAATGGTGGCTTCACTTGGTAGATTATTCGATCATGTGTTCTATCAATTTGAAAAGTTCGATTGGATTTGCCCACACCTAATGTAGGAAAATTCACTTTATAAAGATTGTGCCTATCTATTTATTGCGGTTCTGCTCGAAACTAGCCGACAAAACTGAGCTACATTGAACATAATTTTAAAGGATATCTGTGATACCTCTTAATCGATCTAAGTTCATGTTAATTTCTTCTGTCATATGACCATGTTTCAAGCAAAATTTTGTCTAGGCCCTTTACTATGAAAGGATGAAAACAGTTTAACCTTTTCTCTCTCTCAAGATGGAATCCAAGGGTTTATGCGAATGTTTTGTGGAAGTAGGAGGGTCAATAGTATTCCTACTGAAAACCGGCATTTCAGTACCACCCATTGGAATATTCCACTATTGATAGATCACAATATAAATAATCGATTTGGGAAAAATTAAGAAAGATAAAAGTCATAAGCTTTTCAAAATTTTATTTTTCTTCCTGAAAACATAAAATATTGGTTAACCAATTCCTCAGGAT
>CAZYCQ010000133.1:0-3832 GCA_964645535.1 uncultured archaeon | reverse complement strand
ATGAGAAGGTTCAGGTAGGTCAGGAGAATAAGGATCAAAAGATGCATGGCAACAACAAAAAATCTTCTCCAAAGAGGCAGAGCCACTAGAATACCACCCACGAAAAAGAAATATATGGGGAAAAGTAGCAACATGGCTGAATGTTTGAGGCGAGTGACCGCTCGATGGAACATCTCCAACGGATCGAAGGTCAACCAGATATTCCATTCATGTTCCGTCTCCTCAAAAGAAACCTTTACCATGATGATCACCGTATGAAAAGATCGGCGTTGTTCGCCAGTATCAGCATAAGGAATGCCATGATCGCCTTGTAGGTAGTATAGAGGAGGAGAGTCGGCCCATAGGCCAAAATGCGTGTCGTCTGTTCCACCTTTCTTGCATACTCCTGCGGATTTTTTTTATTATCGTATCCTTTTTTCAGAGGTGGGAATGCCCACCTGAAGGGCAGATAAGCCCCCAGGATTCCACTCAATGCAGCCACCAAAAACAGGATCTGCTCCTGTGTCAGTTCGAGAGTTCGCAAGGACACCGTGTTCAGGTCGATGCCAAGAATTGATAAGGTTCTTTTACCCCACACACTCATGCCTGCCAAATAAGGCAGAAATCTAGCAAACCAACCCCATATACCCATTGAGCTGACGAATTTGGCTGCGGCTTCCTCACTGTTTTTTCCCATCATTTCAAGGAACTCCTTGGATGCTTTATAAGATTTGTCCAACTCTTTCATGTTCTGGTTCGTTTCAATTGATTTAGGTGCAACATTATCAAAGGAATTAACCTTGCTTCGTATCTGCCAGAACAGAGTTGCCGCAGAGAAACCGTTGAAGATTGATTGCATGAGGGCATAATGGGTGAACCCTTCCAAATCTGCCGTATCGATAAATGAGACCAGAGGCAGAAGATTGGCGATAAAGTCCAAGGATCCCACCGTCATCGCCGTTGCCTGGAACAAAGTCAAATAATTGGGATTCGGTGGAGTTTTTGCCATCCTCATCAGGACACCAAAACCCAAAATGTTGGCCAGTTGCACCACAAGAGACATGGACTGACCACTTGTCAGTCCAAGGGTTTCGGTCTGGAAATCCGCCAGGAAAACCGGGTCATACAGACTGAGACGGAACTTGGGCATGGCCAACAGCAGTACCTCAAGATAGAGTCCTGAACTGTCAGAGGCTAGCCCCAACTCTACAAGTGATGAAGTGCCAGTCTTCAATTTCAACAGGTCTGGCTGTTCCTCAAAGGTAATGGTCGAAATGAGTGATGAAACGGCCAAAAACAGTCCCTTTACCATGAGCTTCAAGGCTTCTTTAAGAACCAAGTTGACAGTGACCTTTACCGTGTCGGCAATGAACTGCCCTGCCGTCTTGATGCCGTCCCATGCGGCACTTACGCCCGCCTTGACAGTGGAGACCACGGTGGAGAGCCCTGCAAACAGCTCCGCCACGAGGTCGGTCAGGGTGTAGGATGAGCCCTTGACTGCCGTCCACAGGATGTTGAGCGCCGTTGGCTGGATGTAGGTCTTGTGCATCCAGTCGGCGAAGACCAGAATGCCCGCCTCAGCGACCGCCCTGTAGTCAAGTTCATTAGTACCGCCATTTGCGGGTTCGCCATAGTTGAGGGCATTCTTGAGGATGTCATCATTGAGGATGACGTTTGCCAGCATGGTCTGCCGTTGCTCGTCCTCATACCAGGTGATGATCTTCTCGACAGTTCCGAAGCCGTAGGTGTCTAAAAGTCCCCATGCGGCATTCTACATTTATCGAAACCATCAGGAACAATATTGAACTAAAGTTCCGGATATTCTTTATCCAATTCCGCAAGAAAGTACTTCTTGGATTCCAGCCACAGGCGGCTCTTCCCTCTCAGCCAGAGTCTCTTGCCTTCGTACCTGCGAATGGTCTGTCTCAGTTCCTCCTTGAGATCCGCCACCTGTCCTTCGATCTCCTCACGGTGCAGTTCGTAGTATTCTTCAAGCACTTCAGGAATAGTTTTATTTTCCTCACTAATTATTTTTTGTAGCTCGAAGGTAACTGTCTTGACCTTTAAGTTTCTGAAAGGAATCCACCAAATGCCATAATCGATGGTATGTTCCCCTCTCAAAAAGCTGAAACCTTCACGAATTCTGTTTCTTCTTAGAAATTCAACGATTCCAGGAAATTCTGGGATAATCAGTGTTTTCACTTTATTGAAGCTTGTTGCTTTGCGAAAGAATGTCGGGATTAACTTTGGTGAAATAAAGGCCACCAGTTTATTCTCTCCCCAACTTTCGGTTAGCAAAAAATCAGGGACAAATTTAAGACTGTTCGAGGAAACCCAAAGGCTTTCCAATGGGAGAAAAACAATTTTGTGGGAAATGAACTCGATGGAGTGGTTGAGGGTCAGATGAGGAAGCGAAGCTGAAACATAGGTAGACAGTGCATTAATATCCCTGAGAACTTCAAACAACATTTTCTGGTCATTGCAATCCGGTGGCTGAGAACGGACGAACGTTATGATCAATCCAATTGAAACAAAAAGGGTTTGGAACCCAAACCAATACAGGAGGATTCTGGAAGGAATTTTATTCCCCCTCAACCCTGTGTTTTCAATCAAATAAATAAGCACAACTGCCAAAGCAATACTAAACCTAATAATGTTCAAATCTCTCAGAACCTGTAATCTTTCGACCTTACCAACACAGAAGATACGCCGTTGTTTGAGAAAATAATATTCGATGATGAACGACAGAATAAGAAAATATGCCAGTGCTACCTGCCAAAATGAAAAAGCGGCAAGAATCCAAATTGAAATCAACATGACCTGATCCCGATTACGCATAAGTTTTCACCTCACGCAAGTTGGGTAAACCCATCAAAATAGATGAAAGCCATAAACATATGATAAATCAACAAAAATCCCAATAGGTCATTCCCGTATAGTGATCTGTAATAATGGTCATTCATTTGATTTGCAACAGAATTTCCTCCCGAAATGGGTTCAAACCAACCAGTTTTCGTATTTCTTTTCAAGTCTCCTTCCGCAAGCAAATTCTTGCCAGTTATAACAAGACCTTCTTCTGGAGATGCCCCCTTTGCTATCAGGACACTAAGGACTTGAAGTGAACCTAGTAAAAGACCAAAGGAAGAAGCATCGCTCCATGTTGAATCAAGCAAATTCAGATATGAATCAAACGCGTTAAGCAATACCAAAAAAATAGCAAGTTTGTAAGCATTTGATGCAGTTTTTGGAGTAAACAAACTAACTAATTGTACCACCTGCAATATTTCTGAAATAAACAAGAGCTTTAAAATTTCTTGTCCTTCTTCTCTATTGTCCGTTGGCAAATCTTGAATAAATGAATTTAATCTAAAGACATTGATTACTACATTCGCAATCATTCCAACTGTAAGAATTTTAAAGGCAGCATCATGCCGTTTTGCTCGTATTAATCCTCCAGATAATAAACTCGATGCACTTAGTAATAAGCTGGTAAAAGTATAAGACTTTATTAATTGTACATCAAAAATTTCTAATCCCAAAGTTTCGGTCGTCAGATCTGGGTTTCTGAACAGGTCACGGATGCTGATCACCGCGTTCCCGAAGGTGATGGCAATGCCTCCCTGCAAAGAGGAAAGCCCGATCCTGAGGTTTATCCCCCCAATAGGAACGGTGAATATTCCCTGGCTTTCCGAGTAGGAAAAGGAGGAGCCTAGCAATACGTCCGCAGTCATGAGCAGTCCCCTGAGAGCTGCGGTGATAAGCGTCACCATTGTGTCGATGATGACTTGGACGACCGTATCGGCAATGAACTGCCCCGCCGCCTTGATGCCGTTCCAAACACAAAAAAGCATAG
>CAZYCQ010000132.1:0-3859 GCA_964645535.1 uncultured archaeon | reverse complement strand
TCAATATACTATTTGATTATTACTGTTTTAATTTGCAAATTATCTTTGTTATTGCCCTATTCGTTAATTATTGGATCTGTTTTGAATATTTTCTTCTTTCAATTTTCTTCAAGCGCATTTTTGATATACTCTCTGAAAATATGTGAAATATGGGTCAATATTCCCGAAGGGGTTTTGTTTTGTCCGTCATGTTGGTCATGGCAAATATCGCTCTCTTTCCTGACCTTCGGTTGCCCATTGAAACTGTTCCTGATCCTCCTCCATTGAAGGGGGAATTGGTTCGAAACTTGCGTGATTGGCATTACGGGGATTTCTCCAACGGCTCTCCCACATTATATGGATTGGGGCGACACCGCATTGGGCTTTATGATCGTTATCCCGATCGTGTTGATTTCGCAATTCTGTCAATGTTTCATCTCATCCCTGAACTTCGGTTAAGTTTTGAGGACGCCTCTTTTCTTTTTCATTATGGCAATCGATCTCTCATTGGAGTGGGTATCCTCTCACAGGGGCAAATTTATGTGTATGAGGGGGGGTCTGCTAATTCAATTCCTTACAATGGGTCCGTTGTTGCTTCTGCCGGTTATTTAACCAACAACACTCGAGGGGCGGCCATATTGGATAAAGCTGGGGTGCTGTGGTTCATGGCATTTACGGATTTGCAGTCGTTGAGGTTAATCCGCATCCCCCTCAATCGGACTTTTGACAATCAAGTTGTCGGTTCCTCGCTTGAGTTGGTCTCGGGTGAGGGGTGGCGTTTCACCATATTCATGCGGTTGGGAGATTCTTTCACCCGATACCGGTTTTTCATCGACTTTGAAACCAATGTCTTTTTGGGGATGGAGAGATATGCGTATTGGTCCGAATTCCAGTTCGGTTCAATGTTCGATGGGGTGTTTTTGGCTCGGAGTGGATTGGTGGAGGGTGTGTCTGTCCTTGAAGATTCGTTCACGACAGGTTTCCGGTATCGTGTGGTCACGAATTCCTCTTCCATCTCATTTGTCAGCAGCAAACCTCTTGAACTAGTTCTTATCAATGACACTCTTGTATTCTATTCGTTTGATTCCAATGTCCGAATTGATGATGTGCCTCTTGATGTTTGGATGGTGCTTGTTCCATTGAACTCCCTTTCCGTTCTTCTCCTGCCGCGAGATGTTCACTTCTCATATATCTTTTCCAGAATGGGTGGTCGTTTGCTTGGTTCATTGGCGGTGGCTGACAATGGTGCGGCTTTTCTCTTTGCGGGAGTGGATTCTGGTATGGAGCTTTATGTTGTGCTTGGCCTTACTGCCCGATCAGTTGTATCCTATGCGGAAGAAGCAGAGGAGCTTTCGAAGATTGATCCTCTTGCTTTTCTTGAGAATTTGGGATACCTTTATTGGCTCATTCTTCCTGTATTCGGATGGCTGATGGATTTGGTTCTTGGTCGTCGGCGCGTCCGGCCAAAACTCTATCCTCTTCTCATCCAGGAGGAACTGCGGAAACGGAACCTTTAGTTTCCTGCGGCCTCTCTGATTTTTCTGAGGTAGTATGAGGTAATGAGGTCTCCGATGAAAGGTACTTTCAGTAGGGTTGTCTCTATTCCCGTTATCAGGTCTGGATGGTGTATTCCTTCCTTTTTTCGTTTCATGCGGTTGATTACGGCTTTGGCGACCTTTTCGGGAACGGTGAAGGTGTTTTCGGTTTTCTTGGCAAGGAGTTGGATGTCTGCTCCTGGGGTGACGTATGCATTGGCATAGAGGTTTGTCCGGACTGAACTCGGTCGGATGGCCAAGACCTTGAAATTCTTGGGCAGTTCTTCCTTGACCGCGAGGAAGAATGCCTCTGTTGCCACCTTTGTTGAGGGGTACGTCCCGAAATATGGGACATATCTGTCGACGGTTGCACTGGAGATGTAGGTGAGATAGAACGGTTCGTTTGGGTCGATGGTGTGCATGATGGTAGGGAGCAATTCCGCATGCAGCAGGACAATGCCTGTATAGTTGGTTTGGATTACCTTCTCCAATTGGTCGGAAGGTGTTTTCACAAACGGTCCAAAGCTCAGAATGCCGACGCTGCTGACAATGCCGTTCAGCCTGGTGTCCTTGACTTTCTCGATCAGATTCCTTCTGCTTTCTCGGTCTGTGATGTCAGTCTGAATGTAGGTTATTCTTTCCTTGACATTTTCCTCAAGCTGGTCGAATTCTTGGTGGTACTTGCTGGCGGCAATCACCCTGGCCTGATGGTTCAGCAATTGCTTGGTAATTGCCAATCCGATGCCTGACGTTCCCCCTAGTACGAGGAATGTCTTGCCTTTCATCCAAGTTGCCATTGCGTATCACTAGTATTCTCCTTAAAATTTTTTTGGGGGGTCGATGTAATGTGCGGTGCATTTTTCCTATTCCTTTCTTGATTGTACATTTGTTCAATAATTGATTTGGTTTTTCACTCTACAAAATTTTCTATTTTCAGGAGGTGGTGTGCTGTTTTTGGAATCGATACAAATGGGAAATTCGGCATGATCTTGGACTGTATTTGTATATGCAGGTATTCACTCTGATGTGGTTTTATTGATCATTTGTTTCAACAAATTGACTTTTTCTGTGATTTTGATCATTGTCCTAGTCATTCATCACAGTAATCCGAAAGTAATCCTTGATGATAAATTATGAGGTTAATTTATTCACCATCTCATTGAATCTTTCCATAGATGCTCTCATGTTTCAGAAAATGCAGTAATTTCCTTGCACGATGATCCTGAAAACCTCCCGGTCAATCCTTTTCTCAGATTTTGAATCAAAACCGAAAGTATTCTAGATCCACAAAGTCAACTATTCCGAAATCTACCTAAATAAGGCATAATTCCGTCATTGTTCTCGCTGATGTGCCTACCAGATCCAAAGAGTTGTCAAATGCATTTTCACAGGTTGTGCATCCACACAGCTATGCTTTGGCAAATTTTTATGTCGGAAATGAACATGTCGCTTGATGACTCATAAACGGAAAGCATCTCAACCCGCATCGTCTTTGCTCCTCGCCTTGGCCGTATTTCTTTTCTTCGTAATTATTGTCGGTCTGTCTTGATTCGACGTTTTTCTCTGTTGAAAAGGACAATACTCCCTCATCCACCAAGTCCTCCAAGCTTTCGCTCACGCTCTATTCCTCCCCTGACTGTTCCTGTTGCCATAATGAATTACCTCGAAGATCGGGGATATTCGGTAAATTTTATCAGAACAGCAGATTATCTTGACTATTTTGAGGGCGTGCCCGATGACATGTACAGTTGCCACATCGTTTTTGGCGGAGGCTACTACACCGTCGGTCACATTCCTGAAGAGGCTCTTTCCAAGCTATTCAACGAACGTCCCTCCTTGGACGCCATTTTTCTCCCCGGTATGCCTACGGGCTCTCCCGGTATGAGTGGCGTCAACCTTGGCACATTTACAATTTATGGAATATCCGGTTCTGTAATAACTGAATTCATGCAGATTTGATACTGGATCTCCACAAAAATTTATATGTGTCTGTGATGAAAAAACAAAGGATGAAGACACATTGGTCTGTTCTATCTGTTTTTCTCCTGGTCTTGGCAGCAGCGGTAAATGTTCCTGCCCTTACGCTGGTAACTGGTCGAACCTTTCTTGTTTATACCGGAGAGGGTGTCTTTGCTCCTGAAATCAACGGTTTTTACGCAAACTATACGGAGGCGGGAAACACCGTCATCAACGGTACCGACATGACCCTTGAAGACCTTAGGGGCAATCTGACCGCTGATGTGGATGCCCTGTTCCTTCCGGCAATCGATCTTTCAGATATGGATCTCTCCTTCATCAAGGAATGGTTCGACCTTGGCGGCAAGATGCTGTGGGTAGGTGGTGAC
>CAZYCQ010000131.1:0-3894 GCA_964645535.1 uncultured archaeon | reverse complement strand
GAGAAAGTTCAGGTCATCTCCCCATCCATACCTATCTGGAAGGTAGGAAATTTCCTACCTTCCAGATAGGTATGGATGGGGAGATGACCTGAACTTTCTCTTGGTCATGTCCGTTTCGGTCATTCTTTTCTCGGTATTTTGGGTGAGGAAGATCATTCCCCTTGAATTTTTTAAACATCAGGAACAGGACATTCGAGACTGGCATCTTGAAAATATGGTCGTCAAATCCCTCAATAGTTCAGATTTGATCGGCATCATCCTTATGGCATTCAATTTTTGGAATGGCTATCTATCATTCATTGGTTTGAAGTCATGGATGTGGATCCTTGTGGGCTTTTTTGTGTCCCATTTTCTTGTTAGGGTCATTGCCCTGATCAGTTGGGTTGTTGACCCCAATTTTCAACGGAACAGGCTGACTATAGAGGACTTTATCCCGTTCTTTACAGGAACGATGATAACTGCCTTTTATCCCTTGAAAGAGGTGAGATATATTGCAGGACTCTTTTCCCTCCTGCTGATCTGGGTGACGATTCTATTTCTCAAGGTTAATAGCTCCTTTGAATCGGATGGAAGTCCTGAGAGAGTTCTCGCAATGGTAATATTAATACTGGTGATCTAGCTTGATTAGGTCTTTAGTCTCATATTCTTGAAATTGTTTGGTGAATTTCATTTGTAAAAGATCCAATGGTCAAAGGTTTTTCAGGCAATCGCAATGACAAACTCAGCAACATCAAGTCATTATCTCCACATGAATACAATAATTGGCGATTGCATTGGTACTACGTCATTTACCTAAATGGCTCTAGCCAACGGACATTTAACATCAACGTAGGTTCCACAGGAACCAATTTCACCGATGCAACCACCGATCACTACAGAAGTTTTTCAATTCCCGTCAGGGAATTAACTGTAAATCGCGTTTGGAACATGTACACTTTGATTTGGAATGGTAACAACCTCAAGCTCCCCATGATGGATATTTGGTTGATCGTGCGATTTCGTGAGATCTTTGCCCTGTCTCCTGAAGAGAGGAGGCACTTTGCTGAAGACATGATCATATTGCATTCGGTAGCTGTTTTTGCCTTCAGTATCATGGATCTCATCAAGGAGGTGCCTTATGCCAATCCCTCCAACGGCAAATCGCAGATTTTTTTTTGAAATTGATTAGGTTGGCAGTTTATCTAGTTGGAGGTGGGTTTATATTGAATCAATACACGGGAAAACCCATGAATAAAATGTTGTTATTTGCAAAAGAGGTTCTCTTGACTTATGGGATGGGATTGACCTCGATCTTGGCCTTTTTGCTGGCAAAAACCACTGCCCAAGGAGCGGCCACGGCAGGTTTGCTGGCGATCAAGGAAGCCATAACGACCATCCGTCCTTGGTTTGAGTTCCTGGAGACCATGCGAGCTTTCCACACCTTGATGATTTTGGTGTGGATAATTCTCGGAGGGATATTAGGATGAACCTACAAATTACAGTATCGAAGGTATCTTTCATTCAAGGGATCATTACCCTTTTAATGGAGGCAGTTCTAATTTATTCGATTCTATTCCAACCGAAAGACCAGATAGACAGCTTTTCTTTTGGATTTCCCTATCTCATAGTCTATGTATTAGTGGGGCTGAGTTTATTGAACATGTACCTACTCAAAAAAAATGTAATCGTTCCTGCTGAATTTGTCACACAAAGGTTAAACGAATTTCTTGAATGGGGAATTATGTTGTTGCTCCTGATTTTCTTTGTAATCAACAGTTTTGGTGATTGGATTTCACTTATTGTGTTTCTTCTTTTCCTTCTGATTTTGAATTCTTCTTCCTCATTTTCCGATCCACAATATCGTTTCATCTTTTTAATCTTGGAAATTATCGTTTTGGTTTTTGGGTTTGGGTTGTTGACAATTATCGCGTTTCGGGAAATACCGGTTTACCAGTTGTTCGTCTCAATCTGGATTGAAGTTGGGGATAACTTTGTTCCCTCAATTCACAACATAGAAAGGTCTCCGCATGATTTGCCTTTCTCTGTCCTTTCCCTACTATTTCTTGTTGTTGTCATGTTTGTGCCCTTCCTTTCCATTCGTCTTTTTTTGACAATGGGACAGTTGAAGCAAGGAAATTTACCCGAGAAAGATTCCCTTGGTTGGGGATTGGGCTACTATATCAAATCAATGGTTTTTGTGACAATGATCCTTTACTTGGTCATTGGAATGGGTTAAATTCGCCATTTAAAATACCTTTCTTGGGATTGGTTCTCCAGCAGGTAAACAAGAAATTGTAACGCTAGTGTTTGATGTACATGTCACTAAGATTGAAGAAATGGATGGATCTGGATTGAATGACAAATAAACTCCTGAGAGAGTTCTCGGAATAGTTATACTAATATTGGCGATCTAGCTTGAGGATGTCTTTTGTCGCGTGTTCCATTGAGTTAACGGTCCTTACTTTGTTTTGGACTACAATAATAACACCTCTAGAACTGATTGGCACTTTTTGGAGTGATGGGACTACAATAGGAAACTTTTTTGCGCAATGGCAATTTGCAGGGATATTGATCGCAAAGGGATTGGAAACTGAGTCTTCTGAGAATGTAAAACTCTTAAACCAAGCGGTCAATCATGGAACAATGCTTAAAGAAATTGTTGGCTATGGTTAAAATTTGCATGGACTAGTACATTACAAGGGAAAAGTCTGAAAGACTCCTCCGCAGTCGGACTTTCAGGTAAAATGCAATAGAGAACATTGCAGAGAGCAACCCGCACAACTGCTCGGGTTGCAGGTGTTGGATGAAAGCTCTTGGCTACGTCAGTACCTCGCTTCCGACCAACTGGCGGGTAACAAATGGTTCTATCAGTGGTTCTGGATACAATACGTTTCCGACACTCCTGTCTTGACCTCTTATCTTTTGGGATCTTTGGCACGAAGGGGGTTTTAACAAGTATCATGAACCGGAAAACGTTTGGAAGGATGACTTGCAGTCTGCACCATTCAATTTCCCCGGCTGTTCTCTCCTTCTGGATACGTATAAATGCTTATCCTCGGATAAGAAGTTTGATAGAGCTTTCAAAATCTATCCACTCGATCGCTTCGCATAATGAGATCAAGGTCTACGGTACAATTGGACAACAAATCTATGCTGTGACAGCGGCATGCAACTGTATGGCTAGATTTGGGCAGCAGTAATGTATACGTATGCACAAACAGCTTGAGCAAGAAGACTATCCACTACTTGATCAGATGAATTAATAATAAGATTGGCCAACAGAGGGACATCTATAGAGAAAATTTTACAGGATACTCCATCCCGCAATTTTTTATCATCTATAAGATCCAGACCTTCATGTCAATATACTAATTTAGCCATTGCAGCTCCTCAAACTATTTAGCCTTGCAGAAAAACAAAGGATTATGGCATGGGACGCCAGTCTCAAGAACTTCCTCAAGATGTACCTTGATGCAGACATCATCACCGAATTCGATGTTCCAACCGCAAACCTGAGGCTGGACTTCTTGATGAGGAACACTGGGAATCTCCCCCGACCATTTTCCTATGCACGTTCAACAATCCTGGGCGAGTTCAAGAGTGAACGGGACAAGTTCAGGACAGAGGATTTCTACAGGGGACTTGCAAAAGCATATCTCCATCTTTCGACCATGGATCAAGAGAAAGGCATTACCCTGCTCTTCCTGTTGGGTGGTGGAGTCCGTCCTCCTCTCGAGATACGGGAGAAAAAGGTTGCAGAAGGTATCTGGGAAATATCCGCTAGGATCCATCTCCTCCTCGTCGAGCTTGATTTGATTGTCTATGACAAGTCCAACCAGTTTTTCAGACTTTTTGCATCTAAGGAGGTGAGAAGACCTTTGATTGCCGATGCACTTCGGAAGAAAGAAACGTTTA
>CAZYCQ010000130.1:0-3931 GCA_964645535.1 uncultured archaeon | reverse complement strand
GAAAACCTTCCTTCAAGGAATGTGTCAATAAGTTTCTCTTCCAATGTGACCATCACTTATGGATCGGGGCCAATAGGTTCCTCGCAATACGGTACCTGATGTTGCCCCTCACATATCGGACCTGAAACTAGAATACCCGTGGTGGCAAGAAGAGAGGAAACAAGAACCGCTATTGCAAATGGTGCAAGAGCCAACAGGAATTTTTTCCCTAGCAGTTTTCCGTACAACTTCATACTTTAAAAGCGGATTTTGAAAGTTTATAAACTTAACTAATCTTGAACGAAAAAAATGCATCCACTAAATGGAATAATTTTTGTTTCGCAAGAAAATCTGCATTCGTGTATTACTTCTCAAAAAATTATTAATCCAAGATGAAAGTTTTGCACTCTCTTCAACAAAATACTGGTCATCAAAGATCTGTTCCTTGACAATCATTTCATCTTCTATAGGTTCGGGATAAACAGAAATCCCTTCCATATTGAATTCGGCACTCCATCTATTTGTGTTTTCTTTCGCCATCTCAATCCGTGATGGAGGAACCAAGGTCTGAATCAAGATATCGTTTCTGATTCCTAGTCCAATTCTCTGAAGAATAAGTGATACACGTTTCTTCAGTCCCTCCAAAGAGGAACGATTTCCATTCGATAGGATAAGTGCCAAATCTGCAAGGAGAAAGACATTCATGATGTTGAAATCAAGAGAACCTTCCGCATCCACAATTATGATGTCATATCTTTCTCTAAGGAAATTGAACAAGGAAATATACCGTTCCAGTAATCTAGAAGCCTCATTCTGCCCGATTGCTTTCATCTGAAGATTGACCTCTCTAGGATCTGTGAGAATGAGGTTCAGATTCGCGAATTCAGTTGTTGCGATCAAGGAATCTGCTTTGATCCTTCCTTCAAGGAATTCGTCTAGGTACTTGTGATCCGATGAAGTGAGATGATCAACGAAAATTTCTCCAATACGGGAACTGATGAAGTCCAGATCAATCAGTACGCATTTCATCCCTAACTCACTAAGCCTTTTTGCCATATTCACTGCAAGTGTTGTTTTTGCGACCCCTCCTCCAAAAGAATGAATGATCAAAAGCAGAGATTGCTGTGCCTCGAAAAACTGCATTGATTCCTTTAGGTAGAAGTGTGGAATAGAATAGACAACTTCGTCATCTCTGATTTTCTTTGCCAAAAATCCCCGAGATTGGAGACTGGAAATCACCGGTTTGGGATCAAATTGCAGATGGTAATTGTTGAATTCATCTATTTTTGTTTCTGACTTGCCTTCGATCAACCTTGCCAAAATAACTGAAAGTACAGTTGCTTCTTGAATATCGAATTTTTCCCGATCAAAGATGTCTTTTGGGCTAAAAGGAGGGACTACCCTCTTATCTTCTTCATTAGGATTATTCAAGCTGTCAAGGAATTTATTGTATTTGATATCCAGCATATTGGGTGAAATATCATCAAAACCCAGTAGCTCAAGTTGGGATCTCTTGAAATTCACCAAGGCCTGCACAAGTTCCGCAAGATTTTCCTCATCCACTTCGACTATGCATTGCAGAAAAATCAATCTCTCTGCCTTGCTGTCCTTCCAGAAAAGGGTTATGCTATATGATGCTGCGTCCATTTCAATTTCAATGATCTCATCCTTCCCTGACATTCTTTCCTTTATTGAAAGATCAATGCCGGGTGGTTTGGACAAGGGATTTGAGGTGAAGTAAATCAGGGGGGGGTTGTCTACAATGCCTACCACCCAATCTAGATTTATTGGTTTTCTTGTTTGGTCTAGAGCCAGATTATCTGGAGATTGGATCATTTTTTCAACAGCAAATCTAATTCTGTCCTTTGGCTTGAATTGATCTTGCTCCAAGGGAAGCGAGATTTTTCCACCTGCAATCACCTTTTTGGTGAATGGTATTGGTGGATCGAATTCAAAACCTTGTGTTACGTTTGCAATGACTTTTCCAAACAGTAGGTCGTCCGTATTCGCCCTAAGTGCATTTGGAAGCTTAACGGTTTTTCTTGTGGATATCCTTCCTTGAAATTCCTTTCTGATCTGGATTTCCACAGGATTGAATATTTCAAAAATAGTTATGCGAACCTCTTTTTCATCAGGAAGAAATTCTTTCGGAATTGTCACGATCCGTTTGTTTGAAACCTTTCCTCTGATGACTTTTGTAGATGAAAATGTGTGTTCTCCCCTTTCGGTCACAACGAAATGAATGATCGAACCCATTCTTACTTCATCGAATTTCACCGGTATGTAGAACCTATTCCCATCAAGTTTCGTCTCAAACTCAATGGTGGTTCGATATCCACCAATCATTCGAATGATGCTGAGATGCAGGCATTAAAAGAGTTATCTCTTAAGCTTTGTTTCTAAAAGAAACTATCCAATGATGTCTGTTTTTCAAGATCCTCTATTATTCTCGCAGTCTTAAGGATCAATGGCTTATGCCTTTCCGCAGAAAACCCTCTTTCATCGACCAAAAAGTGCAAGATCTTGTCAGGATCGTATCTCCCAAATTTGACCTTCATTTGGGGTTTGACATTGGGATTGAGAAATATTTCTTTTATCTCTTCATAGGGGATTTCTACCGCGGCAACCTTCGGTTCATGCTTTTGGATTTCCTTGAACGATCCATATTTTTTGATCAGCTTAAACGCAGTTTTGGGTCCAATACCTTTGAACCCCTCAGGATTAAAATCTGAACCAAGGAGAATTCCAAGGTCAATCAATTGCTCCCTTGTAATTTCCAATCCGTCTAACAAATCCCGCAGATTGATCTCTTCAGGAGTTATGGTAATCACTCTTCCACTTGGGAGATTCCTTTTTCCACTTAGATTGAGGTTCCGCACCAAAATGGGTGCTCCGAAGAGTAAGGCATCATAATCCTGTGAGGCAGTTGCATCAACAATGCCTTCCTTGGTCATCTGCGCACATTGGGCTTCTCCTTCCCCTGGGGCTTGAATCACCGGAATTCCCATTGCCTCCAGAAGCTTCTTTGAATCTTCAACCATTTGTGGTGTCAAATGAGAAACTCTTTGGGCAAGTTGCCGAGCACGTTTAAGGTCTCCAACTTCAATTG
Source organism: uncultured archaeon (assembly GCA_964645535.1). Lineage (GTDB taxonomy): Archaea > Asgardarchaeota > Heimdallarchaeia > Heimdallarchaeales > Kariarchaeaceae > WAKA01. Next base: position 843 of record CAZYCQ010000130.1, on the reverse strand, counting down.
CTTTTTCATATGCTTCCTGCGCCTGTTGTTTTATTTCCTTTCTTCTTTCCACTTCCTTGCCTTTCAATGGGTCGGCTTCCCCATCAAAGACATAGGCGATCTTGATCCCATTCTGAAGTATTTGGGAATTTCTTGTCAACAGTCCAATAAGGTGTGACGTCACACGTCCTTCACTGTCAGTCAACATACCTCCTGATGGGTCTCGTATGGATGAAAGGAATTGGTAGAGAACATTGAAGGCATCAAACGCGATTTTCCTCTTTTTGAAATCCCCTAGTGAACGAGACCGTTTGAACTGGATGGTCGAAAGGTCAAGGAGATCTGAGAGATTTTTTACTCCCATATGTTACAATCCCCTCTCTTCTGAAAAAGGCTTCCACTATTGAATGTATTTCTCCAAATTGACCATGGTAGGATAAATTCTTTGAAACGTTGAACAGAATCTTGAAATGCATAATCTTACGTTGAAAAGAAAAATTCTGCATTTGGAATACGAAAAATTTACATAATCAATTCTATTGCCTTATTTATGTTCCCTAATTATGAAGAGCTCCAAAAATTGGTTGATGATCTATACAACCAGTTTGATATCGAAACACGGCTCAAAAGGTATGGCTCTGTTTCATCTGAACTTGTGGAGCTTGCTGAAAGTCTTGGACTAACCAACTCAAACCTTGAGGCTGCTCGTGCCCTCTTCCTTGCAGATTTTATTATTACTGGCTCTGAGCTGCCGGGAGTGGACGATGAGGAAAGAAGGAAGTCCATTATTGAGGCTTTTAAAAAAGGGCTTTCGTATGCAGATGTCGATTCAGAGAACCTTATGCGACAAGCCTATCTTGCATA
>CAZYCQ010000129.1:0-3951 GCA_964645535.1 uncultured archaeon | reverse complement strand
AAAAATTCAGGGGGCAATTGCTGGAACTCATGATAACCTTGAACCTTGGAAGTCATTTGACCTATGAGAATTGCATGATCTTCTCCCTGACTTCAAGTACCAATTCCGCCATTTGGAGGATATACCTGTGCTTGGTCATGGTGGCTTCCGTAAATTTGCCGGAAAGCACCTCTTTGGCTCGATCACCAAGAATGACGCCCTTCTCCTTCACATCGAAGTCGGATTTCTTGAGAAGCTTATGGTGAAGGATGAAGACCACCACCTGATCCACTATCGGACGAAATGGTTCCATGAGATCCAGGCAGAGCGAGGGTTTGCCCGATCTCAAGGTATGGAGCAATCCGACAAATGGATCGAGACCTGCTGCAAGAACCAATGCCCGGATCTTGCTTAGAAGGATGGCATAGCCGTAGTTCAGGAGCGCATTGGTCTCATCTGAGGCGGGACGTCGGGATCTCATACCGAATTCCCAGCCGATGCCCTCGAACACCTTTTTCACGATGAGCCAATATTCATTTGAGAAGTTGGCCTCTGCATTGAACATGAAGGTTCGCCATCTTTCCCCATTGAATTTGGGAGAGAACGGCAGTTCCAGGAACGGATCGGCATCCAATCCGTCCACAAGATGCATGTAGCCCTTGACAGCTTCCTTTTTCGCATCGAAGGCCTTCATGAGAATGTGTCGGGTCAGTTCAAAGCAGGATCTGTCATCCAAGGAGAACCGGTACTGTTTTCGCTTGAGCTGGGTTGCTTCCTGTTCTTGGGTAGGATTGAGAAGGATATTGGTCATCATGTGGTTGCCTAGCGTCAGGAGGTATTCCCCCTTTGCAACCAGGTTCACAACTCCGGGATGGATATCTGAAGTGATTGGACAGATGACTCGGGATTGTGGCGGTATCAGTTTGGAATTGAGCAGAGGATAGGGAGAGAATGCCCGGATTTGTCCCCCGACTGCCTTCAATGTAGGTCTTGGTTCCTCTATCTGAAAAATGTCCATCGAATATCGACTCCCAAAAAAATTTATATGTTTGGAAATTTAAGTGTATTTGTCTACCTTTTTTGGGGGGACATGGGAATGATAGCGATCCATTATCAGATCATTGATGAGATTCCATCTGCAATCAACCAATACGAACTGAAATATCCGTTTTCAAGCAAGATTGTCGGTTTGGATCCGCAGACGCTCCATCCGTTGGCAATTGACCTGAAACCTGCAGGTGAATTTGAGTTCCGGCTTGGCAAGAGGTACTGTACCACCTGCCTGGATGAAACCGACGGACAGCCTTGCAAAAGATGCCAGAAAATGGATTGGATGGAGGAACTGCCAGTAAGAATCAGAAGTCTCTGCAACTACCGGGAACCGGAAGCACCTTTGATGCGCCAAGGACATTGTACATATGCCAATTATCCATGCGGATACATCCAGAACAGGGATGTCTGCCATGGAACCTATTTTCTCTATTTCGGGAGATTCAATTCCCTTTTCAAGGTCGGCATAAGCAGGAGTGCACGAACCAAGAAGAAAAGACTGGTGGAACAGGGACTTAACGAGGCCTATATACTCAGTCCCATTGGTGGACTTCCAAAAGCCCTGAGATTGGAAGAATTGATAAGCGAGACACTCGGTGTCCCTGACCGTCTTCATGCCGATGCAAAGGTGAAATCGTTTGAATCAACACAGCATTGGAATTGGACACCTATCCATGAATTTCTTCTTGAAGTTCAAAATCTCTTTCAGATCGACCATATCAAGATACAGGAGGATTTCAGGACAGAACATCTCCTGCGAATGGAGGTTCGTCCACGAACGGTCATTTCAGGAACGGTGCTCTGGATACAGGGGTCTTGGATGATCTTTCTCGATGAAGAGGGACAGCACCGAATTCTCAACCTCAAGGAGCTGGAAGGCTATGAGATCGGAGGGATCTAGATGGGATCACTGATTGTGGATCTGGATGCCAAATTGTCCTATCATCGAGGTGCTCTCGAGATCAAACCATTCATAGGCAAGAGGGCTCTTGAACGGATGCATTCACAGATTCTTCAGGCCGAGCAGCAGGCGAGTACACCTGAGAGAGTAACGACAATCCTTGAAGAGGTAGAACCCGAAACTGATCCGGAACCCATATTCAAGGCTTCATCGGAAAACCTCGATGAGATCTTTGTGATCGATGCCGATCTTTCCATTACGGCCAAGGCACACAAATTACTGACGGAACAGATCATTCCCGTCTACTGGATAAGGAACGGTAGACTGACCGCCAAATTTGAACCGATACCGGCACATGGATCTGCAATCATCCGTATCGCACAGGAAACAAGTCCTGCATCCATGCCCCGCCATGTTCTCCGTAAATTCGCAAAAAAACAGATCCAGAAGCTCAGAAAACCTTTACATCTGAAGACACGGCAACTGGATGCATCCCTGAACCGTATCAGGACGATCGATCATTTCCTCAAGCTCAAAAACCAGCTTCTGGCTGAAGAAGAGATCGGCAAGAACGACTTTGGAAAGGAATCCCGTTCCAGACCTCCGGATACACAGATCAGGCAACTCCTCAGAACAGTCCTCGGATGCATCATTTCACAGCAGATAAGCCTGTCAGGACTTCTCCCACATGGAAATGGATATTTCGGTACCCTTCTCGAAAGCATCCTCATCGAAACCGAAATCAGCTATATCGATTTGCAGCTTCGCAAAAAAAAGGAATGGAAAAGACATATCCATCTTCTCCTTCATCAAATCGAGAAAACCAAGCTCAAACGCAAGGTATTCCACGCGTCCGTGGAATATGCAAGGCTCTGCCGAACACAAAAAGCCATCCGAACGCCCGGCCTTCTGAAATAGGTGAACCCATATGCAATACGTAATTGCCTACGATATCACTGAAAACGATATCCGAACCAAGATTTCGGATCTTCTTATCGCCAAAGGATTTCTGAGACTGCAAAAAAGCGTCTTCATCGGGGATACCTCAAAAGCAAAACTCAAGGAGCTCAAACAACAGCTCAATGAAGTCTCCAAAGGAGCTACCGGTGTCATCAACTTCTTCAGCCAATGCACATCATGCCGCAACAGGCAACTTGAACTGCTTCCCGAACCAGAAGAAACTCAAGAGAAAAAAGCTGAGAACCAGGAAAAAGTTGAAGAAAAGAAAAAAGAAGAGAAAAGAACCGAAGAAAAGAAACAAGTTGAAGAAAGCATACCCATTGAGAAGGTATGCATGCCGATCCGCTTCATCACACCCAAGGATCTTGCCGCATACTACCAGAAGGGAAATCTTGAGATTCAGATGACAACAGTCACCAAGCTCAAAAAACGAAAAGGAAAAACCCGGATCAAGACCAAGGTCATCGAGATACGAACAGGAGTGTTTTTGAGTGATCTCTGCTGAACAGATCCGTCAATACTGCTATTGCCCCCGGAAGATCTATTGGAGGGATATCGCAACGTTGCAGTTTACAATGCCATTCCTGACAGAAAAAGGTGGTGAATTCCATGAGTCGAAGGAAATGAGGAACTACCAGTTTGCCCGGGGATTGAAGACCATCCATGAGAAATACTTGGAGGATCAGGAACTTGGACTCAAGGGCACCGCCGATTTCATCATTGACCATGGAGATTGGCTGGAGGTAGGTGAATTCAAGCTCTCCCTGCCCGATCCCCTTCCAAAAGGATATATCCTGCAACTGGCTACCATTGCCATTCTTGCCCAAAACTCCCTGAACAAACCAGTTCGAACCCTGATCTTCAGAAGCAAGGATAGAGAAGAAATCAACATCCCTCTTGAAGAGAACCTCAAAAAGGAAGTCCTGACCGTTCGTGACAAGATTCTGCAACTTATGGAAGAAGGACTTCCTCCTTCCCGAACACCATTTGAAAACCGATGCAACTACTGTGAATTCAGAAAAATCTGCCCATGAATTCCGGCAATCACCCCTTGAATTTTC
>CAZYCQ010000128.1:0-3952 GCA_964645535.1 uncultured archaeon | reverse complement strand
GCGACATGGATCGTGATCGCGCTCGATATCGCCTATGGAGCCGCCGCCATGGCAACAGGAATTGCACCCTTGCTCATTGGTCTGGCTCCGGTCACCATAGCATTGATCATTGCCTCTCTCTATTCGCTGCTGTGGTACTACATACTTCTTCCCTTTGGTCTAGCTGTATATGCCAACAATGCAAACAACTTCGATTCCTCGGAGGAGCAACTTTTGTTTCAATATCAATCAAAAGATTATTTGGAAACTCTTTACAAAATCCATAAATCGTCGGCTGAATTTATATTCCTTTCCACCAAGGTAGGGATAAGGGGATTGGTTAGTTATGCCAAAAACCTTTTGACACACCTGTACAGGTTGTTAACCGCAAATCTAGCAGCAGCTTTAGTGGGATTGGTTATGATTGTAGATTTTCTTGACGATTACAGCAGTGTCTTTGAAATCTTCTACAATGAACATTTTTCTTATCTGATTATTGATTTGGCTCTATCCGTGGTTTCCTTTGTGAACAGCTATTTGGCTACGACGATGCTGGTGCTGAATGCGGTTGGGGCAATAGTATATGGAATTGCACAATGGTGGATGTCAATATGAACAAGATCGTTTCAAAGCCTCAATTGGTTGGTTTTTCCATACTTTTCTACGCCTTGGGTTGCCTTTTGCCGATTTTGATGATTGGAGGGGACATCCTTATTTTCATTGGAACAGATCGGTGGTTGATTTACCTGTTTGCCTTGTTAGGGATTCTTTGTTGGTTAACCATGTCACATTCGTTTATCAGGTATTTGAATGATCCTATCGGTCATTCAGTTTCTTTCCATAGCAGGGTATATTTTTTCATGGTGCCTGTACTTGCAGCATTAGTTGGGTTTCATCTGTTGTTCTTGCACGAAAAATTGACCAACAACGATATTTATTTTGCGATTGTATTTTTGGGAGCCAATTGGGCTCTTCTTACGAATTTCATCTATTCAGATTCCCAGATGAAAAAATCAATGCCAGTGAACTCATTTGTTGAATTTGCCCATATGTATTGGTTCTATTTTCTGCTTATCCTAAGTTTTTGGTTCAGCTTGGTGTTTGTCTCTTTCTGGAATGAAATTTGGTTGCTAATGGGAGTATCCGCTCTTTTTCTTTTGGTCAATCTCTATTTCTGGAAAAATGGCTATAGATTAAATCGGATTAACCTTCGGTATCTTATTCCAGCCAATTTGGTAATGATTGTCCTGGTCGTAGTGGAAGGCTACCTTCCCCAATTGGTCGGTATTGATCCTGTTGCATCCCTGTCAATAAGATCCCCGAAGTGGGCTTTTGCCGAGGTTCTTGTCATGGCTATGTTGCTCATCACCCATAGATCAAAATTACAGCTCCTCAAAGAACAAGGGTTTGACTATTGGCAATTGGGGTGCATATTTCCTGAGAAGGGAGAGACCATGACTCCGTATTTCTTCCAAGCAAAAACAGGAAGGAAAAGCATTTTTTTGCTGATTCCGGATTTTTTCCATCAGATAACAAAACATGATGTTGTAATATTTTTCCAAATAACGAATCGGGATTTCCCCATGAGTGAGAGGAGCATTATTGCAATCAATGTGGATGATGATGCAAGGGCCTTCTGCAACGAGAATGGAATTGTATTGTATCAATGATCTATCAATAGTTTTTTCATTTTCAACACCTATTGTTTTTTCATTATCAACGCCTATTCCTCAAGTTGACTATGAGCCAGCAGGAATACTACGAAGGACCTGAGGAGGAACGGGCAGAGATGTTTGCTGTGAGGACTCCACCCTTGATTTATTTCCTCTTTTTCCCAGAAATTTTCTCCTTGTCCATGGGCTTGATCGTATTTATCAAATCGGTCAAACCTATCCAAATTTCTTTCTTGATACAGGGGCTATTGTTCATTTGGATGGTAGTGACCTTTCTCAAAATCTATGGCCATAGTTCTGTTTTGAAGGAGCAAAGAATCATCAGGTCGAAGTTCTTGGACCTGTATCTGCCAGTCTTGCTTGCGTTGATCCATTTTCTCCTGACAGCGCTTCTTCTTCTTGAAGGAGAAGCCACAATATTTCGGTTCTGGTACGGGATGGTTCAGGCCGTTATAATCCTGTTCCTTGCCCACAGCCAATTTCTGTATGCGGGTTTGTTTCTTAGGTGCCTGAAGGAGCGAGACTGCACCGCTGCTGCCCAATTGGAATACTTCGTCACCAACACAGTTCGTAGTGTAAAACGGCGACAAATGATCTCGGATTTCAGTAATGCATTCTGGGCAAGTCTCATCTCCATATTGCCAATCTTCATCCTCAAAGACTGGAAAAACCCCATAATGCTGTTGCCCATTATATTTTCCTGCCTGCCCATTGCACTTGAAATCCTGCGCTATCGATTGCTCAACCACTATGTGTGCGCCCTGAAACGTGTTGGAAACGGTGCTGTGAGAGAAGCAGATATCCAACGGATACATTGGAGCCTATTTGGGAAATAGATCGCTTTTTGGGAACGGTGTCCGATACAAATGGATACAGAAGGCTCATAAATGGATTTAATTTGTCGACGTGATCGGAGGGCTCTCCACGGTGGTCTCCACTGTCAAGGCGGGCGCAAGCTTTATCTTGAGAGAAATGTTCAGAACCATGTTGAGCACCATTGCTTTTGCCGTGAACAGTGCCATGAAGGGATTTGCGTCCCTTATCACTGCTTTGGACCCTTTGATGCCTGTAGACCTTTCGGGATCTACTGTCAAGGTTAACGGCTTGCAGCTGGGAGCTGAGTTTTCCAATGATGCCCTGACCTTCTTCCTAGGGAGAACCATTTCATTAATTGACATTTTTGGAAGTCCCAAAATTGAAACTCTTGGCATCCCTAGAGAAGTGGTACCTCCTGTCAACATGGCTCTGATGATTGACTTTATGCAAGCAATGACCGTTGCCAGCATAATTTCCACCTATATCAGTACTCCAATTCCTATAACCGAAGCTACCAAATGGATGTTATTGACTTTGGTTGCAGGAGGGCTAGTGGAGTGGTTTATTGTGACTCCTGATTATTATGAATCGTATCCAACCGAAGCCATCAACCATAGCAGGGTTATGGGGTTGACCGCAGAGTTCTTTGCAGCATTCCATTTCGGTTGGGCAATCCAGCTCCTCTTAAATGCACTAATTTTCCTGTTAGGACATATTACAGGGAAAAATACAAAATTGATTGCAATGATGATTTCTTTACGAAATTTTTTTGTGGATATAATTAAGGAATTTTTGTACATTCGACTTTTTGATGTTTTTGTAAATAATCCCTTCCCGATTGACCGATATAATTTGATTGACAATCCAGTGGTTCAAAGCTTGAGAGTTGGGATGTTAATTGGGGAATTTGAAGGAATATTGGCAGGCATGTTTGAAATGGAACAGGGGACGATGTTAGAAGAGTTGAACGATTTTGTTGGATCATTTTTCATGGGATTGGATGTAATTGGCATGATTGATTTTACTGAAATTTCCTCTAATAGATATTCCGCAACAGGAACACTTCTTCTAACTCTTCTCTCATTTGCCTATCACCTTTTCATCACAATTCTATACTTGAAGAGGGTTGATCAATATCTTTAGGTGATGGATATGGAAAGGATTGCACCACTCACTCAAATAACCGGCCTAAGTTACAGTTGGCTTAAAGAACAGGTAGGAGAGACCTTGGCATTTAATTATTACCTTCTCCATAGAGAGGATGATTTATTGAGCAACACTAAGATTTATTATTTATGGGCAATATATTCATTTATTATAGGGTGGATTGAAGGAATTCTCTTAACCGTCTTGTTTTATCCAAGCGATTTGGTACAAATCTTTCATCCAATCGCATTTGCGTTAGTCGGTCTTGGTTTCCTGATTTTTTTGGACAAAGCAAATGGATCTGTTTTAATTGGGAGACTTTATGGCCTGCATAGGCA
>CAZYCQ010000127.1:0-4000 GCA_964645535.1 uncultured archaeon | reverse complement strand
TCGGCAATGAACTGCCCCGCCGCCTTGATGCCGTTCCAAACACAAAAAAGCATAGATCCAAAACAATTTTGCCAAATGGTGTCAAAATTGTGGAGGTCACTTTTTGCCTGAAGTGTTTGATTCAATAAAATTCGGAGTTATCACTAAAATTCCTTGCCTTTCTGCATGTTCTTTGACATCCTTGTCAATATTCTCGCAAATAATCACAGGTTTCCACTTTGGTAGCACCTTCTTTCTTAAACTGATGAAGATATCGACCTCATTATTGGTTAGGAATTGAAAAAATTCAGGGATGTAAACTATGAAAGGTAATTCAGATTCCCACACGTAGAAGTAAGACGGAAGAATAATTGAACTTTTCAAAAAAATTCTTTTGAATCTCCCTTTTCCCAAAACAGCCTCACTCTTAATCCTACGTTTAAGCCTAGAGCCGATCCATATATGGTCATGTAAGAGAGCTTGGATCAAGAGAGCCAAGAGGCTATATATTCTCAAACCAAATGAAGGAAAGAAAAATGAAGCGAGAGTAAGATAGATTCCTTCGAGAACAATCGTCGGAAATACAAATTTCGTAAACACAAAGTGTAATCTTGAGGGGATTGCTTGAAAAAATAAGATAATGAGAGCCAACAGAAGGTTAAAGCCAATCACTAAATTTTTCCCAGTCTCAAAAGACCAGTTAAGAATTTCAGCTATTGTTAAATAACAAACCGCAACAATTCCCCAATAGGTTCTGATAAAATCGAAATAGGAATTGGCAATCATATTGTGTCGCAAATCAGCCTCTGTAGTCTTGAAAAGGATAAACCAAGAAACAAGGACACTGAGGGCTCCAATCCACAATAAATTCTTGTCTTGGGGATAATACATGGATATAAGAAAATAGATTGGTGCCAATGTTGATAAGTAATTCCAAAAGAGCATTCCATACTTGTCTGGAAGAGAGAAGTACCGATTTAAGATCCAGAAGTTTCCCACCAGAAAAATCGACAATGAGGAAAAGGAAAGTGATATGGGAATTTTTCCACTGAACCCATCGCACAACGTGATTGTGGCAGAACTCAATAAAATCCATATGACAAATTGTTGTTGTTTTAGTTTAGTCATTAGACATCACCCCAATAACCAAACTATATATTATTGCGGGAATAAAATTTAAGGTTATTAAAATAAACCCAATTATTTTATGAAATACTCCTGCAACTGTCAAGAGTAAATCTAGTAACAAATAATGGTAATGTGCTCGAAGCAATGTCTCGAGTACTTCTTTCAAACCTAACAATGCGATACTTATCGCCGCAACTATCACTTGAAATTTAAATATGGTAGGCAACCCACCTTCAATAATTTTCACTGCCTTATCAATTGCAAATAGATCGTCAACTGTTTCAATCGCACCTGCTTTTCCACCACCCACGTTTGCAGCAAGACCGTTTGCCAGCGTCAAAACGAAATGAACAAGTCTTAGGTTTTTTAAAAACTCGATTGATTTGGATTTGAACTTTTCCTGCTCATCTGTAGAATCAAAATTTTCAGGTTTATTTGCGGCATCAGCCAAGCCAAAAGGAAAATCAACAAAATAAAAAATCATATGCTGGATTGTTCCGAATATTAATGGAATTATTAGAGGGAATAATTCTATAACTATTCCTGCAGCTGGTGAAAGGGTTAAAGCAACCATGGCTATATCTAACGCAAAAAATATCCAAGTTGCCCAATTCCTTTGATCTATAGAATTCATCACTATGTATTGCTCGAAGGTCAATTCCAGGGTTTCATCTATCGGGGAATTCCAGAAGAAGTTCATTGAGCAGGTTGCGTTTGGCCTTGAGCTCCTGCCTTCTCTTCCTCCTCTCCGACAGGTTCCACCACCTCAAGTTTGATTTTGCCTTGAGCTCCTGCCGAAGTTCAATTTTCAACCGTTCCACCTCCGCAAGATATTCATCGCCATGAGCCTGCCAAAAGGTTTTCAGTCCCTCCAGCACCGGTCGGTTGGGATTCCCATCCTCCAGCCGCAGAACAATTGAAATATTGGTTCCCATATTGTCAAAGTCCTCGAAATCGACTGCTCCCTGTTCCTCCAAGTGTTGAACCAGATCCTTCGGTATCGGAAGGGTGATGTCATCAACCATCAGTGCATCCGGATTTCTGAGAAAGGTGGGGACAAGGCCACGCTGACCTAAGAAGAAAAATATTCCCTTCCTGACAGTGGTCACCACTTTGATCGAAACGAATCGGAGCCTTCCAAATGTTACCTTGATAAAATCCCATTCCAGGAGAAAAGGCAGGCGGTCAAAAAAGTCATGGGGAAGGCAAATGGCGTCTATGATCTCAAACCATTCCTTTGGACCCGGTTGCTTGCCAGCCTTGACAACATACTCATACGGGAGGTTCCAAAACCTTCTATAGATTGGTACAAATTCATCATAAAAGTCATGAAGCTGGCGGATTCGTTTCAGCCCTTCCGATTTGACCAGACCGGTCTGAACAACGAGTTCCGGAAGAAACACAATTCCCATGGAAATAGCGAGAACACCTAGACAAAACATGAACAGATAAGGGCGATACTGAAAGAAGGCCGACCACGATTCAAATCCAGGGGGCGGAGGAACATTGTTCTGATCCAACCAACTTCTTGCCACCCACCAAGTAGATTTGTCCCACCAACTGAATGATCGTGACTCATCATAACTTATTATGAATAGAAATATCATTATTCCGGAAAAGAACAAAGCAAAGAATTTAAGAGTATGGCTGTAGATCACCAGGATCTTTTTTTGGGGGGGAATGGCAAAGTAAGGCTGATGCGCTTTTAGAATAAGAATATGAAATCCGATGAAGGAAATAATGAATAAAAACAGAGCCAATTCAACGGCAATCGCCATGGCGAATGTAATTATTGGGATCATTATGAAAGCAAATAAAAAAAACGGATATTCATCTTCGACATTCATGATGACCCAACTCCGAAAAGGAATAAATAGATTATTGTCATTATCGCATGGAAGAAAATCATGGATTTGATAAATAGACTCACTTTCGCCTTCAGTACGTTCAATTCCTTCTCTAGGTTCGATGTCTGCTGAGCATATTCCTGATGTGCAAAATATTGAGAAACCAGGTCCTGTCTTTTCGGAAGGGTACCCGAAAATCCTATCACTGCCGGTTGTCCATCCTTGATGAAAAACTTCTCAACCCATCTTTCGTTTACTGGATCCAGTGGTTCTACAGGCTTTTCCTTGATCTTGGAAAGTTGTCTTTTCTTTAATAAGACAGTTGCGGTCAAGAAACCATATTTAAATGTCGAATACATTATACCGGCTCCGATGGAGTTTAAAATAAACCCGTCCAAGTTCTTTTCAAGTATAAACGTGCCTAAGGTGATGATAAGATCCACAATAAGCTGAACCAGTTCTCCCATTTTCGGCAATAAGAGTAGCAACAGCAGATTCAGCATCTGAGTCAATTCAAAAATCACAAGCCCATTCAAAACAATTTGCTTGAATTCTTTTGGAATTTCTGAATTGAGGAAGTAATCGGCCATGATTTTGAGATTTGCCAACCCAGTGGCCAATAAACTTCCAAAGAAAAGAGGACTAGCCCAATCAACCTTTCCGATTGCCAATAAACCTGCTGTAATTGCGGTGGCAATCATCAAACCTTTTTCGAGAGCATCTCTTTTTCGCATTACATCAATAGAGGCCTGGGTAGGATCTATTGAAAGCGTTTCCTTCTCGACAGTGGTTTCCCCAAAGAAATCATCAAAGGTCAACACGATATTTCCAAAGGTCAAGGAGATGCCTTGGACCAATGATTTTAACCCAACCACAATTGACCGTCCACCAACCATGACGGCAAATATTCCATTACTTTCGGAGTAACCAAAGCTAGACCCTAAAATGGCTTCTGTGGTCATCAGCAGAGCCCGAGTGATGCCAGTAACTGTCGTGACAATCACATCGATTATCAATTGAAGAACGCTGTCGGCAATGAACTGCCC
>CAZYCQ010000126.1:0-4002 GCA_964645535.1 uncultured archaeon | reverse complement strand
TGGCAATGCCCATGTTCGGACTAGGGCCGACATCTTCAACACAGGCTCTTCCTTCTTCAGACAGATCTATTCCGAACGGGGAAACGAACAGCACCACTGCAAACGAAATTGCAGTTCCTACATCCATTCCTGCCTTTACCAAGGAACGGCAGAAGAGCAGAATCATGAATGCAGTGATGGGGAGGTCTGCCAACGGTTCAATTCCTGAAGGGATTCAGGCACCTTCCCGATCACCCCCACAGGAACCTATGGCTCCTCCCAGTGCCCCCCAGGACGCATCTGTACGAACTGCCAGTATGTATGGGTATTGGCGAGCTGCCTATTTCCCTGATGCGAGTACTGCACGTCTTGATTTTTTCCTTTCAATTGGATATCTTTCTTCCCGCCGATATTTACATCTTGAGCTCAGCAATGAAAATGAGAGCTATTCTCGTATCTTGACTATATTTGTTGATGGGGTTCAGAAGCATTCCACGACCATCAATGGGCAGTCTCCCGAAGCCATTTTTGACTGCAGTAGCTGGTGCAGTCCCTACAGTTCCTATTTGTTGACAATTGAGATCCGTTACGGAGGATATGGTCGGGGATGGAAGCTTGACAATCTTTGGATTGATGATGGGGTGGTCACCTTCAATGCCTATCATGAAAATGCGGACATCACGGCTCCTTGGCAGGGATCATACCAACGGCTGACTGATTATGCCTATTTCGCGGATGACTACATTGCCGTTGTTCCAAAGATCACCGCTTCATTCAGTAGCACACAAAGTATATCCCGTTATGTGTACCTCTACCTCAATGGCTATTATGTTGGGCGACAGGTTGCTTGGAGTGGAAGTGTCCTGACTTGGGATCTTCCCACAACCGCGGATCTGGATCTGCGAAACAAGGTCGTCAAGATAGAATTTCGGGTTTATATTCCCTGTAGTACCTGTACCTCTGAACAATGGACCCTAGAAGACTGGAATACCGAATTCATCTATTCGTGGAGGGTCTTGAATCTTGATTCGAATCTTGTTTTCGCAACGAATTGGACTCCCCCCTCTGACTTGAGAAATGACATCGTAATGGGCATCAAATACTTTTCAATGACAATGTTTCAATTGTTTGAAGGTCAGGTGATCTACAATAATATTGATGTCAAATGGAACTTGAATGACAATGCATGCAGTGACTATTCAACTTGCAATCTGGGCGATTTCAATATCTATCAAGGGTTCAATATCCCTGGTCATGGATCAAATCGGGCATTTACCAATGGGGGGAAGTCATATTACTCAGAATATTCGCCTGACTATCTTGGTTATACTATTCCTGGAAAATGGGAACTTGTCAACAAAAAATATCCTGGAATTGATTGGTTCCTCTTTGGTCATGAATTTTCCCATATGGCATTTAATTTAAAAGATCAGTATTGGGATCGAAGGTTTAATAACAATTGCCCCAATTTCATAATGGCTAAATCTGCAGATTCAAATGGAGAGGTCACTCCCAATTATTCCGATCGAAGACATGGTGTGCCTGACCATTGTTTTACTCAAGCCAGACCTCCTGGGCACTTTAGTGATATGGATTATATTCTTCAAAACAATCCGATTTTCTCGGAATTGTATTACTTTGAGCACGGTTTTGAAAATAGTCCTTCGAATTATTTTGACTATTTCATATATACCGAATTCTTCATTCCGTAGGTGGTGTGCATGAAAAAACTTCCTTTCCTTCTCCTGATAATATTGTTCTCAATCTCTACAATAAATGCAGAACAGTCGTTCTATAGTCCCGGCAGTGGCTTCCATGTTCGCATTGTTGAATTTGATTGGATGGCTGATGAAACTTTTGACAATGCAACGATATCCTCCATCAATAACTTCAACCTTTCAAGGTATTCCTACGTGAAAATCAATTTTACCATGGAGTTTTGGAACCCGAATGCCGTTGCAGTAGAAGTCGGCAATCCGTTGAGCGAAGCAGATGTATCAAGCAGGTTGACCGTTGAAGCAACCCATGAAATCGACACTCGCCTTCCACGTGCTGGTGGTTGCTTCGGAAAAGGTTTAACCCAAGATGATGATCCGAATGACTGCACCATGTATGATGATGACTTCTTCAACACAGTCTTGCTTTCCCCCGGAACAACCCGATTCCAACGGCAGACTTTTGTCAGGTTCAACCAATCTGGCGTCGATGATTGGATCGAAGGGGAATATGTCTTTTATTTCCGAACCTATTCCTCAATCGCCTTTCATCTTGTCAAGAATTCGACAGGGGTGTTCACTTTCTCCGATCCGCTCCCGGAGAACTGGGGTAGAATACTCTCTCTTGGATATGGAGTATCTCTTGGCATACTTCCATTCTCCTCAATTTTCCTTCTTTATGGTACTCCTGTGATATTGGTGGGAACTTTTTTGCTGATGCTAAGATATTATCGAGTCCGGAAATTATCCATCAAAAAAGCATGATGGTGATGTTTATGAAAAAACTTGCTTTCCTTCTCCTTCTAATTTCAATCCCCTTGGCTCAGGGTGCTCCTCTCTACAATCCGAATGCCTATGTGCATGCACGAGTGAGTTCACTTGGCTGGGTCGCTGATGACGACTTCTCTGCCGATCTTATCGGTAGTATCCAAAATTACAACCTTTCACGGTATTCCTACGTCTGGATCAACGTGACCTTGGAATACTGGAACCCAAATGCAGTTCCCGTCATAGTGAGAGACCCTCTTGATAGATCTGCGGATGCATCTGGTGGTCTTCTGGTTGAAGCAGACCATAATGTCACCATCGCCATGCCCCGTGATCTTGGTTGCTTCGAAGTCTACCGACAGCTGGACACAGGTGATGAAGCGGACTGCAAGGGCTATGTGGAGTCTCAATTTGAAGGGATGTCCGTAAACCCAGGACTCAGCACAGTCTCATTCTCTACCATTGTTCGTTTCAACCAATCCAACGTGGATGATTGGGTTCCCGGCACCTATACGGTCTATCCCCTCTCCATCAGTACAGTTCCCTACTTCG
This sequence comes from uncultured archaeon, assembly GCA_964645535.1. Classification (GTDB taxonomy): domain Archaea; phylum Asgardarchaeota; class Heimdallarchaeia; order Heimdallarchaeales; family Kariarchaeaceae; genus WAKA01. The sequence goes on along the minus strand of CAZYCQ010000126.1, from coordinate 988 downwards.
TGGTGAAGAACGAGACCGGTGTCTTTGATTTTCCGGGAGAATTGCCTGAAGGGTGGGGTTCAACACAAGGCTTGGGCTATAGTGTGTCTTTGTTCCGCCTTCCCATCTCCTCCATTCTTCTGCTATATGGCTTCCCCTTATTGGTGATTGCTGTTATTGTCGCAATGGCTCTTAAAAGACGAAAAACGATAAAGCAAAAGGAAGGATGATGATGCATTTGCGTTTCTGATTTTACTTATTTTTTTCTCTCAATCATTGCTTGATAGATCATGTCTTCAATTGCCCAATTGACATCAACCAATTTCCATTCCGAACCAAGCAACTCGATCGTCGGCTTCCTAGTAAAATCAACTCCGAAAAGAAGACGTGTGAGCGGATTGATCGCCTTCTCAACTTTGTAAAGCAGAGGATTCCTTGATCTGGCAAACTCGAATATTATCAACTTGCCTCCTAGCCTTAAATGCCTCCGTATCTCCTCCAGAACTGGTTGTGGCTCCTTCATAGTGCATAGCACAAATGTTGCAACAACTGTTGTGAAGTCGGATGGAACTTGCCATGGGATTTCCGGTTGGAAGAAGAGTTTTGTGTGCTGTTTCCTCCTTTTTGCAGCTAGGGAAAGCATGCCCCTGCTCCTGTCAATTGCCACTACCTCATTGGTCGGATGATAATACTCCAAATTCTTGCCTGTTCCAACACCCACTTCCAGCACTTTCTCGCCTCGAAGCGTACCGATCCATTTTTTCCTCATTTTCCGATAATAGAGCCATTCGAAAGGAAGGTCAAGGAGGTCATAGATTGGGGCAATACGATCATATGATCCTTCCATACTCTGTTTTGTTTGTTGGCTAAATAAATGAGATGTATACTCCGTCAGTTGAACTACTTGTGTCTTGGGAAACCCAAATAATCCATGTCTCCCTATACGGGCTGTGGAAATCCATGAGATCTGCAATGAGGAAGCCACCTCCTTTGCCCGTCGTCCACCCAA
>CAZYCQ010000125.1:3023-4056 GCA_964645535.1 uncultured archaeon | reverse complement strand
TGTTGAAAGGTGGGAAGAAGGTTTGTTAGGGCAATGGAGTGTCGCGTGTATGGGGTGGATTCGTACTGTCTGATCAGGGGGAGGTTGGAGGCAAACCTTGGTTTTGCGCTGCATTCAATCATCAGAGATATGTATCATGAGGTGTTGGGGATGAGGATTGAAGATTGGAATCGTTTGGTATCTTCCGAAATTCCAATTGGAGGTAAGGTTAAAACAAGCTGGGAGGGCATCTGTTTTTCTTGTAGACCTTGAATTTCATGGAGAGGTTAAGTTGACATTCGAACAGATGGTTCGATTTGTGAATCAGGAAACCGATGTGTTTGCGTTCATGGGCTTAGGCAATTATTTATTTCGTCCTTCAATAGGTTAAATAACAGACAAGATTATGGCAGGTTGTGTTTGAAAGTCTTTCTGCAAACCGTTCCACACAGATGGAATCACTGGAGGTAAGGGATCTCGGTCCTGTGAGACATGCGAAAGTAGACGTTAAGCCTTTGACTGTTTTGGTGGGAAGGAATTCATCGGGGAAATCCATCATTTCGAGAATGGTGTACTATCTATGGGGCTTCAAAAACAATATGAACACAATTGCCAAAGTTCTCACTAGTTTGGTAGAAGAGACGACGGATATCCCAGAGGATACCGAAGTGTTCGATTTAACTAAAAGAGAGATACCAAAAAGATGGTTCAATATTTTGGAGAAAATTGTTGAACAGGTCTCCCCAAAGGAAGGATACGATTCCAATTATCTGAATGAGGTTTTCAATTCGACACTGAACAAGTTCATTGCATCCTTTATCTTGTGGGAGCAATTCGGAAGGGAAGAGAAAATCGGTTTGATAAAAAGAGGGAAGAACAGGGCAAAAGTAACGATTGACGGAGATTTGTCATTTGAAATCTTTGCCGATGCATTGTATGGTTTGGATTTCAATTTAAGTTCCGATGAACGGTTCATTTCAAATTTTCCACAATTTAGGGAAGAGGGAGACAGGTTCATTTTTACATGTAATTTGCCGTTTATGAGAAGAATGAC
>CAZYCQ010000125.1:0-3013 GCA_964645535.1 uncultured archaeon | reverse complement strand
ATATCTTAATCAGTGCCCAATTCAATTTTCTTTTGGAATTGGTAGTTCGTACATTCATGAAATTTGAAGACCTGATGGAAAATAAAGCTCATTACATGCCTGATACCAGAGGGGGAATTATGTTGAGGATGAACAAAATCATACAAGATCGACTGAGAGGTCAGCTTTCATTGCTTTCGTTTATTGATTCTCCATCTGTTCGTCGAAATCTGCATAAACTACCTCTTGAATTTTTGATAGACTCAAATGAATTCAGAGAAGACCCCTATTCAACCTATCTGGAAAGGAGATTGGTTTCTACCATCATCAAAAGGCAAAGGAAACTTTCGGATTGGAAAGAAGAGCTACTGGGATTTTTCGAGGAGCATTTATTGGGTGGGAGTATCAAGAGCAAGGATCTTCCTGGGATATAGCCTACCTCCAGAAGGATGGACATGAATTCGATCTTTATCATGTTTCTTCAATGATTTCAAATCTGGCACCCTTATGGCTGTTGATTGAACGTGGTCTTGAGGAAGGGGATCTGTTGGTTTTTGAGGAACCGGAGGCACACCTTCATCCTGCTGCACAGAGGGAGATGGCAAAACTGTTGGTTCGTCTTGTCAATTCCGGAATTCATGTTGTCATGACCACACACAGCGACTATCTTTTGAATCAGGTGAATGTGTTGATTCAATCCAGCCAATTGGATGAGAGAGAATTGAAGAGGCTTGGCATTTCAAAGGAAGAGACCATTTCGTCAAAAAAGGTAAGCCTGATCCATTTGAAGGAGGGTGAGGAAGGGTTCTATGCCGAGCCATTGAAAGTGGATCATAATGGGATTGAAGATGATTCTTTTTCAGATGTTGTCGAGGATCTTTACAATCAAGGGGCAGAGGTAGAATATGTCTTGAGCAGACGATTGGATGGGCAGGAGAAGGAAGATGAGCGTCAGAAGGATTAGACAAGCCCTATCATCCTATCAAAAGGGAAAATGCGAGGAAAAGGGGAGTAAATTTGCCTGTGTGTATGGAAATGGCATTGTAGATCATTTTATTTTCGATCCTGAGAAATTTGCGGAACAGAATGGTCATTCTGGAAAGATGGTTGACTGTTTTGTTTTTGTTGAAAGGAACAATGCAAGGATGTCCTGTCATATTGTGGAGCTAAAAAGTGGTACATTGAAAATAAAGGATATAGAAGCGAAATTCGAGGATTCAGGGAACATTTTTTCTCAAATCAGGGGACATATAGGAGTTCTCAATGAAATCAGATTATATTTGATTCATCAATGCAAGAATTCAACGACGATAAAGAGGTTTAACAGAATGAAATTTGCATTTATGGGAAATCAATATCGGGTCATTCTTAGTAAAAATGAATATTCATTGAATTGAGTTGGAACATGGCCTTCAAAGGGAACTCAAATGGCGTGAACGAAGATTAATATTTCTGGCTAATTCTGAATATTCATGGAAGAAACGTTGAAAATTCTTATCTCGCCATAGGGAGATTATAGTCGGTGGTCTAAGGTCACCTACCGATTTAAAGAGGATGAGGACTGCCTGAAGTCGAAAACAATACTTTTCTTCCTGATTGACCGAATTGATCCCGACCAAGCCTACGTTCTTCTTCCGGATACTTTGTTGCCTATTGAAGCAGATCCTTCAAAGGAAGGCTACAGTGAGATAATGGAGATTATCAGGTCAAGGGCTCTAGAATTTCTGCAAAGTGATGAAACGACGGAGTTGGAAAGTGATCGGAGGGATGATGTTGTCAACAGGATTGAATTGCTGGTTCTTCCAGGAAGTGGAACATTTCCGAATGGGAGATTTGAAGGAGCTTTGACGGATTACTTTTATTTTTCGTATATGAAATTGGTGGGTTGTATTTTGCAGATTTTGGATAAGAAGAACAGTAAGAAATTAAGAAACGTTGAATTCCATCTTGATCTTTCTCATGGAATAAATTACATGCCTTCATTGATTTATCGTCTTGTCAGGGAGATTGCTGCTTTGGTGGCAACGAAATATGATGTAAGCTTTGTGACCTACAATTCCGAGCCTTACATTGGAGGTGATGAAAAGGTGTTGACAGTACATATTGTTGAGAATTCAAAAATAGAGGCAGCAGTTCCTGAAGTGGATTTCCAAGACGATGGTGGACTTATCAGGATAATCGATTTTCTCAAATCGGCAAGGTATGGTCTGCCTTTGCTTTTCACCAATGTTTTCCCTAGAAAGAAAACCATTGAAGATCTAATCCAAGGAATACGGGCGGCTTTTGAAGAAGGAATTGAGATTGCGGTGAGGAATGGCAGATGGGAATTAGTGCGGAGTGTTTCATTGGATGAGAGATTGAGGATTTTAGCGATGGCGAAAGTATTGGTCCATCACTTTGCTCCGTTAGAGAACCACAATGATTGTAATGGAGTACGATGGGGTGATCTCAAAAAATTCGTGGATACCGTCCATCTTTTTACAGATACGCATAAGGTGCTGATCATGAGGGAATTGGACGTCATTTCCTCGAAGGTCGGGGAGTTGCTTAAAGAAAACGGTGAAAATTTGATTGAGCAATGGTTTTCATATTCCAAAGCGTATGGAAAAGCATTAAATGACCGGATTGACATAAGGAATTTTCTGGCGCATGCCGGATTGGAAAAAAATTGCCTTGAGATTTTCCTCCATCAGTGGGATGGTAAACTTGGTCGTAAAATTTGTTTGCGGTATCGGAATTTAGACGAGGTGTGTACTTGGTGGAAGGTTAGGAACAATTCCTCTTCGTCATGATAGTCTTTTTCCATTCTTCTTTCAATGGTGTTGATTTCAAGAAATGGTGGGGAGGATGTTTCTGTTTTCCTTGAACAACCGAGGCTTTTTTTTCAAGTCGGGAAACCAAGTGCGAGTGCAAGAATTGTGACAGGCAGGGACACAAGAACATAGGTGGGGAAGTGGATTTCATTTATCCTAGAGTGGAATTTCCTACATATCCGCAGCAATTTTGGTGCAGGGATGCGTAAGGATTGAAATTA
>CAZYCQ010000124.1:0-4079 GCA_964645535.1 uncultured archaeon | reverse complement strand
GCCATGGAAAAGGGAGTTTCGTTCACTGTTGGATATACAGGCCTCGGCTGCACGACCTTGGTGACGGCACCGTCCCTGATGCGGAGGAGCAGCGGCAGGAAATTTGAGGAGTCGGGGTCGCGACCGTGGAAGACCAGGCGGATGGAGATGTCCACATCGGTTTCGAGAGCGGGCGTATAGTTATAGACCTCAAAATTGCCGCCGCTGTTGTATGGAGTGATTCCGGGGCTGATCTCGTAGGTCCAGACCAAGCGTCCTATGACCTGCAATGAGTTCAGGCGGGGAGGAGAGGTAAGGTTGCCCTCGAACCGGACATCAACAAAAGTCATGGGCACATTTGGGGTGGTCAGTTGGTAGGTGTCCGATTGGGTGTTGATCAACTCAGAATTGGTCAAAACAGTAAGATGGTAGCCTTCAGGAGGAAAATAGATGGGAATATGAAGGTTGGCGACACGGAAGATCACTGGCGAATTGTTCCCGAGGCTGCCCCATCCGAATGCAGGTTCAGGAAGGAATTGTCCGGTCCCGTTGTTCGGAACCAGAACAGATGTCTCATAGAGAGGGATATCGACAAGTGAGCCATTATGCCGGATTCCTGTACCGGTGAGGTTGGCGGTAATGATCGCGGTGGCGATACCCTGCATTCCGGCCGAAGGTACCTTGAGGGAGATCTTCCCTTCGAAGACCGATTGTTCTTGGGGGTAGACGGTTATGGCAGGGATACATTCAGTTTGGTTGACCCCTGCCGGGAGGACAGTAAAGGTGATGTTGAGGGTACATTCATCAAGTAAAATTTCAGTGGATTTGGGGTTCCATGCATCGACCCTGTAGGTCAGGTTGAATGTGAAACGATCATCTTTTGGAGGTTCCCAAATGATTTCTGCATCGGTTACCCGTGTATATACCGGTTCCTGTGCGTTCACCGACCCAATAGAGAGAAACAGGAGAAAAATGAAGAACAATGTTCGCATAAGGTATTTTCTGTACAGACACTTTTAAGATTGACTGGGATTGCCGTGCACAGTGGCTCTTTTCAGATTGAATGAAATACTTCTGGGCAAATGACAGGTCTCAGAAAGTGCAATCAATTTTGTTTTTCAGTCATTTAAGTCAATTCCAATAATTGGGTATTGGTCTACTTTCAAACTGATTAAACAACCTTTTTCCTTTTCTTGAAAATAATCATGGCAACAAATGAGGAAAGGAAAAACAACAAGGGGAATGGAGCAGGTTCGGGGGGAGATTCGACAATGACGTACTTGTCTGTATCAGGATCTATACCCAAAGTCCTGATTCTTTGCCAAGTCGTGGTGTCAACGATTGGAATCCCAATAGTTTTTTTGCCTATTGCCAATCTATTTCCATTCCAATCTAGCGAAATTATTTCAGGCATGAATTCTCCCGCTGGGAAGAGTAATTCCTTCAGGACATTTCCTTTCCTGTCAAGAATTGTAACAGTTCCATTATCGTCACCGACTGCAACCATCTTTCCATTATCTGAAGGGGCAACTGACAGGAGTTGTCTTGGAAAGCTGTAATCTTCTAAAGTATTGTTCGTTAGGATATGGAGTTGTTTTCCCTCCAAGACAAACAGCTCGTCACCGTTCCATTTTGTTTTTTGGATGGGGTTCTCGAACTGATAGGCTTGCCAGGAGTTGTTTGCCCTTATTGATAGAGTTCCGTTTTGGAAACCGATTGCAAGATTTCCCTGATTGGTGGCATCTAATGCCCAGATCGAACTTCCAAATGCCATTCTTTCTATCAGGGCATGGGCATCCATGTCATAGACCAATATTTCCGCGCTCTGATTGGTTCCGACATAGACATAGTCTCCCAATGAAATCGCATTGACATCAGTGTTATTTATGACGATTAGGCGTTCCACCACTTGTGTGCTGAATCTCCATCGGAATATATCAGAAGTACTGGTTGCAACTATCGCAGAAGTTCCATTCTGATCAACATCGACAAATGTTCTATCATACCCTGAAGGACGAGTCCCGTTTATCCAGCGATCTGGAATGACATTGAGGGGTTCGCCTTTCACAGATGCATTCCAAAGAGAAACTGGAAAGGTCCAACCAAAGGTTACTAAAGTATCAGTTCCATTCACCCAAGACAAGGCATCGCCACTACTGGAATATGGAACAATTGTGAATCTCCCGTTTGTTGGGGTGAAAAAGGAAAAGCAAAGGAGCAGCAATATCAGATATCGTTTCATACAATCACCTCGTTAGCCAGTTTATACACTTCAGAGTTGGTCAGGGACATGATCACTCTCAAATCCCACCACCGGCCATCACCATTCCACCAAAATTCGGAATACAATGGTGAAAGTCGGTATCAAGCCCTCCATACTGATGCAGCGCAAAAAACGGGGAGCTGGCAGACGAAGATGCAACACTAGCTTGAGCCTGCATGGAAGAGAGGGGGACGTTATTCATGGTCATACCAACTCGTGAAAGGCCGTCGACCTGTTCTTCATTAGATGTATCTTCCGAATGGGATTGTACATCTATGGAAACATTTCCCAAAAAAACACTAGGGTTAAGCAACAATCCCACCATGATCAGCCATTTTATGCTAAAACTAATTTTTAGTTTTTGCATATACCCCCCTCTTTGGATATATTTATTTTTTTTGCTACTTAAAAACACAAAATTGAAATTGGAGAGTTTTTACTGAAAAATATTACAATTGCATCATTTTTTAGATTTACCCAAGTTCTGAAAATATAGGCAAGGGATACCATGGTAACTTCGATTGACCTTCAGGACAATTGCAATTCAAAGCAACGATAAATCTTGTTGAGACTAACCATTTCTTACTTGCATATAGCGTTAAGTGAGATGTGAGGGAAAAGATATGAGGTTGTCCCAAGGGAGAAATGGAGGATTGGGGAATTGAAGGGATATTGTGGATCAAAATATTGGAGTTGGGGATTTCAAGCGCAGGGGATTTCCACCTGCATGGAGTTTGCGCAGGTGGCGGAGGTATCTCAGATCAGGAGAGAGACATTTCAATTGGTTGAGGGAGACATCAATCTCTGTAAGTAGAGGAAGACGTGCAAGAGCGTGAATGGTGGTAAGACGGTTATGTCTCAGGTTGAGGCGTCTTAATCCTTTTAGGTCACCCCATTGGGGATCGAAATAGCGGAGAAGATTGTAAGCGAGAGAAAGTTCAATGAGAGTGTCCATTCCGTAAAGAGTTGAAGGAACCTCTTCAAGGCTGTTGTATGATAGATCGAGGGATTGGAGGGTAGTAAGTTCGGCAAGATTGCCAGGAATTTGGCCATCTACGCCATGGATGCGGAGGGAGACAAGCTTCAATTTCTTGAGATCGTCTATCAGCTCAGAGGTTACTGGAATGATGTCACCTGAAATATGGAGTGTTCTGAGTTGGGGAAACAAGACAAGCAATGAAGGATCTACTGCATCAAGAAGGGTAAGCCAAGAAAGATTTGGCAAATTGAAGGAGGAAAGGGGCAGATGGTCAGCCTTATGAACCTTCATTCCTTCAGCGGTTCCATTTTTGACGAAAAGCTCAAAGAGATAGTCAAAGTTGATGGTGAATCTTTCCTCGGTTCCGTTAACAAGGATGGGACGACCGACGAGTAATCTGAATTCTGCGATTATTTCGGTGACGACACCCATATCCTCATCGTTGAGGAGACTGACATACTTGCGGAGCATGTTTTCCAATGATCCATCATTGCATAAGAGCATTGGGTTTTCCTACACCGGGAGAAAGGGTTGACCTGAAGGAGGAGGGATACTGCACGATTATGGTCATTCCACTTTCCCAGAACCTTCACAGGCCTTGCAATTTCCAGTACCTCTGCAGAAGACACAGGAATAACCATTCATGTCTCTTCCAGTCCCGCGACAGTTTGCATCCTTTCCAGATCCATTACAATTAGGACAGAGCCGCATAATAGAATGATAAATTATAGACAAATAAATTTTTGGACGAATCATCAATTCAGAAATAGCCTGAGAAAGGCGGGTCAAAGCAAAAGGATTCAGAACAGGAAAGAAGTTGATTTCAAAATTTTCGTTTTAGGTCAGGGGTGTGCACAT
>CAZYCQ010000123.1:0-4141 GCA_964645535.1 uncultured archaeon | reverse complement strand
GAAATAACCCATTAGGGATTGAAGTCATCAAATATTTCTTGATCTGCAATAGGTAACCTGCCACTGTTGCAAAAGTAGCTCTTTTGTCATTTTGATGAAGCAGTAAAAGCGTTGGATTTTTATTTTAGTTGATTCTCATCGTTTCTAATGGTTAATTTCAGATGGTTTCATGTTCTGGAATTTTTACTGCCCCTTTACTTGATTTGGCAACCGTTGTATGCGTACATCAACAATACGGAAATATTCGGTTTGTCTGCCGAACAATATCTGGCATGGTATATGCTTGTATTGGGTTTCATTGCTTTTTTTCTGGCATTTACCTATGTCACAATAGGAAAGGATGATTTCAGGTTCAAGCTTTTTTTCCATTTGGTTGTTCTGGCTACGGGTGTAGGAATCACTGTTCTGCAAATCAAAGGCACTGGTTATCTTGACATATTCAATGGTTTCGATGGAATGGATGCATTGGATGTAATGCGGGATGCCGTGTTTGTCAATTTGATGTCCGCCATTTTTATTTTTGGGGCAATGATGGGCATCTATGATCTCATTGAACCTTTGAAATCCGAGATGAACAATATCTCGACCTCTATTCAAGAGGGCAAGGAATTGAAGGGCCTGATGAACCCTCAGTTTCAAAATGACAGGGTTTTGGTTCCTCCAATACTCAAATTGTACCAGATGGTTAGCACAATTCAGCAGGCAAATTTTCGGGCTACCAAAATGGCGGACACATTGAACGTTTCGATTGAGGAACTTGCAGCCAATACGGAGGAACTGAATGCCGAGTCAGATGAAATAACATCGGTAACACAGTCAATTGCCCAAGGAACGATGAGTCAGGCGGAATACCTAAGCAAAATCGTGGCCAATCTGATTGAGGCTAGAGAACTGTTGAACAAGATCATCATGGAAATAGAAACCAATGCAACCTTGGTTTCGAACATTGCACTTCAGACGAATATTCTGTCGTTGAATGCAGGAATTGAGGCGTCTAGGGCAGGAGACTATGGTAGGGGATTTGCAGTTGTGGCAGAAAACGTAAGATGACTTTCGAATGAGTCCAGCAAGACTGCGGACTTAATAAAAGAAGTAGTTGAAAACATTTCGATCAATCTGAACAATCTTTTCAATGACATCCAGCAACAGATCGAAAATGTCGCATCGATCGCGGAAGAGACGGCATCATCTTCCGAGGAAGTTGTGGCTTCGGTTGAGGAAATGACATCACTGATCACCCACATCGTGGAGATAGTAACCAACATTTCAGATCTCTCCAAGAACAACATCCGTCTTTTTGACCAGGCATTGAAGGCAGTCACTGAAACAAATTGACGATATTCATTTGGCAAGATCTACATCCTGAAAAGATCTAAACAAGTATATAGAGTCAAACAATCCACGAAGAGATATCTATGGGATATGCAATTGATGTTCCAATCCCAAGTGGATTTTTATTTTTCCATGTTTAATTCTTCTTCAAATTTTTTTGCCTTATGACTTTCAAGATTTCCCATTCCTTTGTTGTATGAAAGATTTCACAACTGATTGCAGATATAAATCCAAATTATTTTAAACTACAAACCACATGATCATTTTGATGGAAGAGGTTTTTGAGGATTATTTGGGTTATCCTGTTCAATTTCCGTTCAAGGAACGGTATTTCACCGAGTTGGTCTCTCCAAGCACTATTGTTCCAGATGTTCCCCAACCGGTGACATACAGGGATCCTTTTGGACGTGTCCATCAGACATCTGAACCGGTCACTCCATTTCATTTTAACTATTTTGGATTAATCAGACGGATTTTTGAATATCTTCTTCCCGAGTATAACAGAATTGATACGAGTAAACAGGCCTTGTTCAAAATCTATGAGGAAAACAAGGATCTGGCAAAGCTTCGGCCATTATTTAAGGAAATGATGCAATGGGTGGATGATTGTCGAAGAAGGTCTGTAGATTTCGATAATGAAAAGACCAAGCTAGCTGAAATCCTGGACAGGATCAAGATTGCCCTTGATGAGGAATTTCCAAAAGAGGTATTTTTGGAACTCGAAGTCCCAGATTTTATTCCAAGCAGAATCACAAGGCAGCATCTTTTCATGCTTTCACCTGTTATGAATTGGTCAGACATAAAAGAGGCATTGAATAATAAGTTGATTGAAGAAATTATCAAGTTTCAGTTGGGATGGATCGTTTCGGATTTGGAGCAGCTAATCGCTCTGGAATGGAACCGGAAATTGTTGTGGGGAAAGCCCGCACCTTTTTCTATAAATGCATTCAGCGTTCTGCCGATTTTTAAGATGACTGCAAAAGACCATTCAATTACAGAATTTCTTTATCGGTTGTGGAACAACCTCAGCCAGAGCATGGAACAAAGTGCCAATTGGGGAGATACAGAGATCCTTCAAAAAGAAATCGTCACGGTAAATCTAGAAACCGGAGAATTTTCTCGCATTCCATTCGAAAAGGGGAGAAAAGGGTTTTTCAAGGATCTGATGGACACTATGGAAGAGATCAAAAGGAACTTCGGAGGCTTCACTCTTGAAACACTCTTTGCAGTTTCTCCCACAGATGATACTCTGAAAAAAAATGATCCAGAAAACAAGAATGAAGTCTTGAAAAAGGAACTTCTAGGGTGTCTGATGGATGCAGATGCTCTTGAATACAGATATATCAGTTTGAATTACATAGAATGGGAACACTTCCATCTCTAGCTTCGAAAAAAGATGTACAATTTCAGATCAGGGAACGATGTCATGATTTGGTCAATGAGAGTGTAAAGGTTTCCACAGTTGGTTACAGATACCAACCCATTTTTTTTAAACTACAAACCACATGGTCGTTTTGATGGAAGAGGTTTTTGAGGATTATTCGGGTTATCCTGTTCAATTTCCGTTCAAGGAACGGTATTTCACAGAGTTGGTCTCTCCAAGCACTATTGTTCCAGATATCCCCCAACCGGTGACATATAGGGATCCTTTTGGACGTGTCCATCAGACATCTGAACCGGTCACTCCATTTCACTTTGACTATTTTGGACTAATCAAACAGATTTTTGAATCTCTTCTTCCTGAGTATGATATAATTGATGCGAGTAAACAGGCCTTGTTCAAAATTTATGAGGAAAACAAGGATCTGGCAAAGCTTCGGCCATTATTTAAGGAAATGATGCAATGGGTGGATGATTGTCGAAGAAGGTCTGTAGATTTCGATAATGAAAAGACCAAGCTAGCTGAAATCCTGGACAGGATCAAGATTGCCCTTGATGAGGAATTTCCAAAAGAGGTATTTTTGGAACTCGAAGTCCCAGATTTTATTCCAAGCAGAATCACAAGGCAGCATCTTTTCATGCTTTCACCTGTTATGAATTGGTCAGACATAAAAGAGGCATTGAATAATAAGTTGATTGAAGAAATTATCAAGTTTCAGTTGGGATGGATCGTTTCGGATTTGGAGCAGCTAATCGCTCTGGAATGGAACCGGAAATTGTTGTGGGGAAAGCCCGCACCTTTTTCTATAAATGCATTCAGCGTTCTGCCGATTTTTAAGATGACAGCAAAAGACCATTCAATTACCGAATTTCTTTATCGGTTGTGGAACAACCTTAGCCAGAGCATGGAACAAAGTGCCAATTGGGGAAATACAGAGGTCCTTCAAAAAGAAATCGTCACGGTAAATCTTGAAACCGGAGAATTTTCTCGCATTCCATTTGAAAAGGGGAGAAAAGGGTTTTTCAAGGATCTGATGGACACCATGGAAAAGATCAAAAGGAACTTCGGAGGTTTCACTCCTGAAACACTTTTTGCAGTTTCTCCCGCATATGATACTCTGAAAAAAAATAATCCAAAAAATAAGAATGAAGTCTTGAAAAAGGAGCTTCTAGGGTGTGTGATGAATGCAGATGCTCTCGAATACAGATATATCTCTTTGAATTATATAGAATGGGAAAATTTCTATTTATAGCTTCGAAAAAAGATTCTCTGAATAAAAAATGGCAAAACGAATGGAGCTAAAGACTTTGATACTAATGAAGAATTCTAGTGGAAACAAAAAGATTTTCTTGATTTCGAATCTTTATAATGGAATAAGAATCGCGGAAAGAACCTGCCAAATAATTTGCGAGAGGATAAGGCTCATCA
>CAZYCQ010000122.1:0-4161 GCA_964645535.1 uncultured archaeon | reverse complement strand
ATCAAGGCGGCGGGGCAGTTCATTGCCGACAACGTTTTATTGCCCATTTTGCAGGAGGCAATAAGTGGTCTAATGGGATTTGTCCATGCAATTCTCGAGACAGTGGCTGCCTTGATCCCTGGGTTCACTGCCAATGCGGTACAAAATGGTGTTTCTCTTACCTATGGATCAATCACCAAGACCTTTTCAATGAGGGTCGCCAATTCATTGGAGATTGAGGTATTGGTGGACAATCAGGTGGTCTATCGTATCACCAATTTCTTCCTCCTTCCGCAGGCCTCTTTTGCGTTCGATACCCTTTCGCCGAATAGCGAAATGGGACAGGTTGGTCTATTTCTGGCAACCTACGGTTTGAACGACCTTGCGTGGGCATTGACCTTCGCCCTTACGGGCAGTGCAGATGGCGCTTTCTCCGAAGTGTCATGGGGAAACCCAAGATCTGGCTATGTTGCCACTTTCCTTCTGATGACTATCACCCATATCGGCTGGTTCTTTGCCCTGTCTCCTGAAGAGAGGAGGCAGTTTGCTGAAGACATGATCATATTGCATTCGGCAGCTGTTTTTGCCTTCAGTATCATGGATCTCATCAAGGAGGTGCCTTATGCCAATCCTTCCAACGGCAAATCACAGGTTTTTTATAGAAAATTGTTTAGCCTATTAGTTAAAATAATTGGAGGTGGGTTTGTATTGAATCAATACACGGGAAAACCCATGAATAAAATGTTATTATTTGCAAAAGAGGTTGTCTTGACTTATGGGATGGGATTAACCGCGATTTTGGCCTTTTTGCTGGCAAAAACCACTGCCCAGGGAGCGGCTACGGCAGGTTTGTTTGCAATCAAGGAAGCTATAACGACCATCCGTCCCTGGTTTGAGTTCCTTGAGACCATGCGAACCTTTCATTACCTGATGATGTTAATCTGGTTTTTGTTAGCACCAATAGGAGGATGAAGCTATTGAACTCATTTAATAAGAACCTAATTCCACACCGCATAGGTCTCGTTGTTATGGATGCCTTGGCATTCTATCTTGTGTTTCTGCAACCCAAGGATGAATTGACAGCAGAAAACTTTGTTTTTCCGCTGATTAGTGCTTATCTAATCGGATTCGGGGTTCTACTTAGTTTCCTCATCTACGGCAAGGAGATGCTTTGGTCAATGGAGTTTTTCAGGGAGAGAATTGAGGATTATTTGATGTCGGGTAGCTTGGTTGTCTTCATTTTTGCAATGCCTTTTTTACCCGGTCATGTAAACGTTCTGTTGGCAATTGGTTTGATTGTCTTCTCAGAGGCCTATAGTCATCAGATATTGGGCAATTTGTTCAAGAAATGCAACAAGGTCTGGCGTCTGGTTCTAGGTCTGCAAGGAATCTTTGTGCTGTTGGGGATAATTTTTGCTCTTTCGTCAACGAACGTGGTCATGGATGGAATACAGGGAAACGTAGTTCCTTTCTGGCTTGATTTCGGATTTCCTCCGCTAAAGTTTGTTAAGGATTATCCCTTAGGCATGACTATCTTCATCGTTACATCAACCCTTTTTGTTTATTATTGGGTGTTGATTGCTCCTCATAGTGTGGTGGAAGGAATTTTGGCAAATCAAGCAGGCAAGTATTTAGGACTCAGTCCCAAGGCTTTAGGAAAGGAATTCATTTTTGGAGTCTCAATTGCCCTTGTCTATAGGTTTTTTGATTTAGCATTGTGAATTTTCGATTGGATGATTGGTTATGATTGTTCTGGAGAAGCCTGTTTTGAAGGTATGGCTTACAAAATCCGAGAAAGTCCCCTTTTAGCTATGAAAAATCCAAAAAACTTGGTTTTAGGTGTTATTGCCTTTTATTCTTTGTCTCCAAAACCAAAGTCCATTTTTAGGTTCCTTACCAGCAGTCAAGGGATTCGGTTGCACCTTGGTAAGATGTTCTTAGCCACTTTGATTTTAGTGAACACGATCTAGACGGTGGACAGTTCGTTTAAAAAACAGCGGTCAGGATGATGCTCAATGAAATTTCCTCGGGAACCAACGGATTGATCGTTGCTTTGGGGAAGGTCCTGGAGACGATAATCCCTGGATTTACCGTTTCCGTGCAGAATCCTGCGATATACGCCTTCAGTGGAGACACATTCCAGTTGGGAGTAGTGAGAAAAGGTGATGACATCGAAATCGATCTGGGCTTTGCAGGGATCAATATCACCAACCTATTCAGCAGCGCACCGAAGATCGGATTCAATCTGCCCTTGTCGGGATTCGACGAAATGTTTCAAGATATAGGGAGTGGGGGAATTCCGATCCCTGAGATAGTTGTCTCCAAATGGATTTATAACGTGGTCTGGAAATACATACTCATGGAATTGGTAAAGGAGCTGGTGCTGACGCTTTCCTTCATGGCTTGGCAATCGTTGCTGGTCTCCAAGCAAATGGGAAAGGCAATCCTTCTGCATCTCGGTCTGCTTGGTCTTTCCGCGCTTGGATCTGCGTATATCAGGCATTTGCTCCTCATGGGCCCGAATTTGACTGACAATCAGAAAATCGCCACCATCTATATGCTTTTCAAGCTCAGGCTCGATTTTGCCATTGGCAGTGCATTGGATACAATTGGCGAACTGATCTCGGAGATAACAAAGGAAGACCAAACTTCTAAAGTTTTAATCATTGATTTAGTCTTATCTGTTATCATGGACAGAGTTGGCACAAGTTGGCTGTTTAGTAAACTTTCACCATCGGTTCCAGTGCCTTCATTGGTCGAGTCTACCACTGGAAACGGGCTAATTGCAGGATTCATTAGTGGCTTATACGAATTCCTGATTGATTTGTTTGGATTGTTGCTAGGAACCTTCCAGATGAATTTCCTCTTCGATTGGTCCTTACCGACACTTGAAATGCTCTATGAACTGCAGAGGAAGATCCTCAGTCCCGTTCGGAACTTCCTTAGCTATTTTGAAGGGCTTTCCGATCCCCAAATGTGGTATGATTGGTCCGTCAAGACAGAAAGGAATCCCTATTCGGGAGCAGAACTGGGGTTCAGCAAGTACCTCTTTGCCGCCACCCTGGTCTTCTACCATACCACCTTGGTCTTCATGTGGGGGACGGCTGCGGAGGAAGTGGTTGCATGAACCCGCTGTACACATTTGCAATGGTTCACCTCCTCGGGGTGATTTCTGTGGCGTTGGTGCTTCCCATTTGGTTGATACCATCTGGTTTTTGGTATCATGTGTTCTGGAAAAGGATGTCGTCAAGGTTCAGTAGCTTTACAGAATACTTGATCTATGGCGGAACAGAGTTTGGTAACATGATTTATATGTTGTTTATGGCTGTTTGTTTGATTTTTGTCACAATACTCGAGGTGTACATCTTCTATATCTTTGACGGCTATTTCTTTAATGTAAAATTGGTTTTTGCAACTAGCGTGTTTTTAAATTTATGGTTTCAATCATTTCGTTGGTTGGCTAGGTCGAATTATAAAGAGTTACAGAAGGAAAATCCGGATTTTATGCGCAATGCTTCGGTGTTGAAGGTATTGAACTTCATTATTGATGCCCCAAAAGTTGCGCTGAAGCATTGGAATGTAAAGGGAATAAAAGTGGGATTTTATGAATTTTTGGTGATGACTGTAATTATTATACTCTTCGATTTTTTCATTTGGTATGATTTCCTTTCAGTTTAGAAATCAGAGGCTTTCACCATCCCTGTTTTGTCGATTCAGTCCGCAAACCCGGTTTGGAAAAGGCTTTCTCTCCAATCCTCCTTGTGTTGAGAATAATCCATCTAGGGGTGGCACTATACGTGGGGTATATTAAGTTGCAGGGGGTGCTAAATTCATGAAATGGTTTCGTAGGGTGGCACTGCCCCCTTCCGTGGTGAAGCTTCTGGAGGAGCTCAAGGCAATCGCTACAAGTCCAAGGTTAAGTTATTTGGCGGTGAAAATATGCAACTCTCGGTTCAAGGCAACAAAACGATCCGAGGGATATGCAAAGCTACTTGAGATCCTTGAACCTTTGGAAGGCCTGAAGTACCGGGAGTTGGACTTGGAAAAGGAACCGGCTGCTTCCGAATGATTTTTGGATGGGAATGAGCTCCAGTTTGAGAAACTCTCGCATTTGACTGTTACCGACCTTTCACCCAATTTTGACGCCAATCAGTTCAAATGTCCCGCACTCAAGTGACTTAG
>CAZYCQ010000121.1:0-4322 GCA_964645535.1 uncultured archaeon | reverse complement strand
TACTCCATTATGATGAAAATAATGGTACTTCGGAACACACTGTTGCAGAGCATCTTCGACCAGTAATCACAGTACATGAAGGATTTCCCATTGATGACCTCTTGAAAGAGATGCAGAAACAGCAGACCCAAGTTGCAGTTGTAGTTGACGAATATGGAAGTGTTATGGGCATTATAACTATTGAGGATATACTTGAAGCAATTGTAGGACCAATCAAGGATGAGTTTGATTCCATTGAGAAACAGGATGAACTCTTGACAAAGGATCAAGTTCTTCTGGTGAACGGAACCATTCCCATTGATGAATTCAATGAACTTCTCAATAAATACAATATCGACGTTGAAATCAAACCAAAAACAGATGTCGTGACTTTAGCAGGATATATTCTTGAGCAGACAGAATCCAAAATTCCAAAGGAAGGTCAAATCATTACTGACGGCAACCTTTTCTTCAAAATTGTGAAAATGGACAACAATAGAATAGAAAAAGTAGAGGTCAGAGATCATCTGATCCGCCCCAAACAGAAAAGTGTAGGCGGAAAAAAATCAACAACCTCCAAGGAAATATCATACCTCAATGAGAATGAAAAGGATAGTGCAAAAAGAAAAACAGAACAAGTCCCGCCATCCGAAACTGAAATAAAGTAAATTCGGAAATCATATTGTGGATCTTTTAGAACTCCAGCGAAAATTGCTTTCACCAAAGATTAAATTGCTTGGTGATATTCTAGGCGAAGTGATTACTGAACAGACCGATAAATCCAAGCTTCACTTGGAGGAGGAAGTCAGACTTCTTGCCAAAAAATTCCGTGAAGAGAATGACTTGTCTGCATTCAATGCTTTGGCTACTAAACTTCAGAATTTAGATCTAGATGAAACCTCTGTCCTGATTCAGGCATTCAGCCTTTTTTTCCAGCTTGTCAATCTAGCAGAAGAGGATTACAGGATTTCCACATGGGATTTTCTTGAAAAAATGGAGGATACGGTCACTGAAGCAATTCGAGAAGCAAAGAATTCAGGATACTCCTTGGAAGATCTTTTGGGATTGCTGACTTCCACCCGAATTAAACTTGTTTGGACAGCCCATCCCACAGAAGCACGTCGTTTGACAAACATGATCAAACTCCGAAAGATCTACAATATCCTTAAAGGGACTCAAGATCTTGAAGAAATAAAAAAATATGTTACGTTGATCTGGCAGTCAGATGACATCCGAGAAGAAAGAATTACAATTCTTGATGAGGTTCGAAATGCATTGTTTTACTTTGACAATACCATATTCGATATTCTTCCAGATATCATTTTAGCGATTGAAACAGGCATTTTGCAAAATTACGGAAAGGAGGTAAAAGTTCCCCGATTATTGGAATTTGGTTCTTGGATTGGGGGAGATCGTGATGGCCATCCAGGAGTAACTTCATCTGTTACTATCCAAACTCTTCTTTTGCATAAACGACTTTGTTTACGTAAATATCTTTCTTCCATCAAACTTCTTTTACAGGACTTTTCTTCCTCAACAAACATTGTTCCAGTATCGAAAGAGCTTGAAAAGTCCATTTCCAAGGATGAAAAGCTTTTGCCGGAATTCGCAGCCCAAACAAGAAAATTGAACCAAAAAGAACGATATCGAAGAAAATTGGATCTCATGAGAATCAAGTTGGAAAATACATTGAAGGAAGTTGATCGACTTGCAGAGGAAGTGGGTCTTGGTAAAACGCTTGTCGGTTTCAAAGGAGGGAATCTTTCATCTAAAGGGACATTCTATTCTAGATCAAGAGAATTACTTGAAGATTTACAAATCATTGAACGTTCCCTTAAGCAGAACAAAGGGAAAATTATCTGCAAAGGAACTCTCGAAAAGGTCATCCTGCAAGTTCGCTTCTTTGGCTTTCATCTTGCTCCTTTGGATCTAAGACAACATAGTGGGGTTCACGAAACAGCTCTTTTTGAAATATTTGAGAAAATCGGTATGACGGATACCAAGAATCTGCCACGTAATCAACTCTTGAAATTGATTAGGACAGAATTGGTAAATCCTAGGCCTTTAGGAGTTAAGGCCTTTTTTGATTCTTTTTCCTCATCAACAAAAGAACTGATATCAACTCTTGAAGTAGCAAAAGATTCTCTTCAAAAGATTTCTCCCAGATCAATCGAGAGTTATATTATCTCCATGTCCCGGGATGAGGTCGACATCCTTACAGTCATGTTACTGATGAAAGAAGTTGGGCTTGTTGAAGTCCAAAATAGCAAAGTGGTGAAAGCATCTTTGGATATTGTTCCATTGTTTGAGACCAGAGAGGATCTGGCTAAAGCATCGAGTGTTCTCCGAAATTTGTTTGTAGATCCTCTTTATCGGTCATATCTTGATTGCAGGGATATGCTGCAGGAAATCATGATCGGCTATTCTGATTCAGGAAAGGATGCAGGGATCCTTCAATCGAATTATAGCTTATACAATTCCCAATTGGAAATTCTTCAATTGGCAAAGGAACATGCCATCAAGGTCAAGATATTCCATGGTAGAGGTGGTTCTGTTTCAAGAGGTGGAGGACCTACACACAAGGCAATTCTCGGTATCCCCTACACCCCCCTGATCAAGATCACTGAACAAGGTGAAGTGATTGGTTGGAACTATTCAAATCCACATATTGCTAGAAGACATTTAGAACAGATCATCTCCGCAATGATCATCAGGGGATTACGAGAACTTCAAAGCCATTCAAATGACCCTTCAAAAGAATACAATGAACTCTTTGGCAGGTTAGCTTCGGAAAGTTGTAGAGTTTATGAAAAATTGGTGAAAAAAGATCCTGGTTTTATCCGATTTTATCTCGATTACACACCGATTGATGCAGTGGAACGAGCAACCATCGGATCACGACCCAGCCGAAGAAAATCAGGTGATGCCAAATCCATCGACCAACTCAGGGCAATCCCATGGGTATTTTCATGGATGCAGACACGGGCAATGTTTCCTTCTTTTTATGGATCGGGAACTGCTTTGGAGAAGGAAATCAATGATGGAAACTTACAGACTTTACAGGAAATGTACCAAACTTGGCCGTATTTCAATTCCTTGATCAATAATATGCAGATGGTAATGGCAAAAGCTGATTACAACATCGCCAGAAAATATGTCCAACTTGTCAAATCGAACCCCAAATATTTTGAAATCATAACTCAAGAATTTGAAAAAGCACGCTCTGCCATACTTAGAGTGACAGGCAATTCAGAACCACTTTCACATGCTCCAGACATTCTCAATTCAATCAAAAGAAGAAATGTCTATATCGATCCACTTCATCTTATCCAAATTAGATTACTTGAAGAATGGAGACAAAAAAATAGACCAGAGGATATGAGTCCAAGAAGCCTGTTGAGACTTCTTTTACTCACACAAAATGGTATTGCCGCAGGTATGAGGAACACGGGATAGAGCGATGCATATTCAATGATCAGATTGAAAGTTAAATAGGTTTATTAATTTCCTGATGTATAGTATATACCAGTATGAAAAATTGGTGGTTGCTCTTCGAAGAACAAAAATTTGAGCGCCTTGAAGAGACAATCTCCAAATTGGAACCATCTCCTGAAAAAACTTTGGCAAATCGATTTCTCAATCTCGAAAAAGGAAATCTATTGAAATTAGATGTTTCACCTAGCAATGAAACAGATCCAAGGGAATTAGTGTTCTTTATCAAGTTCGGTTTGGATTATTATTCTCCAACAGAATCAAAAAAGTGGCTAGTGGAATTGGAAAATCTCGTAAAGAAAAGAGAATTTGCCCAATTCCGGCCTTATTATGATTTTTATAAGTGCAAGATTGCTTTCGAAGAAAAAAGAATAGATCAGTCGGAAATTGAAATGGAATCTTTATGGAAAAAATTCAAGGAACTTTCTCCTTATCTGATGGTCGAGACAATTCTACTCAGAAGTGAAATCCTGACTGCCAGGAAACGAGAGAGGGAGGGGATGGATCTAATTAAATGGGGTATGGAACTATTTCCCAATCTCCCAAATCCAATTGAAGCGAAAGTCAAAATAGGATTGGCTCAGATAGCTTTCAAATCCCAACAATTCAAACTTGCAGAAGAAGTAGCTGGAAAAATGAAAACGTTATGTGAAATGCATCAATTGTCCAAATGGTTACTCAAGACATCATTGTTGTTAAGTGAAATTTCAATCATTATGGGATACACAGAACAGGCAAATGCACATCTAACGACTTGTCTCTCCCTTTCAATGAAATATGCTTCTCCAAATGAAATTGTTGAAATATACAAATTTTTGTCCATTAATAACCTATTGCAGAAAAGATATGAT
>CAZYCQ010000120.1:0-4642 GCA_964645535.1 uncultured archaeon | reverse complement strand
ACTATGGTCTGTTGATGGTATTGATGAGTCTTTATCTGTTGCCATAATTGATCTCCCCACTGCTGTCAGGGAAAATTGGATCCGGAAATTCCCGCCGAGGGATCCTCGGGAGGTTGGAGAGCCTACCCCATTTACGAAGAAAAGGGCAGATAGCCCCCAAGATAATAAATGGAAGCATCAGGAACACGCGGTCAATTGGTTTGTTAATGAGGCGAAAGGGGTTGGATTACTTGCCATGGCAACAGGTACAGGTAAAACCATTACCAGCCTGAAAATAGTTCGTAGATTGGTTGAAGATGAGAAAATAGATGCTGTGGTTATTTGTGCTTCTGAACGATTGCTAAATCAATGGGCTAAGGAAATTCGGAAACAGTTGCCCAATTCACTTATTTTTTGGAAAATCAGTGGAAAACACCAGGATGACCAATTCATTCTAAAAAGACAAAGACGACGAAACAAAATCCCCATCCTTTTGGTGACTGATCATTTTCTCAAAGATCTTGTACAGAAATTAGGCGAAGAGGCAGGCAAGACTTCGTTGTTTATTTATGATGAGGTACATCATCTGGGTTCCTTCCAGAATCGTCAATTTTATGGTGACGGTTCTTTAAACAAGTTACGTAAATTCGGGTTCCGCTTGGGTCTTAGTGCAACCCCTTTCAGTAAATTCAATCCCAACAGGAATAGGTTTCTTGCAGAGACATTCTCTCATACCGATTTGAAACACATCAATTTTCAGTCTCCGGATTTAGAAAAGGAACTTAAAGAGGAAAGCATTTTATTTACCTTTGGGTTGGAAGATGCTATCAAAAGGGGTATTCTCTGCGAGTTTGATTACGTCCCACTTGTGTATGTTCCAACTAAGGAAGAACTTGAGGAAAAAAGAAAGGAATATCAAAAATGGATTGGAATGCCCTCAGATGACCCTGAAACGGATAATGAGGCGTTGGCTCGTATCATGGCGAGCAATGTGCTAAAACGTGCGCGGAGCAAATTGCCTGTTTTTGAAAATTTATTGAAAGAGAACCCGGGACTCCTGGAAAATTGCATAATTTTTGTTCATGACACGGAATTTGGGAGACTTGTTTCAAATATCTTGATTAAGTATTCAACAAATTTCAAGGAATATTTCAGTGGAGAAGATTCTAAAGTACTTGCTGAATTTTCCGAAGGGAAATTAAAGACTTTGGTTGCTTGTAAAATGATTTCGGAAGGTATCGATATACGTGCTGTGAAAAACATTGTCCTTTTTTCTTCTGACGCCCAACTCTTGGAAACGATACAGCGGATGGGGCGTGCACTAAGATTTGATCCAAATAATCCAAATAAACGAGCGAAAGTGGTTGACTTCATATATGAGGAAGAATATGACCCGAATGGAGATTATATTCCTCCAGATATTGCGAGGAGGGAGTGGTTATCCAAGCTATCTAAAATAAGGAGAGAGAATGATGGCTGATGCATTAGAAATTTTGCTTGAAAAAGTGGATGAAGTTTGGAATGAAAAACCCCAACTTCATTCAAGAATCAAAGACCCAGAACGGTTCAAAGGGTTTCTCAAGGATATTGTGAGAAATATAATGGAAGATGATCCCTCGATTGATTTGAATGCAATCAAAAGGATTATCCTAACTATGCAAAAGGAATTGTTAAAGGGGGAGTAATGAAATGCTTACGATTGCAATAGAAAAAATTCGATGGAAAAATATTCGTGAAATTGAGGATTTGGAGATTAAAATTCAGAAAAAAGGGGTTACGCTTCTTCAGATCCAAAATGGATATGGAAAAACAACAACGTTAACTTTACTTCGATGTATCGTGACTGGAAAACTTCCTCCCGAACTCGGAATCCCAATTGACTCCTTCAAATATAAGGGTCCAGAAGTGGTTGATGATCCTGATACTGGATTATTCAGTGTTACCTTCGAAATTAATGGATCTACCTATATTTTCGAAATTGAGTTTGACTACGTCCTGAAAGAAGCCAACTTCTACACAGTAAGCGATGTGCTAGGTGGACGGAAAGAGGGTTGGTTCCCTCCTAATGATTTTTCAACTAAGTTCAAGGATAAACTCCTTTTGGCCAAGACGTTTTTGTTCGATGGTGAAACTAGCGAAGAAATAAATTCCCGGTCAGGTTTCCTTCTTGAATCCCTCCGAGAAATTACGGACCTAAATCTTGTTTATGAACTGATTGATGATGGCCCTGACAAAAGGAGTCTTCAACGATTGATCAGCGATATTGCAAAAAACAATGGTTTCAAGGATGCAACAAAGAAGTATCAAAAGCTTGAGAATTCATATATTGATCTATTGAATCATATTAATCAAGTTGAAGATAGGAAGAGTGAGATTGAAAACAGACTTATCGTCCTTGATGAGGCTATTGGAAATAAAGAACAAACGATAAACGATATTATCGGATCCGATTCAGAAATCAAGGAGAGGGTTGATGAAGCAAAAAGGTTGCTTATAGAACAACAAAAGGAAATAGAACAGAAGACCTCCGAGTTGCGGTTGTCTTTAATGAACCCAGAGTATGCAATTTCGAAAATGGATCATCTAATGCATTTCTATCGAGAGATCGATCGTCTGAAAGTACCAAAAATTGCAGGACGATCATTTTTTGAAGAATTACTCAATTCAAGAATGTGTGTATGCGGTCGAGAAATCACAGAAGAAGAAAGAAAATACATGAAATCAAGAATGAATGATTATCTTGCAGATGATATCATTTCAGTCGTTCGCCCGATGCAAGACCTTGTCCTCAACCCTCCCGCCAATTTGTCACCTTACTCCTTTATCGCGGAAGAACTGGAAGCTCTTCTTGACGAAAAAATGGAATTGGAAAATGAATTGGCAGCTCTGCAGGATCGATTGTCTGAGGATCTTCAAAAAAAGATACAAGAATTGCAGGATGAAATAACGAGGTTAAAACTTGAACAAGATCAACTGATTGATGAATTGGAAGAAATAACCTCCAATGATGCAGTTCAAATAAAGAGAGAAGGTTGGGATAAAGGAGTAATCAAAAAAGACAACGAATTTTACACCCAAAAAGCCAAATTTACCAAATGCAAAAATCTTTTCACTTTAAGGAAGTTGAAAAAGCACTTAAGAGATGAAATGAATAAAGTTTCAAATGTCCACGAATTTGGGACTGTTGTTGAAATAATCCAAGAGGTACTTAGTGATGCTATGGATAGAACCATGGAAGAAATAATCGACTTGGTGGAAAAAACACTGAATACTTATTACAATACTTTGGTTCCCCACGTCCACCAGACAATCCGTATTCGCGGTTCTGATAATTTTGAACTTACATTTTACAATGCCAAAAACGAACCGCTGAACAGTGTTCATCAAGCATCAAAATTGGCTGCTGCTTATAGCTTTATTTCAGCAATATTCACCGTGGGGCGTGTTCAATTGCCTCTCGTTGCTGACAGTCCAGTAACATCCTTTAGCAACAATGTTGCGGAGGAATGGGGAAAAACTATCTCCAAATTGTTCCCACAGGTGATTGCCTTCATCACATCAATGGAAAAAGGTGGTTTGACTGGATTGATTGCCAATTCTGAAACCATGGTGGCAACCGTGAAAAGAGAAAATGAAGATCTTGAAGGGAAAAACGCCTCTGGGAAGATGATATGTACTTTCGATCGCGACCTGTTCAAGAAGTACGATGTAAGGAGGTCATAAAATGAGTCGATTTGTGTTTGAGAACGAAGCAAGATACTATTTTGAAAATTTGAACAAGCTATCGTCAACTGGTAAGATAACAACTCGATTGGAGCAATATTGGTTGTGTGCCTTTTTGGGTTTGGTGGCTGGGAAACAGAAGAAAGAACTTGAAAATTCCATGGAGTTAATTGATACGTTCACCGAAAGCCTTCGTGGCCATCAAATTCCAATATTGACCCTTCTTTTCTATCGATATGTTACCAAGGTCTTGTCTTCCTATGATTCAGATCTCATTTTGGATCAAATGAAACTGTTTTTCGATGATCATGCTCCTACAAAACTATCTTCTGACGCAATGGACTCATTAAACAAGTATGCTGCGGGTGGATTCGGGATATTAAAGGAAAAACTGGTTAATCCTTCAGATCTTGCAACTTTTCTCATTAATTATGTGGATTTGCTTGAAAGTTATTTAAAAGAATAAATCTGAAATATCGATAGTTTCTGATGTGGCAAAAAGTTAAATAAAAGATAAAATAAATTCAATGAATCCATAACTTTTATATTTCTGAAAAAGTTAATAGTATTGGGGGGCGTTATGTACTCCATTAAATCAAAAAAAGACCTTATTGAAAAAGTACGAAAGAATATTGGAACCATTCGTTTGTCAAATGAATTCTGTTCCGATGTGATGGCAAAAAGTCTGAAAATTCCCGAATTCCAGAGATACTTTGAATGGGATGAATCAAATGTCAACCGGCTTCTGGATGATATCTTCCAACTCACGAGGGGAAACCGCCCAACCGTTGAGAAGATTATCTATAATGAGGAGACAAAATTCAGTTTTGAAACTCAATTTATGGGGGCAATCATAGTTCAATCCAACTCGAAAAATTATGTTATTGACGGTCAGCAGCGGTTGACTAGTCTTCTAATGGTATATTCTGTTATAGATAAT
>CAZYCQ010000119.1:0-4722 GCA_964645535.1 uncultured archaeon | reverse complement strand
TAGCGATCACTAAACGCAAATGAAATGTTGGTGCAAAATCTTGATTTCCAGATTCTTTGTCTTGGGACTGAGACGATATTGATTCCAATCATATTAATTTGATTGATACCCCACTTAACATTTGAAAATCTCCTGCCGCAGTTCTCCAAAATTTGAAAAGAAACGGCCCAATATGAAAAACGGATAATTTTTTAAGTGTCTGAGAAAAAATTACAGAATGATTGAAATCAACTATTTTTCTCCTTATCGGGATCATTGGACTGTTTTCAAGGACTTTAATAACTGATTCCCTGCCGTTTAATTCAAACGAAACGATGTATACGATAAGGATTGGAGGGGAAGGAAACGACAGAGTAATTGAGACCTATGTTGATGGACAAGACAATACATACATTCTTGGGAAAACTGATTCAGACAACTTTCCACAGACCATTGGTCATGAACCCTTTGGGATGCAAGACATATTTCTTCTAAAAATTGATCCATTTGCAAACATCGTTTGGAGTACTTTGTTTGGGGGAAGTGCTGATGATCATCCCTCAGATTTGTTTGTAGATGAAAACGGATTTGTGTATATAAGTGGTCACACCTATTCAGAGGATTTGGCAGCTGCACGAAATGAAAAAAGAGAAAAGGGGTTGGATATTTTTGTTGCAAAGTTTTCGAACACAGGAGATCTTCTTTGGTCCACATATTTTGGAACGAAAAAAAAAGACATCAGCACAGGTATTGCAGTAGTTGATCACAAAATTGTCGTCAGTGGATACCAATCTTTTGAAACGACCAAAATCGGATCAAGAGGAAAACGTTTCCCCCCTGACGAACAGTTTAGCGTTTATTCGTTCAAAACTTCTGAAGGGGTGGTGGTATGGTTCTCTGAAACTGGAGACTACTTACAGAATCAAACTTTTGGGCAAGACAGTGTTATTGAAGACATGGAAGTAAATTCAGAATTATACCTTGCAGGATATACAAACCAACCTCTTTGGAAGGAGGCTGACACCATTTTCATTATGGCCCTAACTTCTGAAGGGGAACTTCGATGGAAACAAACTTTCCTTCAGGAAGAAGTGTATGAAGCATCACATAATATTAAACTCACCATTGACAAGGAAGGAGAAATTTATCTTCAAGATAAATTGACGTGGGGAGCAAAATTGAACCGGCAGGGAGAAGTTATTTGGCAAAAAATTTGGCAAAAAAATTTCACAGATGCCCTGCGTTCGTTTACTGATTTTGAAATTAAGGGGTCAATGCTCTTTTCACTAGGAATTTCAACAGATGAGATACCCAGAATTAAAGATAGTGTACAGATAGTCGAGAAAAGGAAAATATGGCCAGCAATCATTGCACAAAATCTAGATGGCAATGTAACCTATTCATCACCAATACAGATTAAGACTTCTGAAAAACTGTTTGCAGGTTATTTCGATGAAGAATATTGGAGTTTTGTCTACTCTTCAACAAAAATGCAAGAGATAAAGAAAGATCATGGATCTGGTGGAGACGAGGATATCTACTGGACTTTCTTTCCAAATCCGCTACAAGACACAGATGATGATGGAATTCCCAATTACTTTGAGCTCAAGTTCAATCTCGACCCCTTCTATGATGATGCCGATTTTGATCCAGATCAAGACGGTTTAACCAACATTGATGAATTTCACTATGGGACGAACCCTAACCTTGCGGATACTGATGGAGACCAAATTCCGGATAAATGGGAAATTGAAAATGGAATCTCCCCAACAGTTGCAGATGAAGACAAAGATCCTGATGGGGATGGATTAACCAATCTCCAGGAGTACAATTTCCAAACAGATCCTCAGAGTTGGGACACTGACGATGATGGAATGTCAGACAAATGGGAAGTAATGAATAAGTTGAACCCATTAGTGGATGACAGTAAGGAAGACCCCGACCAAGATGGATTGAACAATAAGGAGGAATTTGTCTATGGAACCAACCCTCAGAACAACGATACAGATAGGGATGGGATGCCAGATGGATGGGAAGTGAAACACGGGCTGGATCCTTTTTTCAATGATGCATCTGTTGATTTGGATGGAGATGGGCTTTCAAATAGGAAAGAATATGATTTCAGACTCAATCCCAAATCACGACTGGATATAGTCGTCATTATAATTGCAGTTTTCTTGCCCATAGTATGGGGATTGGGAAGGAAAACGCGTAAAAGAGGAAAGAAAAGAAAAAATGTCCATTCCAGAATTGTTACTTGGCCAAAAGGGGAATGATTGCTTGCTTTGTCCTTTTGGCAAAGCGTTCATAAGTTATTTTACATTGGATGTGAGAATGAAAAATTGAAATATCATTTTGAGATGGTAAAGGAATATACGATCAAAACAAACAACTACGATGAGGCCATCTCTTCCTTCAAACAGATGCCGAAAAAGACCGCTTCTGTCAAGTGGAACAGTCTAAAGAAAGTTGAGGAACTTAATGTACAAAGTCTGTAATTGTACGATGTGAAGAAACTTCATAAATATCTGAAGCCAATTAAAGAACTAATTGAAGTCTGCAACTACGATTGCCTTGATTATCTTCATTGTCGGGTTTCTACAAGAACCTCCCATGACAGATACCCTTCCATTTAGAGAAGACGTGACGGATTATACCATTAGAATAGGAGGATCTGGCAAGGATGAAGTCATTAAAACTTTTGTTGACCGGCAAGGAAACACTTACATCCTTGGAGAAACGAATTCTGAAGACTTTCCAAGTACAAATGATCCAGAAACCTACGGGAAAAGGGACATATTTTTACTCAAATTGGATTCCTCTTCAAATATTATTTGGAGTACTGTATTTGGAGGATCCAATGATGATGATGCTGTAGACTTGTTTGTGGATGAAAATAATGAAATATACATTACTGGTCACACAATTTCCATGGATCTCGTAAATGCATGCAATGAGAAAATAGGAGGAAGGGATACCTTTATTGCAAAGTTCTCAGCTTCAGGTAACATTCAATGGTCTTGCTATTATGGAACCAATGATATGGACATTAGTTCGGGAATCGGAGTTGTTGATGGAAAGGTAGTGGTTGTAGGAACCAAATTTGACCAATATGGCAAAGGCGGCGCTGGAGGTGGAACAATCAGACTTCATTCTAGGGCAGATGGAGCTAAAGGTTTCTTAGTCATGTTTTCTGAAGACGGGAATTATATAATGAACGTGACCTTGGACAAAGGCGACAGTACAGTTGTTGAGGATCTGATAGTGAATACAGAAGTCTACATTGCAGTATATTCAGAACTGCATGAAGGAAGAATTAAGGAACAAAAGTTTCTTTTATCCTTTACTCCAAATGGAGAGCTCCGTTGGGAAAAGGAACTTGAGTCGAAAGACAATTCATTTGTTGTTCCAACAAGCATCAAATTGGCAACCGATGAAATGGGAGCAATTTATTTTCAGAACGGAATGAGAATGGGAGCAAAGTTTGATCGCTATGGAGAAAAGATCCATGAAACACAATTCAATACCTCAAGCATCATTTCATTGTCAGATCTTGAAATTCGGAGATCTATGCTTGTCGCACTTGGACCAGCCATTCATTCCCTTCCAAAAATCAGAGACACCGGATTGCTGACAAAACGAGGTGAAAGAGGTTGTGCCAGCATTGTTCTTGCATCAAATGGAACAGCAATCCATTCTTCATTCTTGCCGATGAAATGCAGCACAAACATTTTTGCAGGTCCGTTTGACAACAAATATTGGAGTTATATTTATTCATCATCATTTGAAAGCAATGCATCACAATTATATGGAACGGGAGGGGAAACTGACATCTATTGGTCGTTCCTCCTCAACCCATTGGATGATCTGGATGGAGACGGCCTGCCCAATTATTTTGAGCAGAAGTTCTCCCTAGATCCATTCAGTCCTGACAGCAACCTTGATCCTGATGGAGATGGATTAACCAATATCCAAGAATTCCATTTTGGAACCAATCCAAAACTCGAGGATACTGATGGTGATCAAATGCCTGATGATTGGGAAATAAACAATGGATTGATCCCAACTTCCGCAGATGCAAGAGGAGATCCCGATAGGGATGGATTGACCAACTTTCAGGAATACCTTTTACAGACAGACCCTCATGACCGAGATACAGACAATGATGGAATCCCGGATGGATGGGAGGTAAATAACCGGTTGGATCCTTTGACCGATGATAGTGAAGATGATCCTGACAACGATGGATTAACCAATAAAGAAGAATTTGAGTACCAAACAGACCCTCAGAGTTCGGACACTGATGGTGATGGAATGTCAGACAGATGGGAAGTCAGAAAAGGTCTGAATCCTAAATACGATGATTCTGACAAGGATTCAGACAATGACGGACTGTCAAACAAGGTAGAATACATTCTCAAGACGAATCCCAAATCAAAAATGGATGTCGTCATTCTCAATGGCTTTTTCTTCCTACTTATGGTGTGGGAAAATGGACGGAAAGTGCTTAAAAGAAGAAAGGAATTAAAAAATATCCAACAAGAAATCGTTCTTTGGCCAAAAGAGAAATAGAAATACCTCACTTTTGTCCTTTCGGCAAAGTGTCCATAAGTTCCTTACAATGGATGTGAGAATGAAAAATTGCAAATATTATTTTGAGATGATAAATGTATTATAAATGCGATCAAAATAGACAATTACAATGACAGTCAGAATCAACACCAATAATGTAATAATTAGAAA
>CAZYCQ010000118.1:0-4833 GCA_964645535.1 uncultured archaeon | reverse complement strand
CCTTGATCCCAGGAACAGTATACCGTTCATAGGCAATCCGTCCCGAAAATTCTTCGAAAACTGCAATCACATCTCTTGCCATATCATATCTGGCAAACATGGTGTCGGCAATACCGATCTTGTACATGATTGAAATGGGGATTAATCAGATAAGAACTGTTCCCTAGATCATCATGGAGTCTCATGTTGTTCAAAATCGAACTCAATTGTGTTGGATTCGATTGTTTTACAACAGGCTACGGCCTCTTCAAGTACAGGGGCAATGACATCTTGTCTTTTGTGGGTCTTGATCCATTCAATGATTTCCTTGATCTGCTTACCACAACACCTTCCACTTGGATTCGTTATCTTGCAGTCCTTGCCTTTGTTTGCCCCGGTATAATTTTGAATGTCAATTAAGGAATCACAGCATTGGCGTACCACCATTTCTTCAAAAATTTCTGCTTCAGTTACCTGCATGCAATAACAGGCTGGTCGATGTTCAGTCATGATTTCCATTTTGTGCATGACAGGAGTTCTGACATGTTCCTGGGTGAAAACAGCTCCTTTTTCATTGTTGAAGTAGATAACTTCGCATTGTTTGTCTGGACAGAAATAATATTGGCTTCCTTTGATCATTGGCCAGTATTTCGGTTGAATATGAGTTCCAATTGTTATTTGGAAGACACGTTTTCCCTTGCTTCCAGAGACGGGACATGATTTCAGATCAATCTTCTTTTCATTGACTGCTGATTCCGTTGTAGTCATACATTATTAATAATATTTGAGATACTAAAGGAAATAGCTATTGAATTTGTAAAGAACAAACACATTTATTATAAAATACATAGGAAGGATGACTGACCTTAAAATTAGTTTTGGACTAACGTCATCTGGAATTGGCTTGTGAAACTGATTTACCTTCGAAGAAAATGTTTGAAATTTTCATAAACCAATTTTTTTAATTCATCCAACTCCATCTGCGTCTTCTCTGAAATATAAGGAAGCACAATGGAGGAAATCAAGGTTGGTTCTCCCAAAATGCCATCATACTTTACGTTTCCGTCTGACTCCGTAAGCCACTGCTTTGGCGGAACCTGTTCGAGGACTTGTTGATGGCCCGATGATTTTGCAATTGCAGGGTTCAATGAAAAATAGCAACCCATTTCGGAAAACTTTGACAAGTACTCTATAGATCCTGAATACCAGTGAAATGAAAGAAGTGTAGGATCAACTTCAGATGAGACAATTAGATCATACATGTCCCGTTCTGCCCCCACGCAATGGATCGATGCAGGCTTCTTGCTTTCCGAGATCAATCTCAAAACTCTTGCCATGAATTCCCTTTGCAATGGAAACCTATGTTGATCCTTTACAAAACGATAATCTAATCCGATCTCCCCAACGATGTCCGATTTTTTCACCAATACATACAATTCTTCAAATTCCTTATCAGAAAATTTTCTCTTGACCTTCCATGGATGGATACCCACTCCCGCCAAAAGAATGGGATGCCTTGAAACAAGCTCAAGGTTAATTTTTGACTGATGCAAGTTCATCGCCATGCATCCTACAGCAACTACATCCAAAGCCTTCCATTTTTCAATCCATTTCTCTATTTCATGGAGAAAAGGAGAACGGGGAATATGGCAATGTATGTCCACTATCATATGAAATATGTCCTGTTTGAAAATCTAAAACAATTTTCTCAAACATCAAAAATAAATATGAAGAAACGGTATAATATTTGGAAATGATTGGACGCAATCACCTTCTTCCGGTATCTGAGTTCGTTGCCGAGAGGAAGGAATGCAAGGAAATAGTACAGGGCCTCTTCGGTCTCAATCAGTTGGAATTTGAAGTCTTTTGTTCATTGAACCTGCTTCGAAGAGCAGATATTCAAACCATTATGAACCATGTGGGAAGGAAAGATCGAACAAGAGTAAATCGGTCACTGAATAGGTTGCTTGAGCTTGACCTGATCACCCGAAAAAAAGAACGGTCTGATGAAGGAACACTCAGATATTATTATTATCCGATTGATTTGCAAACACTTCAATCCCGCCTTGAACACTTGTTAGAAAATTGGTATGCACATGCAATCGAGGAAATTCGATCAATTCCGAACCATTTTATCGAACTTGAAAGGAATTCAACAAAATAAAGCCGAAAAGTGTCTTGATCGCCAAGGAAAAAACCGCCCTACATTTTTCCTGTATTCAGAATATTCTGGAAACACCCTTGCAAGTTTTATTTCCTCAGCATATGAGCCAATTACGAGGTATCCTCCTGCACCAACCAACATAGTCAATGTTCCGAAAGACGGGAAAAGAATATTCATTGAAACTAAAAGAAGAAGTACGGAAGTATAGACCGGATGACGTGAAATTGCATAGATTCCATCTGTGACCAAATGACCCTTTTCGTCCCTCAACCCCATAAATCCTGGAATATCCCATGCATGCAATCCAAGAACTCCAAATATAATTCCTGCCAATCCAACAACCGAAGCCATGATCAAACGGAACGAAAGACCTTCTTCTAGAAAATCAAGACCTACTTCCACCTTTGGAGTTACCAAATACACTGCAAAGAATGTCATGACGGCAATGACGTTATAGAAAATCCTGTAAGAAGTTCCTTGTAATGGAAATCTTGATTTGACCGTTTCCATTGCCAATGCAGAATGCACCAATCCAAAAACCACCCACGGAAGAATTCCCTTCAAAAGTATAAACGGTTCCATCATCACGAATTTGTATATACAACTTAATTATCCTTTTCATTCTCCTCAATTAACTCATAATCCGGTGCTGACAACAATGGAACATCAACTGTACTTTCAAGACGTCTTTTGTCTACTGATGGAAGAGCAGTTTCGATCCGATCAGATGATGCAAGCATGGGATGAAATTCGCCGTTAAAGGAAAGATTAAACAGAGGTAGAGTATCCTTATTGGCTAGCAATCTTCCAATGCCACTATCAAATTTTCGTTCGAATTCATTAATAGCTGAGATCATTAGTTCCTTGACCTCATCAAGTTTGGTTGGAGGCAATTGGTCTCCTATTTTCATACCCATGAGATTCACCAAGGTTCCCTGATCTTCGAAATCAACAACTGTAAGACCTGGAAGATTGACAAAATTGAATCTCGGATGATCAAAGATGATGTAACCAAACAATCGTACAAGGGTTCCTTTCTCCGTCTCAAGAACTCTTATCCCCGGAAGCTTGACTCTAGTGAATTCTGGCAACTCATCCGTTGCTTCATGTTCAATAACTTGGATCAGACCCAAGTTAACCTTTGTGAAACCTGCTTCTGTGTGAATCGAGAGGTTTGTAGGACTGAATTTTGCCAAATCATCCCGCACTTGCTCCAACCAAAACTTTAACTTCGATGAGTGGATGACCAACATTTCCTTAAGGGTGCTGATGTCAGGATATCCCAATGATTCAAGATCTATTTTTGCCAAATTGATCAAATCATGTTTTCGAGTCAGCTCTTCAAATGCTTTCTTTGGAACTACCAACGATGTAATTCCCTCCAAGGTTTCGACAACGGGAACACCACCACCTTTTTGAACGGTTTCGACTGTTCCTACGATTGCAATTTCAATTTTATCCTTCATCTCCTTCAAGGGAAAAAGAATGGCATTCTCCTGCATTCTGACAGTGGTATTCCGATTGAGGGACATGCTTTCAGGATTTTTGATCAGGCTTCCCAAAGTCGCTCCTAGATCAATCTGGTTCAATGAATCCGGCATGTCCTCTATTATTTTCCCAACCTCCGAAAAATGAAGGGGATCGGTTGCAAATCTCTGTAGCACTGTCCGCCCTTGAATGAAGAAAAATAGAGCCATCAGTATCAGAACCGCTCGAGTAAGTTGTGCTTCCTCCAAAAGTAAGTCTCCCCAAAAAATACCAATCGACAGATAGATTATGTTGGCAATACTGGTGTCCTTTGCAGCAATTTCAGGAAATTTGACATCAGAAATCACCATATCAAAACTTGAAAGAGTTTGGTTCCGTTTGTGAAATAAATAATCGACCAAGGGTTCAAGAATTGCTGAAACAAAAGGAATTACAACCAATCCCGGCAAGAGAGAAAGATGAAGAACACTGGAGACAACATAAAACCATATGAAAATTTTCATCATTCCTGAAACCAACAACAGCAAATAGCTTGTTCCGTCCAGCCTAGTCAACCATTTCCTAGTATCAAAGGATCTTCCGATGATCCAAAGGACAAGGAAGAAGCCTAAAACCATAAATGACAAATCATGTATTGCGAAAGTTATTGAAAAAACAGGAAGGATCGAAGGACCTTTTCTTCCCCATTCTGCATAGAGCAGATGAGCCAACCCCCCAAAAACCAACTTGGATTTGAGCCCAAAGGTGATGCCATCCAATATGCCTCTATCCAGAAATCGCTGGATGGCTGTCGCTAAATAAAAAATAGCTGTTCCGAAAATTCCAATAAGAAAAACATATGGGTCATTTAACAGTCCACCAAGAAACCAGACCAGAAGGGAAAGAGTCTGAATCTTCTCTCCAGTTGATTGTCGAAAAAATGAATCCTGTATGGTATTAATTATGGTAACCTGATCCCAATTTGACACATGCCAACATCCTCTCTCTTTAAATAAGGTTTCTTGTTCCCATGAGATAAACCTAAAATGCAAAGGAGGATCCAACAAATCAGAATCATCAGGTTCAAAGAAGGGATGATACAACTCAAAGTAAGTCATGGAAAACATAAAACTGATTTCTGGCCATTTTTCATCCATCCACATGAAACCCAATTCAAAATTTGCATTTTTTAAATTTTATTGGGAACTTAATTTATTATAGAA
>CAZYCQ010000117.1:0-4891 GCA_964645535.1 uncultured archaeon | reverse complement strand
TTTCACCCAATTTTGACGCCAATCAGTTCAAATGTCCCGCACTCAAGTGACTTAGGGGTATGGCGTCCCCAAGGGACTGCACAAGTACCGGGGGATTAAGGAGCTCCATGAACCACGAATTAACAATGTATTTGGTCAAACTTTTGAAAAATCCCAAACATTGTTTTGTTTGAAATTTGTTAATAATTAGAAGACCAGAGGAATATCCAAGAAACGTCTGGACTTGGACATGAAATTGTTCGGTGAGTTTCAATTGTAGAAGCCACTCACCTATTTTGATCCCACATGAGTAACAGAAACTGTCACTTGGTGTGATTTTCGCTCCGCAGGACACGCAAGTCACGACCACTGTCATTTTTTGTGGTTCAACGATCAATGGCTTTGCGGATTTAAGCTCTTTTCAATCCTTCCCTCCACTTCTTTCTTGTTGGAGTTTGGCTAGATTGGAGGGGTGCTGCTAGAGTGAATTCGAAGGTATCGATGTAAGACCAAGAAATTGGGCTTGGGTAAATGACCTGCCGTAGTCCAAGAATGGAAAACCGGGTCTTCGACGTGACGATGGTTCTTGAAAAAATAACTGCCCAATTCATCTCCTTCAGGAAATCCATCAAGATAAAGGTATACAGCACCCTCATCTTCCAAGTTTCAATCGGTTGGTTCAATATACTGACAAGAATCTGGCGGATTCCGCTTGGGACGGCATCAAGGCGGCGGGGCAGTTTATTGCCGACACGGTTATTTCGGCAGTGATGGATGGACTGAAGGGGTTAATGCAGACTCTTTTCGAAGGAATCTTCATCGCTTTGGAATCTTTCTTCGGGATTTCCTGGCAATCCACCCAAGATGGCTTCATTCTTAGCTTGGGTTCAACCACGATTGAATTCGGGATCAAAGTGGCTTCAGTTGTGATTGAATTCAGCCTCAACCAGCAGGTGGTATACACCTATTCCCCATTCGAGACACTGGGATCGGTAGGCTCGGACGAGCTTCTGACCATTTTGCTGATTGGCATGGACCTCTTGCTGATTAGTCTCTTTGTCCAGTTCGGGATGTATTCTGCCCTTGTCTTGACAGTAATGTCCCTTCCACTATCTTTCTTGGGACTCATTTCCCTGCTTTCGCTCCTCATTGACAATGGGGGAATGACGACTGAGGAGAAGAGACATTCATTTGCGGTGTTGACCGCTGGTGCCCTGATGGGATTGTTCGTCACAGAAATTGTTAAAACAATAAAAGATCCCGATGGGCATATAAAGGACAAGGTGTTATCATTGGCTAGAATTGGATTTGGAGGTTTTCTTACGGGCTTACTGGCGGTTCCCCGAGTTCCCCCTGAACTTTTCGTGTGGTTCCTTCTTCTGGCAGGGCTTCACCTTACCGCAGCTTTGGGAGCATTTACGACAGACGACCTGGAAACACTTGAAATTGTGTTTGTGATGATGACAATGGTCTTCAGTCTTCTGTACCTGCTCCATGGGGGAAAGGTCGCCCTCTTTTCCTATCTGGGGTGATATAAATGCCTCGGGACAGCTTCCTTTCTCTTCTCAATTTTTGGCTTGGGGTTATTCTAAGCCTAGTTGGAATCTCAAAGGTAATTACCATCTTTTTTTTTAAGACCTATTTAGGAATGTGGGATCCTGTCGATGAATTGCTCTTGAAAACTGCAATTCCGCTTTATGTTTTGCAAATTTCAATGCAACTGATTTTGTTGTATTGGCTATTTGAAGGATGGAAAAAAGACATGATCCGAAAAGAATTGAGTGATGAACACCTAGTAAATGCCATTCTTTTTTTTCTGGGTTTATATTTTGAAGAGAAGGGGTCATTATTGGTATTATTCGCCTTATCATTTGCAATGTATGTGATACTGTTGATTTTGGTTTCCCTTTCACGGCAGAAAATCGAACAAAAATCCACAGATTTGGTTTCTCATTTTGTCCAACTGCTTTTGACCATTATTCTAGTTAATTTTTGCTTGGTTTGTTATTGACAGACGCCAACAGATTGGAGAGCTATTCGATGCTGTTCAACATGCTTTCAGGACT
The DNA here is from genome assembly GCA_964645535.1 of uncultured archaeon. GTDB lineage: Archaea > Asgardarchaeota > Heimdallarchaeia > Heimdallarchaeales > Kariarchaeaceae > WAKA01. The sequence goes on along the minus strand of CAZYCQ010000117.1, from coordinate 2,846 downwards.
CCTGCAGACCGCGGTATCCCTCTATCCTGACTTCACCCTTAGCGTAGGCGCAAACAGCCTGAGCATGGCCGCATACGGCAAGACCGTCCAGCTCTCGATGAGCAGGAATGCAGCCAACGCGCTGGTGGTCGACATCAACGGGGAAATCTGGACCGTCGACCTGATGGGGCTCTTCATGCCGGCTGAAACCCTGGGATTGACCTTCGAGCAGTATGCGAGTGAAAGCAGGATGGATTTACGGAACTGGTTCAGCTGGACCGTCTTTGCAGTCGATATCATTTTGATAACAGCTGCCGTATCTTCAGGAGGGCTTCCATTTGCCATTGCTCCTCTAATTGTTCCTTTAGTGATTACCACCATCCTTGGGATAAATTTATATCTTTATGAGAACCCAATTGGATTGTTGAGGAATGCCAAAGATAGGAGTGCTTTTGACTCAGAGGAGCAAAGGAAGGCATTTGAAACTGAAGCTGCAAGGTATTTGGAAACTCTTTTTCAGGGACATCTTCTTCTTCTTGGTTTAGGCGTTATAGGTTCCAAATCATTGCAAGTCATCAAGACATTCAAAGAAGTGGTTGGATTGGATTCCCTAATTTCTGCCCTTTCATCCTCTGCTAAAGCCCTTGTCAAAATTCCTGACATAATTTTCTATTTGGCAACATCGATATTGTCAATTGGTGCCTTGATTAAAATTTTTCTGGCTTATTCCCATTCAAGGTTTCTCCTCATTGATCTTGGTTTGACAATAGGAGGGATAAGGAATCAGGTTCTCGGACTAATAATGAAGTGGGTTAACCTAGTTCTTTTCCTGTATTTTGGGATACTAAGACCTTTTTTTGATGGAGGGATTGATTGGCTTTGGAGTTGAGAAAATGGAAATAGATGAAGAAAAGGAAATGATACGAATGGGGCTTTATGGAGCTCCTTTAGTTTTGTTGATGGGGCAATTGTACATCGCCAATTCACTCTTCGAATCCAAGATTCCCTTTCATTTGGTGGCATGGCTCGGCAGATTTTCGATTCTCATTTCATTGGGACTGCTCATCCTTACAATTTGGACTGCTATTGATCTAGAGAAGGGGCAATGGCTCACCTTTTACCTTCACTATGCCACAGTGCCTTATTTTGGCATTTGGTTTGGTTTGAAGTTCTCCCTGAACCCCTTTGAAAATGATGTCCTACAGGCAATTCCTTTAGTTGCATTGATGATTTACCAGTACGCTGTTTGGAAGAAATTCGGGAAACAACTCGATATGAAGTCGAGGACCAAACTTAGAATATGGTACTTTGTGATGGTGACCTTTATATGGGAAATCGGATTCCTGCTTTACAGCATAGAACGGAAACTGATTTTGCCCATTCCTGTTCTTTGTCTATTGATTCTCTTCAATCTCGCTTTTTACGTGAAAGAAGAGAAATTTGAAAGAATTTATGCCAAATATTTCCATTTGATGTTTCTATATGGCGGATTGTTTCTGGTTTTGGCAGATATTTGGTGGAAACTTCAGAGGATGTCATTTATTGAAATCCAACCGAATTTTCTCCTGGTTGTTTTTGCTAGCTATTCCCTGTATTCCAAGTATCCTCGTGAGAAAATCAGTTCTTCGCCAAATGACTATGGCAAAATTTCTTCTCTTTGAACTTAGGACATCGTGACCTGTTCAGGAACCCAGATCTGACGACCGAGACCTTGGGCATCAATCCCCCTGCCATTTTCGATGAGCCGATCATGAAACAGAAGCTAGCCAGCTTGGCTGTTTTAACTATAGGAACCCTGATTGCGGGTGGTTTAACCAAGCTGAGAAGGGTTGATCAGGCAAATCTGATGTTTTTCGGTAGCTGGGTTGCCAGTTTCCTGCTTGACCTGGTGGGTGGAGTTTCGTATGTCAACACGGCAACGGCAGAAAACAGGGATCTAAGATTGAACTTTCTTCGACTATTAATGGTCATTGAATTAGCACAATTTGTTTCCTTGCTTTTTTTGGCGGTACTTGAAAGGCGATTATCACCTGTCGCCATTACAATCCTAACTTTATTATGGACAACAATATCCACACCGCTCGAACTGATTGACACCTTTTGGAGTGATGGGACTACAATAGGAAACTTTTTTGCGCAATGGCAGTTTGCAGGGATATTGATAGCTAAAGGTCTTGAGATCACGAAGGAGGAAACCATAATCATTTTAAAACAAGTCGTTTCAAGTGGCTTTATGGTAAAAGAGGTTGGCGGATATGGTCGGTATCTGCGAAACCCTGAGAGAATGCCTTCACCAGACATTCTAGATCAAGCATCCAGTGTAAATTTCGAAAAGAGGCGGAACTATGATGGTAATACTTTTTCGATTGGCCTTCTAGGGTACCATTTGCTGATGATGGTGGACTATATTTTTCTCTACCGTCAACTCAAAGAAAATTGGACGTGAAAAAGAGATGGATAGAAGGTTAACTTTTCGTTCCATGGTATTCTCCTTTGGATTGATTTTTTTCGTCGGATATAGGCTTTGGCTCCTAACAATATTTGGACTCATATTTGCTGAGATTATATTAGCTTTTGAGTTAGTACAGCAATGGCGAATTCATTTTCTTCCATTTAAGGAACAATTTAGAGTTGGAAAATTTTTAGTCTATGGAAACCTGTTTCTGTTTTCATCTTTAATTTTGACATTTCTGAGGATACGTAATTCTAATATCGGAATGCCCGAATGGGTTTTACTGAGTTGGATTTTATTTCAGCTACTTGTTATGTCTTTCAGTTATACAGTTTCTTATATGATTTCAACAAAACAGGTTGAAAAGAAAGAATGGTTCAGGCAAATCTATAGTTTATTTAAAAAAATTAATTCT
>CAZYCQ010000116.1:0-4931 GCA_964645535.1 uncultured archaeon | reverse complement strand
CCAGGCCTACCTGTGGAATTATTTCCCCCCTTCATCTCCTCCAGTTGCATGTCTCGCCCTTTGCATAGGCTCAATCATCTGCGATCATGGTTCGAAAGTCTCCCAATTGCTGTCAGATCCTCTTCAACTGCAGGATTTCCCAGTCCGTTGGGAGGATTGACTACTGAAATCTTTGCAGGTCAGGAGGTTCCAAAATCCCTCATCGAGTTTATTGAGGCATTCAAGAATGATGAAACATTAACATTCCTGTCTTTTTCACCGCCCGTAGGTGTTTTTGATGACAAGTCACTGCTGAAGAACACTCCACTCGATCAAGAAATAGCTTCAAGATTACTGAATAAATTTAAGAGTGAAGAATTGCTCGATCGCTTTCTTGGAAGCTACTTTAATGAAATTAAGAACTTCCTTGATCAGGATACCTTGAATAGACTAAATGCAAAGTATGCATGCTCAAAAAATTGTGTTGAGTACGCATTGATGATGGAATTGAAAAACTTGGCCGCAGGAAATACTGACGACCTTGTCCTGCTAAATTTCAAAGAACAGTTCAGTCATCTGAAGGCGGTGTATGTATGGTACAAACCCGGAAGCTCTTCAAGCATCTATGATAAACCCTTTACTATTGAAAGACTGAGGATACTGCCCGGACATTTTCCCACCCATCCATCGGATATAGACCCGGCTTTTGAAGAGACCTACGATCGAAAAAACCAAGTCTTCAAGAATGAAGAGGATTATTACTCAAAAATCCATTTCTATTTTGAAGCATTACTTCACAGAATACTTAACCGCCTCACTCTCGACAAAGAATTGATGATACAGAATTATTACCTCTGGAAAAATACCCTCGTTGGAAACAAGCAAACATACTCGCTGGGAACTGTGTTGTCAGAATCCCAACTGTTCGAACTGGCAAAAAGAGATCTCGCTCCGGGAACCACCATCGTCTATGACAATGATATCGGAAGCATGGTCATTAAAGAAGTGACTGATTCTCGAGTCTTTAGATATGGCGCATTCAGAACTCCAATCTTCCTCGATCCCCAATTATTCCAAGACGGAAACAAATTATATGGGGAAATCCTCGAAGAGCTCAACCTTGAGCATCTGGCAGGTAACCTTGAAGATCCGACTGCCATACGAAGAAAGATTATCGAAGAGATTATAGGTATGTTACCCAAGGAAGAGACATCCCAAGAGCTCATGGCTCTAAGAAAACTCATTAGTCAGGTTCAACTGGGAATGAGAACGCTCAGGATACTATTCGAAAAAATTTGAAACCATCATACCACAACGTATCATAACAATTAAAAATCAAAAATAGTCAATAAGGAATGGAAATCTTTGATTTCCGCCCCTCGGGGACATGGCGTAACCTGGTAGCGTAGCTGGCTCCAGATTAAGAACAGTTTTGTTCATAAGAACAAACCAGCTGGTCCGGGTTCAAAATCGTTTCAGATGCGTTTGGAGCGGTGGAATTCCCGGTGTCCCCATTTTTTTTTTTGTTGTAATTTCTTTTTAGTGTGGATTTTTTCATGCTGGATTGGTGGGTGCTTTCAAAAAATTGTATGATTTTATTCAGTGCGTGCTTTTCGTCTATGTTTGAATCAGGATCATTGGATGGGTTAATCCTCTGTTAAGGAGTAGATCCTATTATAAGGACTTATTCAACGGGTGCTTTTGCGGATCGCTCTGGCTTGTCAGACGAGGAGGCGGTGAGGAAGATTGTGATGATTGCAGGGGTTTGAAACCAGTGAGTTTAAGCAGTATTGAGAGCATATGTTACACGTTTTGGTTATGGAATAAAATTATATTGCAGTTTGGAAAAAATTGGGAAAGTTGTCTTTTTGTTGTAGGTGTGAACATTAGTTTAGACTTTTGTAGGGATATCTGGGGTGTTTGAGATTGTATGAATGTGTTTATACTATCCCTTCGTTTTTTAGAATTGTGTATATCCATCCGACTTTGTTGATGCATTCGACGAGCTTTTCCATGAACTCATTTGGATCATTTTCTTTGGAAAGGAATGAGAGATAGAGGTGATTTTTCTTTTCAAGTTCTTTGGTGATATCATTGAAGTCATTTTCTTTTCCTTTGATGAATACAAACAGGGGTCTTTTCAGCAAGGGGGCTGTTTTCCTATTTTGAAGGAACAGATTACAGGTTTGGCTAATTTTCTTCCGATCTCCCTCCAAAAACAGCAAATTTGCGACACCAAATATTTCTTCTTGGAGAATGGTTTTATGTTCTTTCGGCAGAAGGTAGATAAATCGATCCAAATCTATGGTGGAAAACCAAAATTCAACATATACGTTTCGGAACCCCTGAATTTTCAGGAAGCGTTGGTATGAGATCCCGGTAATCCTTGAATCCTCCAATTTCCGTGTTCTATCCTTTTTTAGTTTTTGTATTAAGAATTCATTTCCGTAAACCAAGTTTGGTATTGAGGACAGGTATTTCAGACGGAAATCGTCTCCAGTGACCAAGAATTGAAGAGCATACAAGTTAAATTTCTCTTCCTTATCGCCTTTGATTTGGACTAGTTCTCCATGTTTTAGTTTTTTCATGAAATCACCTAACAGAGCACTGTCGTGGATGGAGTCGGAATAAACAATTCAAGACCGGAACAGGATGGATTTCCTCCGCCTCCACATGCAATTTTGAAAACAACAAACATAAAAAATGTGACTAAGGCCATTCAGATGAATGCATCTCATTCGGTTTTACTTCATAATCAATCTTTTCGAATGAAACTGGGTTGATCATTCAACCATCTCCTTCTTCCTTTTTAACGGGCTTTCAAGTAATTGATGATTTTTCGAATGGGGTTCCTAGGTATCATTTCCGATGTTCCAAATTTTTTCAATCCGCTGTGTTTTTGCAGACGAAATGGTTCAGCCTATTGGAGTTTTTCATAGATATTCGGCGAGGGTCAACTGTTTTTTTGAATTCTGAAAAAAAGAGGTCGGTTTTTTGCAGATGGTACAAATGTCTGCATTGCAGTCCTCATGTCTTGGGGACGTCTGGTTGAGAGTTCTCACAACCTCCTTTCCCACGTGTTCTGCTAATTTTACTGGTACTGCGTTCCCAATTTGTCTATATTTTGATGCCAATGAACCACAAAATTGCCAATTGTCCGGAAATGTTTGGATACGGGCGTATTCCCTGACAGTAAACGGTCTGGTTTCTTCTGGGTGGCATCGTTCGGTTTGCATCTGGTCTGGTGAGGTGGTCAAGGTCAAGCATGGTTCATCCCAACTCATTCTCCTTGCTATCCCAGTTTTTCCTCCTTGTAGCTTGTAACTTCCTTTCATGTATATTTTCTGCAGATCCTCTGGCAAATCTTTCCAATAGCCGCCCGGTGGCACCAATTCCATTATTTTTCTTTTCCACTCAGGGTAGGTCTTTCCTTCGGATGGAGGAACCCCCTTCAAAGCCTCCCTTAATGTAACAATTCCTGGCACCCGTTTAGGGAATCTAAAATTATAATCGTCTAATGTTCCTATAATAAAAGTTCTTTCCCTTTTCTGAGGTACTCCGTAATGAATCGCTTTCAACAATTTGACTTGGACGTTGTACCCTAAATCTGTCAACGTGTGTATCATGGTTTTGATGGTTCTTCCCTTATCATGGGACAAAAGACCCCGTACATTCTCACCAATGAAGATTGGTGGTTGAACCTCATGGATTGCTCTTGCGAAATCAAAAAACAACGTGCCTCGGATGTCTCCAAACCCCTCCTTTTTTCCCGCATAACTGAATGACTGGCAGGGGAACCCTCCTGAAACGAAATCTGCATCCATTCCCTTGAAGCTAACATTTTTTATGTCATCTTCAATTATGTTATAATTCGGTCTATTTATGCGGAGAGTTGCACATGCGTCTTTATCGATTTCAACAAGGAGTTTGCTCTTCAGTCCTACGTTCTCAAATCCTAATGCCAACCCCCCTGCACCGGCAAACAGTTCAATTCCTGAATATTCTCTTAGGGGAACTATTTCTTCCTCCTCAAAATCTTCGAACAAATAGGAAAGTTCAGGAAATTTTGTCAAACTGGAAATATGGAACATTCTGTAGTTGTTCTGAGGGTTTCTGACACTTTCCAGCTTTCCATTTTTCTCCCAATTTCTAACTGTATTTTTTGATACTCCTAGCAAATCAGCAACTTCTGCAACTGAGAAATATTCCTTTTTCCTCACACATTGCCAAACATTACCAATGGTTATTAATGTTATGGGAGGGGTTAGTTAAAAGTAAATTTCATTCTATTTGAAAACTTTTCATTGCAATTTTATCAAGGATGTCTTCTTCTGCATTCGTGTCTTTCAGCATTTCTTGTAGATCACCAAATAAATTCAAATACGACGATTTCAAATGTTCTGCAATCATTTCAATACAATCAGGAAGGATTTCCTTTACTTTTTTATATAACAGATAAATCGCATTTGGATTTCCAGTAACTAGGCTATAGAAATCTTTGCCATTTATTCTGATAATTTTATCATCATCAGGTGTATCGCAACCTTTTGGTTTCCAATTGACTTTTTGCTTTTTTGATTTTGATAATATCTCAACATAATAAACAGTAAAGTCCGTATTAGATTGTCTCCACCGATACAAATCGTCTCGCAAATTTTTCTTTTTGTCACCTTTCATGGTGTTGAATTTGTTTTTAATTTCTGCCGCAATTTTTTTCTCTTTATTTATTACATCCACAACTCCTCCTACTTCCAAACGTTCCCGACCTGGAACCGAACCGATTACTTTTTCATGAAATATTCCGATATTGTTCAGTAAAAACTTCAAAGTTTGTCTTGATATTTCTCTTTTTAACCATTCATCAATGGTAAACTCCTCTAAGTGCATAAGAAAAATTATAAGAAATGGATCCAATAAATTCTTCAGGAATTTTTCACCATTCAATTCATTTC
>CAZYCQ010000115.1:0-5164 GCA_964645535.1 uncultured archaeon | reverse complement strand
AAATTGCATAGTGCGCTGAAATTGAAAAGTATTTTCTTAAACGAATCAATCTCTAATTTCTTCCACATAAATCCAAAATAAATAAAATTTAAATGGTTTATTCTATAAATCATGCTTCATTGTGATATAAATTTTTCATAATTGTAAATATTTTTTTATTATCTGTATCATAATGATTTAATGGGTGTCTTCACCGAATTTCTCGACGAATGTGCGGGATTCCTTTCGGTCGAGCTAAATACTGAAAGAGGGAGCGGGGAGGCACCTCAGTTCATCAGTAGGGTCAACCAATTCCTCAATGCTCTCAACACATCCTTGTTGCTCCAAGATACGCCTGATTTCACCATTTCCCAATTAGTATGGCATGTCCCTCCATTTCTTAGGAAAAAGGAAATCTCTGGTTTTGTACTCTACTTCCCTCTTAGAAACCGTCAAACAACACATCAAGAATTAAGGGTGTTTTTGGATAGACGTTACATCAACGATTTCAAGACGGCGCGAACACTCATCCTTTTTGGAACGATACGGCAAATCCTGGTGGAAAGGACAAAATTGACCGAGGAAACCTGTTCATTAATTACCTTTATTATCTTCTTATATGCAACAAAGAACATCCGAAAGATCTCAGTTCTTACTCCCTTCCTCCCCAAAACCATCAATCTCTCTCCTACGTTCAAGCCAACCATCCGAAATTCGTTTTTGGAACTCATCAAGCACGTTAAGCTGGAAGAGTACTGTTCAAGATTTTTCAGGAAGCTAGATCAAATCGCCATGACTCAAAAGCAAGTAGTAAATGTAATTTTCAGCTCCTTTAACTTTGATTTCTCGCTTCTGAACCAAAAGGAAATCCAGTTCTTCCATCAGATTATAGGAGAAGGTGTCAAACCTTTAAGAGAATATCAAACTGAGCTATCGCTCCCTACCCGGTCCCGGTACCTGTCCAGGCTGATGGGCACACATCTTCTGAGGATAAGGTCTTTCTTCAACCTGGAAAATCTGGGGTTGGCAAGCTATCATCTCTTCGTTGGGGATGAGGCAGTAAGAACATCCGGAATTGACCTAACAGATTTCTCATTCCTTCGTTCCCTCAGGAAAATTGGCAACTGGAAAGTAGTAAATTTCTTTTACAGGAAAGAATCACACACTCTTTCAAACTGGTATTCCTCCCTTCGGTCTGAACTGGGGAATCAGATCCAACTTTTCCAGCAAATCTCCATGGAGGCATACTTTAATCCGAAATTATACAATGCCGAGACGAAACAATGGGAGGCTCACTGGAAACATCAGCCGAATCAGGTTGTTGAACTGCCGAAACCTCTGTCAAACGTAACTGAAATGCACCTTAGGGTTGCATTAGAAATGATGAGGGGACCGTACAAACGGTCCACACTGGCCGATAAATTCAGACATAATCGAAACAAGGTTTATTCGGTGATATCGGATCTTGAAGAAACAAGAACCGTCTATTTGAAATATATGATGACTCCACACCAATCCCTCATTCCCCTCACTTTGATTGGGAAGGGTGGATGGTCAGAATGCCAGAAATATGCCAAGGCCCTCCCATTCGCGGTCCTCCATTCACTGGAGGATTTCGAAACCAAAAGAAAGCATACTCTTGCCTTTTTCAGAGTACCCCCAAAATATATTCCAACCATCGGCAAAAGGCTAATGGAAATCAAGGGGACATACCATTTCGCCCTGGATCTTGAACCCGCGGAAACCAGTCCCAAATACACACCCTATTTCTCGAAAGGTACATGGAAGCTCAAACCGCTACCCCAGCCGAAAAATACTCCGGGAAAATAGTGAAAGTAAGTGTTAAATAGCCCAAAACCCTTGGATTCCTTGGAGGGACGTGGCAACCTTCGGATGGCCACGGTGGACGTTGTCCTTTGCCCTCCCCTAGGGGGAACCATGATTGAAACAAGAGATTGTCATTTCACTTCCTTTTGTACTTCCACAGCCGGTAAAATTCAACCAGATCATAAGAAATTTGGAAAAACTCCTCGCCAAAAACCATTCACCTGTCAGATCGCAATTTTCCACCATGAACCAGCGTTTCGAGAAGTTCAGATTGGCAAATCCACAGCTTCCAATTTCCTCTAACGTACCCAAAAGGTTCAGGATAAGGAAAGGAAAGGTGACTCTCCACCTAGATCTCAGTGAAGCAGGAAATGGATCAGTCACGTTCAGTTTTATCCCTGGAACTAATCCTAAACAATACCCAATTTCGGATTCGCAAATCCAATCGATCAGTGAATTGAAACAGATAAGGGATTTCGCTAAGAAGCTTTTGAAGGAAACCTTAAGAGAACTTGCAACAAAACTCAATGTCAACCCCATCACCGACGATATTTTTATCATCATCCTCTACTATGGCAGTCCTGAAGAGATCAAAACTACCTGTCCCAGCGCAAAAACACTCATAACAAAATACACTGGAAGCTACCGGGAGCTTGTCACCAGTACTGGCGAAATCCATCTATTCAGCAAGAAAATGGCAATAATTCTGTCCGAAATTGTTTCGCGAACTGCTCAAAAAAATTTTGCAATCTCTATCTTCCATGCATCTGTTTTGGCTTACTGTACCCACATCCTCGCAATCAATTTCAATAAAGTCATTCAAAAGAACCTTTCCTTGGAAGATTGGTCAAAATTGCTTGTATCGCTGAACCCATATGTCATCTCAGGAAGAAATCGATCCACCCACAATCTTCTGAATGGAATCGGAAGACATGTCTTCCTCAAGATTGCAATGCAGCACCATTGCTTTGAAAAATTCAGGTCCGCCCTGCTCGATGCAGTGGTTCGTCACGGTCCGATGGACTACCCGGATCTATTGACGATCATCTTTACGCTCTACAGAATTCCGATGGTAAAACCTGCTTTTCGCCCGTTCTTGGTGAACCATCCCCCTTCCAATCGGGCCGGTCTTGCAAAAGACCTCATAGAGCACCTGAAAAAGAGGATGGAATGCTATCTGGAATTTGCAACGAGATATCCCATGGTCAGCTACATAAGCAATGAAGAAGAAAAAGAGATCTTGAGGCAATATTTCCCAAATGAACCCGAACAGGTACTGAACCGACTGCGAAGCTATCGAGGTGGAGACATCATCTCACACATGTGCAGTGCCCTCGGACTCCGAAGGGAGACCTCACATCAAAAGGTTAGAGATACCCTTTCACAGCTCATGGATACAGGAATAGTGATCGGAAAGCACATGAAAAGACCGGGCATCCGTCGGAACAATCTTGTATATTTCATCAATGTAAATGAAATAGACCTCAGGGAATGGATTGGAAACGTCATTGAGAACCTCTTTCCGTTGGACATCGCAACGGAATGAACTCTAGTTGAAGTGAAAAATTACCTTTAGATATTTTGTATCTTGAGAATTCTCCATCCAACGTCCTGAAATGCCTTCTCAACCACTGATCCCTTGCCCTGTCACAACCATTCCTATTGTCCAAAATCCATCAATAAATGGTTTCAGAATTGATGGGGTATGCCTTTCAAACTCTTGGCACTACTCTCAATTCCCTTCATCTTGAAGGTTGTCGCAATTTTGACCATACCCTCCCTGTTCCTTGATCCAGACGAGGATCTTGAACCAGGGATGGAGCCACCCCAGCCGGATCCACTTCCTTAAATGATGGTGATATACGATACAGATCCTTTTCACTAACATAGCGTGATATACTCAACGTTCAGATTCCTCACAGAAAACCACAAATAATACAAAGACAATGATGGTACTGAACCTCCACCTTCAAGAAATTTGGTCGGGATATATAAATGAATCACATTTTCAAGATTTCTGCACTTCATTCTCCAATTTTTCCTAATTTCAAGAGACGCTCTTATAAGGAGAATCGCGCATGGGAGGTTCTGCACGGGCATGTGCGCCAGATCCCCTCAGGAGGGGAATCCAGCCCCTGACAGCACGCCTCTAAGAAGTACCTTTATGGTCTAGAAACACAATGCACCGTCAAGCAAGGCATTCATATTCCTTGCTCTAAGAAGTACCTTTATGGTCTAGAAACCCCTCCTTCTTGAGATTCTTCAGTGTCTGGCTCATACCTCTAAGAAGTACCTTTATGGTCTAGAAACGTAAGCAGGTACAGGGAGTCGTCCGGAAAGCCAAACGCTCTAAGAAGTACCTTTATGGTCTAGAAACTCGTGAATCCCTACCAAAAGGCCATGATACTATTGACTCTAAGAAGTACCTTTATGGTCTAGAAACTGATTATCATCATGCGTAAGGCAACCTTCGAGGCTGCCTCTAAGAAGTACCTTTATGGTCTAGAAACGACTTCAAGCCCGCAACCGGAGAGGTCGTAAGGGGTCTCTAAGAAGTACCTTTATGGTCTAGAAACTTCCTTCCCATGGTTTATCCACGACAAATGCCATTTCACCTCTAAGAAGTACCTTTATGGTCTAGAAACACACCTAATGGTGGTGCTACAGTATCCCTTGGTGACCTCTAAGAAGTACCTTTATGGTCTAGAAACGATCCAAAGGGCATGTCCGTAATCATGAAAAATCGAGCCCGATACAACCTCAAGACCTGCTAAATGAATTTCCGAGTGTATCTTATAACGACATTATAATGCCAGAACCAGAAATGTTGAACGCATCCGATATTAAACTTAGAATAAGGGAAAAATGCAAGACAACAATTAGATACACGGGGCTTAACAGGGTTAAATATAGTTTCCACTTTACTCCCTCGACATCTGGAATTACCCTTCAACCAACACGTAATACATTGTGTCTTGTGGTTCGAGCCATGGTCGCCAAAAATGGGTCTGCAATTGCAGATTATTGGATAACCCCATTTGGTCAGTTAATTCCGGGAGATCATCTTTTACCTCCCCTACCAATTCAATACCGGAATTTCAAAAGAGAAAGAAGGCTTAGGTTTGCAATACCATATTTCATTGCAGGAATCCCCATGGGAGCTACAATAATGTACCAAGAAGGAATTTTTTATATGCTAATGGGAATTGTCTTGCTTTCATGGCTATGGCCATTGGCCTTTTTTGGTGCCATTGGAAACCCTAACAAAGGTGTAATCGAATATACAACCATGGCAGCTCCTTTTATGTACCTACCTATCCAATGGTTTGTAAACAAAAATTGGGAAAAAATCAATGCC
>CAZYCQ010000114.1:0-5166 GCA_964645535.1 uncultured archaeon | reverse complement strand
TGATGGTCACATTGGAAGAGAAACTTATTGACACATTCCTTGAAGGAAGGTTTTCGGAGTTTATCTTATCTAAATCGGAATCTAGTTCACACTTGATCTGGGGAATGAGAATATTTGCCCACCAATTGATAGGACAGGAAGGAGAACCCATACAAGTTTCTGAACAGACAAGTGAAGGATTGATGGGGGAAATATTGGCATCAATACTCAAATCTGAACCATCAGGCAAGTTCAAACAGAAAATCAACCAATTGAAAGAATCAGTTCCCAAAGAAGATAAGCTTTCTCCAATATGTTATTTTTTAGAAACCCTCGTCAATATCAAAGAAGGTACAGTTAGAAGTTTCGAGGATATTCCATCAAAGTTTTCAAGAAATATCCAATTGTTGTTGAAATATTATTTGGCACAAAGAATGATTAGTGAAAACAAAATTGAAAATCCAGAAAAGCTCCTAGAAGAGCTGATTGTTGAAGAAATGGATTCGGTTGTGAAACTTAAGTACTTGACTTTACTCTATTCCCTTCCTGAAAGGAAAATTGAAGAGAAGATAAACATCTTGGAGCGTTTGTCAAGATTGTATTCGGAATTGAATTTACTCCAGTGGGAACATTCAACAGAAAACAACCTTGCCTTCTTCAAGCAAAAGATGGGCAGGTTTGAGGAAGCGCTGATCCACGTAGACAAAGCAATAGAAATAAGGAAAGCCCTGCACGATGATCTGCGAGCTGCAAAAGCACTCTACTTGAAAGGAACCATCCTTCAAAATATGGGAAGATTGGAGGATTCAAAAAATGTGTTCCATGAGGCCTTGGATCTCATTAAAGACATTGGTTCAAAAGATTTGGAAGGGAAAATCAATCATTTTCTCGGTCTGATCGCGGAAAATGAAGGAGATTATCTGAAAGCCATTCTTCATCTTGAAAAAGCAATGGACATGCTTTCGACAAACAAGAAACTTCTGTTGCAGATACGGTTGAGTTATGTTGCCATTTTGACCTTGCTTGGAAGATTTATTGAAGCTGAGCAAATCTATGAAGAGCTTTATAATGATGCAGAAGCCAATCAGATCCTTGGTTCAAAACTGTACCTTTCCATGGCAGAGTTTTATCTGACAAAAGGAGAACCTCTGAAAGCCCAATCTATTCTCATAGAGACATCCATGTCCCCCTATCAGTCTCCATTTCACCAAGCTCAGAAACTGACTCTGCTTGGAGGAATTGACATTCTTCTTGGATTTGCATCTAAAGCATTGGAACACTATAAAGAAGCAGAGAAAATTTATGAAGAATTGGGAAACCAATTGCTTTTGGTTGAATCATGGTTTAGGCAGTTTATTGCGCAGTTGCAACTGGAAAACAAAGATGAATTGACAGCCATAGCGACGAAAATTCTTTCATCCGATCCTCAGAATTCTACCTACATTCAAGGATTGATCAATTTGACCGAAGCACTTGTGTTGAAGCGGAGAAGAAGATTGAAGTTCCTTTCAGAAGCAGAATCAAAACTTAGGGAACTGCAACACCAAGATCTCCCGTTTCATCTCCATGTCCTTACCATAATCCATTTGGTTGAAATCCTCATCATCGATTATGAAAATTCAGAGGAAGAAGAGGTATTCGATGAAATCCTCAATATGCTGGGATCCTTGGCAGATACAGGAAAAACGCTTAATCTTCCAACAATCATAATTGATACCTATATCCTTCTTTCTCGATTGGAGATAATCAAGGGAAATGTAGAATATGCCTTTCGACTCCTTGAAGAGGCAGAGGAAATGGCATATAGAAATAAGCTGGAGAATTACCTGCAAAAGGTGATCAGGGAAAGTGAAGAGATAAAAGAAACAATCGAGAAGATGGAAAAAACCTTGCTGACACAGAGAATGAGTGAAAAATTTGAAAAGATCAAGGTCAGAGACTATATTTCACGCATAGTTGCAACTGCAAATACCCTTCCGCAACATTATGTTGCATAAACTTACCCTTGAGCAAGCATTTTTATTGGCAAAAAAGAATGAAAAGGCATGAGAAACCCGTTCAAGAAGCAAGTCAAAATCGCAAATATAGAAGACTATGGAGAGCTTTCCCCAAAAGAACTACGGAAAAAACAACGGATCCCACCAGGTCAGAGACTAGCCAAAAGATGGCCGGTACTTTCCGTGGAACCGACACCGAAATTCAATGGAGTTGATTGGGATGTCACCGTTGAAGGTTTGGTGGAAAACCCTGTAACATGGACTTGGGAAGAGTTCAAGAAACTTCCAAAAACGGAGCAGGTAAGTGATTTACACTGTGTTACCACGTGGTCCCTTTTGGATCAAAAATTCGCAGGAGTAGCATTCAGTACCATCGTTGACATCGTCAAACCCCTTCCCGAAGCAAAGTTCGTTACATTTGAAGCATACAGTGGCTACACAACGGCATTGCCTCTCAAAGGGGGCTATCTGGACGAAAATGACGTGCTTCTTGCCTATGAACATGATGGAAAACCCTTACCTCCAGATCATGGAGGACCACTGAGGTCACTTGTCCCCCAACTCTATCTTTGGAAATCAGTAAAATGGCTCAAGAAAATGGTGTTTACCGACGTCTGGGAAAGAGGATTTTGGGAAGTCCGTGGCTACCATCAGCGAGGAGACCCATGGCTTGAAGAAAGATACAGTTCACAGGAACGAGTTCGAAGAAGAGGAGTCTCGCTTTAGAGCATTCCCTATTTTTTCCCAATTGCACTTTTTAAGTATACCTAATATTTGGCTGTCAAACAATGACCTGCCCAGAAATCAAGGGTGGAAACTCATGAAAAAACACAAATTGATAGCCTTCTTTACTATTGCTATTTTCGTAACCAATTTCATTCCCACTGTTTCAGCGGTGACACTTAAAGATCCAGTTGTCCCCAATCCATTACATGAAGACAAGGCCTTCACAATAAGATGGTCTGTGAATTACGCAAGCAATAGTTATAGAAGTATTTTGCAACGGCAGATAAATGGAGGAAGTTGGACATCTCTGGGATCCTACAAATACGGATCCGGAACTTTCGAAATTGTTGATACAATATATGATCCAGCTTCCGTAAGTTACAGAGTAAAAATGGAACGATTATTTGATGGGAGATGGTACCGGAGTAAAACCTCCAACACCATAGACCGAACAGTTCTGAAAAAGCCAAGCTATTATGGACCAGTGACACCAATTTCGGTGGTTTACCAGAATGAGTACCAGATTACGTGGTCCATTTATGATGCAGACAGCAATTACCATAGGTCTGTCTTGCAGAGAAGCATCAACGGAGAACCCTATCAGGATGTCATGGTCAAAGAGGGTTCAGGAACTTTCTTCTTTCTTGATTTTGCGGACAAGTTAGGAACTGCAAAATACAGACTTTTGGTGAAATACAAATCTTCAGGAGTCTGGTACAACTACTTTTATTCTGCTGAAAAAACTGTCATGTTGAAAGGAGTGACCTATAAGGTTTGGGGGAAAGATGTGGTCTTCGATACAGACCCTAAAGTAATTACTGACGATACAGGTTCAGGTGCAACAAGAATCGACAACAACGGGATGGAATTCAATCTTTACGTAAGTACTTTTTGGGATTTGTTCCGATCAAGAAATGGTGAGGCACATTCAATCATCAAAGCATCTTTCACTCCGCAATATACCGGCACCTATTTGGTTCAGCACTATTGGACGCTTTCCGGCTACATTTTTGATGACGATCCAGATGTATTCGTCAAACTTTATTTTGAAACATGGATTCCCGGCTTTTACGGAAGCTACCAAGAGGGTATTGGAGGAGAAGGCAAAACTATTGAAACGTATAACAATGAATTGAAGGTCTTCGGAGGATACAGCAATCAACTTGCAGGCGGGTACACCTACACAGTCTACCTGAAAGTAGGTGTAATTGCCTATGGATCAAATCCGATTTCACATACCAATGTTATTGACTTCAGTTATGATACGGGAAATATCATCAGAAGAATGATCCTGAATTATCTTACACTTACCCTTATTGCATTGTAGAATTCCTGAGTTTCTGAATTGGGATTCACATTCCAGTTTGTTTTTGAGACCCTAATCCATGTCAGAATGCGAAGGGTAAAGATACGTTGACTTGGATCTTTTCCTTATTTTTCTCAAACCCAAGGAACCTAGAAAAGAAAGAATCATGCCTCCCATCACAGACAGAAGGGCAGTCAGCAAAAAATCCAAGGTTTTGTCACCCGAAAGGATGGAAGAATAATTGAATGAGATGGTAGTGATTCCTTTTGCCAATGGAGCATTCAATGGCTTTGGGTCATATGTGTAAACTTGTGAAATCATTTGTATGCTTGAACCCATCTGTAACGCAGCAATTGGAACGTAATAGTCAACACCATTTTCATGGGTTGGAAGATCCAATTCAACAAAATCCAAATCCCTTTTGACAAGATCCACCAAAATGCCAACCAACTGTCTTGTCTTGTTTCCAAAGTTATAGATGGATGGAAATTCGGTGTCAGCATCCACCACCGGTATGAAATAGTATCGGTCAGAAATCTTGAAAAATCTGGACAAAACCATTGAATTTGATTCTCGAGGTGCATAAAACGGATATAGGGAAATACCCTTCGATCGCAGATCGTAAGAACCTTGAACGAATGTCCCGTTGATTATCACACCATAGGAAATTGCCCCTTTTTCAGGAATGATAAAGAATGAGGAATTTTGGACAAATGATAACGGAAAATAGCTGAGTACTGTTTCAATGGGACTTGTCCAATTGTCAGAGAAATTATGCCGGCGCACTTCCGAGAGGGATAGGTCTTCATTGATTTCGATGAATGGACGTACACTTAGACGGAGATCAGAGGTTCCTGTAAGATAAAGAAGCCTGTCCTGATCCTCATAAATTCCGCTATTTTGCTGCAACGTCCCTTTCGGATAATCTCTGGAAGAAACGTTGACTATTGAGCCATCTTCATCCAGTTGTATCAAATGGACGGAATCCATAGTTTCCATCCGGTATCCGACTGCAATGAGTAAAGAGGATCCATACACCTGAAATGAAACTGAAAGAAGGTTGTAGCCTGTTCGATTGATTGTATCAGAAAACAGTGCATCTAAATTGATCTGCCATGTCAATTCATCTGCGTCATTGGCAACCTGATAGAGAACAAG
>CAZYCQ010000113.1:0-5329 GCA_964645535.1 uncultured archaeon | reverse complement strand
GCCCTGTCGCCGGCGTCTCCCAACCCGGGTACGATGTATCCTTTCTCATTCAATACCGCATCAATGGCTCCTGTGTAGATCTCCACATCCGGATGATTTTCTTGGACACGTTTGATTCCATATTCTGAAGCAATTGCACAGGCAATGATCACTTTCTTTGGTTTTCCTTCCTTCACTGCCTGTATGACATGCAGGAGGGTGGATGCTGTTGCCAGCATCGGGTCTACAATAATTGCGATATGATTGTTCAGATTTGGCAGCTTGCTGTAGGTGATATCGATCTCGAAATCTCTTCCCTTTTCATCCAGCATCTTTGACCGGGAAGCTGAAAAGAACCCGATATGGGCATTCTCAAATTCCTCGATCACTCCTTCGGCCATGGGAAGAGCCGCCCGTAAAATGGCAATGACCGAAATCTCATCCTTGAAATCATGGTAATTGGCTTTACCCAAGGGACTTTCGACTTCTTTTTTGACGAGATCCAGTTTTTGGGCGATCTCATAGCTGAGAAGCTTGCCTAATCGGTTCAGGGCTCTCCTGAATTGGGGTGGTTGTGTTTCCTTGTTTCTCAGTACAGCGACGGTTTTTGAGGCAAATGGGTGAGACTGCAAATTATGGAGCATCTATATCGATTTTGAGGAATCGCTCTATGAACGTTTTCGTTAAGTTTCGTCACCATCTCTATTGTAGTCTCGAAAAGATTAAAACGAGTGTTGTGGAACTCCACTTGTTGAAGAGACTTTGGGATATCCTGAAGGAAGCGGCACTTGAGGATCAAATCATAACCCACGAAGAGGCGAACATGCTCGATCGAATTACAGACAACCTCCTTGAATATGCCCTTGTACTTGATCGGGCATGGGAGGATGGGATCATTACCGAAGAGGAGCGGGACTTTTTAAAGCAAGCACGAGAACAGATATGGAATGAGGCCTATGATGAGGTACTCAAGGATAACATAATTTCAACTGACGAGGAACGTTTGCTTCATGCCCTGTTGAAGGTTATCCATCATCTGGAGGAAATGGAGTAATGCATATTCTGATCGCAGGGGTCGGTGGAATCGGTGGACCTTTAGCGGCTGATTTGCTGGTCAACGGCTTGGATGTCGACCTATTGACGGATAATCCCGATATCACCAAGGCAATCCGCAAATCCGGAATCCATGTAGAAAAGTTCAATGGTGAGACTGTGGACATTAAAGCCCGTGCCTACACCAATGCTGAAGAGGTTCACAAAAACTATGATGCGATATTCCTGATTATGAAGGCTTATGCTGTCCGCGAGGCAATTGCCTCTACATCTCCCCTTCTGAAAGAATCTGGCTATTTTGTCACTTTCCAGAATGGGATCATTGAGGATCTGATCCTTGATCTAGTTCCCGAACATAGAATCATACCATGTACCGTTGGTTGGGGTGGTTCAATGATTTCTCCAGGTGTTTATCGAAGAACTTCCCGTGGAGTCAACATTATTGGGGAGCTTGATGGCACCATCTCTGAACGTGTCAAGAATTTGAAAGAGATTCTGGAGCTTAATTCTGAAACTCGAGTGACGACAAACATTAAGGGTGTTAAGTGGTCAAAGCTGGCAATTAACTCTTCAATCAATTCTGTGGGGGTGATTACTGGAGAGGTCTTAAAACGAACACTGGGCGATCGAAAGGCACGTCAAATCTTTCTTAAAATTTATTCGGAGGTTGTCGAGCTGGCTCGTGCCCAAAACATTGTTCCTGAAAGGATAGTGGCCGATCCCCTTCTTTTTTACGTTCCGCCAGATGCAGGTAAAGTAAAGAGGTTCATCAAGGATCGCCTGGTCTGGTTCGTCGGGCGGAGGTACGGAAATGTCAAATCAAGTAGCCTCCAAAGTCTGGAAAGGGGACGACCTACCGAAAATGAGTATCTCAACGGATATGTTGTAAGAAAAGCTCAAGAATTGCAAATGCAGGTTCCTGCCAATCGGGCTGTCTATGAAATGGTGCGAGAAATTGAGGAGGGATCCCGTTCACCATCACTTATGAATTTGGATGAGCTATATGATCGAATATTCTGATACTGATAAATTTCTTTCATGATGAGATGATAATGTCTGATTGTGAGGCTATGACGGCAAAAATAACTATAAGAATCCCAATTTCCGCAAATATGAGGATGACCTTTTTTCGATCTGCATTTTGGAATGATGCTTTCACCTTTTCAAATCGAAAGATGAAAAATAGGATCACAATCCCATATAGCACTATGAGGAGATATGGATGAAAAAATGCAGCAAACAGGACAACATAGATTGGGATCATCTTCAGGAATTTTGATTTTTGGTATTCTCCTGAATTCACTGTCAATCCTCAGTAACAATGTTATTTCAATTGATTAATACTATTTCTCTTCCGTTAGTATTTTGGGCTTGGATAGCCGCTGTAAAAACAGCTCCCACTACAACCTCCGTAATTGCGACTCCGATTAGTCCAGCAATTCCAAGGCTTGCGATCGCACTATAGAGCTTAGGTAAAACCATTGGTGCTCTGGAAAATCCGTAATCGACAAATGGGAAGAAATAGGGAACAATTCCAATAACTCCCCCTTCAATTCCTATGACAACCCTATGATCACTTCGAAGGATATAGCCTAATGTAATCTGGGCAAGAACTAAAAGAAGATCAATTCGAACGGCTGTCAGCAATGCTGCCAAGAATTGATGGGATGTCGCGGATCCAAGTTGAAGACTTGCGGCAATGAGCAGAGAATTGATTAACGTGAAGCTCGCAGAAGTTATAGTTCCATAGAGTACAATATCCGCATGACGATCTGTAATTACCCAAAAACTGCAACCTCCAAACAATCCGGGGATGCCACAGAACCCATTATCCCAATATCGTGACGAATATGTTGCAAATGCAAGGAAATGGGGAATGGCTCCATTTTCAATGTCCGTCAATCTTTCCAGTATCCTTTGTTTAATGTTTACATCACTCTCGCCCTGGCCGGACAGAAAAACACTGCTAAGCCACAATCCAGCAACAATTGCATCAACTTTCCCATTAAAGCCAACTACGCTTTTGTTGGGAAGGAGGGATGAAAGGACGGCTCCATCACAGACGGCCAACAGAATTGTTTGAATTGCAGATCCCCTCAAATCATCAGCTATATCTGTCCAAGATACGAATCCTGACTTTAATTGTAAACCTTCATTATTCCCATGGGCTATAATGGCGACATATGATTTGGTTTTTGCTTCTTCAACTGTTGAGATTATTGAAACCGATTCTCCTGCATTTTCTAAAAAGGTTCGAAACGCGATTGAAACTTCCAAATTCTCCTCTCCCAAAAGGATCGCGAAATTCTTGGAATTCAGAAAAAGCGGTTCTAATGTGTCCATACTCACGATTGGTAAATAGGGGGCTTGTTGATGGACAATGGTGGGGACCATAATGCCAATAACAAGCAACGCTAAAATGAAACGTTTTTGTTGTTTTTGCATAATACGACCTCAATAGGTTTTTTGGGCTGATGCCCGTATCATTTTTTATCCAAGTGAAATAAATATGAACTCAAAATACTGCAAATGGGAAAATCTTGGGTGTAAAATTTACAAATTGAGAAAAACATAATCGAGAGCTTTTGAAATGGTAATTTTTTCGTTTTTAATAACCCAAAATTCATTTGACGGTTTAATAGTTTTTTATGGGATATGAATGGGACATCGAATAATGGTTTCTCGAAAAAAGGTGTTGTTCATCTGCACCCATAATTCTGCTCGTAGCCAAATAGCTGAGGGCTTGGCACGGAACATGTTCCCCGAATATGAGATCTATAGCGCTGGAACTGAGGCGACACAAGTCAATCCTTTTGCAATCCGTGCAATGAAGGAGTTGGGTATCGATATTTCAACCCATGAATCCAAAACCTTCGAACGGTTCATTGATAAGGAAATTGATCTGGTAGTCACTGTTTGCGATAGTGCAAAAGAGGCATGCCCCTATTTCCCATATGCCAAAAAACGGGTTCATGCAGGATTTGAGGATCCCTCTTCCGTTGAGGGTAATGAAGATGAAAAGCTTGCCGCGTTCCGAAGAACACGAGATTTGATAAAGGAATGGCTTGAGCAGAATCTTGTCAAAGAGCTTATTCAACCTTGATTTCTCTCCATCCCTCTTCCTCTATCAGTCTGTCCGCATCTTCCTTGAGTTTTCTCAATCTTAGGGTAAGCTTTTCCGCAGCCTTCTCTGCGATTTCCAAAAGATCCTTTGCCTTGATGGGGTCTATTTCAAGTGAACTTTCGGCGATTGTCTCAAAATACTTGGTCACTGCTTCCAGCTGAAGACCTATTTCGGGAAAACGGGCGCGGAGAAATGATGTACCCTTGGTTGTCCTTCTCACCGCCATTTTGCCTTTGATCTTGCTTTTCTCAATCAGGCCTGTTTTCTCAAGGCGATGGAGCACAGGGTAGATCGTCCCTCTTTCAGGAACCCAATGGGAGGTTGATTCCTTGAGTTGTTCCATCAAGGTGGATATGGGGGTAAATTCGGTATCTGACAATGTAACTAGGACAATAAGTTCCACTGAAGATATGGGTTTGTCATTGATTTTCAGTAATCCAATCCACATGTGATATGCTCCAAACGTTATCTCCAGTTAGCTCTGAAAAAGGTTCCATTATGAGGGCGATTTTGCGATCATTCGATCCTTATTTCCTCTACACCTTCCACTGGTGCTTCAAGGAGTAGGATCCCATCTTCATAGCTTGCTCTCACTTTGGCTGGATCAATCTTCTCGATCAGATTGACCTTGAGGGAGATCTCTCGTTCTCCAAGGACATCCTTGTATTTTTCAGCTCCCTTTGCGTCAAGAATGAGCGAATCCGACTTTGCCCTTACTTTCAGGCTTTCTTTGGCAATACCCGGTATGAGTGCCGCTATTTTGAGTGTATCGCCCACTACCTCTTGAAAAACGCTATGATGGGCTTGATGTGGTCCATGTTCGAACCCTCTCATCATTTTCCTCATCATGTGTCTTCTGCCTCTTGGACCTCCGCAGCAGTCTTGTCCCATCTTAAATGCGAAGACGTGCGGTTCTGATCTTCCATGGCCTTTCTTGAATCTGAAGACTTTTTTCTTGGGGAAGTCTTCGTGTTCGTCAATAATGACTTCTTCATCAATGTCTATTTCATCATCGAAATTTTGTGTCATGATTTCACCTCTGTATTATTTCTTACTTTATTGTCTGCCTCATTTGTGTTAGATGTCTTACAAATATATTTTAGCAGACAAATTATTATTATGGATAAAAATATTTAAGCTTTTGGATATTTGTATGATGTCATACATAATTTG
>CAZYCQ010000112.1:0-5404 GCA_964645535.1 uncultured archaeon | reverse complement strand
GATATTGTCGAAGGTTTCAAAAAAGGATCCAGTCTCAAGAAAATAATCCGTGGAAGCGTAATCAATGATTGGACTCTTACAGAAAAGATTCCTCTTGATGACATTGGCAATTTCTTCAAGGTTACTGATATTCCTTTGAATGGAGGTCAAAAATAATGGATAGAGCAACTCAACAAGCAGTGGCAAATGAAATTTCTAGGGCTTTCAGTTCATTGGCGGCAAAGATTGATGTATTTCAAATCACCCAAGATTCCTTTGTTGAAAGCCTTATCCCTCAGATTCAACCATTCTTGGAAGGTTTTACGGATAAAGATCTGAGAGACCTTGCAGCACTTTATGGAATCTGCTTAACTGATGAATCTCTCCGTAACTATACTCCTGAAGGATTTGCAGAAGATGTTGCCTATCTCAGATCGTTAATAAAATTTGAAACCCCGGAAGAAGTGGAACAGGAAGAAGAAGAAGAAGAGTCTGATGAAGGAAATGAAATAAGAAGTAAGGAGGATCTTTCTCCCGTTCCATCAATGGATAACGCTGACAAATCACAAGATTGGAGTCAAAGGCTTGAAAAAGCCACTAGGGAACAAACCCATCTTATAAGGGGTTTAACCGCTTATTACCAATCCAATATTGACATCTTTAACTTTTTAACTGCAATAACCAATGACATTGTTCTTCATAATGTCAATGAACGAATAGAATTGGCAATTTCCTCCATCTTGATAAGAGAACACGTAATCCCTCTGTTAGATAGACTTTATTCTGTCTACCTCAATTCAGGAATAAAAATTGACTTACGATTCCTCGTTGCTCAAATTCAATACGGTATCGAAACATACATTGATCATAATATCCCCTTCAAAAATTTCTATCGACGGTTCCTTGATCTTCAAAATGAATACCCTTTGGGAGAAGGTGACGACCTTTATTGGGACATCTCCAAATTATTAATATACGACAGATATTATCTTAAGCTAAAAGAATTAGTGAGCCCAATTATTGAAGAGCAAAAGAGAGAAAGGGAAGAATCGGCCAAGGCAATCAAAAATATTCTTGAAGCTCCCAAACCAAGACAAGGAAGTACTGAATCCATCAGATCCCAAGTAGACAGCTTGATTTTTGAATCAGTCCGGTTTGGAAGACCTTTTGAAGGTGAACAACGCATCAAGGCTCAAAGATTAATTGAAACTGTCCTGAAACGGATGGCTCTAGAAGAGTTCGGTAAGCAGGATATTCCACATATGGAAAAATACAAGGAATATTTCATGAAAGAATTTTTCGAGCCAATAATGAAAGAATATCCTCAATTCCTTCTTCCTTTCATAGATGTCAGGCTCTATCAGGACTTTACCAACGATCCAATTGCCCATTTCGAAAAAAATCAGAATTATATTATGAATCAATTTTGGTTCAAAATGAGAAAACTTGGCTACCCTCCAAGAGGAACCCCAAACCAGATTGCCGCAGCCTTTGCAGGATTGCTCCAAGAAGTGTTAAATGATCCTAGAGTGAAATCTTTCGAAGCTTGAAATTCTTGTTTGAATTTCCCTCTCAAAAGAGGAAACATTCATTTAGATAACACCTTAAGGCTGATGTGAATTTTGATAAGCTTGCAATCATTGAATCTGATTCTGCTGGACTAGACCTCAATGTCCCTGCAACATTCAAAATAGAAACAAAATCCTCTGAAATTTTTGAAAATGTAAGGAATACCCTTATTTCCAATTTCGGAGATTCAAGAATTTCAAAAGAGTTGCTTGATCGTTTTGGATTTGAAACTACCGAAGATTATTTGGGTCCTATTTATGAATCCCCATTTTTCTTTATTTTTTGGTTAAATTATGACAGAATTGTCATTTTGGCGATTGAACAATCATATAATGAAAATGTGGAATGGCTGGTCGATATCATCACTCACAATTTAAAAGAAGGGTCGCCTATAAACTTTGATGAACTCTCCCAAAAACGGTACTTACTTCTTGAATATGCAACCGCACCAATAGTTGATGAGACTTATGGTTGGCATTTTGACTTATTTTACACCTTTCCACAGACTCATTTCCTTAAAAACGCAGTTGATCCTTCCAGTAGAGGTACCCTAAATTTTGAAGGCTTGTCAGATTCGCTCTCACTAGAGGATGAATTAGATATCATTGAATTCTTCTTCTCGCAAGGATATGCCAAAAATTTTTCCACAAGTTGGCTTCCACAACTCATAACACATCTGAATAAGATCCTAGATTTTGATGATGTCTTTCCAGAAAATATTTTGGTAGTTCTGAATGCAATTGATGCGTTAATCCAACTTCCTTTAACTCCTTTTGGTGTGCCATTGGTCGCTAACTTTCTTGAAAAATTGATTCATGAGCCAAAGATCGCTCAATTTCCCTCAATCCATAAAGTACTTCTGCTTCAACATGCTTATTTTATAAAATCCCCCATCCCTTCAGATTCCATTACCCATCCTAGTATTCCTTCTGTCTATACATCAATCCCATACATTATCAAAATAATTCGTGGACAGATTCCTCTAGAAAAAGCAATCGAGAATTGGCAAAGCAAAGGGTCGATTGAAACGACTCATCGAGGCTTTTCTGACATGATGGAATATTTTGGTGACTTTTCTATGGAAAACAATCGGCTTGCCATGGCAGAGAGTCTCTACTCCAGTGCAATAGAAACCCTTGTGTGTCCAACCCCTACAAATTTTCATTTCGTTCATTTGAGCCGAAAGCTCTTAAATGCAAAAATTGCTCGTTTCAACCAATATGCAACGACTTCAATCCTTCATCTCGACCTCCATCAATTCGAAAAGGCTATTGAATTTGGATGGGCTGCAATAAGATTGGCATTAACTCTTCTTCAAATTGGTCTGAAGTCAAATGTTGCCATGAAACAAGATGTTCAAATCATAATTAAGTATCTTCCTCAAATCAAACAAAGCCTTCTTAGCAATGAAAATGAAATGACTCCTGTAATTGAATTAAAAATCGATGAACTCATGGATGATTTGACGCATGCCTTAAATGAAGGTGAAACTGTTCAAATACTCCATAAATTGGAAGTGCATCAGGAATCATTCAAGTACTTGATGCCGCAAACCCCTCCAAGATTCTTGTTGCTGACCCCTGATGGGCGATTATTGTATGCAGTTTCTGCTGATTATGAGCTGACGGAATCTGAATCTACTTCAGATTCCCATCTGCTTGCCGGTGTTTTAACTGCAATTCGTACAATTTTTATGGAAGCATCCATTTCTGGTTCAGGAAATGTTAAGGAGATCGACGCAGGTGATTCTACCCTATACATCGAAGCTAGGGAATCTGTAGTTGTTGTAGTCTCAGCAGTAACCATGACACAAGAACTTAAGGAATTTACCAATTGGATTGCAAATATCATCCAACTTGACTATGCAGAAGTTATCGATAGCTGGGACGGAAGTTCAAAAATGCTGAAGGATATAATTGAATTTGTCCGCGAAGGAATCAGGACAAAATTGCTCTGAAAACTACAATATTGATGACAATTCATCAATTCCTTGCAATGATTTCAATCTAATTCCCTTAGCAACCTCCAATTCTAAATTGTCTGTTTCTACCTTAAGTTTTGGTCCCATGTTCTCTAGGTTAACCCGGATTTCTTGTCGGATTTGAAGCCCCTTCAGCCCTTCTTTTACATTGTCTCCATGAAATTCAATGAAGTCCAGTCCTACAAATCCCGCGATTTCTTGGATGGTTGCTATCCGAAGACCAACAATCTTATGATGTAAATTATAAAGCTTGGTGTTTTCCAAAGCTCTAATTCTTATTGACTCCAACCTTAAACAATCTACAATCTCTTGTGTAAAAGTTGTTTCTCCTGTTGTTGATGCAAGGCTTAATCCATGGGATGGAAGAAAAAAGAAGACATCCCAACTTTCAAATCGCATCATGTGTCTTCGGGAAAGGGCAGGTTTGGGTGAGCTAAAATCAGTTGCCACCATCAAGGGAATTGGACCATCAATCTTTTCCACTGTTATTTTTGAGTCAATTTCTTGTATCATCTTTCGTAGAGATGTGATTTTCGCAGGAAGCTCTCCCTTAAAAGCCCATAATTTCTCTGTGAAAAGGCGGGTATAGAGAGTTATGTTCCAAAAAGCTTTTCCTTTTTTTCTTCCATTCAATTCCAATGGATTCGATATGTCATAGGTTTTTTGGAACCAATCCCTGATTCCTACGGGGAGTTTATTCCACATATCTTGAATGATCTGCTCCTCTTGCAACATAGTCTACCCTACAAAAATATGAACTCACCATGGTCAACCTTTGCGTTAACCTTCCCATCCTTAATGTATTTTTGCAGGATTTTGGTGAGGTTTTGTTCAGCAACTCCAATTGCTTCTGCCGCTTCTGAGATAATGAAATTGTTCTTTGCATTGATAAGCTCTTCAACTTGCTCTTTTTTTGATTTGCCTTGAAAATCTCCTTTTGTTTTTCCCATAGAGCCGGTAATGTTTTTTCCACATTTGGGACAATCCCATGTCGCCATTATTGTAATTGTGACATTTCCATCCTTATCCGGCATAGGAGAGACCAATGTCCACTGTTTTTTTGTTGGAACATCGGCTGGCATGAACGTATAGCCACATTTTTTACATTTGACAGGTTTTACCTTTGGTTTTTTTTCTGCTTTCTGTTTTTTGCTCATTCAATTTCCTTTGCAACTTCTTAGTTGAAAAGATTTCTGAAATTTTCTGTAATAAGGGCAAATTCAATAGAGGTGTTTAAACAACCTTTGTTCTCCATATACTGATCCCCTTTGTAGCCCCTTCCATCGCAACCTTTTTCAGATTCTCCAAAATCTCAATCTTAAGGTTTTTCCAATTGATTTCATTCACCTTCTGAGGATAGATGGCGATAATCTTAGCAATGATCTCTTGCGTTGTTTCATATGGTGGAATGAGGTAAAGGTTTTCCTTTGGAATGAAAAGAATCACTTGGAAGTATCCCACTTTCAAACGTTCATCTTCGGCATTTGGATCCATTTTTCTGAAACTATGGACATAAAGTGCATAATGCGGAAATGTGCCTGATTGATAAATTGATAACCCTTCATTGTAATTTTCTCCCTGACCTGACGCAAATAAGGTATACATTCCCATTTCTTTTATTTTATCTATAAATGACTCTCCAGAATATCCTGAGAAACTCTCTCGATCTATGAAAAGGATTTCTGGTCCGATTGTGGACATTCCAAAGACTACAAATGGAATTTTTGATGGATTGAATGCTATATCTACTGATTTTTGATAGGAATTGATCAATCTAACATACTGAGTCGCATTGTTCAGCATTTTCAGAAGATCTGTTTCTAGGTTTTCACCCTTCATTACATAGGAAACTCCCTTTTCAACACATCTCAACAC
>CAZYCQ010000111.1:0-5780 GCA_964645535.1 uncultured archaeon | reverse complement strand
GGCGTCAGTGCCGCTTGGGACGGAATCAAGGCGGGCGCAAGCTTTATCTTGAGAGAAATGTTCAGAACCATGTTGAGCACCATTGCTTTTGCCGTGAACAGTGCCATGAAGGGATTTGCGTCCCTTATCACTGCTTTGGATCCTTCGATGGCTGTAGACCTTTCGGGATCTACTGTCAGGATTAACGGATTGCAGCTGGGAGTTGAGTTTTCCAATGATGTCCTGACCTTCTTCCTAGGGAGAACTATCTCATTAATCGATATTTTTGGTAATCCAACATTCGAGACTTTGGGTGTTGATGCAAATATTGGTATTACAATCCTAAATCATATTTTTGCTGATTTGCTTGTATTGATCCCAGAAACCTGGAGTTTGTTTAAATTGGAAATTTTTCTTGGTTTACAGATTGGTTTAATTCTTACAAGGGTACTTCTTTCGGATACCGAAGTGGCAACAATGGGTGTTGATTCCCAAATGAGAAATAGTCTTCTCGAATTTTTATCTTTGTATCATTTCATCACAGGATTTTTTCTACTCATGAAGGTAATTGCTAATTTAATCGTTCTGATTTCAGGAAATTATTTTGGTTCACATTTTCTTACATTTTACCCAGATAAGGTTATGGCTTCAAAAGCGATGCTCTCTGAAATTTCAATAATTTCCAGTTTGGCGTTTATTGATCTCATCCTTGAAATTTTTGGGGATTCATTTGCGACTAACTTATGGTCTGTTTTATTTTCACAAATCTCAGGAAAGGAACCATCTTTTCGATTAGGGAACTGGTTTTTTGATCCGATCTCATTAGGAAAGGGAGTATCGCTTATTATTGCAACTCTATTAATGGATATTCCATTGGTTCTGACTCCTTCTTCAGCTGTCATTTTTATTCTGCTAGTCCTTGTGAAGGCATTCGTTCATTTGATTTTAGCTGCTTTTTTTGCTTCAAAAGTGAGGTTTTAAAAATGGTGAAAATGTCATTTGTCCAAGATATAGAGGGATCAATTTCAAAGGGAGTTTCGGGTGAATCTCCCATCGATCGGTCAGTTCTGGTAGGATTGTGCATATATTATTGGAAACATGCAAAGGAGGAGGTTGTATTGGATTTTCTTCTTGTTTTCCTCATATTCAATTTGGGAGTGATTTATTATCCGATTGACTTTGGAACCGCATTACTTTTGTCATCAATGGCATGTTTTATTGGAGTACTCTTTCCCAAGCATCGACGAGAAACAGTGTTGGGAATAGGAATTGTCAAGTTTAATTTCTACCGGTTGTTGGGTTTGACGGGAATCGTTTTTGGTGGATTGGCTGCTAGTCGTGAACCCTTGGTTATTATAATTACAGCCGGAATAGCTGTTTCACTGTACCTTTTAATTTCAACTTATGTTTTAAACACAAGTAAAACTTCTTCGAGAACCTCTGACCTCCAAGAATTTTTCAAAGAAAAAATTGCAACCATGGAAATTGTCAACAAAAGGGTCAATCAATCTTTAGAGAGATGTTCCGATGAAGCCTTGCAGGAGACTGCCAAAACTTTAATTGCACGAATGCGGCGAGATCGGAATTTGGTTGCGAACATTTACTTTTGTGGAATAATCTTAATTTTTAGTTTAGTTTGGATTGAGGTGGCCGATGTTGGGAGTTTGATCAATCTAACAATCTTAAATCTAATTACACTATTTTTTCCCGTTTTGGCAAGATGGAAGAATTTTGAAATTAACTTTTCTGCCATCCCTGTCGTTTACCTAAGTGAGATTTGTCTCCAAATTTTGTTGTTCATCAAGCAAGGTTTTGAAATTTCGGAACTAAAAGTGATATTGTTTTTTGAAACACTCTTCCTTTTTGCAATTTCTGTTATCAGTTTCAGATCTGACCTTTACAATTTCCAATTGTCATCATCCTTTGGGTGTGAAGATTTAGAAAGAAGTTTAGGGTTAGACCAAGGAGTTTTCAATTCTTCGAAGATGAAATCATGGTATTCAAGTTAAAGTTACCAGATGACCTTCTTTTGAAGCACATCATGAACCATTCCTTCCAAATTAGGTTCCCATGAACGGCATCAAGGCGGCGGGGCAGTTCATTGCTGATTCAATCATTACCCTTGTCCTTGAGGGAATCAAAACCTTTGTAACCACTGCCTTCACGGGCATTGCGCTGATGCTGGAACAGCTCTTCCCCTCCATTGATGTAATCTCGACCAACCCGTTGCAGATCTCGGTTGGCACCGCAGTCATCGATTTTTTTGTTGCAGTCTCAGACAGCGATTTGAAGCTTCAACTTTCCAATACACTTTTCGAGTTTGGTCCAGTTCTTTCCACGTTATTTTTTTTAGGTCAGGAAACACTGTCGGTTGATGATTTGACATTTGGCCTCTTGCTAAGTGCAATGTATGGATTTTCATTGAATGAAATCGTTACAGTAATCGCGGTGTCCATGTTGGCAAACGACCCAAAGATGCTCCCTGTAATTCTACCTATGGTAATTGGAATTGGATATCTCCTATATTTGGGAAATACAGAAATTGCAGGTTCGATTACAGGTTCCAAGCCACTGATAGGATGGTTCCATTTTGGAGTCTTTGTTGGATTACTCAGTGAAATACTTTTGCAGATACCTGAGGGAGTTTCAATTATGGAATTCATTGGAACACTTTCTATTAGGAAAATGATTACTCATCTTGTTCTTGCAGAATTGCCTTGGTTCGTTTTATATGGAATTGGCTTGATCGTCGGTATTTCGAATGATCTAGCAATTGATTTCAACTCAGAAGCCCAAGAGATG
Organism: uncultured archaeon; assembly: GCA_964645535.1. Lineage (GTDB taxonomy): Archaea > Asgardarchaeota > Heimdallarchaeia > Heimdallarchaeales > Kariarchaeaceae > WAKA01. Next base: position 2,999 of record CAZYCQ010000111.1, on the reverse strand, counting down.
GTGTTTATAATGTCGGGAGTGCTTGTTGGTCTTTCGCTTTTCTGGACGCTTTTCAAGTCGATGAATCCCATTTCCATTCCGACATCTCTAGGAGTACTCATTCTCCTGGCCTTATTCCATTTATTTTTGGGTTTCCTTGTCATCTTGGAGTAGGTTTTCATGCACTTACGATATTTACTTATCCTGATTTATCTTCTATCGATAGTTGTTTCCCCCATTCAGATTTGGTACAGAATTATCTTTGGTCTTTATTTCCTGTTCTCGTTATTTCTTGCCCGGGAAAGGCTTCAGTCGGTTTCAACCTTCAACCTCAACTTAACTGCCTTTGTAATAGTTTTCGAGAGCTTGGGTGGAACCGTGCTTCTGATCTTTGGCTCGGAGCCTCTGGCTTTAAAACAGACGGGAATAGTTTCCATGTTTGCTACCTTACTTCTGATAGTGCACCAAGCAATTTTATTTACATATGCAGAAGAAATTCAGCCATCAAGGTTGGAATATTTACTGGATGGTGCCCTATTGGGTACCTTTTCCTTGTTTGTTTCATACTTTACCGTCTTTCCGCTTGTTGTCCACCTTATCTTCCCCGTCAATTGGTTTGTCGGGACTGTTATCTCTCTCTTCTGGATAGTATTAATCTCCAAAGGCATTAACCAGATATTTGATTACAATCATGGTTTTCTTGGTTCATTTTTTGTCCCGATAATCAATCTTTCCCTATACTTGTTTTTCAAAGAGATCATTGATGAAGTTGACTATGAAATTGATCTTCTCTTTCAGTTTGTTCTGGCAGGAATAGTTTTTGCCATATTTTACCATCGTAAGTACATCACATTTGATGTAGCAATGGGGCAAACCTGAAGTTTACGCATTGATTTGATGACCGAAATAGTTAAACAAATTAAAGATCCCGATGGGAATATAAAGGACAAGGCGAAATTTATGGTCAAAATGCTATTTGGAGGGATTTTCACCGGCCTATTTGCTGCCCCCAAAGTTTCTCAAACGCTTTTCGCGTGGTTTCTTCTTCTGGCGGGAATGCACCTGACCGCTGCTTTAGGAGCATTTACGACAGATGACCTAGAAACACTTGAAATCTTGTTTGTGATGATGTCAATGGTCTTCGGCCTTCTGTACCTGCTCCATGGAGGGCAGATCGTCCTTTTTTCTTATCTGGAGTGAAGATGATGGTTCGAGAAAATAGTTACCTGACTCGTCTCGATGATTTGATTGAATTACCTCTCGCCCTAGTTGCCATGTTAAAGGTAATCACCATGTTTTTCTTCAAGACGTACTTGGGGATGTGGGACGGTGTCGATGAGATTCTTTTGAAATTTGCCATTCCTCTCTATGTTTTCCAAATTACAATGCAGTTGGCTTTGTTGTATTGGCTTTTCAAAGGCTGGAAAATGAACAGGATCCGAAAAGAGTTAGGAAATCAAAACCAGGTGAATGGCATTCTTTTTTACCTGGTATTGTTTTTTGATGAAAAGGGGATACTGCTGGTCTTCTTTGTCTTATCAATGGCATTATACCTGCTCCTGTTGATTTTGATAGCCGTGGCATGGAAAAAGATCGAACAAAAATCCTCTGATTTGATTTCCATGTTTACCTTCTTTCTGTTTACCATATTGGTCATTTGGGTTTGTCTGGTTTGCTTGTGACAGGAACTGAACTTTTTCAGTCAATCCCCACGGATCGTGTTTACATCCGATATTGTTTTGATAGCAACCGCGATTGGGTGGCCTTCCATTTGCCATTGCTTCTCCAATTGTTCCTTCAGCGATTTCCACCATCATTGGGATGAATTTATCATGGAGCCGCCGCCATGACCTCCATCGGTTCATGCAATCAATATTTTCTTGCGATAATTGCAAAATCTATGTATCCTATTCTGAGTTGAACCATCATGAATACAATTGGTTTCAATGAACCGAGATTGCGTTCGATTTCTCCTATGAGGTAAGTAACCGTTCTTGGAGCATACACTTTGCTGTTGGGGCTGGTTCATCTTTTTATTGCTAGATGATTACGGGCGATTTAGATGATTGAACGAATGGCTCGTCTGGACGAGGAGCATCCATTGTGTTGGGTGTTCTGTTTCCTGTAGTCACCTTTGCCACAATCTGCGTCTTGTTTGCTCGATTTGGTCTGCCCCCACAGCTAATTGGGATTGTTGCCTTGATTTTCTCTTTTGGACTTGTCGTCTCCATAATCCTGTATGTGTTCAATCCTGAAATGTTGATGAGAAATGTGATGACTGTTTTTAGTGCAGTTTTTGTGGCTCAAACCTTGGTGTTGGTTGGGCTCTTCTATTCCTATCCAAACCCGCCATTAGATGGCTTGAGGGATTTTTTGTTCATCAATTCAGGAGCATTGTTAACTTCGGCGATCCCAGGTTGGCTGTTCCGAAAAAGGTTGCATGAATTGCAGGCATCCTACTTCGAAAAGGCTACTGTTGTCTTGGGTTTTCTGGTTGTTGTTACTGATTCCTTCATTTGGATTTTTCATGTACTTCCTTTTCCGATCCGGTTCCCTCTAACCATAATTGCAGGGATAATCTCTGTGTTCATTGTTTTGGGTGCAGCCAGACCATTATTTGACAACGGGGAGGAGGTTTACATGCCAGTCAATTTGTATTTTTATTTGGGCATTGTTGCCTTATTGGTGGAAGTGACATATGAAGACTGGAACCTGGAGATCTTTTCAAGGAATGAGTGGCTACTGTCTCATATACTTATTTCTCTACCCTTCAACATTGTTGATTATTGGAGGAAACGTTCCAATTAGGTACACTTCTTCAGGAATAGTGGGGTGAAAAACAAGGGTTCCGGTTTTTCCACTTTATTTGCATGAAATGGTGCGGCAATCGGCGTCATCCCCGACCAGTTCATCTCCATGCTGTTCAACATGCTTTCAGGACTCCTGAAACTCTATCCTGACTTCACCCTGACTGCAAACAGCCTGAGCATGGCCGCATACGGCAAGACCGTCCAGCTCTC
>CAZYCQ010000110.1:0-5786 GCA_964645535.1 uncultured archaeon | reverse complement strand
GAAATCTTCTATGTTTTGTCTAAACTTTTCCCTGAGGCAAAAGCCATGCGGCTACGTTCAACAGCGGAGGATCTGGCAGAAAAAAGAGATAACCGCCTTTCGGAATTCATGAACCTTGTTGAAATCGAGCCAGTGGATATGGAAATTTTTAGGTCTCTGTCAAGTGCAGATCAAGATGCCCAAATTCTTCAAGTTAGAGGGGATTGGAAACCAACGAAATTTGAATTGACAATAACCTGTGCACGAACTCCCCTCAAGGAATTTTTCGATGAATGTAAAGATATCACCTGTGAAAGTTGCATCCAAAACAGGTTAGGTGCATTCAAACCTTGGGATCTTGTTCTCAGAAAAGTCGGACAGAGAAGGGTGGATCTCTGTAAAAACTGTGGAACAATCCTGAGCAAGAAGGATCAAATAATAATGAGAAATGAACGAATGTTGTATACCTGTCATTATTGTGGTCACAAAGGTTGGAATCCAGCTAAATAAAACTGGCGCTTTCTAGTTTATCCGGCAAGTAGTGGTTTGTAATGAACTGAGGATCTTTGGCGTTCAAAGCCTGGATTTCTGCCTTTACGCCCAAACGTTGCAAGGTTTCCAATTCTTTTCTCCATTCAGGCTTTCGTTTGACAAATTCCTCTTCTAGCATGATTTTGATCTTATTTTCATCATTCTTGGTTAATTTGATGTGGGTTGAAGAGGGAATATGGAATCCTGATTCTTCGGTGAGGTCACTGGGAAGAAGTCCCAACCATTTCATGTTAGGAACAGCAAGGTTTGCAGCTTCGAAACTAAGAGACTTGGATCCGACAGTATAAACCCTCATAATTTCAATTCCATAGACATCTGCATCCATAATTGCAAGGATGGGGATTTGCAGTTCCTCATCGATTTTCTTCAGGAACATCCTTGTAGCCATATCTGGCTGTCCTTTTGCAGTAATGATGATTGAAGGAACATAATCGTAAAACTGATCCTCTGCCAATCGATTGAATACGGCATCTTTCTCAATAACCAAAGCAAATTCTGCGTCACTTTCAAGGTTTTCTATGTCATCTATAGCAGGCGCTATTGATTTACCAGTACCTATTTTGGTGCAATCAATGAAATCTCCTTTCTCTTCGAATTGAATCCTTCCGATAACAATCCCTTTCGATGTTGCAGTAACGTTTAATGAAGGGCGAGTTACTTGGAGCAAAGCACTGAGATCCTCAATAAGATTGTCAGATGTGCTTTGAGTCTCAAATGTGTTGACATCGTTGTAAAAAATATCCCTTTTTGTGTTGTGGATGTTTCTTGAGAGGATTTCTTCAATGATGAGCATTAATTGGGTAAGTTGTGTAAATGATTTGACAGAGGAGAGGTTTCTGAAGGCTCTTTCGATTTTTTGGCGACCTAGAAGGACATACTCGGAATCTTCATCAAAGCCGATGTTATCTCCGCTTCTAGAGGGGATATACAGTTTGGCTTCTGTAGGGTTATTTAAAGCATCAATGACAAATTTCTCAACTATGTTGACCAATCGTCTTCTTGCTTCCTCTGCACTGACATTGTCCACAGAAAGAATTCCATAGGGCAAGGTCTTATCTTTGTCATACCTGTTAACAACCCTTTCAAAATATTCCTGGAATTTTGAGAGGTCAATTTGCCGTTTCAAATCGATTTCCAGTCTTTTACCATCAAATGGATAATCAGAGAGATTTTTGTCGTCTTCAAGTTTAAACCACTTTTTATTGGATCTTAGAAATGGAACGAAACGGAGATTTGGAAGTCCAAATTCCACTCTTAATTCTCGTTTCAAGTCTTTAACTGACCAATCAAGATCTATTTCCAAGGATCCTTTTTCAGGAGGAAGGATCGTTGAATTTCTTACGGGGAGTTCAATTTTTGCCATTTTTGTTCACCTCATTTTTTCTTCTTCGTTCCCCCTTTCTTTTTCTTTGAGGAGGCTGACTTTTTGTTAGCGGTTTTTTTGGCAGGGGATTTGCTTTTAGTTGCCTTTTGGGAAGTTTTTGAAAGATTGGATACCACCTTTGCGTCATAAGGCAAGTTTTTTCTGAATTCAGCAATCTGTTTAGGGGTAATCTTTGTAAGGGCTTTCAATTTTGCATCCGAATTGAAGAGGAACTTTCCTATTGTGGAAAGACCTGCTTCAACTGCCTTCTTTTTCACTTTAGGAGGAAGTTGAGCAGCTTCAATGGGGATATTCAGAATACGTTTTACATCTTCCAAGGCTTTTTTCTGATTTTCAGATCTTGGTGGTTTGTAGGCACCAATTGCGATTTGAAGGACAGATGTGATTCCAAGTTTTTCATAGTCAGGAATTTCAGAAACTTTAATTTTCCTTGAGACTGAAAGACGAGAAACATCTTCTTTTCTTGCTTTGTTGATGGTGGATTTTTTGATCTGGACAAAGAAGTCATTGATTTTGGATTCTTCAATGCCACTGCACTCAGAAATTAAACTTCTTTCGGTCAGAAGAAGATCTCCTATTGTGAAAATTCCCTTTGAAACCAATTTTCTTGCAACATCAAGCCCAAGATCCAATATGACAGTTGTCTCCCAGATGCCGATTTCGAACAATTCCGATCCAGCAGAGAAAGAATTTCTGGTTAAACCTGTTTTTCCGTATAAATCAGCGGAAACAAGATTTCCAAGAAGTTGTAGCCAATCAACGAAATCTGAGGATTGCAAAGGCTCAATAAGTGTCTTGGAGAAATACCCAATTGGATAGAGTTGGGATTTGAACTCATCAAAAGATGGAAGGGTTGAGATTTGCCCATTTTTCAGCCTGACACGTTTTGCAATGTTTTCGTATCCGTTTAGGAGCAAGTCTGTAATATGGGTGATGTTGAGTGAACGTAACTGCTTTGTCTGCTTTGGAGTCGGTTTCAAAAGAAGGATGGAGGAGCGGAAGAGTTTCTTGAAGCTTGAAAGATTGAGAACCTCTTCGTTTTCTCGCAGATATTCAAAGAACCAATGTTCCAAAGTCCTTATTCCCATATTTTTAGCAGCTTCCAGATCGTTTTTCTGAAGTTTGAACATTTCAAGAGGAATAGGATCCCGCTTGGTAGGTGAAATAAGTATTTCATGGACAACATCAGTAAAAGCGGATATGGTTGTTGCATCCAATACGCTTCCAGGGTTAGGGATTTTCTTTGCCAATTCCTCACGTTTCCCAACATCTAATTTCCAATATGCCTCATATTCCCATATTGGTGACTTGATGATGTTTCTTATTTCTTCAAGTACAGAAATTTCTTTGGTCAAATGTTGAGTTCCGGGGTATACGGGAGGAAGAATTTCATCAAAGCTATAGATTCCGATGGTTTGAAGGGGCTTTAACAATTCCAACTGATCAAATGCTTCTTCAGAAGTGCAATCAATGGAATTTTGTTTTAGTTGGAGGCTTTCCTTAAATTCACGGATGCTTTTTAGACTGGCACCCAATATTTCTTGAAGTGAGGTTTCATCTTTTTGATACAGTTGCCATATGCGATGAATTCCAGATTTTCTTAAGGATGATGCCCAAGTGTCACGGATGGATTGATGTCTGGTGACAGTTGCATTTAATCTTGAAACCAATTTCTTGAAAATCGCTTGGTCATCTGATACGAGTATTTTGGTATCTTGAGTAAGAAGGTCTTGCATTTTTGTAATGCCGTGATTTTTAAGGAAGGATGCAATTTCTTCCTCAAAAATTTCTTCCAATTGGATTTGTTTGGCAATCACAAGAGGTGTATCAGGAACGATATCCCTCAGTCTTGGGTCATCCAAAAATTCAGCCACTGTCAACAGTCCCAATTGTTTTCCTTTTTGCAAATCTTCAGAAGAAAGGTTGACAATGGAATCGATTGTCGATGAAAGGCTACTGACTATGGATTTGATTTTTTCTTCAGGTAGGTTCAGGATTTGTTTTACTGCGGTTGGTTTCTCTAGAATTGTTTGATATAGGAAAATACCTTCCCTGTTTAACTTTTTGGCATCAGGAGCCTTGATTTCTTCAATTAAGTTCAATGGACGGAATTTTTCCGTGATGTCGAGTAATTGCCTGAACTTTATTTTCGAAACATCAGAGTAGAATTTGGATTTGGATGATGAAGTCTGCTTCAATGTCTCTCGCAGGGGGTTATCCATGATTTGAAGGATTTCTTTTTCATATCCTTTGAATTGGTTGTCAAAAAGAAGTATCTTTGTTGGACAATCCAAGATTGACAGGATGGTAGCCACATTTTTTTCATCAGCTTTACTGAGTCCTTCTGGAACCTTCTGGAGATCCAAGATCGAGATTATGTAGTTCTCCATCAATTTTTGCTGTCCACGTCCACTCAAGTCTTCGAAATCGGATATTTTCAATGGAGCAACGGTTATCATTGAATTGATGGTTTCAAGGTCAAAGATTGCGAAGTATTCCTCAAAAGATGAAAATCCAAAAAGTTCCAAGTCTTCACTCTTGAGCAATAGAGCGTCAAACAAGGTGGAATATCCTTTTTTCAGGAGTTCAGTCACTTTCTCTTCATCATCGATTGAATAGCGGATATGAGAAAATACCAGCTCTGCAAATTCCCTTATTTTGTGGGTTGCATAAGCAGATAAAAATTCGGACAATGTTTGTATTCCCCGATCATTAAGCATTTCTTTCATTGCTTCAGGAGGATGGAGCAATTCAACTGAGATGTCCTCTTTGATTCTTTCTAAGTTTTCTGCAACCATCATGATCCTTTTTGGATAATCTAGAATTGTTTCGGGAAGGTCTTTCATCGGGTAAACCAAAAGATCAATCAAGGAAACGATATCTTTGGAAAGCAGTACCTTCAAATCAACAAGATTGATTTTCTCGGTAAGTGACGTCGTAATTATGGGTTGAGTCAAAATATAGTGAATATGATGGAATGACGGGGCAGATTTTCCAACAGGATGACTAGTTGTTGCATACAACAAGGGAAGGGTGAAAACACTGGAAGGGTCTATGAGTGGAAGTTCTTTAATTGAGGTGATTTCAACCGAAGGCAAATCTTCCCTGACGTCAAGTTCACTGATGAATTGAATAGCAGTCGTTTCAAGTTCATTCAATCTTCTCTTGGAAAATGCAGGATGCATGATTGTTTCACGGGGGGTTAGAAGCAGATCAGCGATTGTGATGATATCAAGTTTCCAAAAATTCCAAACCTCTGATAGATCGATACCCGGAATTTTGCTAATGGGTAGGAATGATTTGGAGATAACCTCAATAGTATAAGAAGCAAATTCCGTCTGGGAATTCATAAGTGCTTTAGCTTTCACCCATGAAACTGCCCAAAGCTTATGAAAACCTTCAATCTTTTCGCCTAGAGCAGTTGAAACAATTTCCATGGCATCTTTTGGCAGAAGGATATCAGGAGAGATTGAAATTTCACTCTTCAAAATTTTTAGAATTGTTTCCGCTTCAGATCGAGTATCCTTATTGGAATAGAGAGAAGGAAGATCATAGATTAGATCCTCAAGCCAGACATTGTTAAACGTCGGAGTAATGGGTTGGCCATTATGAACAAGTTGGGTTAAAGGAACCCTAAATGCTTCTCGAGCAGCTTTGAGATGTGATTGTTTGTATCCAAGGTAAGAGGACAACCCACGAGGAGATGAAAGGATCTGCTGAACGGTAAGTGTACCAGAATCACTTTCAAATGTTCTCCAAACAGACGAAGAAAGGTACTTGAGTATATTTATGGGGATCTTTACTTCTTTCACTAAGGAAATCTTACCAGATCTTAATTCTCCTAACAACTGATCTGGTAGAAGGGGGATAA
>CAZYCQ010000109.1:0-5903 GCA_964645535.1 uncultured archaeon | reverse complement strand
AGCCCTTCATTGCTGTTCCACTCTGAAAGCAAAACCGCAAGAAAGGCTAATTGTGATCTCAATCCTGCAGGATGATCAAACCTTCGATAATTTCTTTCAATTGCAAATGTTCCTGTCAAATCCAGTGTCAACCAATAGGTCTCTTCAATCACATAAATTCTGAACAATGTCTCAGGATGTGTCAAGTCGACTTTTGGTCGAATTTTCTTTTCTTCCGTGAACCAGTTGATTATCGCTTCTCCTCCCCAAGCCGCGATATCTACACTCCTGAATTGATGATCTCCAAATCGATGTGCACGAACCGCAAATTTTTGTTTTCCATCCATATACCTACTCAAATTACATGACTTGATCCATTCCCTGACCTGTCTTTTTGCTTCCTCTGATTTCTCATCAATAACAACTTTAGAAATTAGTGCACATATACGATAGATACCCTGTGATCTCCTGAAAACCTCAATTAATTCCTCCATTTCTGTCTCAAACAAAACCTTTGATTCACTTTCCGCTGTCGCTTTAATTCCAAATTTTTGGTTGAATTCTCTGACAAGAAGCTCTGATAATCCATGGTTGGTTATTGCAAGGAACCGCATTGTTCAATCAGGCCAACTGGATCATGTCCTTGAAATTTTGCTTGATGAACAGAATGTGTCTGCATAAATCATTCTTGCATTCATCGTTCTTGGAAACATTTTCGACAGACCACGTCCTTAAAGCCAAAATCACATTGACGAATGACTTTCCCGCTTTGGTAAGCTTATATCTTGTTTTCTTTGGTTTTGTAGGATCTTCAATGAATTTTTCAATGATCTTATGTTGCTCAAGGGACTTGAGTCTTTTTGAAAGCATTCTTGGATTGATGTCTGGAATCAACCTTTCAAAATCCGAGAACGCCAATGATCCTTCCGGTGCCACCATTAATTCCAAAATCACATGTATCGCCCATTTAGGTCTGACAATTTCCAATGCATTCCAAATACTGCAATCCTTATAGTTTGTCAGGTTAGTGTCACTCAAAATAGTTCACCTAAGTATAGTATAGTATTTGTCCGAAAATTTTGGTTTATATATGTTAGTATCCTTTATATACCGAATTGAAAGAAACAACCGAAAATTGCTCATATATTATTCCCCTCCATTGTTTGGGATTTATCCTTCCAAAGGTTTTGTCCAGAAATCTATTGGTTTTTACCCACATTTATATAGGGTTGGGATCGGTTCAAGTTCATGAGCGGTCTAGGCACTAGTTTGAGTCCGTTTCAACTCGAACAAGATACCTTTGTCATAGACCAACCGAAAATCTCAATGCGAGTTTTTCAGATCTTGGCTTTAATTTCTTGGACTCTTACCCTTCTTATTTGGACAATGGGTGGAACAAACCATAGCTTGGCAATGCGATTTCTTGTGGTAGGCTTTGGTCCTTTTCTCGCTTTTTTGGCATTTAATTCTATTGTCTATTTGCGATCATATGAAACATTGTCACAGGATCGCCTTTTCCCCAAAATTGCCTTTTTTGCCTTGACATTCGGCATAGTTTCAGCACTTGTTAGTCTTACTCTCAACAATTCTGTTTCAATTATTGCCGATGTTGTCACAAGTATATTGGGCACTGAATACAATATCCAAGGAATTTATATCCTTTTTTTGGGTGTACTTGTCCCAATTATAGAAGAAAGCGCAAAAGCTACACCCTTGCTTATTCTTTCAAGAAGCCTGAGAAAAGAATGGGGGGCTGTCGAAAAACGTGTGTTTAAGACCAGCGCAGTTGTGTTCATGGTGGCTGTGCTTGTCGGTTCAACCTTTACCTTACTGGAAGCCTACCTTTACATCTTCAATACCATTGATTTCACTCTCTTGCAAAATGATCGTAATTATTTTCCTGCCTATGTCCAATTGCTGATACGGTTTAGCTTTCCATTGCATGTGGGAACAACAGTACTCATGGGTTTTGGAATCATTATTGTGCTCGGTCGATCCCTTAATCGTACACCTATTGCCGAAGAATATGGCCCCTTTCTCCTTGCCTTTGTAATTTCTGTCTTCACTCATGGACTTTGGAATGGGTCATTGGTGTTCTCAGCATTCAATCCATTACCTTCAATCAATATTTACGGATCTGCAATGCCTGTGTTCACTCTTGGTCTTGGTTTTGTTATAACGGTCTTCCTGATCCTATCACTTACATTCTTTCCTAACATCAGTCTTTTACAATGTGAGATCTGCGGAAACAGCCATTTTCCTCCTTTCACTCAAGAAGCCCATTACAATATTCGATTTTCTCTTCCTTCGCTTTTTTCATATGAAGTCAAATTCATTAAAAAATCACTAAGATATTGGTTCAGGGAATTGATAACTGGTTTCTCTTTTAAACAAAGGATTGAAGGGCAACCTGTCATCTCGTATTTGCAGCAAAAAGACTTTGAAAATGCCTTACAACATGTTCTTCCCCTATGTGTGCAATGCGGCTCGAAAGTTCAATCTGACGGAATATGCCTGGTTTGTCGTTCTACTCCGATGTTTTTATGCAGAACCTGCAATTATCCCATCCCTGTATATGCCCAACAATGTTGGAAATGCCAGAGATCTGTAGCTGCACCATTTTCACGAACCATGAAGCTTCCTACGAAGCTGATCAATAATATTTCAATAGGTTTAGGAACCTTTTCGGCTGTCCATTTCATTACACTTACCTTTATTCTTGTTGGGGCTTTCTTCATCCTTGGTTTCTATGATGAATTTTTCAGTTACCTTTTTCTTTTTGCCACTCTGTCCATTTGTTTTGTAGTCGCTCTGTATTGGGTAAATGGACGAACAAATTTAGGTGCAGGAATAGCTTTCTTCAGAATTGTGTTTTCACTTACTCTTATCGATTTGGTTTTGACAGTTCTTGCATTCACATTGCTAGGAATACTTAGCCCTCTAAAGCTTGGTATCCCCATTTTGGCTTTTCTTTTTTGGCTGATTTTTGCCATCATGATGTTCTTCATTGCCTCGAAAATAATATTGGATACCAGAATTTTCATCCAGCAATCTACAGGTGAAAGTTGAATATGGCAACTACGATATCTCCCCCTCCTCGACCAGTGTATTCTGGGAATGCCTTTTCCTCATTAGAGAATGATGGGTCTGAAATCCGGAAAATTTTTGAAAGGTTTGCAATCTTTCCAGTCGTCATGATTTTTGTCAATTCTCCTTATGTTTTGATTGCATTTACTAACCAGCCTGGAATATTTGCACCAACCGTAAGTCCCTTTTTAATTTTCCTGTTTTATGTTGTTTTGGCTTTTGTTTCACTTTCCTCGATTTTCCTCACATTCGGTGCCATTCTTCTATCTTCCTTTCTGTTTGGAATACTGATCCGTTTGGAATTCAATACTCGGGCTCCTCAAACCTGGATCAAAAGTGTGCTCTACTTTTCTTCAACAATGGCCTTTATTTTTCTCATTCATCTTCTCCCTCTCTATCTTTCCCTGATCCCGATTGCTCTTATTTTCTTTATTCTTTTTTCATTATTGCAGAATGTCATTTTCATCATTCTATTCATTGGAATTATGTTTCTTCCTGGGTTGGTCTCTGCCAGTCTTCCTTTTGAGAATCTTTTCGGAACAAGAAAAAATCGGACTGAAGCCAACACTGTTATGTATCGCAATTTTTTGTTCTTGACCCCTGAAATGGTTCCCTATGGTGAGCCGTTTCAGTACTGCCCATTCAAGGACAAAAGAAAGAATACTTGCAGTTACCTTAACTATCCCACAAGCGGTGGACCGTTGATCTGCGACTTCCAAAGTACATTTACTCGTTGCCTCGCATATGGCCGACTTGTCCAAAAGTTACAGATGGTGATTGAATAATGGCGGAAACTGAACTCTACGACAAGTTAATTGCAATTCTGAAGGAATTGATAATTTATATTGTTCTCGGATTGCTCTTTTTCATCGTTGTAAGTTTCCCTGCCTTTTTCCATTCTTCACCGAACACATCTGTACCCGAAATCAGGAGCCCTCCAACCCGTGCTTCACCTACTTTTAGCCCTGTTCCTGTACAGCCTGTATCTCTTGGCTTCTTGAACGGTCTATTCATGGTTCTTGGTTTCATAGGGGTTTTGGCCATAATCCTGCTGGTTCTGCTCGCGGCACGAAAGGTTCGTTTTGAACGAACTCCTCGGGAAAAAGTTCCTACCCTTCGCGAAAAGGTGAAACGACTGAAATTTTCCAGAGATGAAGCCATTCGGATCTTAAAAGAGGCTTTGGAAACAGGAAAATATCAAGAAGGTATTATCGATGCATTTCATGTGCTTGATGCGCAACTTGAAAACTTCAGAAAAATCGCAAGACCCAAGCATTGGACTCCAAAGGAATATGCAATCGGTGTTACAGACCCTGTCTTCAAACCTAGCGCCTATATTCTAGTTCAAATCTTCTATCGTGTCCAATATGGTCAAATGTCTGCTACAAGAGAGGATGTTCTTCGATCACTGGACGCCCTTCAAAGCTTGTTCATAGATGAAAATCCACCTGAAAAGAGAGAAAGGATGTCCTCATGGTTTGAAGAGGAAATTGCATCAATTCGTCAATGGGAAATAATCCCCCGTACTGGGGATCTCTTGAAGCCAAAACCCCGGAAAGGAGGCAAAAAATAATGATTGGATTGGTTCCATTGAAAATACTCCATAAGTATGTCAAAATGAGATACTTTTTTCTCGCATTCATTTCAATAATTGCATTCTTTGTTGTCCCTGGCATTATGGATGCATATCCTGATTGGGCACCATATGGCTCTATCAATGATAGGTCTCTTGTTGGATTTAGTGACACCGCATCACAGCTTGAACACTCTGGCTACTCTGTAAGCAGGTTTCTTGATCCGATTGAGACCTTCGCCAATCGGGACCCTCACTCAGTTTTAGTGTTTTTCCCAGATTCAATACCAATGTCTCAATCGGATGTAATTGTTTCAAGATACCGTGCGAATTTGCCGACCATCATTGTGGGAGATTATTTTCCTCCTATAGATCTGGAAACATACATTGGTTGCAAGTACCTTGATTATGAATCTCCCTTTCATAGCATAGCCCATGTGGCTGTCACTGGGTTTAATGGAAAGGATTATGTTTCCATTGTTCCCAAGCCCATTTTTAATTATGGGGATAATCCTGATCAGATTACTCCTTTACTTGTTCCAAAGAATCCCTCATACGAAATTTGCTCATCTTCATACTATGAACTTCCCCCTCCGATACAAGAACCTGTAGCTGTCAAGAAGGGTAGTGTTGTAGTCATCGCTGATGAATTTATGCTGAGGAATAATTTCACACGACAATATCCCCAAAATCTTGATCTGCTTCCAGATATTCTGAAATCATATTTTCCCACAGTCAATTCTCTCATTGTTTATGAAAGAGGGCTAAATTACATGCCAATCAACAAGGAAGGTCTTCGTCTCACCATCGAAAAGAATTCAATTGGATCGGCACTTGTTATTTTCATAGGAATCATCTTACTTGGGGTTCTGATCGGTGCTCTCTCAACAGGGTTGATCGATCAAAATGTCCCACTTTCCGGGTTTCAGGCAAGACTGGTTCGACGGCTTGAACGTTTACATACAAAACGGATTCCCGCGGTTCCTCTCAGTACAGAAGAAAGCATTCTTTTAAAGGAACATTTCATGTACCGGGAAAGCGGTGCTGACTACTTCAAACGTGTAGCCATTGAAACGCTTAGATTCATCTCAGAAGAAGGTTTGGAAGAACTCGTTCCTTCAAACTTGATCATTTCCCTGCAACAGTTGGCAGCTTATCGATACAATCCAAGTGTTGCATGGGAGATTCTCGGCAAGGTCAAATACATCCTTGATGTCATTGAGAAGAACCCATTGTTTGTTCAAGGCATCATGTCGCAGAAAGA
>CAZYCQ010000108.1:0-5954 GCA_964645535.1 uncultured archaeon | reverse complement strand
CAACCACACCACATCCGAGACCCACCAAAAATCATCCAAATAACCAATTTTTCAATAAGAGAAAAAGAAAACCAAATGGTCAACACCCATTTTTTCAAAGAAATTGTAAAAGGAAATGGACTGTCTCTTTTTTTTCAAAAAGAATAATATTAAGAAACAACAAAAGCAAATCATGGCGTTTTCAGATTGGAAGATTCAGAGAAAAGCGGCACTGATTTTCGCGATGTTCCTGATCCTCACCTCCGCCTTGATGGCAATCAGGGAAGTTTCCAGGGAAGTGGAAGACCTCAACAACGAATTTTTGGCAGGAATAGATTCCAATGCGAATATAGTGAAACGGAATGTTGAAGAAAAGGTTAGATTTACAGTGGGTCTTGTTCAATCGATAGCCTCCCTCGATTTTGTCAAGAACCTGTTTGGTTCGAATGATACGATCACCTTGCAAGCTCGATCCAACATGAACTCCTATCTAGATTCATTGGAAAATTTGGATGGAATTGGGTTGTTCCAAATAGCCGTTCTCAACACATCAGGATACGAAATCATTCGTACTGACTACAGATTTGTTGCAGGCGATTACAGGGCATTTCCCGTTGCGGAACACAGGCTCCAAGACAGATCCTCGGAAGACTATTTTGTGGAAGCACTTCAATTATCCCAAGGAGACGTAGGCATATCAGAGATTCACCTTAATCGGGAAAACGGGGAGATACAATACATCTACGGGAAATCCATCCCGACAATCAGGTTCACTGCCCAAATACGTAACCAAAGCCAATTGTTGGGAATATCGACAGTCAGCCTGTATGCAGACCTTCTATTTTCAGAAGCATTTACAGTCTTTTCTGAATTGAATGGAAATTTTAGCATGATAACGGATGAGGGATATTTTTTGTATGATGACGCCACTCCATGGACAGGACCACAAGACAACAATTTCAACATCACAGTCCGGGACAGGTACGCCAACTTTCAGTTTCCCGAGGGAAGTCCATCCCGATTGAATCGAGGATCGATCTTGGTCATTGGTTATGAGGCAGGGGTTGAGTCAAGCAATGGGGAAAAATACTATTTCCTCCTATCTCTTGACACAGCACCTTTGCTTAGGGAAATGCAAAGGAACATCCTTCAGGGGGTTTCCCTCATTATTGGAATGCTGATTGCCGTTGGGATCACATTGTATATGGTTATAGGGAGAACAATCCTGACGACCATTACGGATCTTGCAGAGGGATTTGAGAAAGCTTCAAAGGGAGTATTGAAACGTCATGAGACTATTTCGACCCGAGGTGATGAGTTGGGCACACTTCAACGTGCATTTGTATCCCTTTCCCAATTTTTGGTGGTGATTGTCGAGGAGGAAAAGGAATTGCTTGAAAAGATCAGGAACAAAAGCAACAACCTTTCGACCATTGTTGAGGAGATCAGTGCATCATCAGAGGAGATGAGTGCGACAGCCCAATCCATGGCCCAAGGAGCCATGACACAGGCAGAGCAATTGTCCGGCATCTTGAGAGGATTGGCGGAAGCTTTGGAGACGATCAATACCATAGGAGAGGAGATTCGGAGCACAGCCAAAGTGATTTCGGATGTTGCCTTGCAGACCAACATACTTGCGCTCAATGCAGGAATTGAGGCATCACGTGCAGGTGACTACGGAAGGGGGTTTGCGGTTGTTGCCGAAAACATCAGAAAGTTGGCGAATGAGACCCAAAAACAGGTGGAAGTCATCACCAAAACCTCAGAGAGCATTGCCGACCGGTTGGAGGGAGTTTTTGCAGGAATCCGCCATCAAGTCGAGAATGTGGCATCTGTTTCGGAAGAGACCTCTGCATCAGCGGAAGAGGTTGTTGCATCCATAGAGGAGATCAGTTCATCAGTACAGGGGATACTCGACGATGTTGAGGAATTGCAGAATGACGCCATCAAATCAGAGGAGACATTGAATCAGTTTACCATAGAATAGTATGTGCCAAATGTGGAATTGCGTAGACACTGGAAAAAATCACCAACCATCCTACAGTAGGAATATAGTCGATAAATTGAGGTAGAATTTGAGTTGAACACCAGAAGGATTTCGTGATTTCTTATCTGGTCACAGGAGAAGATTGATGATTAAAAATTGTAAGACCACGGAGTGGCTATCATCGATAGAAGGACCCCTTTGTTTTGTCCAAAAAGAAAAAAGAGGGAGGAGGGATGTCCTCATAGAGAAAGAATGAATGGAAAACATTCAGGACAAGAGATCTGAAGGCATCAACATCTTCGCACCCCTTATTGATCAACCGTCTGAGAAGGAGAAGGGCGGCAAGCCGGGCGATCTTTGCCCCGTCACCTTTAAGACCGATTAAGACAACAAAAGAATCTTTTTCTGCGGACAGGATTTCACCGAAGCCGAAACCCAACTTTGTACCTTCATCCATTGGATCCATGATGAGTTCATGCAGTACCTCATCAGTGGCAAGCATGGCCATGCCGCACATCTTGACCAAATCAATGTTGCCAGATCTATGATAACCGCCTACAACCACCTGTTCATCCATATTCAGCAGGGCTATGGAATTGATCGTTCCCAATATCGGTAAGCCATCAGTGTGTCGTATGAACAGGATCATTTCAATGAAAAAAGCAAGAAGAAATGGAAAAAAAAGCAGGTTCAAAGGTGAATCAACGACATTCATGATTCGAGTGGTAAAAACGAAAATTGGACCGACAAAGAAAAGATAGGCAGCGACAATATGCCAGCCAGATATTAGCTTTCCCTTGAGCTTCCGCATTCCGTTTAAGGCAAGCATCAAACCGACCATTCCAACGATGTTGAATAACATCAGTCCGGCAATGAATATCAGTCCTGCAAAAACGGGAGAATAGAAAATGGGTATACGAGCATTGGGATCCAATTGAAGGCCAACAACCATGGCACCAGTCGCGAACCCCATTGTGACCATCAAGAATGACACAGCCCCATCAGGCAACCCTTTTATGGTGAGAAGATGCAGATTATAGAGGATAATGGCCAATGCAGCCAACATAAAAGTGACCTTTAGAAACGTAAGACTGTAAAGCAGGGGAATGGAAAGGAACTCACGATCAAGGTAGATCAAGTTTTCATAAACTGCGACGGGTTGTCCAAGAAGGATTGAACCAATAAGAAAGCCACCACTAAGATCCATAGTACTCTCTTTGAGAGACTTAAGATATTTGTACAAAATTGATGGAAGAAGAAAGATGATAGCAACATTGACCAAAATTGTCAGAACACCGATGACTGACCAAATGTTCACAAGATATAACTATATTTCACGATATTTAATTTTGCCATGGCAAAAAAATTGGGAGAAAGAAGGTTCGTCAGTGAAATGGATCTTAGATAAGACAAACAGTCAGAAATTAGGGAGAAGGAACAGTTTTCTTCAAAGAAGGAAGAGATGATCTTCTAAAGTTTTTCAATGGAATTTTCCGTCAAATTGCCTAACCATGACTACCATCATGTTTCTTTAAAATTCCAAGAACGATTGAATTGGTACAATCAAGGGAACAAAAACTACAAATGAAACAAAAAAAGACAAATTTAATACCAAATTTATACATTTTAAAATTAAAAGAAAAAAAGGATTGATTCTTTTGATTTTGATTATTTCAGCGCAAATCAATGGGGTAAAAACAGATGGAGAATTTAACCAAGCATTCATGTATATTTGGAATCAAAAAACCAATTCATGGGAAAAACATGTTAGAGACGGGAATGGAAATAAGGTTATGCAAATTCTTACGACTGCAGCAATAACCGTTGCCGTAGCACTGGCAATTGGAGTGATTGTATTTTTGGTTGTCAGGGCAAATTTTATTGGAGGGGGTGGAAATGGAGAATGCAACATCGCATCGCCCACCCCCAGCCATTCCATTTGTCCAAGGTGATAGACATGTCTTTTCCGATCATGGTTTATGTTTCGATAATTGCATCACATGATGTGCAGAAGATGTTTTTCAAGGTGGTGAACCGCGGGATAAAGGGTCATGGGAAGGTTGTTGAAAATATGGAGGGCATAAAAGGATTTAACCTGAGGTTACCCTATGATTCAAAAGAAACACTTGATGGAACCACATACCTGACCTATTTTGCAAATACAAACCCGCCAGAAGAAATAAAAATCAATCCGATCATTCAAAAGGCTTTTGTGATTATTGAAGATGGAACACCGCTCAAATTAGAGAAATGGAAGGAGTACATTGAGAAAGTGAAGGAATCACCCGGCAAGGCATTTGGGGAACCATATGTACTTTGCTTTACATTGATAGAGGGAAAACACGATTGCAAAAGAATAGAAGAGATAAACGAAGATACAATTGAACGTATGTTTTTTGATTTGCACAACCTAGTTCATGCTCAAAGATGATTGCTCAGAACATTTCACAACAAGGGGATAATTGCAGATGGAATGCATAGATGCAAAAGACGCAAGAACTGTATTCAATTTTCGATTCAGCAGATCGATTTTAAGCAATCAAAATAAGTTGCGAATGCCAGAGTGCTACATCAACAGGGTGCTTTGTCGATGCATTTATTTTTTCTCAAGTGTATCAATAAGTTTGGAAAGTTGGGCGGTAAGGGAGGTAAGCTGAGCTTGCATGGTCTCTACTTTACCTTCGATCCCTTCCACCTTATCTTCAATCCCATCCATCTTGCCTTCAATTCCCTCCACCTTGCCTTCAATTCCCTCCACCTTGCCTTCAATTCCATCCATCTTGCCTTCAATTCCCTCCACTTTGCCTTCAATCCCTTCCACTTTGCTTTTAATCCTTTCCACTTGAGCTGTGACGGTCTTGACCCCTTCTTGGAGGTCATCCATCAATTGCATCCGTTCGTCCTCCAACCGCAGCATCTCCTGATATTCCGCCTTGCTGACGCTGACCAGATCCACATCCGGGTCAAGATACTTGTCCACCTCTTCTGCAATCTCAGCGGCAATTTTCCGGTCGTCTTTTTTTTTCCAGTTCACTCTTGGACACGAGAATCCCTAAAAGACAGTAGTGCTTGGCCTTAATAAAATGTTCGTCATCCGAGACCTTGTGCCGAACCAAGGTGAGGAAGAGCAGATGGGTCAATCGTTTCTTGTTGAGCCGTGCCTTGGTTTGTCTGATAGCATGCAGCACCAGTCCCTTCATCTCGACGATCATAGAAATGAGTTTCAGTTCGATCCTCCACTCGGAACCATCTGGATGGGTGGCGATGACATCGACCCGATCTTCTTCCTCGAACCGGAGATTGAGGAAGCCCAACGCTTCAAGCACGATCCTGCCGGCTTCCTGACTGCGTCTCAGGAGGTTCTTGGGTGGGCGACGGGCAAAGGAGGTGGTTTCCTCATTGCAGATCTCATGGATTTCCACAGCCCGTATAGGGAGGCAGATATTATTTGGGTTTCTTATCCCCACGTATAATTTGCGACGTCATTGAATAAGATAAGGCAGGGATGATTTTAGAAGAGACAGCATTTGATCAATTAAAGGGCAAAATTCACAAAAAGATTCATCACGAAGCATTTTCATGAATTTTTCTTTTTGATTTTCCAGCCAACAAGCACTGCAACGGCAAGGATAGGCCCGTACAGAATGGCGAGTGACAAGGGTAATGCGCCACTTAAGGTCGCACTATATCCCAATCCCTTGATGGAACCCCAATCATCTGGCACCTTGCCGGGAATTTGGAAGATTCCAGAACTGTTGCTGACCACGTAGAAAGGAATGCTGCTTCCAGTCCAGTGGTAGATGGAATAGTTTCCTTCAGGCCAGCCAAGCACACCGGATTGGTTGAAACGAACGACGACCGATCCGTCAAAATGGGTAAGACCAGAGGAAATGACAGTATAATCATAGGTGGTCAAAATCGCAGATCCAGCCGGAAGGAAGAGCCTGTGTTGAAGATGTCGGCCCTAGTCCGAACATGGGCATTGCCA
>CAZYCQ010000107.1:0-6021 GCA_964645535.1 uncultured archaeon | reverse complement strand
CCAACTACCGCCTCAAAAGGGGTGCCAAGATCATCTTCAGGAGGATGAGATGATAATCCCTTAAAATGTACCTTTACTTGGATGTATCCTGACCCAATTGTTAACGGATTCATGGAGGATCACATCTTCACAATTGGAGGTGGGTTCATCTTTTCCGGAAACCTTCTCCCTCCAAACTCGGGAAAGTATGTATAAAATCAATCGCCAAATTTTGTAGCTCAAGAAGATGATCCTGGAATACTCCATGTTTTTGCATAAAGGCATTCAGATCCTCCTGTGAAATGGCACAGGGGATGAACGGATAATCATTCTTTTCATAATATTTCAGCTTGATTGGGATTTCAACACCTGATGTCCCTTTCACAAGATTAGGCGGAATGACCAGTAATGGAAGATACATTGAAAGCATTTCTGTATCGATTGGCCTTCTTGGTTTTTTCCTAAGCAGATTTCCTCCGTCCTTGGCGTACCAATAATTTGATATGGCTTCTTTGGCCTTTTCGAGACCTTCAAAGGTCATTGTTCTTCCTCTTCTTTCCAATAGGGAGAGATATCGTATCAATCCATCTTGATTCCGAAATATCTTTGTTCGCATTTCATTTGAGAGATCGGATAAATTTAGTCCCAAGATGATATCCGCAATCCTGAACCTTGTGCCCATATCTGAAAGGGTCAAGGCATTCAACATCTCTTGACATTCTGGTTCTTCACGGATAGAGAGAGGAACATCCATTTCTGGATTTCTCACCACTGCATCAAGATACCATGCCATCATGTTATTCTCGTTCAGTTCAAACCGGAAGCGTCTTGGCAATTCCTTACCTGTCTGCATCTCATATCTCCATGCAACCTTCCCATCCCGTCCCGTATAGGTCACGTTACAGGGCCATTGATCCTTTTTTCCATGCTTCAGCTTGTCTGCCACTAGATTGGCCTGTTCAATTGCTGTTGTTTCCACTGCTGATCGGGATTTTTCATCTAAGATATCAAGAAGAGGTGTAAGAAACGTTCCTATCTTTGATTTCAGATCCGCAAGATACACCATTTCATTGTAATGCATGACCATGTCTGGGAGGTTTTTTTCTAGGGTTTCAAGAGCCGCTTGCCAATAGAACCGGCTTTTGGAACCTGATTGGCTTGGCTGTTTCCATACCCCGGATATGGTGTAGATATTGGCAGTATTCCTGATGTCCTTTATGGGTCTTGAAATATCCACCAGTGTTCCTATTATGACAAATTCATGACCATTGACAAACACGATCTGGCGATCAACGGAAATCTCAACTAATCCTGAAGGTTGACGGAATGAATAGGTTGATTTCTCCGTTACTGGATATTTGAGGGTAAATACTTCCCCTATGAATCCCTTGATCTCCCTTTTGGTGATGAGGTCAACAAGGTGGTTCAGATCCAATCTTTTTCCTTTGCTCATTTTCATTATCCTTATTCCGTTTGAATGGGGAAACCACTTGTATCCATCATGGAAGAAACGAGCCTTGATTATTGATGGTACGGAAGAAAGGTTGCAGATTATGGGTGTGGCTTCGACCATTGTTCCCAAATTCCATCCCTGACGAGATGTAATCACCACTTCTCCATAGGACACAGGCAACAGCAATCGATTTCCGAATAACTTATTGATCCCCCTGAAGAAAAATTCATCCCCTGTTCCTATAATTCCCTTGGTGATCCGGATGGGTCTGCCGCTTAACTCTGAGACAATGCCTGTCTCCCCGTTGGTCAGTCGTTCAAGGAGTTTCTGTTTGAGATAATTTTGCGCAACTTCTGGAAGCTCATCGAGGAAAGGAAAAATGCCATTTTCCCTCGGGGTGAAATAATGGGAAACTCTATTGTTTTTCAATCTTCTGAGAAGGGAAGAGAGATGAGCCATCTCCCTTTTCCTGTTTCTCCCCAGATCCATCAGTCTACTTACCTGCCTATTTTTGTAGGATTCGAAAATTTCCCTCATTGCCTCCATAAATTGGGGTTGTTCAAACATCTCTTGAATCTCTTCTCCACTGAATTTGAAGGGATTTGCATCAAGGGGAACTTTCCTCCCGTTCTGATCGTAGAGGTCGAACCCAAATTCCAGACTATTATTCCCATGGTTCAACAATGGAGACCCTAACAGGAGCCATTCTCTCATGTGGGAATACCTCTGCACCGGTATCATCCTGCTCTTCACTTCAACTGCTTGCCCGGTATAGTTTTCAAGGGAAGTGAAATCCAGTTGGAAAACCTTGCCGCTCCTCATGAATTCCTCGATTGCTGCCAGATCCGTCAGGAGAATCATGGTATCCAGAAATGAGAGAATCTGCTCTATAATGTCGTCTTGAATGGATTCTTCCATGAATTCAACAAGTGCTTTGCCTGCCAACCTCTCCCTGACAAGACCCTCTTTCTCGGTTGCCTTGAACAGGCATCTCAATCGATCCCGTTGACATCCTGTCGGATGAATACCGAAGAATTTGTGGAAATCCAGGACTTCCCTGATAAGATTGGGATTCAACCATTTTTTTCCTGAAATGCCGAAATGGGTGTTCAATCTTGAAATGAACCCTTTCAAGTCATCCGAAGTCCTTTTGAAAACATTGAGACCTCCATCCTTGATTTGTCCCGTTTCCCTGTCCATGAATTTCACAAGCACGTCATATGTATTGCCTCCACTCACCTTCATCTCATAGACATGTAGCCTTCGTGGATGGGGCAGATTTTCAAGCAGCATGTGCACCACCCGCTTGTCTTCACAAGAGAGTTCTTCTGGAAATGTGATGCTCTTGACAAGATCAAACTTGATGATGACATCCGTTCCTTTCTTGTCATAGTCCGCCGTTGCAAGGGCTTGAATACGAATGGCATCCAATACCCTCTGGATAACGCATTCAATCACTTTGGCATTAACTGAGACGGAATCAAAATTCTTGAGCAAAGATCTGTATCTACCTATGGTTTCATCACTTATGAAATCAATCGAGGGAAATCCCAATCTTTCCAAGGCAATTCTCGCTGCCGGATTCAAGGTGATAAATCCTCCCTCCAAAATTCTACGGGCAATAGTCTCATTCCACAGTATGTGATCCGAAAGAAGAAAAAGAGTAAAATCATACACATCCAGCATTCCATTCAATCTTGATTGGGAAATAGGAAGACTTACAAGCAGTTCTCGCACCTGTTCAACATCCAATGCCCTTATTTCCTCCAATGACGAAGGCAAGACATCCGAAACCGGTTTGATCATCCAATTGAATATCACTGAAAGAACTCGGTCATCTTTGGTTCCAAACAGCATACGCACCTCATCCTGCCGTTGGAACATACTTTCCGACTTCAACGCCAACATCCGACAAAGAAGAAGGAATTGCTTCTCTGCAAAATCCTCTCGGGTTATCTCCCTATGAACTGATGATTTGAAGTACATGTCTACGAACCTATCATAATCTTCCTTCGGGACTGGAAACCTGTTGCCCACATCACCACCAATCATACCTCAAATTTCTCTTTCTTTTTTGAATCTTCCTTTCTCACTCAAACCATTTACGAAACAAAGGTGCAAACTTTCTTCCCTTCAGCAACTAAGGTTTCCCTTGATTTTGAAAGCCTTTCCCTCCCATCATATCTGCCAAATAAGCGTTATCCGTTTTGAATTTCTGTTCACGGCATCATTGCTCACCAAGAGGACGAACAATCTGTCCTGAAAAATAAATGGTCTCCGTCTCCCTCTCCATAAAAATGTCCGCTGTGGGGATCGAACCCACGACCTTGCGGTTTCTAGCTGAAAATCAACTTCAGCCGCACGCTCTCCCTGACTGAGCTAAGCGGACGTTTTATTGGTATAAACCGTAGTTTTCTACCGACTTTTTTTGGAGAGATCTAGTTCTTATTATTTTTGGTTGGTTCGTTCAGAAAAGCTTGCAAAGGGTTTTTGTTTCATTCAGGCGTCAATGGTTTCATTCCCCAATACTGTTGCATGGACACAGGGATGCCTGCTGATCTGAGAGTGGACACAAGTGATCCGCGATGTTGGATGAGGTGGTTCTGCATTGAGAGGAAAGCTTCAAGGTAGGTTCTTTGGTTTTTGTTGAGGAAATTTGCGAAAGTTTCATTGATCCAGTCCTTTTGTTTGAAGAACTCGATACATACCTGACAGGACTTTCTGAACATTTCGGGGTAGTCATTGTTTTTGAGGGAATCTCCGAGGTATTTTTCAAATTGGTTCATGAGTGTTTCATTGTCAGGGAATTTGTCGAAAATGTTTTGGGCGAAGAGTGCTGCCCCTAGGGGGAGTGTTGCGATATGGAATGCGAGTTCCTTGACGGACGCGGAATTGTCACTGACTCTGTGCTCCAGCTTATCTTCCGGTATGGCTTGGAGGACGTATTCGGTTCCTTTTTGGATTCTTTGAAACATTTGGAGAATGATTTCCTTAGATTTGTCCATGGTATTGAATTTGAAGTTGCTTGATATGTTTTTTTGTTCTATCCTAATGGGTTTGTTTGCCTTTTTTTTAAGAATTCGATGCTTAGGTCAATGTTCTCTGAATGCAGGGATAGATATCAATCCTTTTCCATTTTGTGACCTAGTTTTAGAAACAAACTAAATATTTTATTTGGCTTCTGAGCTGTCTACCTTTTGATTCCACTTTATTGATGGTTCAGAAAAATTCTGAATTTTCTCTTCAAATTTATGGTATTCCGTGTGATTGATCTGTTTATGCCTCTTTATAGCTTCTTGAAAAAAAAATCCGTGAAATTTACTAGTGACGATTTCCTGGGTTGTCAAAAAAATTTATCACACAGTAATAAAGTTTAAAAAATATGGAGACCTGAAAAAATTACCATGAAGGGAGTTCAACTTTGATGGGGTATTGATCTTGATTTCCTCTATGATTATGCAAGGAGTTTGGCAGGTGAATAAGATGAAACGAATTTTGCTGATTCTGGTAGTAGGTCTTCTGTTGAATGGTCTTCTTGTGTCTTCTCGAAATGACGAGCCTGATTATCTGTACTTTGCGAAAGAACGGGTGAGCCTGAATGCAGGAGATTCTTATCAAATCCAAATAGAGATAAACGACAGTTATCCTATTCAAAACTACAATCTGGTGACAAATGTCTATATTGTCTCATTTGAAGGGAACCTGACGGTCAACCTTGCCCATTTTCCTTCCGGTACATATGAGGGCATGGAACAGGATCTCAAAAGATATCAGCGGACAGTTCACCTCAATTCGACAAGCTACTCTTATGCCTACCTGAGAGATATGAATGCATCAATTGAGGGTGAAGATCCAATTTCAGTTGGAATTCATGATTTTGTGTTAGAAGATTTGAACAATGAAACTCTTGACAAAATTTTGAAAGAACGGGATAAGGCATGGAACCCCTTTTACTTCAATATCACCGTCTTTGGTGAAGGGTATGTGACTCTCTATTTTGAAACGGCAGGGGCGCATAGACCATGGCCCGATGTAATTGATGCTCCTCTCCCCGTATTGCCGGTATTGGTTAGTCTGATCCTGGTTCCTTTCCGCCGATATATTCAAAAAAATAAGAGAAAAGAAACTATGTTGTAAAGTAAATTTCATTTGACTTCAAATATTTTTTTCATTAGCATTATTGACTTTTGTTTTTGTTAAGATTGAACAGGGTGACAGAAATTTAAGAAATGAAAATTTCAAGAGGACTATCCCCTTTTTTTGGAGATTTGGATGAAAGTAGGTGATTTATTGTTTTGGGTTGTGTTGCACCCGATCTGTCAACAGACCGTCTGTGTTGGAAGCTGGTTTGCAACGAAAGGGTTTATCCATCTATCTTCCACTAATGTTGTTGGTTCGGCCCAACCTCTCCTTGGATTTATTTACGTCAATAAGTTTTGTTCTTTTATGGATTGACGGTCTGACACTAGTGAATGATCTCCTGGTGCAAATTGCAGTTTCCGGATCGATCATCTCTCCCTCTGACATGATTCAAATGATGATTTTGCAGTTTCTGTGGGGAAAAAGTCAATGTGTTTTTTTATCAAATT
>CAZYCQ010000106.1:0-6142 GCA_964645535.1 uncultured archaeon | reverse complement strand
AATATAGAATGTGCGAACCATCTTGGTAAAAATTACAATCAAAATAAGCAATATGTGTAAGAAAAAATTTTTTATCGTATCGAAAAATATAAAAAAACCCTCATTGGAGAAGATTTATCAAATCCTCCAGAGGAGGGATGTAATATCATTATTAAAACAAAGATTACTTTATTTGGAATTCTATTAGTTGTGATGCTGATTTCAGCAGATGTAGGGCCAGTTTTGGCGAACGATGATTCCGAGCCATTCAAGAACCATAGACCATTGGCAATTGAATCCTTGGAAAATCCTAGAGAAGCACTCCAAGTCCTTAATGGAGAATTAAACAGTTCGGTATTGAAAGAGAAGAGAGCTCCTATCAAAACCGCTTTTCATTCAAAAGAAATCTTCTCTTCCGAACAAACCTTCTTGAGAAAAATACGGGACTCAGGAGAGAACTTAAACGAATTCCGTGTTGAAAACAAGGAAACGCTCAGAATCGAAACTGTAACAAAAACTTGGCTTGAAAGACCAGATGGAACCAACAAAGAGGAAGTAACCGAAACTGTCGATACCTTTTTTGTTCCAGGTCTTCTCGAACATGTCGTCCATACAATCAATTCATCTGGAAATGGACAAGTTTTCCTTGATTCCGAGGCCGAAAACTACCAAATCAATAGTAAAGATGTCATCAAGTCATTGGTCAAAAAAGATGGAAGGGAAGGGGTTGACAGCAAACACTTTGAATTGGTAGTATTTGTCTCAGATTACAAAAGTAGATCAATAGAGAAATTACGAGAAAACAAGGTCTGGAAACAAGTCTATTCGGACTTGCTTGCCTGGGCTGAAGAAACCTCGGATTATTTCGTCTTTTTGGTCAATGAATTTGCAACACCCCAAAATATAATGAACCTTCTGGCAGAAGCACAAGAAAATTCAAAGATAGACAAAATTGGGTTTACTTTTGTAGGTCATGGCGTAAATTCCATCTATGGTCAAGGAATACTTACCCACCGAGATGATGATCCTAAGAAATTCGGGATCATGAATGGAAAAGTTTTCGAAAATGCCTTGAAAAAGACAGGAACAGATCGATTGACCAAACTTGTTCATACCAATATCCATGCCTGCTTCCAGATTGATGCTTGGGAAGAAAATGGGAAGAATTCGGTACTTGGCTTTTTTGAAAGTCAGAATCCCCAGCAGGTCTTAACAGGATATAGGGGACTCACTTATCTGAATACCCGATTCGTGTTGGCATTGGAAAATCTTCTCTCAGCAGGAACATACATCTTTCCAAGAGTCGAAAGGAAAACCCCTGTTGTAATCACCCAAAACAATGGAAACGCAACTGTTCCTTTGGGCGAAGCACTGCTTCGGGAAGTGAAGACAATAGACATCTCCCTTTTGGATGAGGATCTCCCTGCCCAATATGAAGAGAATTTTGACGGAGATGACACCTTATTTGTCCATGACATAAACTACAGTCCGGCTCCTGAAGGAGAAAGAGGAAGTGCAGTTTATTCAGACACTTCAGTTTATGAAACCCTTGGAACAACACCTCCAAGCTATTTCCCTGTAGAAGGTGCACCATACTCCTTTGAAGGACACAGAAAAGGAACATGGACCACCCTTACCGCGGTGGATGATGATGAACGTTTCTATTTTGCACGTGGAGGCTATGACGCATTTTCAGATGAATTTTCAGCCCTCTCGTCAAGGTGGAATGCACCTAATGTTGCTACAACCAATGGGTATGCAATAGTGCAACCAGGAGAATACCTCAGGGAAAGCACCTCCTTTACTACAAACCGACCATTGAATTCAAAAGCCACCATATTGTTTGAAATAGAGACAATCTCATCAAGTACGTCTGCCGTCATTTCATTGAATGGACAGGCAAACAATGGATTAGTTCCTTCTGGGTTCACCACAGATAGATCATTTGGAATCTATATAACTCAGGGATATGCCTATGCATTCGCCAGAGGTCAGTTCTTTTATCCCCAGGCAGTCAATTGGGTTGAATCACGTCCTTACCTACTCACCATTGAATTCGTCGGAGATGTAGGAATTGCAACATTGACAACTTCTGAAGACAATGATTTCATGATCTCATTTGAAGTGGGTGGATTTGCGGACATGATCAATCCTTGGTTAAATGTCCACAGTCTCCAATCTAGTACAATTAAAGTTGATTTCTATGAAATCGCTCCAAGTAGAAGCAAGTCCTCCCTTCAAGGATCATTCAATTTGATCTACGAAGACAAATCTGTCTCATCAATAAAGATTTCAGGTGCTGGAGGAACAGCAGATTCCAATATGGAATTTGTCAATGGAATGAGGGCGTTGGTGGCAGGAAGCACAACAAATCCTGATTGGCTTGACTCTCCAACAACGATTGTTGATTCTACATCACGATATCTTGTCTTTTGGGCAAAAATCCCCAGTACAACCACACAGTTCAGGTTAGGGTTAAAAGTCTTACAAGGATCAACATTGGCAACCTATTACATTGAACCAAAGGACATGTCCTCCACTGTTTCCCTTTGGGACTTTGTCCTGAAGAGAGATAATCAATGGCATGCATATATTGTCGATCTTTATGAGACATTCGGCATTTCCTATGGATCTATCGAACAATTCTCTGTCCAAAGAAACACTGGAACCGTCTATGTGGATTCAATATTCCTGACCCGTTCTATTGGTGAAGCAAGAGATTTGATATCATCCTCAAAACGAACCTCTGAAGAACTTGATACCTACCTTGAAAATACAGGTGAAGTCGGAGTTCCTGATGCATATCTTCAGTTTGAAAACAATCTTGCAGACTCAGGACCCAACTCATTTGATGGAACATTCAATTCCGCTTCTTCTTGGATCGAGGATTTCAATGACAATTCCATTTCCTCTGTTTGGACAGTTCAGAATCATGCAAACATGCAATTCAGAGAACAGAATCAAAGAATGGAAGGCTATCAGATTCTCGGAGGAAGTGGAAACCAACTTGCATATTTAACGAAAAGCATTAGTGGTTCTCAATTAATCCAAGCGGAAATTGATGCTTCATACTATTTCCCTAAAATAGGGAGAATATATTTTGCAGGTCTTGATAGCAATGGAAAACGGATCTGGCTTCTTGGAAATTCTGATGGATGGGCTTATGAAGGAGGTTCAATGGTTATGTCCTTCTATGATGCAAATGGAAATTACATGTCAAGCGCTTCATTTGCATCAGGGTCAAATGGACTTCCTGCTCAAGGTTCCTTACATATGAAAATGCAATATGATCCGTCAACATATACCTATACTCTTTCAACAACTGGATCGTATACAAAAACGCATTCATTCTCTTTTGCAACTGCAAGAGAAACGGCACAGATCCAAATTACTTTTGGCAGGCATGCCACCTATTATAGTACATCAAGCTATTGGAGAATGGACAATCTTGTTGAAACCTATGGGGCTTCAAATCCAGTTTACTCTTCAGGAAAGGTGGGAAATGGCATCCATCTTGATGGAAATGATGAATGGGTAAAAATCGAGAGCCCCAACCTGAACCCACAGGAACAGGTGACCATGTCGGCTTGGGTTAAACTTGACACCATCGGCACCTACCACCCAGTGATCATACAAAAGGGTACCCTCAATTCTTGGGGAAGAGGCATTTCGATCACCCCTGACGGTAAGCCGTACGTGTTCTCAAGGGACGCTTCAGGAACATGGAAATCTGTGGTTTCGACAACATCCATGTCCACCGGACTCTGGACACATCTTGCATTCGTCCAAAACGGACAATACATTTATGGTTACATGAATGGAATACTTTTCGCGTCTTTGGATATGGGAAGCCATTCGACCATGCAAAGCTTCTTCAGTCTTGGCGCCTTTCCGTTGGATAACAACTATAGGTTAGATGGTGTCATAGATGAAGTCTTTATCTTTTCATCTGCTCTCAGCACTGAGCAAATCAATAATCTCGCTTCAGGTGTAACCCTCAATGCAAAATATTATCTAGGAAGTGGTGAAGATAGTTCCGGATGGGATATTACACTAAATGAAATAAACTCACCTACCTATGGCTCTTCTGGTCTTGTTGGATCTTATCTCGAACATAAATCCACTGGACAAAGACTTTCTGGCAATCCCAATGGAAAACTGAATAATGTCAAAACATTCACCGCGTCGATTTGGATGCAATACCTTGCAACACCTGCAAATTGGCACGATATCTTCTACCTGCAAGGTTCAGGACAACGAACTTTTGATATCTTCATCGGATCCAGTGTTCTAGGTACAAATTTCATAGATGCAAATACAGGATCATATCGAACCACCTCTGTGTCACTTGCCAATGTTCCTGTTGAAACAGATCGTGCTTGGCATATGTACACCTCTGTTTGGGATGGTACCTACCTGCGATTATATGTCGATGGAGTCCAAGTTGCCAGTGCCAATTTTGCTGGATCCATGCCCGGTCAGACACCAACTGTTCTTGCAATTGGAGATGGCCAGTTCAATGCCAATCTTGCTGATGCAAGAATCTACAGGGGAGCAATGAGCACGGCTCAAATACAAGCCCTTTACAGACAAACTAAACCTGTACAATCCTATAGCATGGAACCATTGACGACTGACGATAATCCCCTTTACACCTTCAGTACAACCATTGAGAAAGGAGACATAAGTGGCTCAAAGGTTGCAGAATTCAAAGTACAGGTCGGTTCTTCATATTATGGCCTCAAACTGGAAAACAATGTT
Source organism: uncultured archaeon (assembly GCA_964645535.1). GTDB lineage: Archaea > Asgardarchaeota > Heimdallarchaeia > Heimdallarchaeales > Kariarchaeaceae > WAKA01. The sequence continues at coordinate 1,402 of CAZYCQ010000106.1, read as the reverse complement.
TGGAAATACCTCGGAGGTTCCTCAATTGCTCAACTTTCAGGCTTTGCCGAAGGATCATACACCATCCAGTTTGATATCTATAAAACAAAGGACAGCTATGGAGTTACCGCAACAAACCTTGCGGTTTCGGTCACACCTGATGGAGCAAATACCACAGAGGTAATCAAAACCACAATTCCAACAGGCGTTGTCATCCCCCATGTGAATGTCCTGCCAGGATACATAACTACCACCACAATATCCAGTTCTGCACAGCTAGGAAGTTCTCTCTATACAGTTGCAAATGGACTGTTGACCGAAGGGGCTTTTGCAATCAAATTCGAACAGGAGACCTATGTTGAAACAGCTACAGTCACTGCAATAGTCAATACCTACGGCAACAATCTTTTGGGCCTTGCAGAAGATTATCTTGTCTTCCTGCAATGTGGAACCGTCGATGTAAATCCAAACACCTGTCCAGATCCCGAATTCATTCCAGGAAGTCCATATGACTCGAATTTCATCAATACCATTCAAAATGTCAGGGGTCTTAACCTCAATGCAGCAGGAATTAAATGGCAAGATAGATGGTTCAATACTGTACTCAAGGATTATGGCAATAATGTCATTTCCCGTCTTGAGGCAAAACAAATCGGAACCGACTACTATTTCTATTATAATAAACCCCGGACTAGTCTTACCGTGGAACTCACTGTTGAAGGAATCAATGGACATGATTTCAAACTTACCAAAGTAAGCTCTTCAGGATCCATTCTTGCAACCTATTCAGGTACAACATATCCATATACAACCACACTCACCGTGGATCCAACTCAAATGCATTTCTTCTATTTGCAAATTGCCCATGATGCAGATATCTCCAACATTGGGATCAATTTCAAACCACTTGCTCCCAATACTTATGCCCATTATGAAGGACTCAATCCAAATGGAATAAGTACCGAGGTTCGATCAACCTACTCCCTTCTTACAGATCCAGTTTCATATGTCAAGTACAGATGGGACGAAAATGGAAATCCAGTCGAACCAGTCTTTGAGGCTCTTCCCGAATTCAATGGACGGTATTGGCTCCACAAGATGGTTACCATGGGAGGACTGCCTCAACAGGGTAATACCCCGATCGGTACCCATATCACGGCAGATACCTATGCATCTTCTGCAAATCCAATCGGTGAAAAACTTGTTGCAGGTACCAAGTATTGGAATACCCAAAATGGGGCTGAAGAATTCTACACCAAGGTTCTTTCAAGTGATGGAACGTTTCAACTAACTCATAATGTCGCTTATATGACAAGTTTTGCCATCCAAAGCAGATCAAAGATGACCGTGCAATTGGATATCATTGTGACTGAAACCTCTGAGATAGACCTTTACCTTGACGGAACCGATCCGCTTCCTCGAC
>CAZYCQ010000105.1:0-6170 GCA_964645535.1 uncultured archaeon | reverse complement strand
CTCGTTCCTCTCTTTTCATGGCCCAAAGTGTATCGATATGTGTGTCGATGAACATCTGTTTGTCTGAAGGGAACGGAGATATAATTGGTTTTTGCGGATCGCATCCTGATTCGCCAATTTGGTTGGGGAAACAGATCGCTGGAAACTTCTGACAAACGTTTTCTGTCATGGGCATCTATTTTGTAGGTTTTTGCAGTTCTCACAAAATTCCTTCATTGATCAAATTCTCCTATTCTTGATGATGTTGTTGAATTGATCAATGTTTCCGTAAACGAGGAAATCTGCATATTCCTTGAATCTGCTCAAGGCGACATAAATCATTTCCAAGGTCACCAATTTTGGTTTTGTCGGATCAATAATGACAATGCCCTTGCTCCATTCTGAGCCTTGTGCCTTATGGATGGAAATGGCATATGCCAAATCAAAATTGATGGTTTCATCCACAACGGCATTCTTTTCAAATGTCTTTTTTCTGCCATCGCTGAATTCAATGCATATCTGGTATGTCTCTTCATTTATTTTCTTGATTTTCTTAATTGTACCGATCTCTCCATTGAATACATCTTTTCGGTAAATGTTTTTGTTGATGATGACTGGATCCCCAATTGCATAGCTTTGGGTGAACCCTATCAGATCTGCTTTTCTGGTCTTTGAATATGTATGGTTCACCAGATTGACCAAACTGTTGCTATTGCAGATGATCATGAAATCCTTTATTTTCCCTTTCCCGATAATTTCTTGAAGTTCGGCTTGGTTGATCTGTCTAGGTTTTGGAAACGCCCCGATCCGTGTCAATCGAAGTGTATGTAACCAGAATGGATTATTTTTTGATCTATGGTTTTCCTTCAGCTCATATTCCTTTGAATGTTTGGAAATAATCTGAAGAGCGGATTGTCCAGTTATTGGGGGCAATTGGACTGGATCTCCAAATACGATGACCTTACAGTTGTCGGGAATTGCAAGGGTAAATTTCAGGAAAATAAAATGGTTGAGCATTGAGCCTTCATCGATTAGATAAAGCTTTTCTTTTCGCCTGAGGTGCCCATCCACAAAAAATCGGTTATTGAAATCACTCATCCCTAGTTGGTGTATTGTCATGGCTTTCGGTCTGGATTGAGGCGGAACCAGTTTTTTCAGCTCTTCCTTAATGCGGGATACGGCTGATGCAGTAAAGGCGACAATGGCAATTTCATCTTTTTTTCCTTTGAAAAGCTGTGAAAGGACACATATCAGAAGGGTTTTCCCGGTTCCTCCCTCTCCTCGAATGATGTTGATTGCACTTTCGTTATTGTTTACCATGACCATGGCTTCTTTCTGGCTTTTGGACAACTCAAGCTTCATGTTGCCTTCTACATCCCCAATTTGTTCCAGATCAAACATTCCATGGATTGGTTGGAGGTTTTGCAGTCTTTTTTCAAGGATTGCAAGGCATTTGGCTGTATAGGTGTTTTTTTTCCATTTTTTGAAATCTTCTTTTGTCATTTTTTCTTTGTACCATTTTGCCTTCTTTTCCAAATAGAAATAGTCTCTATGTTCTTGGGAGACGGAGTGTTTCTGAAGGACTTGGTTATCTTTCAAGGACTGCATTTCTTGTTTCTGGAATTTTTTGGGGACAGGTATCAATTGGTTTTCTTCGATTAGGTGATCTGCACTTCCCAAATGTTCCCATTTTTCCTCGGTTGTCTTTATCAACTGAATGGTTTGCGGGATATTGGAAGAATGGAGTATGGGATAATGCACCTTTTGCATGGCTTTTGAGAGGTATTTTGCAATATATCCGGATATCTTGGCGATTTGTCCATTCGAGATCAAGAAACCTTGATCAAAATCATGGATCGTCAAAAACTGTTCGAATGTTAAATCCTTGTCGTCTTTTAATTCCTTGATCCCATAACCGAATTTTCTGAACAACTTGATCAAATCTGATGAAGGAGTACTTGGCGTTCTTCCCCAAAAAATACTGGCGAGCGGTTCATGCCGTAGATATGGGGGGAGAGATTCTCTCCAATTGTCTTTTTGGTGATAATTTTGACCAAGACATTTATCAAGCCATGTCCAAGGGAAGATGACATTGAATGCGACATGAAGATGTGGTTTTCCTGCCCATTCCTTTACTCCTGAATATCTGAGTTCAGTATGGAGGGTATGGTGATATTGGTACGTCAGTTCCTTTGCCTTTTTCTCCTTCCAAATTTCGATGTCCTCTCTAGATAATTTTATGAAACCTTTTGGGATTTCACCCTCTGAACCAAAATATTCCTGTAATATCTCTTTCCAAAAATGAATTGAACTGTCAAAGATTTGTTTGAAGCGTTCTTTTTGATTGGGGGATAAATGGATGAATTTTTTCTGTTCTCCGAAAAGTTTCATGCACTCCTTGAAATGTTGATTGAATGTGGCTATGAAACTTAAAAAAGTAATATATCTTTCCTGTTCCCTTACCAGATTCTCCTTCACTAATCTTTCAAGGATTTTGTTTTTCTCAACCTCTGATTTTCGATAATAATACCTATGCATACCATTTAGTTTTTTCAATTTTTTTCTCAGAACTCCAAAATCATCCTTCTCTGTAGTGATAGTCACGACATTAAACAGATTGTATTTCGGAATGAAGTGCTGGAGCGATATCTGGTAATGCTGTGCTTTCAGAGATGCACAGTAGTCGCATTTCCATGATCTGCAAAGTACGGGGAGGAGAAGAAATTCAGACCTGTTCTTTAAATTCCGTAGCAAAATGGAAGACTTTCTGCAATTACCCAGAAGGGGACACCTCTGATTAAATTCTGAACTTGGTTATTTATCATTAACTTAGGTCTGTTATATCAATTGGTTCGAAATACATAATAAAATGAAAAGAGCTCGCCATACTCTTCAAAAATTTATTCCTATCGATTGATGAACCTATGTCCATTAAATTTATAAAACATATATGAACAAAATTATTTGTTCTTTTCAAAGTTGAGAGCCATGTCTACAATTTCCACAAAACAGAAAAAAATAAGGGAACGATGGCTTCTCATACTTGAAAAACTGAAACAGGGTAAAAAGACAAGGGAAATCGCAGAGGATTTGGGACTGGAAGAAAAATCCTTGAGGGTTTGGATGAGTCGAAACAGGCAGTCACATCCCGATTTAGATTACATTCTCAATCGTCTAGCAAATGGTGCAAGCCCAGAGGAAATTTCACGGGACTTGGGATACAAAATCCCCCAATTCGTATTGCGAATGTCATCTTCTCCTTCAGAAAAAGTTTCGGTTGCTCAATCTCTTAATATCGACCAATTTGTCTTTAAAATAGAAACTCAATTGACTGGTTTAATAGAACAAACCCTCCGTGAACAAGGTGCTGAAATTTTGGAAAACATTCTTGCAGAAAATCTTCCTCTTGCGAAACTCCAATCCGAAGCCATTGAAGAATCTCCATCCCCTGGTAATCCGGAAACTGAAAACCTGATGGTTCAGATTGGCTCTGGGCTTGATGCATTGGTTCAAAGGTATTCCGACCTTTCAAACACCATTCTTCAAATATCTGATCTACTGGAAAACTTAAACCAAGGCACACTGACCAAGGCCGATGCTCTGGAGCAATTTTCCAAATTTGATGAGGCTTTGAAAGGTCTTGGTCATGAATTTCATGATAAAATGTCCATTATCATCCAGCAATTGAACTCTGACATGAATGAATTGTCCCAAAATCTTGATAATCTATTAAAAGGGTCTTTCACAAAAGTTTATGAAGGACTGGATGTCCATCGAAATCAAATTCTGGTTTCCCAAGGGAACTTTTGGAATTCTCTTGTTAATTATCAGATTTGGCAATTGGAGCAAAAAATCCAGAGAATTGAGGAACAGTACGAATCAAGAAACATTGCTTTACGTCAGGTGATTGAGAAATCCATCCGTTTGACGAATACTGGATCGGATCTCCCTTCCAACATTCATCATGAAATACTTGGCATTTCTTTTCCCACCTCGGATTTAATACTTGATGTATGCGAAGGTCTCATGGATCTGAGTTCTATCTTTAAGGAAATTATCTACTTGGGTGGAATTTTGAATCGTGAGTCCTTAATAAATACCTACCTTGCCCTACAGGAAGGTGCTGAATATGCTCTATCGCTTCTGAGCTTCAAACTCAAGTTTGATAAGGTTGCCTATGCCCGGATGCTATCCAATTTTGAGGAGACTTACAAGAAGCCAGCTAGTACTCTTCTCATCAACCTTCCACAGAAAATATACACTATGGCCGCACCAATCCTCTATACAACCTCTGAGACCGAAGTTCATGACAGTATCGCAAAATATAGGGAAGGGACGCGCTACCTCTCTCAAAATCTTGATGAACTGATTGACGAGGCAAAAATTACCTATGATGAGGACAAAATAAAAGATTTGGATACATTTGTCAAGGACCAACTCCATTTAGAACGGGCTCTCATCATGCAATTGAGAGCTAAATATGATGAAATATTGGGTGAAATTGATGCTAACCTTTCAGATATGGAAAACATCGTGCAAATTGTCAATGACGCCTATGTGAAAAACGTTTGGGAGGAATTTTTCAAGAAAAGTGAACAATTGCGTGATTTATCTCCTAATTCTTTTGATTACTTAGCCAAACAAAAAGAAATTCTGTTGAAGGTGAAGGTTTTTGTCGAGCTTCTTGAAGCACGTTATTCCCATCTCCAAGAAGCCCAATCTGTTTTAACAAATGTAGGATCCCCCATCAGAGTGGCTGATTCCCACATGAGAATTTCCATACTCTTTGAAAAGGAAACAACTCGGGTCTCGTCACTCTATTTTGAATTAATTCAACGGAATTTAGCATTTGAACTTTCTGAAGCATATCTTGATCGATTGTTCCGATTTGAGTATGCACCGCAAAGGGAAACTATTGTCTTGATCTGCAGAAACATTTTTGCCTCAATTGCCAAAATTTCTTCTGGACTTAACCAAATTGCTCTAGAAGTGAATCTTCCCTCTCCTCTTTTGGAATTCAGCAATAGGATCGGTAGGATCGGTAATTTGATCAATTCTGATCCAGTTACCCCTAAATCCCTGAACCAATTCCTAAAGGCATTGAATGCAATAATCCGAATCATATACTCGGTTATTGTCTATCAACAAAGATCTGAAACCCTCTCTGCGGGCCTTGCCGAATTCCAATATCTTTATGGATTGCTGATTGAAAAAGTTGATGAATTCAAATCAAGGGTTCACCTTCAATCGATTTCGGATCCAAATAGGGTAATTCAATATCTCAAGGGAATTACTTCAATGTTAATACGGGATCTAGATTCATCCTATTCAAACATCCCTTTACCGAGAATTGTCAACATGGGGTATCGTAAAAGTCTTCGGATGGAGGAGACCTTGACTTTGAAAATTGGCTGTTCCTGTATCTATCATTCGAATTTCAATCAGAATACTCCTCCAGAAATATTTTCAATGGACGTCAAAATTGATCCCATTAAAAACGCCTTTGGTGTACTTGCCAAACTGTTGCCTTCTTTTTTGGGTGGAGATCCAAAAGAAAAAGTGATCTCCCTTTTTGGAAGATTCGCTCTTAAATCGGCAAGAAGGATGTTTTCCAAAAAAAGGGAGGATTTATTGCAACAAGAGCAGCAATTTCTTAACCTCTTAATGACGAGACTTTCAGAAATTTACCAAAAAAATGAGGAAGAATCGCGTTTGCGCCCTTGGAAAATAAACCGCTATTGTAAGCTTCCTATCTGCAACGATTGCTCAAACTACTTGGCATTAAACAATGAGGAATGCATAAATTGCATTGGGAATAACTTCAGTCAATTACCCAATGGTCAATATATCTTCAAGGTAGAGTTAGCAAACAAAAGATCGAAATCATTGGTTGAAACTGCCCTTAAACATTTGAAAAAATCCTGTGAAGGAATAAATAAGATTATTTCTCAACATGCAGACTTAACAAAAGCCAATGCAGAAATTTCTAAAAAATATCCCATTGAAAGAATTATCGGATTGCTGGGGATTTTGACTGCTCGTGGTTCATTGGATGAAGATGCAGAGTCGATGATTGCCTTCCTACTAAAACACCATCCCCAAAGAGACCACCTTGCTCTTCTTTCCGATGATTTAACTTGATTCCCTAATAAGAAATTTGGCGGATTCATTTCATATGGAAAAGAGGGATT
>CAZYCQ010000104.1:0-6177 GCA_964645535.1 uncultured archaeon | reverse complement strand
TTCGATTGATACTTACCTTTTCTTTTGCAATGGTTATTTCAACAGTTGGATCAAAGTTTGGAACCGGTTTTGTTGAGGTGACAAGGACAATTCCATCATTTTGCTGGATTTCAGACAGAATCTTCGAACGAGTAATTGAATCTATTTGGGAAACGGAATCATCAAGGAAAAGAATACAAGGATTCTTGAGCAAGGCCCTAGCAATCGCCAGTCTTTGTCTTTGACCTCCAGACAACCTTGTACCACCTGAACCGACTTGGGTGAACAACCCATTTTCAAATTGATGCATTTCGTCCACAAAATCCACTTTTTTCAAAACATCGACAATTTCTGTGTCGAAAAGGGATTCATCGGCATTTGGTTTCAGCAGAAGGTTTTCAGCTAATGAAACGGATAAAATATGGGGATTTGATCCGACATATGCATAATTTCCCTTCAATTCAACCATTCCTTCAAAGGGGATCAGTCCCAATAATGATTTAAGAAGCTGGGTTTTGCCAGAGCCGTTTTTCCCTTGGATCAAGACGCGATCCCCATTAGAGAGCAAAAGATCAGGAATCTGTAAAGAACCAAGCGCAAGTGACTTTGCCTTCAAAAATGGTCTTGAACTTATTTCTGAAGAGAAATCGAGTTTTATTGGGGTATGAATGGATTGTAAACGATTTCTTGAAACTTCAGCCCGAATTCTCCATGCAAGAAATTCATTGACTACATTTGCGTAGCGATTCAACCATTTGAGCAGAAAGAAGAAAAGAGATATGTCGCCCAATGAGAAAACCCCTTTTTGGAAGGAGGATTGGGAAAGGAGGAATAGGACACCAACGCTGATAGGGAGCATAAGGGTGGAGAGAATGCGGAGGAAGGATGCAACTACAGTTTCCTTTATTGAAGATTCCGCCCTCCTTGCGTTTAATGAATTCAGTTTGCCAATGATATTTTTGTGGAATTGGGGAGGAATCTTTTCGAGATTTCGTCCAAGATCCCCGATCAATTCAGTGATTTTACCGGTCACTTCCCTTTGTTCCTTTCTGAAGACAATGGTTTTCTTTTGGATTTGCTTTACCAGAAAGGATGCCAAAAGAAATGGGATGACCACAGAAACAGTCAAAACGGGACTACGTTGGAGCATCAACCAAACGGTTCCAACTGCAAAAAGTGAGAAGGAGATTAGGGTGCTGACAAAATTGGTGAACCAACTGACTTCTTCAACATCGCCTCTAAGCATTGAGATTACTTCAGAAGGAGATTTCTTCAAGCCATAAGATCGACTGTAGGTCTTTCGCAAAATGTCCATACGTATTGCCCTTTGTATTCTCAAACCGAATCTCGATTGAAGATAGGCACTGAGAACATCAATACAGGATCTGAAAAGGAACGTCATCAAGATCAAGATAACAAGCAGATATGGGGAAACATTCAATTTCGAGGAACCCACAAGATTGTCATAAAGTTCTCCTATCAAGAGAGCGGTCAGTATAGGAGAAATGTAATAAATCGACTGGATGGTTACAGAAGCTGAAAATTCCTTCCACCCATTTCTTATGAGACCAAAAGTGGAATAGTTCATACAATTACCTCCTCAGTTGATTTTTGGTTTATTTTGTGAGATCCGTCTTCGAGATAAAGGATATTTTCCAATTTACAGATGGTTTCGTGATGGTGGGCAACAAGAATGACAAGCTTTTCATCCTTTATACGTTCAAGGTGATCTAATATTTGATGAGTGTATACAGTATCGGTTGAAGAGGTGATCTCATCGAGAATCAGGATCGGAGAATCGAAATACAATGCCCTGATGAATTCAAATATTTGTTTTTGCCCATCTGAGAGCTGTAGCTGTTTGAAATCAGCATGAAGGTTAAAGTCCACATCTTCCAAGATATTCCACAATCTAAATTGTTTCATGAGAGAAATAAGACGTTCGAGATCAGGGGAGTTGTCATAAAAAGTAAGATTTTCAATAATGGAACCTGGAAAGAATCCTCCTGTTTGAGATACCCAATAGAATAGGGATTGGTAGTCCTCTTTCGGAAACATTCGGATTTCTTTGCCATTGATCATGATCTTACCAGAATAGGATTCATATTGTCTAAGGATTAACCTCAAAAGGGTGGTTTTTCCAGATCCTGTTCGACCTACGATGCCATTTAATTTCCCTAAATCAAATCGAAAGGTGATTCCTTCGATTTTGAAATCTGTTTCATCTCGGTAAGTAAATGACAGGTTCTCCATTTCAATTGTTTCAATCTTGTCTGGAACGGGTTTTTGAGAGACGAATACGGATTGATCATCTTCAAGAATTTGATTCATTCTTGCAATTGATGCCTCTGCACGCTGCAATATATCCATCTGCCGTACAATCTCGAATGTGGGCATGAACACCATTGTGGCATAGAAACTGACCAGAAAGATATCTCCCACGGAAATCGAGTTACGAGCGAAAAGTGGAACACCGACAAGGAATGGGAGTACAGATCCAAGACCAACTGCCAAACTGATGACAATATTGAACAATCGAGCGGCCAATTGTGTTCTGAGGGAAGCAGTGTATTTTGACTTTTCAATTGCCGATGCTTTTTCGATAGGGTAGACGATTTCCCCAAGACCAATTAGATCCTCCCTTGCGGAAAGAAGGTCTTCGTGGGTGCCATAAAGTTCAGAAGTCACCTTGCGCTCTTTTAGAAAAAAGCCCATTATCCATTTTCTTCCCAAGATACTAATGGAAACAGTAACAAGGATTAACGCAAGAAAGGCCAAGGCGAAAACCCAATGAATACCAGTGAGAAATATCACAATGACCGTTAGAAGCATGGCATTTCCAAGAATAGAGGCAAAAAATTTCGAGAAAAATTCAGAGAGGGCTTGAGCATCTCCATCAACCCGCTCAATTACCTCACCGGGTTTGTGTTCAATGAAAAACTCTCTTCCCTTGCCAAGTATTGTTTCCAAAAGTTCCAATCTCAAGGAATTTGTTGCCTGCCATCCGATTTTTTCAGTGAACCAGATAAGGAAGGTTCCTAACAAAAGGCTCACAAGGGTTACTGCAATAAAAAGTGAAAGGAGCAAGGCACCATTACCGAAGGGAAGAGGTTGATCCATTAGTACGTGATCAATATACATTCCCAGTAATTTGGGATTAAGCACCGTCAAGAGTGAGTTCAAGAGAATCAATATTGCAATCGCAGAAATTCGCCTTCCGGATTGGGGAACATGTTGACGCATGAATTTCAACGAGGAAGGTATGGCCAGTTGCATGCAACCAACTGACAACTTTACATTTAAAGGTCAGAAAATGAATGACCTGAAAATCCTTGTCAATTCGGATTATCTTACAAGAAATAGATTATATGTGGTCTTCTTCCTTTGGAGTTCATGGAACAAGGATTTACCTATTGTCGTTTTGCGACCAGTTCTCCGTCCTTTGCCACGGATGAAGCAAGACCGCAATGGATACCGGATCATGAGGTCGAATTGAAACACATCAAGTTTGAATTGACTCTCCTTCCTGAAGAAGAAAAAGTGAAAGGAAAAGTGACCCATGAACTGTATTTTCGGAACAATTTTGAGGGACCATTGAGCCTTGATGCCGTTTCATTAGCAATTCACTCGGTCAAAGAGGGAGAGAAAGACCTTCCCTTTGAAAACACAGGAGAGACTCTTGAAATTGACCTTTCGGCCAAACGAGGGGATACTAGACAGATTGTAATAGATTATGAAGTCACCAAGCCAAAAGCAGGGATCTATTTTGTGAAACCAGATAATCAGTATCCAACTGTCAGCGAACAGGTATGGACACAGGGACAGGATGAGGACACCAAATTTTACGCCCCAGTTTTTGACAATCCCATCTGGAAAGCAACAACAGAGGTCATTGGAAGAATACCGAAGAATTGGACTTCCCTTTCAAACGGAAAGTTGGTTGATGATCGGATAGAGGGAGAATTCAGGATCATGCATTGGAAATTTGATTTCCGTCATTCCATATATTTAGTCACCTTTGCAGCAGGGGATCTTGCAGAACATGTTGAGAAATGGGAAGATGTGGAGATCAGGTGGTACTTCCAGAAAGGAAGGGAAAAGGAAGCAGAAAATGCATACAGGGAAACTGCGAACATATTGAAGTTCTTTTCCGAATTTACGAAGTTCAAGTATCCCTATGGAAGCTATTCGCAGTGGTCTGCCTCCCGGTTCATTTTTGGAGGAATGGAAAATACATCAGCAACCACCCAAACAGATTTGACGTTGAGAGACGACCGAGCCCTTCTTGATTCTACATCAAACAATCTAGTTGCCCATGAGGCGGCACATCAATGGTTCGGCGATTGGGTCACTGCGAAATCATGGAGTCATGCATGGCTTCATGAATCCTTTGCTACCTATTTTGATGCGCTTTACACAGAACATTCCCTTGGGAGAGAGGAATTTGTCTATCAAATGTTGAGAAACGCAAAGGCATACTTCAATGAGACCACGCGATTGTATAAGAGGCCAATTGTGACAAACATCTATGCAGAGCCTATTGATATCTTCGACGGGCATCTCTATCCAGGAGGAAGTTGGAGAGTTCACATGCTGAGAGTGCTTCTCGGTGATGATGATTTCAGGGATGCACTAAGAATTTATCTTGAGAGACATGGGCAAGGACATGTTGAAACCGTGGATTTGGCACGGGCGATGGAAGAGGTCTCCGGAAAGTCTCTTGACTGGTTTTTTGATCAGTGGGTCTATAAGGCAGGTTTTCCCCAATTAAAGATCAGCTATCAGTGGGATGCAAAATATCATTTGGCAAAGGTAACAATCAAACAGACACAAAAGGTCGAAAAAGATGACAAATGGTCCACAGAGATTTTTAGAATACCAACATTCATCCAATTTCAAACAGAGGACGGCATGTCAGAATTTCCTATCGAAATCACTGACAAAGAACATACATTTGTCTTTTCTTTGACTTCAAAACCCAAGATGGTCAGGTTTGATCCAAGAGGGGATGTTCTCTGCAAAGTGGATTTTGAAAAGTCAGAAGAACTTTTGATTTACCAATTGGAAAATGACACAGAAGTCATCGGCCAGATCCGAGCTATCGAAGAGATGAAGAAGAAACCGTCTCAAAAGGTTATTGACGCCCTCAGACGAAAACTATTGAATGCAGAGACATTTTGGGGTGTTAAGGCCACCATTGCAACAGCATTAGCAAAGATTGGAGGCCAAAATGCAAAAGAAATTCTTTTGGAAGCTTCAACGGAGAAACACCCAAAAACCCGCCGTGCAATAATCGAAGCTTTAGGTTCATTTAAGGAAGATAAGGAAGTGGCAGATGCATTAATTGAAAAAATCAACAAGGGAGATGAATCCTATTTTGTTGAAGCAGAACTTCTGAAGTCGTTGGGAACAATCGGCGATGAGCGTGCATATGAAATCATTCCACAAGCCATGATGAAACCCACATTTAATGACCTTGCAATAATTTATGGGCTTGAAGGGCTTGCCCAAATGGTGGATGAAAGGTCTTTTGATGTTGCACTAGAATATTCAGCATATGGTAAACCCGAGCTAGGAAGAAATACTGCAATTCGTTTGCTTGGAATACTTGGAAGAAAGCTTCCCACACGGAAAGAGAAGGCATTTGAAAAACTGAAAATATATTCAAAAGACAGATTATTTAGAGCAAGATTAGCTGCAATTTCTGGACTGACAGAATTGGGTGATCCGAGAGGGATTGCCATTTTGAAGGAGATGCAAGGAAGAGAAGTTGATGGACGGATGAAGAAACTTGCTCATTTCGGTATCAAGAAGATCAGGAAAGACCTCTCCAAGCCAACCGAACTTGAGAATCTGCAAAACAGGCTAGATTCTCTAGAAAAAGAAAACAAAAAGCTTCGAGAAAAAGTAGAAGTTCTCGAAGCAAAGTCCCACTAGGCCAAAATAGATGAACAGATTAGCATCCGCAGAATTGGAACATGAGGTTAGCAACGGGAGTCATGAGGTATGACGTTCCAATTCTGCAATTGTTTTCAAAATCAAGCCTGCTTCTGATGCTTCAGTGAAGCCTTTATGATGGCTTTTGGATCATTGAACTTTTGCTTGATTGCAAATTCTCTTTCGGTGAGAGATACATAAACACTATTGAAATTCATATTATCACTTCCTATATCATACTATCTCATACAAGTATATATA
>CAZYCQ010000103.1:0-6432 GCA_964645535.1 uncultured archaeon | reverse complement strand
GAGAAGGTTGATCAGATCGAAGAGAAGGTTGATCAGATCGAGGAGAAGGTTGGTCAAATAGAAGAGAAGGTTGAGCAGAAGGTTGATCAGATCGAGGAGAAGGTCACGGAGCTTTCTCATCAGATCAAAGGTCTTGAAAGGCAGTTATCCGAAAATCAGGAACAGTTGCGTGAATTTTTGGCGTATCTTTCGAAGAAGCTGGATCAATGAGGGTTTTGATCTTGCGTGCCAAGGAAAAGGGTTTGAGGAGTCATGGTCAAGATAGGTTGGAAACTTGAATAGAATGCATTTTAGGGTCATTCCCAATGAGAAAGAATGGAATTTATTTCAATGAAAACAGGTTATCAATTACAGAGGGAATATGTTTTTCCGAAGAATTCCCAAGACATGCAACCCCCAGTTCCTCCAGGGGGGTTTGTCCCAGTTAGAACGACGCGATAGAGATGGAACTCTAGGTCAATGGCTCTGCTTGTTGTTGCAGATCTGTATTCCCAAAGGTAGACAAGCCTCCCCTGCGGATCATCTCTTATAAATCTCCCTCCACTCAATAAGATATCGGAAGTATCTGCATAGGGTCGTTCATAGACCATCCCATTTGTGCAGATGAAAACAAATTTCATCTCAATGGAATTTCGAATTTCAAGAATTTGGTTATCGACAATATCATATCCGGTATCAATGCAATCTCCGATGGTTCCACCAAGCAAATCTCGGAACTCCTGATATCTGCTACCGGTAGGAGTTGCATTTGCATTGAAATATGTAAAATTGTAAAGTAGACCAAAAATCACAAAAATTGTTAAAGTTTTTCGGATTAATGGCATAAACTATCAGGAAATTTATATATATATCTATTTCGGTAACCTATGAGGATTTTTCACACAATAGTCATTGGAATGATGATTTCAGCCATTCTCTTGCCGAAACCGGTTTTTGCAAATCAATATGACGCTGCATTGATCATTGGGTTGATCAATCCTGTTCTGATGCCGAATCCTGAATTGGGTCTCGATTTCAATGAAACGGTTGCTGGGTATTTCACACATAGGGCAGCATTTCAGAACAGCACACGGCTTGAGAGTTTTGACGATACTGGCAACAACATTACATTGGTTGTTGGGAACAGTTCTGCCCGAATTTCATCCTATCAATTGGGGTTGAATGATATGGGATATGAGTTTCAGTTGGATAGTTATGGATTTCCTTCAGTAGAATCGACATTTGAGTTTCACATGTTCGGTAATGGTTCGGAAACCGTTATTCCTGTTGCGGTGGTACGTTTTCCTGATGAGATTGTGGATCAGGCAGGATGTATACAAACAGAACAGGAGATCTGCGAGGCACATTATTCATTGAACATTGTAAATTCGAACTGGAACGTCACATTAATAGGGGCGATTTCCATTGTTTCAACAGCAATTTTTGAAGATGGAAAGGAGGAGGGATCCCCTTGGATTTTTATCCTTTGGTCAGTTGGTATTCTCGCAGTGATAGTATTGCTTATCAAGTTCCTTTCGAAGTGAATGAAATCGGAGCAAGGAGATTGGTGAAGGGAGGAGTCACTTGGATTTCTTGAGGAAGGTCTTGACGTGGTGGAGTTCAGGTTCCTCACCTTTCCTGAGGATGGCGAATCCTGGCTTGAATCGGTCATAGACACCAGATTTTGAGGAGAAGAGTGAGTAGACATGGTCGTTGTATTTTTCGAATCCGTTGATGATGGCGACATGTGCCCGGACAATGTACTTGAGGCTGTTCTGAGTGAGGAATTCCTTAGCGGCGTTTTCGTCGAAGCATCTGACGGACGGTCCTCGTGAGTTGTAGTAAAATCCCGGGGAGTCGGGGATGGGTTCGGCGTAGGGTTGGGATTCGATTGGGTCATTGAAGGTGATCTGGAGGGGAATTGGTTCCTTGATGGGATTTGGTGCCTTTTTGATGGTATCGATGGGGAGGGGGTGGTTGGTTTCAGGGATTCCTCCATGGGCCATGAATGCATATTCAGGCATGACGGCGGCAAGTGGCAGTTGCTTGAAGAATTCCGAGATTGTCGGCAGGACGGAATCGATGTCATAGTGTTTTCTGAGTTCATTGAAGAAACCGTATCTTGAGCAGATGTCGAAGTCTTCATGGTTTCCCCTGACGGCATGGAAATTTTTGGGGTCATTTGCAATGAGGCCTGCCACGGCATTTAGGGTTTGGATCTGTTCAGTACCTCTATCGACGTAGTCTCCGAGGAATATCACGGGGATATTTGTCAGCTCGTGGATCTTGGTTGCCCTGACCAGGGTTCCATGGTCTCCATGGAGGTCGCCGAAGGCGAGCATTTCATCGGACAGCTTGGGGACGTCGGGTTGCCTGCTGAGTACGGCGATGGCATCTTCGAGGTTTTGGAGGAATTCTCTTTTGGGTATCAACGGGATAATTTAGGGAATGGTTTCTGTTAAATGTTTCAATACCGCGGGTTCCAGACAATTAAAAAAAAATGTCTTGTCAGTCATGGTCTGATTACGGAAAAAATTGCAGGATACGGGTCAATTGCCTCAGGTTTCCGCTGGCTATCAGTAGGGGACAGCAAAGTTGATTCTCTATTCAACCATTGATTTGAATATGACGGTTTTTCATCCTCTGTGATCGAGACAACTGATGAAAAGACATCTACAGGATATTTTGGATTGGTCACCTTTCTTGTGATAGCTAGGATCAGAAGAAGATGCAAATGATCTGACGATCTCTCACTAATTTACAGACGGAGACAGTACTAGATCATTGGATAATGAAGTTCAACGGATAGAATCGGAATCTTTGCCAGTATTACGGGTCGTCCAATTGATCGGTTGTCATTCTCCTTCGGAGTTGTGTTCGGAGATTTTCCAGCCGAGCGAGGCCATGAGCATGTCACTTTCGGTTCTTTCAAGCAGATATCGTGCAGTGTCCACTTTTTTGCGGAGGGAGTTTGCGATCTGTTTGCCGAATTCAAGACCGATGATGGCGTCATAGATTGCATTCATCTGTTCGAGATGGATCTGGGCTTGGGGGATGTTTTTTGTGAGGAGGTTTCTGAGCACGATTCTGCGGAGTTCGCCGACAACATCTGCGAGGCCTGTTATCCAGATCCATGACGGGATTTTGAGGGCTCTGGGGTCGGGGATGTGTTGCTGTTGCACGATTGCATTGAGGATTTCAAGTTCGGCATATTCCTCGACGCCGCTTGCGGCCACATTCCAGCTAAGGACGGAGGCTGTGGTTTCCATGATGGGATGAAGTTTTGCATAGGTGGTTCTTGTTGAATCGAGATACCGCTGTGGATCATTTCCCTTGACAATGGCAGCAATTCCCTTTCCTGCATCCCTGTTGAGTTGTCTGGTCAATTGGATGATGGTCTCCCTGTTGTTGTCATAGAGGTTGAGTTCTTCGAGGATGGGCTCGAGGATTGCATTGAGCTGTTCATCGATCTGCACTAGTAACAGGTGGAAAGTTGGATGATAAAAGGGATGTGGTTTGGGGTTCGTCCAAAGTGAAAGCTCAAAAGGCAGGCATTTGCATGGGATATGATGAGGATTTCCGCCAAGGTTTCAGAGGGCTTGGGGAAAGGAGGCCATTTTATTTCAATTCCGATCTATGAGGCGATTTTCGAGCGGTTGTTGGGGAAGAAGCCGTTTCATGGAACATTGAATCTTGTTGCAGACAGCGATGACGTCGTACACGTGAACAGTGCGTATCAGCAGCATGGCAAGCTTCATGATGGTCTTGAGTGGAATGGCAATGAAATGGGAGCGATAGAGACGCTTCCTGCAAAACTGTGGATTGGGGAGAATTGTCTCGATGTTGTCTTGGTCAGGCCTGCTCTGACGAGGCATCACCGATCAGTCATAGAGGTTGTATCGGATCGGTATCTCAGGGAAGAGTTTGGATTGGAGGAAGGGGCAATCGTTGATTTGGAGGTGCCGGAATGAAGCTTGTCAGGTCCATTCACGACAACCACCGGGATCTGCCGGCTGAGGCTTTCTGGACGAGGGATGAATTCAAGAGGTTACGTGCCGGCAAGGTTGATGAATGGCGATTGCTGACCACAAGGGCGGTCATCCGATTTGGTGGGAGGATTGAAACAATTGAGGAATTCAGGGGATTGTTGGAACAGGAGTGGCCACATGAGAGATATCGGTATGCCGGAAAGTTGAAGCGGATTTCCCAACTGCTTGCGATAACTTCTGAACTTCCGCATGATGCATTGGAAAGGGAAGTGAACAAGTTTTGGGAGGGACTGCCGGAAGAGAGGAAGGAATTGCCATTTGCAGTGTACAATACTTTGACAGGTCCGTTGAATCCATTTTCAGGAACCAAGATCGGTTGGCGTGATTTTTTCAGGAAAAAGCATGTTCGGAAGTACCGGTCAATCATAAGGCGGTTGCAACCAGAGTTTGTGTTGCTCAGGCACTTGGATTCCGACATGGAGCAAATATCGGACGATGATTTTGAACAGTCAAGGATCAAACCCAAGGAGATGGAGAGGTGGAAGAAGAAACTTCGGAAGGTGGATTTGCTGGGTGAGGATGAGTCGGTCATTGGACTGGGAAGATTACGTCTTAGACGAAACCATTGGAAAATCAATTCCAATTTCAACAGGTCAGGCAAGTATTTTTTCACTCCTCAGAGACTAGTATTGGTACGTCGGAAGTTCATGCTGTTCGGATTTTCCTTGGCAGCCTTTCGTCCTCTTGAAGCCTTTGTCCGTCCAGCCAACAAGGTCTTCGTGTTCGTCAGGATGATCTACCACTATATTTCCGAACCGTTGAAGGCCATATTCAGGGCACGACCTGCCTTTGGACCGGCAATAGCCGGAATAGCGGTATATTTTGCCCTTCTGGCAGATCAGTTGGGAAACCTGTTTCGCCCGTTGGTGGATTGGTGGCGAATCCATGTGAACCTGGAGCTTCCGAATATTGGAGTGGCCATTGATTTCGCCATACAAAATCCAGAGATCGTGACAGGATTTGCGGGAATGTTTGCCTTCATCAGGCTGGGTTTCATCAAGGCATTTCTCCGGGGGGAGGAACTTGTGGTTCTTCCATTTGAGAAGGCAAATTACTTGCTCATGGAACGTACCATGGTTTTTGGGAGATGGAAGGTCAAAGGATGCAATATCGTCGGAGCTCCTGAAGGGATTGAGTACAAGATCATGTTTTTTGACCAAGATATGGCCACTAAATTCTTTGTGGCTGCCATGACTCATGAAAAAGTTGAACCAGAAACTCAAATTTCTCAAGAAGTTCCATTGGATTCGTCAAATTAGGAGCATTAGCCACAGAGACTATAGGTTTTTCCGAAAAATTCCCACGACGCCTCCAGAGCCACCTGGAGGATCCATTCCTGTCAGAACGACACGGTACAGATGAAATTCTAGATCAATTGCCCTCCCTGTTGTAGCAGATCTGTACGCCCAAAGATAGACAAGTCTTCCTTCAGGATCATCTTGAGTAAACCTTCCACCTGTTAAGACAATGTCAGAGGTGTCGGAATATACTTGTTCATAGAATATTCCGTTTGTGCAAACAAACATGAATTTCATTTCCAGAGAATTTCTTATTTCAAGGATCTGATTATCCACGATATCATATCCAGCATCAAGACATTGTCCAATGGTTGAAGTTTTTAGAATATCGAACTTGTTTTTCCGATCATCAAGAGGGTAAGAAATTCCACTTTGTATTCCTAAAGTGAAAATATACCCGACAATTATCAAAAAAACGGTAAAATTTCGAAATGAAGGCATAAATTATCGGGAAATTTATATATATATATATTTCGAAAGATCATGAAACAATTTAAAACTTCTATAGTATTGTTTTTGCTGTTTTCGTTTCTATTGATCCCTCAAGTTTCAGCAGAAGTTTATGATGTTTTCATAGGTATTGGGTTTTTCAATCCTATAATCCTGCCGAACACAGAAATTGGTTTAGAACAAAATGATACTGTTTTCGGATATTTTGTTCATCGAGCGGCTTTCCAGAATGGAACTCGGCTAGAGAGGTTTGACAGTATAGGGGATAATACAACACTCATTGTTGGAAATGAGACATCAAGGTTGGATTCCTACGTGCTGGGCATGCAAACAATTGGTTATACGTTTATTCTTGATGATTATGCACTCCCTCTTGTAGAATCGACTTTTGAGTTTGTTTGGTTCACCAATGAAAGTAGAGAGACGTTACCTATTACTACTTTTCAATTTCCTCAAGACATTTCCAATCAAATCCCTTGTCTAAATCAAGAACAGGAAATATGTGAGGGAAATTTTCTGTTAAAGGTAATAACCAATCAGTGGAATATTACCTTTAATGGAGGAATAAGCATTTACGCAAGGTCAAATTTTGAAGGCAATGATGACAGTTTTTCCCCAGTTGCAATATTTTTGTGGACAGCCGTGATTTTGCTGGC
>CAZYCQ010000102.1:4695-6893 GCA_964645535.1 uncultured archaeon | reverse complement strand
GGACAGATTATCCGTGTTGGAAAATCTCTTAAGCCTCCTGAAAAAAAGGAAAAGCTTTCTACAGATCAGATAAAAAAAATGAGAAAGGAAATCGCTGAAAAGCAAAAAGAGTTAGACCACCTTAATCAACAATTGAAGGTGCTATTTGATCAAGAAAATGAATTAAAGAGAGACGCCAAATCCTCTCGAAAACAACGAAACGAATGCAATCAAAATACAAAGAAATTCAGGGAAATGAGGAATGCCAAAATTATCCCGGAGAATGAGGTATTTTTGGTACGAAGAAAACTGATCCAATATGAACTCGTAATAAAATCATGGGAGGAAAGCCAGCAATTTCATGATAAATATGAGGAAATCAATGAAAAAATAAAAACTGTCCAATCAGAAATTGCCCAATTCAAGCAAAAAAGGAACACCCTTCAAAAGGAAATAGATTCTATGCTTGAAAAATTAGAACAAAACGAGCTAACTCATTAGCTTTCTTTAAGAAGGTATGAAAAATGATATAAACATAACTGATAAAATACCAATAATGAGGGAGAGATTTGAACAAATTCTCGACAACCTAAGCCAGAACCTGTATGAACGGGATGAGCACGTAAAAAAAGTGTTTCTTGCAACCATGGCGGGAGAATCGGCATTTCTATTGGGTCCCCCTGGAGTCGCCAAATCACTTATCGCACGAAGGATGAAGACTGCGTTCAAGGATGCCACATCTTTTGAATATCTGATGAACAGATTTTCCACTCCTGAAGAGATTTTCGGACCGATTTCGATTTCCAAGCTCCGTGATGAGGATGTACTCGAAAGAAAAATCGAAAATTACTTGCCATCAGCACATATTGCCTTTCTTGATGAAATCTGGAAGGCTGGTCCATCAATACAAAATACCTTGCTCACCATCATCAATGAAAAGATATTTCGTAATGGGACACGAGTTCTTGAGGTTCCGTTGATTGGGCTAATTGCCGCATCAAATGAGCTACCTGCAAAAGGCCAGGGATTAGAGGCTCTTTGGGATCGTTTTATCATCCGCCTGCTGACTGATAACATCAGTGATAATGAATCCTTTGCCGAGATGATTACGGATACTTCACCGATGGATAAAGACATAATCGACGAAAAAGTCAAGCTAACATTTGACGAATATCACAAATTGCAGAAAAAAATCGATGAGGTTGTTGTTCCTGATGAAGTGATAAAGGCAATTCATCATCTAAGAATGCTGTTTCAACAATACAACGATAGAGAGGATAATCAGACCAAAATTTATGTTTCCGATCGGAGATGGAAGAAAATCATTCGTGTCCTCCGTACATCTGCATTTATCAACGGAAGGTCGAAAGTTGACCTAATGGATGCATATCTCATTGCGGACATGGTCTGGGACGAACCCGGCCAAATCGAAGATATCCTACGAATGGTTAGGGATGCACTTTCAATACATGGATATAGTGCCGGGTTAGATTTGGTTTCTTTAGACAAACAGATTGAAGCTCTCAGAAAGGAATGCGAAGCTGAAATGGTGTTCTATACATATGAAGAGTATGAGGAATTGAAACGGATACAGAACGACCTTGTGAAAATTGTCTCTTTTAACGATAGGTACAATAATATCCAAAACCCCGGGCGAAGAATCTATCTCCAAATCCCTAAAGGGAAGGATCTAAATGATTTTGTTGGTACCCGAGTTCCAATCTATGACATCAACAATAACCGTCAAAGTACAGTGTATGTCAATGCAGTAGTTTCGAAAAATGAATTGCAATTGAATGATGGGAGGAAAATAATTTTAGATACAATGACTAAAAAGAAAGCCAACCGTCAAATCAAAAAGCCTCATCCGATCTTAGTGAAAGCGTGGAATGAGAAAATCGAGGAATTGACCAATCAAATCGAGGAAACAAAACAAAAATTAAAGGAAACGGAAGAAAGAGACCTTAAGCACCTTAAGACAAATCTGTTTGTTCCTCCTGAATTCGCCGAACCTCTTCTTGAAAATATCAGGCAATCTTATGTCAAATTGGAGAAATTTAGGCATCAACTGGACGAAATTAAATTCTTTTACACTAATCCCTCTGCTTCAGAAGATCAATCATCAACAATTGCCCCTGTCGAGAATAAAACTCTAACTGAGACTTTTGGTGACAAAGAATGAATGAAGAACCTGAAAAGAGTTTTCTAGTTCGAACCGG
>CAZYCQ010000102.1:315-4685 GCA_964645535.1 uncultured archaeon | reverse complement strand
TCAAAGGTGGATAAGGAAATATTCCTTAAATGCTGGGAAACGGTGGTTAATCGTGCAGAAATGCCAGAGGATTGCCCAGAGCATATCTCTCGTCAAATTAATGCCTTTTCCGATCAAAAGATATTGGAAACCTTGAATATGAATGAAAAAATAAGGAATGAAGTTGCAACAGAATTTTTCAGTAGCCTAAGTTCCCTTGACAGTAAGGCATTAACCCAACATCCCTTCATCGAAGAAGAGATTCAATATTTGGAATACAAAAAAGCACCAATTTCGAAAATCCTTTCGACAAAGTTTGTTCAGACTGCCTCAAAATATTATGATGAAACGCAATTTAATGCTAAATTCTACATTCAACAAATTGAAAAAACGAAGGCAAACAAGGACCCCTTATCGAAAGAAGGCTTGGCGGAAGAAATGCTCGAGAAATGGAAGGGTCTACTCGAACGGAAGAAGGAGATCTGGTTCTTCGAGGAACTCGAAAAGTGGAGAAAAGAATTTTTGGAAAAGCTCTATGAGCAAATTGAACAGTTCCAGAAAATGCTTGAAATCCTTGGACCTTTCACAGAAGAGCTAGGACGGCTGTGGGACCTCTCCAAAGGTCTTTGGCGAACAGTTGGTTTTGACATTCTGAAATATTATTCCGAAATGATCGAAAAAGAGCCTGAATTCGTAGAATTGGCTCGTTATCTTGGTAGAATGCAGGCAGCACGTGAAGAGATGATTTTGGAAAAGATCAAATCAACTTCCATGAAGCCAGAGTTCAAAGTTGTTCCTTATTTCAAGGAAGAGATAGTCTCCGTGCATGAAAGCAATGATATCAACAATCTTCTTCCCATGGAGCTAGGCTTGCTCGACAAACAAACTCTCCAGACGCTCTTTTTCTATAAATTTGCAGAAAGGAAGCTTCTTACCTACGATTTCATCGGATATGAATCTTTCCAATCCGAATTTGAAGTTGAAGAAGAGCAAGAAACGGAAAAAGAGGATGAGAAGGGTCCGATAATCATTTGTGTTGACACCAGTGGCTCAATGCATGGTATCCCGGAACGTATTGCTAAAACACTATGCTTCGCTATTTTACGGGTGGCTCTTCTCCAAAATCGAAAATGTTACCTGATTTCCTTCTCTACTGACATCAAAACAATTGAACTTACTGACTTTGAAAAAAACTTGAGTGCTTTGATAGAATTTCTTTCCCATTCGTTTCATGGTGGTACAGATGCGACCCCAGCACTTGAAGAATCACTAAGAATGCTTGAAACCGAAGATTACAAAAAAGCAGATGTTTTGATGATTTCTGATTTCATCATGGGGAATCTTCCTACAACCACTGTTTCAAAAATTCGGAAATTTCAAGAAAATGACACCCGATTTCACAGCCTCGTGATCGGACGATCAGAAAATCATCGGGTAGTGGAAGTGTTTGATAATAATTGGATTTACAACACTGGATCATCTAACCCTTTCAAACAGATACTTCAAAAGCTTGAGACACTCCGACAAAAAGAAACTCCTTCTGATAATGATCGATCATGATCTATAATGTGAACCATCCTAACGAACTGAAACAATCCAATTAAAATAATACATCAGCTTCTTACACTTGATGCAAAGGTTTTCCGATCAGCGATGGATACGCCCTGAAGTGTATCATAAGAGGAGATGGTCCAACCTGCTGCCCGTCAAGCACCTGCGACTTGCCGCAAGGGGAGACCTCCCTGCACTCAAAACCCTTCTCCAAAGGTATCCCGACAACCTGAACAAGGTTGGTTCGCACAATCGCACCTTCTTCTGGGAGGCCGTGCGCAGGGGGCATGCAGATGTGGTTCGCTGGCTGTTGGGAAAAGGGGCAGATCCCACTGTCCCAGGTTCCTACAACAACGAATCATTGGTGTTCATAACCCCATACAACGCCTCCATCTTCTATGGGAGGGCTGAATTGAAAGAAATGCTTGACCCCTTCCGCTCAGATGATGCATTTCAAATGACCTTCAGGGGTGATTTCAATTCGCTTAAATCCAAACTCAAGGAAAATCCCGAAATTCTGAATGCTGAGGATCCAGTTGACTACATCTATTTCACGCCGTTGCTGTCCTATGCCTTGGCTGGTGGACATTCCGAAACCATTGATTTCATCCTTTCAAGGCAGCCAGAAGTGTATCCCTACTCAACGCAATTTCTGTTCTATCTCTCCAAATTCGATCGGTGGCAGTATTTTGACCAATTGCTGGATCTTGGGCTTGATCCCGCTAAAGGGGACAATACTATCATCCTGACCATCAAGAACCTTTCTGTGCTTGAACGGCTGATCGATCTCGGCCTTCCTCTTGATGCCCCCGGCATCAACGGGCTGACTCCCCTAGCCTATCTTGTCAGAGGGGATAAGGGAAAGCAATCCGCAAAAGTCAGGTTCCTGCTCGAACGCGGTGCCGATCCCAATTGGCAGGACAGAAAGGGAAGAACCCCCCTGCATCTGGCTGCAAAGGCAGGCAATGCCAAGAACGTTGAACTGCTGCTTCAGTTCGGTGCGGATCCGAAAATAGCTGACAGAGATGGAATGGTTGCCTATAACCTCGCCAAAGATAAATCCGTTCGCAATCTGATACGCAGAAAACTCAATTAAGATCATGGCCAAATCAAACTATGGAGATTCAAGATATCCTTGTGCAACTGGAAAATCCAGATCGAATCCAACGAGAACAGAACCTGCCAAAAATGTATCTCACTACAAAATGAAATCTAACATTATGCTCATCTATCTGATTTAATGCTATTTTTCAATACGTTAAAGTTATATCGATAATTTTTGGTTTGTAAGTATATACGTTCCATTTCCATCCGATTTGAGCTCGCTTGTGATCCAAAAGCCACTTCTGCCGAATCTATTGACAAGTTTTTCTAAGTCATTCATAGCTATTTTTGAGATCTCTCCTTGTACCACTCTTGAATTCCGATTTTCTTGAAGATTCACAGATCCTCTGATAACTTTGAATTTTATGTTTGCATATTTTTCTTTGTCCAAGATGCTGCGAAATGATGCGATGATGGATATTGGAAGACTAACAAACTCAAATGCTATTTCCAATTTCAATATCTCTTCAAGGTCAATTTTCTGCTTCTTGAAGGAAAGATTTTGCCGAAGTGTCAAAGCATTGTCAGTATCCAAATAGAGCATCGGATCAAATAGGTGGATCATGGTTGGAAACATTATCCAAATGAACAGATAAAGAATGCCAAAAAGGGAATAAAGCCAGTAAGACGGGAGCTGATGGGCTGAAATTGACTGGTTAAGGATTTCTTGGTTAAGGTGGCCGAGTGAATTTCTAATCCTTAGGAGTCCATAAGCCGCCCAAAGTCCCATTAAGGTGAAAAAAACCTTGACGTCGAGATTGTGGACATTGAGCAACCAATCCCAAACAAACCGATCTCTAATTCTCATTAGGCATTACTTTCTCTAGAATTTAACTTTCTTGTTCTTGTTATCGATTGTTTTGATGTCATTGTTCTGCCAATGGGAAAATTTTTGGAAACACAGTTCTTCACCAATTCTATATGGAACTCAACAACGTACGATATGAAGAAAAAAATGCCCGATTTGCAAATCCAAAGGTGCCAAACGAAACTTTTCAAATGAAAATCGTCCACTTTTGGTCACTGTTTCTCCTTTTGAAGCTCGCTTTGTTGTTTCATGTTTTGGGTTCACCTATTGGCAAACTGGGGCAGTTGACCTTACTGATTTCCTATCTCCTTTATATTGCGATAGCGGATTCAGACAACGTATTCAAGCTATTCTCCTTGAGAGGATTGGCAAACCTGATTGTTGCAATTTTAATTTATTTTCTCCCGTTGATCACGCTTGACTCAATCTTTCATGATATCTATGATGCAGATCGATTTTTCACAACATCAACCATTCTAACACTGTCCATTGCTCTCTTTGTTTTTCAAGCATTATTGACTGCAATTTACACCTTCTATCTCAATTACAAAAGGGCAGTCAAGCTTCAAATCTTCGAAATTGATTTCTCCAAGTCGCCTGTGTCGAAATTCTTATTCAATTGGATGACATACGTACCATTCCTCATCTTCCTATCTGCAAACATCTTTGTGGTTTCCTCGGTTTACCTTCAGAGAAGCACTGCCATTTTCAATCTACTGCCTCAGATCGTGCTTTTCTTTCTCATTATTCTTTTCCAATCCGTACAAATTGGTCTCCTTGTCCACGATCTTTCCAAAACATATGGTTTTCAAGCTCTTTTTGACCCCAACCTTCAAAATCCGTTTGGAAAGGTGCTGTTCTTGGTTCCTCTCATTCTGCTCCTAGGATTCTCAATTGCGGGAGAGGTCATTAATCCGTTTCCTGGTAC
>CAZYCQ010000102.1:0-305 GCA_964645535.1 uncultured archaeon | reverse complement strand
CCTTGTCCATGATTTCTGTGGTGAATTTCCATCTTATCGTCATGTACCTGACTCGAAACACTAGGAAGGCAACGCAACAAAAAGGTGGGACGATTTACTTCTATTCATTGATCCAGCAAATCTGAAAGACAAAAAAGTCATTAGGAGATGAATATGCATTGACATATGGGCATTCAAGACATCCTTGCGCGACTAGAAAACGAAGATCGAACCCAAAGAGAACTGGATCCTCCCAAAAGTGTGCATCATAACATAATGAAGTCTAATTTATGCTCATCAATCCAATCTAACCTATACATTAAAGT
>CAZYCQ010000101.1:0-7331 GCA_964645535.1 uncultured archaeon | reverse complement strand
AATTGATCTGCCATGTCAATTCATCTGCGTCATTGGCAACCTGATAGAGAACAAGGTTAAAGGGTGAAGAGACATTTCGGAATATAAGATAGGAATAATCTTCAGAGTAGGCACCAAGACCTATCACCCATAATCCTTCAACAGAGTATTCCGTTTTCCTGTCAAGACCATATTCAAATTTATAGATGTGCATCGATGAAGAATTGGATAGAGGATACCCCATGCCAATGAACGCCGACAACTCATCCTTAACCAAGGCTTCACTCAAAAATGTTGAATTGTCGACGTCACCGATCCCGATAAATTGATTGGGGTTGGGAGAAGGAACAGACACATATCCCTGAAGAACAAGAGCCAAAGGAACGGCAAGAAGTATCCCAAGAAGAACCGTGCTAAGCAAGGATCGTTGCCATCTATTTTCCATACAATACATAGTTATAAGGGCAGATATAATTCTATCTTAGGGTTATTCGGAAGCATGTTTGCCAGTCCCTTCAGAAGGGAAAGTGGAGATATTTCGATCGCCTTTCCGGAATATTTTCGATTCAAACCAAGAGATCACGGCAACAATAACCAACAAAGCTCTAAGAACAAACAGGAATACCTGATCAAAGGTTTCAAGCCTTTTTAGCTGTATGGAATAACCTCTATTCAAGTCTATCGTCATCGTTCCGCTCCCAAAAAGCAGAAGTGACCCAAATTCCTGCTTGTGAACCTGAAACAGGTAATATCCATTGTCTTCATCCTCCACATAATCGACACCCAAATATTGCATTTCCGGACCAAACTTTGTGGAATTGAATACGATTGTCTCAAAATTCCATGAGATCATCCCATCAGATGAGTATAGCCCGATCACCTGTGTTTCATTATAGATGAAGTTGGTCTGGGGAGAAAGGGGAATATACCAATTTGCATCCGAATGTGAATAGACAAACCTAAATGAATTCGGTTTATCCGTTGCAAAAGGAAACGACAAAAGGTTCGTTTCCAATATCGCAAGAGTGGTATTATCCTGGATCAGTCGATATTCAGCAAATGAGGATCTGGTGTTTACATCTACGGAGTTAATGATTTCCAGACCAAGCCCGTATTTCAAGGAAATCGGATAAAACAACCTGAGCCAAGAAGAATTCGCCACCGGAGGAAGTTTGATTTTGTAATCACCGGTGGAAAATCCCTCACCATCGTAAACTGCATATTTTTGAACATAAAACAGCGATCCATAAAAAGGATCATCGAGTTGCAAGTAAACATCGCCATCTTCCACAGTCATCCCAATTACATCTCCAACAACGGAAAATGTCTCCGTCTTTATGAACTCTCCCGCTAAACTGTATGAGACCACTGACGATTTTTCACCCCCATTCACCAAAAAGACAACAAGCCTTCCATCAAAAACAACAGGATAGATTTCCGATTGATCTGTTCCGAAATTCTCCTTCATCTGGCTGTATGAGACATTCCAGACCTGACCAAATTGCCCTGTTTCATAGACAGCAATATATCGGTCAAAAGGAAAGTCCAGTTGCCTACCAATCAGGACAAGCAAGTGATCACCGATTCCAAGAATTTGGGGAAGGGCAAAATCATTGAACGGATAAACCTCAAGAAGTTGAAAATCCTTGGTGAGAAAAAACAAATATTGGGTCTTCGAAAAACCAGTGTCGTTGAGCATGGTTCCTAAAGCCACAATCCGTTCTCCAACGATGCCAAAATCATAGAGATCCAAACCATCAAGAATCAGGGTGTCTCCAAAAGTGTAGTTGGAGGTTGAAGGATCTGCCAATCCAAAATTTCCTCTGAAATCGTTCGGCAGAAATTGTGTTGGACGCAATTGAGCCTGGAAAGGAATACTGAGAAACAAAAAAAGGACAAAAACACCGGAAATTACAATATTTTTTTCCATAATATCCATTAACACGAACCACATATAAGGTTTACCTACACCCAGATTAAAAACACCCATGAAGTTTACCTACGGGAAAATCCAACACAATACTTCCCACTTGATCCGAGAGGTTCAAATACGCAATCTAAACCATACTTCTATGCGGGAATGGATCATAATATGTGATTTTGATGGAACAATCACGACAAAAGATGTTTCTGATCAGATCCTTGAGAACCTCGCAACAGGCAACTGGAAAGCACTTGCGGACAGAGCCGATGCAGGCGAAATTTCCATGAACGAGTGCATTGTCAGACAATTTGAAATGCTTCCCGCAAATCCGGAAAAATGGATACGGATTGCAGAACAAATTCCCTTGCGCCACGGATTGAAAGAATTCCTGGAATGGAGCAGGAAGGTCGACCTCCCTCTCATCTGCATTTCAGCAGGGCTCAAGCCCATAATCAGACATTACCAAAAAAAACATGGATGGAGCTTCCCAATCATTGCCCCGGAAATACAATTCATCGAGGGTAGCGTGAAAGTCATTCCCCCTCCCTTTTCTGAAGAATACAGGGACTTCAAGGAACATCATGTACGGGAATTGCAGAAAAACGGAAAGAAAGTAATCTATATCGGGGATGGAGGTTCGGATCAAAACGCCATCGTCCATGCAGACATCAGATGCGTGGTTCAGGGATCAACGCTGGAACAGGCTCTTGAACAAAAAGGGATACACTTTCTTGCCTTCAAGGAATTTGCCGATCTACAGAAAACACTGGACAGATTCCTGTCAAAAAAAACAGAAAACCATTGACCCCGGCAATTAGCTCAAGACGATAACCTCAAAACCCAATCAACAGGATCTGTCCTATGAGACTTGATGCAGATTACCTCATCGTAGGGGATGGAGAACTCATCAAGGATGGATCGGTCGTTGTCAAAGAAGACAGAATCATCTATGCAGGAGAAAACGAACATGCACCCAAAGAACAGGAAGTTCAAGTGGTACACACCCTGATGCCCGGATTATGGGAATGCCATGGCCACTTCATCGGCATCGAAAAACTTGATTTCAATCAAGAGTTCTTCACCCATCCCTTCCATCAGGCAATGAGAACCGTAGGAGATGCCAAAGCCGCATTGATGGCAGGAATCACCAGTGTAAGGGAAGTCGGAGGATATGGCGTCTTCCTGAAACGGGCAATAAAGGAAGGAACTGCCACCGGACCAAGAATTTACGGATCTGGAGGAATGCTGTCCATCACGGGAGGCCATGGAGACCTGCATAGCCTGCCCTTCAGCATCTGGGAAGCTCTCAAACAGACCAGCGACCATTGGCTCTTCAATACTGTCGACGGAAGGGACGAATGCCTCAAAGGAGTCCGAAAACAACTCAGACTGGGAGCAGAAATCATTAAGTTCCACGCATCCGGAGGTGTCCTGTCAGAACTCGACGACCCCATCAACCAACAGTTCTCCCTGCAAGAAGCACAGGCAATCGTAGAAGAAGCCACAAGAGCACAGGTGGCTGTCGCAGCACATTGCCATGGTGCACCGGGAATCAAAAATGCATTGATGGCAGGCGTCAAATCAATCGAGCATGGAACATACCTCGATGACGAACTGGCAGATCTCATGATCGAAAAGAACGCAATACTCGTCCCCACGAGATTCATCATCGAGGAATCCCTGAAATTGAGGGAAATCCTCCCAGACTATGCCAAGGAAAAAATGGACAGAACCGCAAACAGACATTGGAACGCCCTGAAACTGGCCATCAAAAAAGGAGTCACAATTGCCATGGGCACAGACATCGCAGGAAGCGCAACCGCACCCATAAACAAATGGGGAGACAATGCAAAAGAACTCGAATACTACGTCAACGCAGGAATGACCGAAATGCAGGCGATCGTCACCGCCACAGGAAACGGCCCAAAAACACTCGGACCACGAGCACCCCGATCAGGAATGCTAAAGGAAGGATATGACGCAGATATCCTCCTGCTCAAAAAAAATCCGCTTGAAGACATCAAGATCCTTCAAAACCAAGAAAACATCATCAATGTCATCAAGAAAGGAAAACGAACCAAATAACTCAATGACCACAACACCCATCATGATCAGGAGAGGCCATCGGAGACAACTTGCCCTCCAACCAAAGACGAACCACCTCATCAACCACCTTGGCAGAACCCGCATCAAGAACCTCGATACCCCTTTCCTGAAACATCGAATACGGCTTGCCGCCAAGATGAGAAGCAATGACAAACTTGGCTCCTGCCTTCTCAACAACGTCCGCAGGAGTGTCTGTGCCACCAAAATGATGATTGGTGTTCCTCACCAACTCATACTCTCCAGTGACCGAATCAAAACATGCATAGAAAGGAACCTTGCCAAAATGCCGGTCAATTTCAGCCTTCCCAAGATCAAAATCACCCTCCTCCTGGACTTTGACAGGAATGATCACACGAACCATACCATATCATCAACTTTCCTATTAAAAAGTAAGCAGATAAGACCTGTCATCAATTGATATATCCAATGACCAAAAATCACCACAAAACAACACACCAAACCCACACAATACCAAAATACAACAGACAACAGAAATTATCCAACCCCCCACAAAAACATCTCAACTCCGACCATCCCTGCTCTCCCCCCCAACATCGCCTAATCGCGAAACGAAATAATGTCCAAAAGCGCTAAAAGCTTCTTCTTCGTCAGTGAATCCGGAAAATCCGCCAAAACATCCAGACAACGCTGCTTGTACCACAAACAACGATCCTTCGTCGCACGGGTGCCACCTGAACGAATCAGAATCTGACGAATCAGCTCAGGATCATAATCCTTGTCCTCAAGATAATATTCCCGAAGAATACGCTGATCATCAGGAGTCGCACGACGCATCGCCTCAATCGTTATCAGACTCTGAAAACGATTCGTAATGTCACTGTCCGGCTCCTTCCCCAAATCCTCAAATGTACCCTCTATAGCCAAAACATCATCACGTAACTGATAGGCCGTCCCAAAATCATCACCAAATTGCGTCATACGATCTATCATTGCAGGATCATCCGTCGCCAATAGAACCGCACACTTCGCTGCTGACATGAAAAGTGACGACGTCTTACGCCTCAAAATCTCCATGAAAAATTCCTCTGAAATCACTCGGGAAGACTTCAAATCCTTCGACAAAAATAACGCCGAAGAAAGCATCGAAGCAGCTCGACCAACCGTACGAACTACCTCCGCATGCTTCGTTCGAGTCGCCAAATCAAATACAAACGCTGAAAGATTGTACGCAATAGATAAAGCCGCAAATGTACCATGCTTCACAAAAAATGCCAAATCTCCACGACGCATCTCATCACGATCAAAAATATCATCAACTATCAGGGAAGCATTGTGAGCAATCTCAATCGATGCAAGAATCGGAAGCAAACGATCCAAAGGAGCATCGTCACCCTTGATTAGACGATAAACATAAATCGAAAGCAATGGACGCAACTTCTTGCCACGATTCCCAAAATACGGTGAAATCATCTTCGCAATCATCGAATCCTTCCCATATTCCTCCTTCAGAATGTCATCCAATGTGTCAATTATCGTCTGGCGATCCTCCGCAAAGATATCCGCCTGATCCGTATCGCCCGATCTCAACATAATACTAACTCAATAACGTTTACACCGATATAAAATATACTGATTGTGTCCCTTACGTAACGTAAAAATAAATCACACTTCCTAATTTCAATCTAGAACAAAATTCCTTCCGAAAAAAACAAATAAGAAAGAAAAACAAAGACATCATAAAGCATAAATCATAAGACCAAGAAGCTCTCCCATAAGAAAGGAAACATAAACAAAAATTAACAACAATAAAAACACCACCACGCCTGAGATACGACCATCAAGCCGCTCTAACCACACCAAATACCTGCTGAAACGAGAAAGACCAGCAACATAATCAAACAACAAAAAGGACAACAACGGTATCAAAAGAATAACCAAAAAATCTCCAACTGAAACACCCCGAGAACCATCAATAAACCAAATCAAAACAACAAACGGAAAAAGACTCAAAAACGATACAAACGAATAACCCAAAGATAACAACAAAGATCGCCTCAACGAAAAATGACGACCCAAAATCAAAAAACCAAATACAGGATACACAAGATAAAACAACCTAATGTATTCATGCATACCAAAATATAGTACCGAAAAAATTTAACTGTTGTCAAACCAAAAGGTGAACCATCAATAATGCCAAAATAATATAAATACACCATAAACAACAACATCACAAACAAAAAACAACTTCACACACACACAAAAAAAATAACTCCTAAAATCAAAAAACATACATGAGAACCTTCCGAAAATTATAATTACCATTATAACATAAGTCAGTTTGATCAAATTCAGCAAAACAAAATTCAGTGCGAAAAACGGAATTTTGTGCTGAAAAATCAAACCGCATAACCTAAAACGGGCGTGTAGCTCAGCTTGGTAGAGCAACGGACTCTTAATCCGTCGGTCGAGGGTTCAAATCCCTTCACGCTCATTTTCACTACATTTTTTTTAAATCATGACATGTTTGGTAGAAGGTTTAAAACGAATACATTTGGAGTTGATTTTTTTAATCAAGAAATCCCCTAATACATTCACGTATTTTTGCATAAATTAGGCAAAGGAATTTGGATAAGTCTAGGATTTGGGACATTTTTCACATGGTATTTTTGGAAGAAATGTTTTTATTTCAATTGAGGGGATAAATGGACATGGTATTTTTTCCGGAGGG
The DNA here is from genome assembly GCA_964645535.1 of uncultured archaeon. Classification (GTDB taxonomy): domain Archaea; phylum Asgardarchaeota; class Heimdallarchaeia; order Heimdallarchaeales; family Kariarchaeaceae; genus WAKA01. The sequence continues at coordinate 630 of CAZYCQ010000101.1, read as the reverse complement.
TGACACATTTGAGGAGCTTTTTGTGAGGGATTTTTTTGATCGTTTTGTGGATGAGTTGGGTGAGCTTGTTCCGTTTATGACATATTCTGATGATGGGATAAATTTCATCTATGCCATACATGATTCTTTGGTTGGGGGTGATAAGATCATGGAATTGGTGATAGGTTCCATAGGTTCGATAATGGAGGTTACGATAATAACTGGAGCCACGCATCTGCATGTAAGTGATGATGACAGATGGGTTGTGATTGATCAGGCGATAGACCACATTCGCGATTATCTGGTTGGAGGTTTCTGTTCGGTTCTGTATCTTGAGGCAGGTGAGCATGAGCAGCCACCGATCTATGAGATAGATGGCCAGGATCTGTATTATGCAGGGGGTACGACATTGGAGATTGAGGAGGGAGAGGATCTTGAGGGGAGGATTGAGATGGAGTTGAGGAATTTTAGGGGAGGATATGTCATGGTGGAGAAATTGGACATGAATCGATTTTTTGTTGGCAGGATGGGGGAGGATGGTCTAGAGATTTTGAAGGAGGAGGCAATTTTCGACCATGAGGTTACACCGATCAAGGCATTGCAGGACGGGCCATTGGGGGAAATTCTCAAGCATGTGGGGAAGGAACTGGC
>CAZYCQ010000100.1:0-7771 GCA_964645535.1 uncultured archaeon | reverse complement strand
GGTAGGTATTCCGTTTGACCATTTCCTTGGCTGTGTCTTCGCTGATGAAGGTGCCGTGCTCGATGGTGCGGACGCCTGCTTCGACAGCCAGCCTGACACCGACTTCCATGTGTGCATGCGCCGCCACATCCATGCCCAAGCGTTTGGCTTCGTCCACCATTGCCCTGATCTCCTCCTCCCTCCAAAGTGCCTGTTCGACCTTGGAACCCTGACCGTGAAGCACACCCCCGGTGGTGGTGGTCTTGATCAGGTCAGCCCCCATTTTCTTGCGGTTGCGCACCGCATGGATGACTCCATCAACACCAGATGCAACGGCATGCTCTTCAGTAATCCGAAGGTAGTCTGCGGGACCGAACTCTTCTTGGTTGCCGTACTGAACGATGGGCTGCAGGGCGACGAACAGTCTTGGACCTTGGAACATCCCCTCATCGAAGGCATGCTTGAGTGAAGCAAGTGCATTGGTGCGCGAACCAGTGCCTCTCACGCATGTATTACTATCTGCTCAAATCTAGCCATGCAGTTGCATGCCCCTGTCACAACTAGACTGGTTGCCCAATTGGGCTGCAGACCCCGATCCCGTCATGCGAAGCGATCGAGTGGATAGATTTAGAAAGCTCTATCAAACTTCTTATCCGAGGATAAGTCTCAACTGCGGGCAGCGAGCAATTCTGCGGAATTCTGGTGCGTATTCACCTTCTCGCCGCAGTTTTTGCAGGGAGCATAATCCCATAATGGGTGAAGGTGACCAAAAATGGGTAGGAATTGCTTTCCAACGACCTTTGGATCCGGACACCTATGCCTGGATGCTCCATGGCAATGATTTCCAACAAGTGATTGATCGGGCGTTCACTGGTCAGCAAGTCCTTTCTGGATTTCAATCTGACATAAGGAATCCATTTTAGGTTTATAAAACGGGAATTTTTCGCCTCCTTCTATGCAATTTCCCTGCATAGGAGGTCATAATGGCAATAACATCCTCAACAAGGACCTGTTCCACAGGACGATCCTCTTTTTGGTAGATCGAGACGAGTTTGGTTCCAAAAAGTTGGCAGAACTGCCGATGCCAAACCTAGCCAACCGATCGTGGTAGGTGACACCTCTGGCTGATATATTGCAACAGCCTTGATTAGCCTTTGCAGATTTCTTCTTTGGTCGTTCAGTCCGGATGCAATATCCACAAAAATCTGGCAGCCTCCATATCCGTTTTTGTCTGTATAATTCTGTATCGATTGCTTCTGTTTTTCAAGATCTTTGGTTTGCTTATGCCCGCTGACTCTAGCATAGCCGAATGCCATCCTATTGTTTCCCTTCTGTTCCTAGAAACGAGAGAACAGGTATCTGCGATGGTTTCTCTTGGTCCTGCTGTCTGCAGGAAATTTCATGCTCCTGTCCCACCTCCTTATCGTTGTGACGGATACTCCCAGCAGTCTGCTTGCGTTCCAATCCCAATATACATAGTTGGGTCTGGAAGAATGTATTTAGAAAGGTTTGACTAGATTTTCGACCACTTATGACTTACGGTTGTGAAGCCATGCCGTAGGTACTGTTGGGCATTCTTGAGCGCACGGTAGCCGAAATAGGCGTCCTTGTGGCGGAGCAAGTCGCGTTCGTAGTTCATCATGCTTGCGTGGTCGCCTTCGAGATGGACGTGAAGATCCATGAGTCCGGGCACGCAGAACTTGCCGGCCATGTCCATGACCCTGTCCTCGGAGGTGGGTTCATAGATGCCGTCATCGCCGACCATTTCAATGGTATCCTTGTGGATGACGACGGTCTGGTTTTCGCGTATGCTTGCGGGTTCAGGATCGAAGAGGTTGAGGTGCCGTAGCACGATTCGTGACATAGGTTACGGAAAGGAGGGCTTGATATAAGGCTTTCGCAGTGCATTAGAAGCCGGGAACTGCCAAGTCCCGGGTCGTATGGTACTTGGTTACGATGACAGCGGAAGCCATGTCGCCGAAGTGGGTACCAAATGTCCAGTCAGGCTCAAGCGTCTGTCTCAGGTATGCCATTTGGTTGGCATGGCACATGGCATGGATTAGAAGGCGATAGATGATGTACCCATGTCCTTTTTCTCCGTTGCTGTTTACCTCAAGCAGTTGATCATTGGATTGTTGCAGAGTTGTCCTTATGGCTTCAAAGCCTTTGTCAACTTCGGCCAGAACAGCATTTAGTGTAAGGGGATAGTCCACCTTTACGCATGTCCATTTTTCGGGTTCCCATTTTTCGTCAGCCAGGAAATATTGTGCCCATCCCATGCAGTGGATTGCCAATTGCCCGATTGACATCTTGTGAGGGGAAGGGGAATGGTTGAGGTGGGTGTTTGAAATTTCTTCAAGAGGGGTCTTGAGCCCTTTCTCGATAACAAAGGAAAGATCATGGAGCTCTTGGCAATGCGGATCCATCAAGTGGCTTTCCTTATGGATGTATTTAGCCAATGCGGAAACGGCAGAAACTACCGACATAGCCCATTACCGAGCAGAAGGAAAAAATCAAGTGGTTTATTTTGTGGAAAAGGGGAGTTTATCGGGTTTCAATGAAAGGAGTTTTGTGGTTCACCGTCAATGATCATCATTGAGCCACAGGATACTTATCTTCGGTTCCCCGGGTTCGGGCAAGTCGACCCTTGCACGCACATTGGGAACTCTGCTGCAGATTGAGCCGATCCACATTGACGATGTCTTCTGGTTGCCGGGATGGGTGGAGATGGACAAGCAGCAATTGGTGACAGAGGTGCTCTCACTAGTGGAGGGAAAGGACAGTTGGATTGTGGACGGCAACTACAGTTCCGTACGCCCCCACCTTCTTGAAAAGGCAACCCATGCAATTGTGCTGCGAGTGCTTCTGTTGAAGAACCTGTGGAGGGTATTTTGGCGGACTACGATTCAGGAGACAAGGATCAGACCGTTCAGGGTAAGCCGTCAGCCGTTGCGGGTGAAGGACGACCCCAACCCGAACCCGCTGTGGAAGGTCCATTGGCTCTTCTTCAAGCACATATTCATGCATTACAGGTGGAAGACACGGCAGATCTATCTTGAGGCCAAGGCAAGGGGGGTACCCGTACTTGTCACGGATGGAATGGGCAATGACGTGAAGGATTTCTTGGGGATTAAATCCTAGAATCTATTTCTGTTGGCGAAAACTTTCCGTACTCCCTAAAATTGAAAAGCCCAAATGTGCCCCAGCAATACATTAACCATTCAAGCATTCTGAATCTCCAGAGCCTTGGTGGTCTGGTAGATTATCGGGGGATAGAAATAATAGCAACGACCCCAACCAAAACCCGGAACCCTTCCATGATCAATTTGTCATTCGTTTAACTGAATTTTCGAATGCTCTCCCTTCGGATTTGGAGAAACACAAATACCTTAATTTATTAAGCAAGCAGGAACCCTCACAAAATAACATTATTATTTCTCTTTCTCCGAACTAGACAGCACTTCACCATTACATCAAAATCCCGCAAATTAGTTCATAAAGATATAGTATTCATCTTTATCCTACTTAATGCTTTTATTCTTTAGCATCATACTGCTAGAAGGCGACAAAATAATGGTCTTCTCGGAAAAATTGGATGACAGACACTTCATTATAACTTCAACTAATCTTTTAGATTCTGTTGAACAACTATGCAAATTGATTTCCGATGGGAAAAAAAATGAAATTCAAAAAACCATTCTCATACACAAACACATCAACAATATTGACCATTACTTCAATGAGTTCGCAAATTTGGACACCCCTGTTCAAAGCAAAATCCCTATCTACAAAAAATGTCTCGATTTAATCAATGAGATCGAGTACAACCTCCCAAATTGGCTGTCGCAATTAGATGAGTATAAAATCCATCAGATACGATTAATGTTCATAAGTGCGCTCCTATCTTATCACGGTCAAAAAGGAATATTGATGTTTCAGGGGCTCGCCATTTCTCTTTCAAATATTCTCCTTGGCATCAAAAAAATAAAAATTGAGGATCTTTTAGTGGAAAAAAACCACCCAGAATACATCCAGAGGCTTGCCATTACATTCAACCTTCTTTATGAGAATTTCTTGATCTACTCAAAAATTTCTTCAAATTTACGGGAAGTTGATATTGGTGAGTCGATAAACTGGTTGGAAATTTCGATTTCCAATATGTCAGAACTCATTAAACTCTTGAAATTGAGATGGGACGTAAAAGAAATTTTCAGAAGAGGAAATGGTTTACATAACTTTGGATTTGTCTTTAATACATTCAATAAGATAATTGACATCATGATTCTCATCTATTCAAAATTCAGAGAAGCAATCCCCAAAAAGAAACTCAGTGTTGAGAATATAATGATTGACAGTGACCTGAATTTCATCAAGTTGATAAGACATCTTAGAGATACCTTAGCCCAAATGATTGAGGAATTAATAGAGGCAGATCAAAAAGGTGTTTTTGGTTTCAACAATAGAATTTCAGAAGAGAAATCAATTACAGAATCCCTAATAGCATACGAACAAATCAAATGGCTTCCTGAATTTTATCAGGTTCTTTACGACTACTTTTTTACAGACTCCTTTGAATTCTCCAGAATTGATAAACTGATCCATCAAGTCGAGGAAACACTTGTTCCGTACTATGAATGCCACAACGATCCAAAGGTAGTGGTTTCTGAGTACGGAGAATCGTCCCTAAATTATATGTTCCGTATCCTTTATCTCTATGCCTTGAAAGCCAACCTCACAGGTTCTCCGAAACCCTTGGACCGCATAAAATATCTGATGGGGGCATTTCTAACACCCTTGGGGTTGAATCATTATCCTCTATTGTATTATCATTATCTTTATTTCAAGCTAAAATTAGCAATTGATCTCAACAATCAGGATATGGCTGTGAACGTAGCTCAGGAAATTTTGAATAACTTGGATAATCTTGAACTTTATCCACGGGATAAATTATCATTCACCCTACTCGGAAATTTTGTCCTTTTGGCGCAGAAGCAAATTTCTCTGAAGGATTATTACAATGTATCACTCGAAAGTTTCGGGGAATTGATTCATAGCTGCAGTAATGTAGCCTTGCTCCAAGATATAGCCAACTACCTTGAGCACATCCATAAAATCCTCATCAATGAAAGAACCGAATTAAATTTCACGCGTCTGAATCAAATTAATATATTCGATCCATTTTCTGCATTTCCTATCAATCTGACAATACAGTCAAATGAGATGTGGGTAATATACCTACCTTTCAACTTACTGAACGACGGAGTTATTATCTGAGGCTCTTTGCTGGATGGATGGAATCCAGAGCCTTGGTGATCTGGTAGATTATCGGGGGATAGAAATAATAGAAACGATCCCAACCAAAACCCGGAACCCTGCCGTATGTTTTTCTCCACTCATCCAATGATTCCAGAGGTTTTGCCATTGCTTCGGAATAGACATCCCGTCCCATTTGTGCGCATGCCCATGCCTCGGCATTCAGTTCCATATTCCATACGATCCAGCGAAAGAAGAAGAAGGGAACGATCACTGCAAGAAGGTACCAGAGTGGAAGAGATCTAGAGCTCAGCAGGGCATAAAACCAAAAAAGCACGGATGCAGGCAAGGTGGTCCAGAAGAGCACATTGAAGAAGGAGATTTGAATTAAGGAGATGGCAAGAAGGATGAGGATAAAATAGGTCAGGAGCATCAGAAAATATTTTAGGTGTTTCTGAAGGGTATGTGCATATTCATGATAGAGGAGTCTTTCGAGGTCACCCAAGGGAAGTTTCAGGGCATTCTTGGAAATGAAGATCTTGTTTTTTCGGGCATATGCGACCGGAAAGGGAGAATTGAAAAAGGAAACGTCGATCCTTGGATTAAGCTTTCGGAGTGTTTGCAGGGCAAACTCCCTTCGCTCATCAATGGAAACCTCAGAGTCAGGAGTCCCGTCGGAACTGGATAACCGAAGGGAAATGATGGTTAGGGAGAGAAGGAAGCTGAAGACGAGCAATCCCAAAATTGCATCGGAGCCGACATCTAGGAAGTAGTATTGGCTGAATGTCAATCCTCCCAAGCCTAACACCATGATCTTTCCCATTTGTATTCGGACAAACGGAAAAGGAATTTTCAATCTCCAGCTCGGCAGTTGATTTCGGGGTAACATCCGTCGGGAGATCAAGCCACCGACCAGGTTGTAGATATTGGAACCCCATCGGGGGAGGAACAGTCCACCCCCCACAAGGATGACAAAGAGGATTGACATGTTGAGTGGATTGGAGAGGGGATGGGAAAGCACTCGCCACATATAGAGAAAGCTGGGGATTCCTAGGAAGAACAAGAAGTAAAATAGGACGGGTTCAACAAAGGGGTTGAAAAAAGGTTTCTTTTCCATTGAGTGCAAATCAGGAGATTTTAATAAAAAAGTAGTTCAAGAAATTTGTCGAGAAGGAAAATGGAACGGCATCAAAAATCCATGGATGGTCAAATCAATCTCAAGAGTAGAGTGGTAGAGATCAACGTGTCGGTGATCTTTTTCTACGGAAGGCAAAGGACAATGTACAAAGTGAAATGACTGTCAGTTCAATAGTCAAAGAAGGAATGAAGCCACCACCGGCAACGGATGACTCAAAAGACGAGATGGGTGAGGAGACAGTGCTGGAAGTGGTGGTGGAGGAAACTGGAGATGAGGAAAGAACAGTGTTGAGCACGGAAAAAGTGGAATCGGAGATGTCCTCGACAACCAGCCCGAACCCATCGCTTGCTTGAACCTTGAGAAGATATGAGCCATCAGGAATTGTGGATGTATCCCAGAGGTATGAGGTTCCAGTCAGATTTGTTGCGAGCAACATCCAAGTCAAGCCCCCATCCCTGGTATAAAACAGGGTGTAATTGATTGGATGGCCGAACGAATCATTGACTGCAGTCCATGAAATGGTAATGGTTCCATTGAGTACTTCACCGCCATTCGGGAAAAGAAGAGTGACCAAACTCAATTCATGGATAACGCCACCTCCGTTACTTATTGCAAAGGGAGAATCGGATTCGTCATCAGTTTCAAGTCCAGAGCCATCCTTGGCGATAACCTTGATGAGATAATTGGGTCCATCTGGAAGTTGGGTGGTATCCCAAACAAAGAATTCATGGATCAGGGAGCCAGCAATCAATAGCCAAGTAGTCCCACCATCAGAGGAATAATAGAGATCATAGGTTATCTGATGTGAGGCGGTGTCGATAGCAGGGAGCCAAGACACATTGACAGAACCGGAAACTGTCTCACCCCCATTGGGGAACGAGATGAATGGTTTTAGGAGGAGATGGGAGATTGGAGTCGGGCGTAGGGCGCGGGGAAGAGGATCCTGATTTAATGCCGTACCATTGATGCTGTAGGGGAAATCGACATATCCATCCCCATTTTGGTCAGGGGAGGTCCAATCATTCCAGAAGTTTGCGGTGAAATTATTGTTGGTGCCATTGTCAATGGCCTGTGAAGTATGGGGAGGTATGGATCGACTGCGGAGGTTGAAAGAAAAGTCATTGATGGAGACTACACTATTGGTGGAATTGGATCCAAGCAGGAGAGCATATTTCCTGTTGTTGTAGACACCATTATAGCGAACCATGGTGTTGTTGACATTGTCAAGGAATACGCCGGTACCCCGTCCATCTTTGATTGTATTGTCAGCTATTTCGCCCGTTCCGTAGAAGCCATTTATAAAGATGCCATCTTTTGCACGAGTGATCTGGTTCTTTTCAATAGTCAAGAGGCCGGAACTGATTTGTGTTTCTATTAAAATCCCCTCACCGAAGATCTTTT
>CAZYCQ010000099.1:3283-7865 GCA_964645535.1 uncultured archaeon | reverse complement strand
TCGGAAACCTTGAAGTCCCAATGGATGCTACCTTGCTCATAAATGACGGTCAGCATCGTCGAGCAGCAATTGAACAAGCAATCGCAGAGGCGCCAGAATTGGGGTATGAATCCATTCCTGTGGTCTTTTTTGTTGATGTTGGACTAAAACAAAGTCAACAGATGTTTGCAGATCTGAATAAGCATAGTATCCGCCCAACACAATCTCTGAGCATTCTTTATGATCATCGGGATGTTCTCTCAAGAAAGGTGTTGCGATTGGCTGAAACAGTTGACTTATTCAAAGGCCGAATTGAAAAGGAAAAGTCTTCAATTTCCAACAGATCGCGAAAATTGTTTACCCTTTCTGCATTATATAATGCTAACAAGCACATTTTTTCAGATGTGAAAACCTCTTCCCCCCAACAAATCGAAAAAGATTTCAATTTTGCAAAGGAGTATTGGAACTTTTTATCCGAAATCATAAAACCATGGGTGTTAGTCAAAGAAGATAAATTAAGTGCTTATGAATTCCGAAAGGAATTCACCGTGGGGCATGCAGTCCTACTAGAAACTTTGGGGATGGTTGGAGGTCAGTTCAAGGAATTGCGGAATTGGAAAGAAAAAATCCGACCATTGGAAAAAATTGATTGGAGCAGATCAAACCCCCAATGGGATGGTCTTGCCGTTGAAAAAGGTCGCATGGTGAAAAAGCCTTCAAATGTGATCGGAACATTTGATTTCCTTATGGAATGGGTTGAAAAAGGAGGAGAATAGGCTGTGAGTTCTGAAAGGGTCGTCACTCCTCTGGAACTGTTGGATCCCGATAATTACAAAACAGTTTTCGACAAAAAGCCGTTGAAGGAAATTTATGAAGAAATTCGATCTGTCTATTTGAATGATGACCGTCCTTGGGTGATTGGATATTCCGGAGGAAAGGACTCTACAACTGTGGTTCAACTCGTTTGGTATGCTTTGAAGGAACTTGGGATTGAAAATCTAAAAAAACCGGTCTACATCATTTCGTCCGATACCTTGGTCGAGACCCCTGCAATTGTTAATCATATTGATATCAGCCTAAACAAAATGAGAAAGGCTGCAAAGGAACAAGGGTTGCCATTTTATCCTGAAAAGGTCATTCCCGACATATCGCAGACATTCTGGGTAAATCTCGTAGGACGAGGATATCCTGCGCCCAGTAGAGAATTTCGATGGTGCACGGATCGTCTCAAAATTAAGCCTACCAATAAATTCATTCTTGAGAAAGTGAAGGAATCAGGCGAAGTTGTCTTAGTATTGGGCGTCAGAAAGGATGAGAGCATGACTCGTGCACAGGTAATGGAATATCAAAAGTCAAGGAAACCGGGGGACCTCTTTTCTGCCCATTCAACCATCCCTGGGGCCCTTGTTTACACTCCGATCGAAGATTTTTCGACATATGACGTTTGGAATTACCTTTTGCAAAAAGAATCTCCTTGGGGTGGAAACAACAGGGATTTGTCAGCATTATATCAAAGTGCTTCGGGAGAATGTCCCCTGGTAGTGGACAAGACCACTCCTTCATGTGGTAATAGTCGGTTCGGGTGTTGGACGTGTACTGTCGTTCAACGGGATGTTTCCTTAGAATCTATGATAGACCAAGGTGAAGAATGGTTGGAACCTTTGCTAGAATTTCGGGACTTTCTGAAGGAAACACAAAAATCCAGCAATAAGGCAAAATTTCGATCTCACCGAAGAAGGGATGGTCGGATTACAAGAAAGAACCTGAAACAGAAAGACGGTAAAGGTAACCGGATATTGATCGAATCTGCCTTGGTCTTTGGTCCATACCTGATGAATTTCAGGCAGGAGCTACTTCGCAGACTTCTAATAATTGAAGAAGAAATCCGCAGCACAATAAAGGATCCTGAATTCACTCTAATAAAGATGGAGGAATTACAGGAAATTCGGAGAATTTGGATACATGAGGAACTGGATTGGGAGGACAACCTCCCAAAAATCTATCAAGACGTAAAAGGAATACCGTTTCCCCGCATTGACGATGATGTGGGACAGCATACTGCCAAGGATATGCATCTCCTGCAAGAAATTTGCCAAGAAAAAGGTGTTCCGTTGGAGTTAGCCATGAGGTTGCTTGACCTTGAAATGCAAACATATGACCTAGTCACAAGGCCCAATATCCACCAAAAAATCGAAAACATATTGAAAAGGGATTATACCGGTCGGGATCAAGCAATTCTGGAAATAACAGGGATGGATGAAGAGGAATATTTGTCCTCCTTGACTGAAGAAGAGGAATTTGGCGAAGAGGATCAACCATGAAATTCATGACAGTCACCATTGAAAATTTTGGATCCTACAACGGAAAAAATGAATTTGATCTTTCTGTTTCAGAAGGCAAACCAATTGTACTAATCGGTGGGAAGAATGGTGCTGGAAAAACCACATTTCTAGAAGCAATTAAATTTGCCCTCTATGGTCAACGAGGAATAAATGACCGGATATCTAAGTCTGGTTACCAACAAATCATCCGTGAAAGGAGACACATCAAACTTGCTCCTAATCAACAAACAGAAGTCAGACTGGTCTTTCAGTTTGTGAAGTCTGGGAAAATAGAAACTTATTCAATCATTAGGAGGTGGGTACCCACTTCCAAGAATGAATACAAGGAATTTCTCAAGCTGGCTGTGGACGGTAAACCAGTAACAAACCAAACTGAAGATGCAATTCAAAGCATTATCGATAGTATGATCCCACCAAGTTTGGCTGAATTGTTCTTTATCAATGCCGAGGATCTTAAGGTCTTTATGGCAGACGGAAATCTCGATGTTATACGAAACTCCCTTCAAAAGCTCCTTGGATTGCAGTACATTAACCAACTTGAAAAAGACCTCAATACCCAATTGAAAAATATAGCCCAAAAGAACAACAAATCAGAAATTGAAAAATACAATTCCCTTGTCGCTGAGATCAACCAGTTGGAAAACAAGCTAGAGCAACTTACAATCTCTCGAGGCGAAACAAACACTCAGTTAGCATCACTCAAGAAAAAGATTGAAATGGCCGAAACTCGTTTTCTTGAACAAGGGGGGCGTTTCGCAGAGAAACATGACGAAAACAAGAAGCGTCTGGAAACGCTTGAGGGTAAACTCGAAATCCTTCGTGAAGATATCCGAAGAATGGCTGCAGAATACCTTCCACTTCTGGTTGTAGACAACCATTTCAAAAATCTGTTCAAAAAAGTTCGTGAAGAGCATATGTATGCTCTTGATCTCAAAGTCCATGATCGACTGAAGGAATTTTTGATGACTGAAAAATTCGTCGAACTTGGACTTGACCAAGACGAGCTAAAAAAATTTATGCCTAAATTGCTTGAAAAACTAAAACCTCCCCAGGTTCCCATGAAGTACAACCTATCAGAAAAAGAAATAGATACGCTAAAGTTCCTTTCACAGTTGACAGAAACCCAGGTTAGGGATGAAGCCATTACAAAGTTCTCAGAGTATATCTCTCTCAAAAGAGAATCTGAAACCATCAAGAACTCTCTTGCACTTGTGCCTCAAGAGGAAAACATAGCTCCGCTTTATCACGAGCTGAAAGAACTGCTCGAAAAGAAGAGCAAACTAGTTGCAAAGTCCGAAAATCTCACAAAGGAACTTCAGGAAGGAAGAACCCAGCTTGATAGGGCCAGAAGAAATCTGGAAAAATTGAAGAAAACACTGAAAATTGATGATGTGTCCATCAAAGATCGCATTCTCAAGCTACAGGAAGTTCTAAAGGAATACAAGACCAAGAAAAAGAAAATGATGATCCGATCAATCGAAAAACAGACACTTGAGAATTTCCGCTTAATATGCTCAAAAGGAAAGCTAATCTCAAAAATCCAAATCAACCCATCGACCTATTCAATAAAAATTTTTGATAATGATGGAAAATTATGGCTGATAAAATATCTCTCTGATGGTGAAAAGCAGCTTTTTGCCCTTGCCCTTCTCTGGGCAATGGCTATTCAAACAGGCAAGCACTTCCCGTACATATTGGATACGCCTCTTGGAAGGCTTGATACGGGACATCGACAGGACTTGGTTAACCAGTTCTTTGGCAAGGCCGCAGACCAGATGATCCTTACCTCAACAAATGAGGAAGTGGATGATGTTTTGTTCGAAACCATTCTCCCATACGTCAGCAAAACCTATCTCTTGGAATACGATTTCGAAAAGAAGGAAACTATTGTCCACAAAGATCGGTATTTTTCAAGGAAAATAACACAGGAGGTTCTCCCATGAGTGTGACTGGCATCAATAAAATCAAGGTTGATTCCAGCGTGACAAATCAACTTAGGGCCGTCAAAGGCAGAACGGGTCTTACTCCCAACATCCTGGCACGGTTCGCTTTTTTCCATTCCATCTCTCGAAGTGGTGATCTAAATCCCCAAGACTACAATTCTGAAGGCATGGAGTTTAATAGATATACCCTCACCGGAAACCTTGATTTCCCCATTTTTCTCTTTCTCAAGCATTGGATGATCGAACGGAACATCCCCTTGACAAAGGAAAACCTGTTGGAGTACCTCACTGGCCATATCAACAGAGGTACTCTTGAGA
>CAZYCQ010000099.1:0-3273 GCA_964645535.1 uncultured archaeon | reverse complement strand
CAAAGTAAAAAAGCTAGAAGACCTCATCAATCTTTTTCCTGATGAAATTCGCAAGAAAATTGAAGAACTGTCTGAAACGCACTCGGAGGCAAACCAATGAAACAACAACATATCTCTCCGAAATTTCTTGACAGCAATGCGACAACCCCTGTGGATCCTGAAGTTGTTCAGGCTATGCTTCCCTACTTCAATGAAAACTTTGGGAACCCTTCATCCTCCGATAATATCCATGCAATGGATGCAAAAAATGCTGTTGAACGTGCACGGGAAACCATTGCCGAATACATCAATGCAGAGCCAAAGGAAATCATCTTCACTAGCGGTGCAACTGAATCAAACAACACCGCCATCTTTGGAGTAATCCCCCATCCAATGGCAAAGGGTTCCCACATTGTTACAACGGAAATCGAGCACAAGGCCATTCTTGAATGCGTGGACTACTTCTGTGAATTGGGTGGAGAAGTTGATTATGTCCGGCTCAATGACGACGGAACTGTCGATATTGATCACCTCAAATCATTGATCAAGGAAAACACAAAACTCGTTTCCATCCATGCAGCCAACAACGAAATTGGGACGATACAGGATCTTGAAACAATCGGGAAAATCACCGCGGAAAGAAAGGTCCACTTCCACACAGATGCGGTTCAGGCACTCGGACTAGTTCCACTGGATGTTCGAAAACAAAACATATCACTAATGTCCTTGTCTGCCCACAAGATTTACGGACCAAAGGGAATCGGAGTCCTTTTCATCCGGAAACGCAGGCCACGTGTCAAGCTTAAGCCTCTCATCCTTGGTGGTGGGCAGGAATTTGGGCTACGTTCCGGTACGCTGAACGTTCCCGCAATTGTTGGGTTCGGCAAGGCTGTGGAGATTCTCAAGAAAAAGGGAAACGATATCCGGATAAATCTTGAACGCAATCGTGATCTCCTATGGGAGCTCTTGCAGCAAATTCCTGAGGTCGAACTCAATGGACCCGAAAAAAACCGGATCCCCAACAATCTCAATATCTGGATTAAAGGTGTCGAGGCAAAGGCACTCATCAATATGGTGTCCCAATTCATTTCCATATCCACCAGCTCCGCATGTACGACATCTTCTGTTGAACCTTCTCATGTCCTTGCCAGACTTTACGGCAGCGAGAAACGTGCATTCGAATCAATCCGCATCGGGCTAGGTCGCCACATCACTGAAGAGGATGTGCGTGAGACTGCAGGCATACTTGCAACAGCCATCCAGAAAATCAGAGCGATATAATATCCGTGCCTTTAAACCCAAATCAATACCCAATTCCAGAAATACTTAAGAGGGACAACATGGCACACATTCATATGGAAATCATAAGGGGATTTGAGCATGTCCTCACCAATGAAAAGACTACATCAACCTACAAATACGCATTGCTTAGTGCAATCATGGACTATGTGATAGAAAATCCTGCAGAACTTCCACGAAACGGTTTCCACTATATTCCCGTCATCTATCTTGCCAAACGTTTCCTCTATTATTATTACCCCACAACCTTCCCTGAAATCATCATCCAATGGAAAACCCGTAAGGGTGCGAGACCTGGAACTAAAATCCAAAACCTCATACAGGATCATTTCAATCAAGGTGATCCGGAACTTGTGATATCAATCCGGGATGGCGTGGATGGCGGTGAAACTTTGGATTCAGCACTTGTAAAACTCCTTGTTGACATTCGATATGTCATACTTGATAAACCTCTCCAATATATCAAGGCAACCAGGAATGAAGGACAACCGCGAAAATTCAAAAACTACCGTTTCAAAGAAAGCAAGTTCACCCTTTTTGGAATGCTCACAACAACTCTTTCAATGCCCCAAGACTATGAACATGCAAGAAAAGCCGCAATGACTTGGCCTGAAATCAAGGAAATGACATACCCCGAAATGGAATCCACCGAATTTGCATATCTGACAATCGGTGCCTATACTTACCGCGAACTTACAAAATATCGTTTCTTTCTAAGGGATGCCATCCAGAAATACTGGATCGATCTCACTGAGAAATACGCAAAAGGCAACTATCGTCAACTTGACCGTTTCATTTACGGTCTAAGGTTGGTTGAGGCAACTCCTACAAGAGATAATCAATTCATCAGAACCTTCAAGACCAAGCTTAAGGAAATTTTTGGCTCTGTCGCCTGTATCTATTGCGACACTCCACTTCAAAGTATATCAAATATCCACATCGATCATTTCATCCCATGGAGCAAACTTCCCTCAAATAAATTCTGGAACCTCTATCCTGTGTGCAAAAGCTGCAATAGTGAAAAGAGCAATCAACTTTTAGAACTAGATTCAACCCTTTCCGAAAAGATGCGAAGACATCTTCTTACTTGGATTGATTTTTTCATTTCCGACAATAGCTATTGGCATGTGTTTTCGGGAGGTGAAAGCAAGGACCTTTTGAAGAACCAAAACTTGGATTCCATTACGGAAGTCTATATTGAACGCATCAAGGAAATAATGGAGCAGTTCCTGTAACATGAAAATTCCACTCCGAATTTTTGTATCAAAATGTTGATTCCTGTTGTGTCAGAACAGAAAATCCACCCTTCAATATACCTCAGGGAAAACTGCACCAATTCAGAATGCTGGTCCTGCAAGCTATGGGATGAAGTGGGTCACCTCCCCATCAACCATGAATGTTCATTTGACAAACGATACCAAGATTTCCATGAGGACATGATCTGGAGACACATGTTTTTCTGCTGGATTAAGCATGATCCCAACCCCTTTACAGGAGATGAATGGGAGATTGTTCCCATTTACACCTGCAAGGACATGAACCGGACATTTTCCTCATCCTTTGCCAGGACACTTGATGGATCCGAAAAATTCTACACTCCTGCAATTCCGACATTCATTCCATTGTTACGGGACATTCGTATATTGACTCGGCATTTCCGGATCTCTCGCCATGCGAACGGTCATGAAAATCCAAGGAGCTACGGGTATTGGAACCGGTTGGTACTGAAGACAATATTACCGAAAAAATTAAGGGGTCTTGTACATATTGCCCACAAAACAGATTTTAAAAAATTTGAAAAATTATTTTACCAAATGGGGGGTTTAGGTCTGCCATTTTCACCAAAAGTCATTTATGAAATATCAATATCAAAAAACTTTTACGAGACAAATCGTTTCAAAAGATATCTAAAATTATCAAAATTACAAAATGTCTTCCCTTCTTTGCAAAAAGAAATTATTCCACACCATTAAAACCTTTGTAATGATTTTGCAG
>CAZYCQ010000098.1:0-8117 GCA_964645535.1 uncultured archaeon | reverse complement strand
TTCCAATGTCGCGAGAGCTAGAATAACCCATTAGGGATTGAAATGACTTTACGAATCGTATGGCACTGGTGAATTCATAAGGTCGCGAGAGCTAGAATAACCCATTAGGGATTGAAACTGAAATTATTGGCAAAGACATTCAAATAGTTTGTGAAGTCGCGAGAGCTAGAATTACCTATTAGGGATTGAAACTTGATTTCTTGGCCTTAGCCTCCTTTCGGTTGGTGGCGTCGCGAGAGCTAGAATTACCTATCAGGGATTGAAATTATCGAAACTGGTCAGCAATGAGGACTATAAAAATTTCAAAATTTATGAAACCCAAGAAGGCAAATGTCAAAGTGATGAAACCTACCCGAGAACTCGGAATGGAAGGGAACAGGTATCATTTTGGTGCTGAATTGACGGCAAAGCACATCAGACCATTGAAATCAGGTTTTCTCGTTTGATGGCTGGAAGGATGTTGTACCTTCCCAATCCGGCGGATCGACCCCTTCCCGTTCCGGTAATGAATCCTAGGCGGAGCAGATGGTCAAGGGCCTCAAATGCCACCTCGGTCTCCGCATAGAGTTTGATCAGTCCGATCCATCCCTTATGGATCTGGTTCTTTCCCGTTTGAACCTTGATGACCTGTCCTCTGGCATAATCTAGGCTGATATGGTTCAGCAGCAGTGATTTCACCTCTTCCATTTCCAGTGTATTTCTGGGATACCAGGCATTCCAGATGGAGACGAGATTGGGAATCATGAGGGTCGGTTCCGGCCATTTGAAGTAGGTATCACCCATGGTGAACGAGACGGGTGTTGTGAACCAGATGGGGATGGGATTGTCGACTTGGTATTTTGTGAGGGACGACACGTCGAAGGGAACGAGTTGCATGGGATCAAGTGTCAAGCTGTCCCGATCTCCTTTCCATGAGGTCTCCATGATTTGAGGGATGACATTGACCAGGTCGGGGTTGCATGTGGCGAGGTCCATGTAGACGATGTCACCTGTTTGTATTCCTTCATCTCTGGGTTTGCGGGTCGGTTTTGGTCTTGAACCGAAGGCGGACCGCATGGTGGAAATGATGCCGCCATTGTCCTCTTCCTTTGTTTGGTAGACTTCAAAACCTGTAAGGGCATAATCGAGGATTCCATCTTGGTCATGGATGTCCTTGGCCAGGTGTTTGTCAACCAGATCGAGGGCATTGAAGAACATACCTCTTGCCAATGCTCCTGAAAATCTCGGCAGGGTTCCATCAGAGGATGCCTTGAAGAAGAGGCGGAAATATTTTGGGGAGATCACATGCTGGTTAGGCAGTTGCGGTTTTAGGCTTTTGGTTTCGGTCATTCTGTCACCTCGAGATTCAGTCCTCCTTTCCTGTCATAGATGGGATTGTCTTCTTCAATTGCGATCAGAATGTCCGTTCCTGAGATCTTGCGGGTGATGTAATTGAAGAGGTTCTTCTGCTTGGCACTGATGCCGATTGAGAAGAGATTGAGGATCTTGATGGTCTGCTTGGACTTGAAATCTAGGGAGTCGTATCTGGCTTGTGAAAGAATGGCTATTGGAATGGAACCGGTTTCCTCGATGAGGTTGAATCTTTCTCCGAGTGCAGGAAGATCGGATTTTTTGAATTCGGGAAGGAGTTCGCTTACTATTCTTCTCTGCTGTATAAGTGTGAAATATCGGTGAACGGATTCTCTGACATCTAGTTCGTTCATTTCCGCAGTAAGTAACTCTTGGGTTGCTTCAAGGGAAACCGTGTCATAGATGTAGGACGCATAGGAACGGCCCTTCTGGTTGACCAGGTTAAGGATCTGGATGATGCCGCTTTCATATCGGTAATTTCTGTTGCATCTTCCTGCGACCTGCACAATTGAATCGATTGGGGCGAAATCCCGATAGACAGTTCTGAAGTCAAGATCCACACCTGCTTCAACAACTTGGGTTGCCACAAGGATTACTGGTTGACCTGATGCAAGCCTTTGTCTGACGATTTCGATGGATGCCTTTCTGTCGATGGGTCGGAGCCAAGTGGAGAGGAGGTAAACTTCCTCATCTGGGAATTCATTCATGAGTGCATTGTATATGGTTCGGCAGCTTCGTTTGGTATTCACAACGATCAGGACCTGTCTGTTCTCCAACTGCCTGATTTCAGGAATGATTCTTTGCAGGGCAGATTCAATGGTTTCACTTTCTGTATGGATGATGAGGTGGTATCGATTTATTGTTCTCAAGAGATTCTGGGGCAGTTGCGGAGTGATTGTTTGTTGAACATGCTGTGAAAGTGGTTTGGGATTGGTTGCCGAACCGATGATGAAATCGACATCCATATAGCGGATCAAGTAGTTAACCATTCTTGAAAGGATTTCCCAGTATTTGGGAGGTAGTGATTGGATTTCATCAAGGATGATGACGGATCCGACAAGCCTATGGAACCTAAGGATAGCTCTTTTGATGCCGGAGAAAATGATGTCCATAAGTGAAACGAAGGTGGTTGCGATGAATGGGGAATGCCAAAGTCTGGTGGAGACGGATGCTCTTCCTACAATGATTTCGTCTTTTTCCTCATCGAATTCCGGTTCGAAGATGTAGGAGGGAAAATCGGCTAGCATGTGATGGACAATGAGGGATTCGTCAGGATCTCCTCCAGATGCCTTGACAAGATCTGCGATGACTTCTCCCACCTGATCGGTGATGGAGATGAATGGGAGGGCGTAAATGATATGGGGAGCCTTGCCTATTCGTTTTTCCTTTTGCTCCGCAATTCTGCATGCAAGATTGAGCATGGCCAAGGTTTTGGCCGATCCTGTCGGAGCTTCCAAGATGTACGCCTGTGATGCAGGCGCAATTTTCAATGAATTGGTGAGGGAAAACAGCTCATTCCGGACGTTGATGATCTTGGCCATAAGTCCGGCGGGTTTGCCTGTGAACTTGTTTTTTCTGTAGGTATCCACGGATGAGAAGGGAATGGGAAACTGATGGTTCCAATCGAATTTTGAGGTATGATTGAAGGAGTTGGGCTGGAAAGTTCTGGCATCCCATTCATCAAGATCTCCGAGAATTGAGTGGAGAAAGAGGAAGTAAGGCATGAAAACAGGATATGAAGACGTTTTTTCCCATAACCGTTCCAGTTCATCCATCAAATCATAGAATTCGTCGGCAGCGGCATCCTCCCAATCCGGAATCTCGGGTGCTTTGAGATCTACAGAGATGTCGGTCAATTCAAAAAGCCGTTTCAAAGCGTTTCTGATAACGACATGGTTTAAGTCATCAATTTTATCATTTAAGTCCTTTTCATCATTCAAATTTAAGTCAATTGTACTGGAAAGGAACTCAACAAGGTCTCCATGTTTTGGCTGTGTTCCAGGGATTTCGATATCGAATTGATGAGGTTGAACATAATCTTTGATGAGGGCTAGCGTGACCAATGTTTCCGAAATGAGTTCTGGTGTATCAAGAAATGTTGTCTTGAGTTTTGGGGTGTGATGGTTCAGTATGGAGTATGGAATCAAGGTTTTGAACAGGTCTTGTGCAGGTTTCTGAATTTTGGTGGATGTTGTTTCGAAGTATTCGTCAAGGAGAAGGTATGCAAAATAGGCACTGGTTTTTGTATGGTAGCTAAGGGGTTCTTTATCTTTGATTTTGACCTTACGGATTTTCAATTGGAAATATGGTGAGATCTTGCCGAAATCATGAGTGGCAACCAGAATTTTCAGGAGATCCATGACCATCCATTTCGGAAGATTGATCTGTTCATTCTCGAGGAGTATGCCTTCGGAAGGAATGGAAAAAAACGGAATCTTAAATGAAATTTGATCCAAGGCCTTCCTTACGGAAGACAGATGTTGTTCCAAGGATTGACCTGGTCTAGCAAGCAATTTATGATCGAACGGAAAATCCTCAATTTTCAAACCTCCAAAATTTTCTTTATCCAAATACCCAACTCCTGTAATGATATCTTTTAAAGAAAGCTTATGGTCTTGTTCCCTACCCGAATTCCCCTTCCGTTTTTGAAGATTGCCTTGAAGCTTTCCTTCGGTCTGACAAGGAACACCGAATCAAGTCGATCCACAATGATGTTCCAGATACTTGGTTCTTTCTTCGGATCGGCGGCTTTCATTGCCATAGGCATATTGTAGATCACCGGCGTTCCTGCAAGATCATAGGAAACCTTTTGCATTTCAATTGCCGAAAATGGGACAACCGTATGGCATTCGATGGGGTTATTTTCATGGATTGGAGTTCCTTCCATTATTCCTTCGAATTCCCAATGTGCAAGAAGGTTTGCATGGCCGAGATATGGGGGAAAGACGAACTTGCGTTGCTGCAGTCTTTCCCTGATCTCTTCAAGCGTGGTTTCATTATCCGAAGATATGTAGATCCTGTATTTCACCTCCTTCATGAGGTTCATCTTGAAGGGAGCATTCATGCCACGGCTGTACTTTGGAAATTTCTTCTTACTTTCATATTCCTTGCCACTCAACCCGATTAGTTCTGTCGCGAAGGGGTCTTCAGGGATGTAGATCTTTGTTCCTTTTGCCAATGAGACTGTTTCTTTGACACGGATGTAATTTACCTTCAGGAAGGTGCGTTTCAGGGGATTGACAATTTCAATGGCAACCTTCAGATCCCTGAGAGGGTGCCCATCCTTCCAATACGAATTTCTTGGCTCCCCCATCATTGCCGCGATCATACCGATCAGGGCAGTCCGTGGAGGAAAGGGATAGCTCAGGTTCTCCCTTGTGGTTTCAGGTATCCGGAAATGGGCATATTCACCTTCAAGAGTGGCAATGAGGATCTGCAAGAAAAAGTCCCTCCATTAGATGTGGATAACGTTGAACCCATCAAGGAAATCCTCGATCTGGTTGGAGGTCTTGGTTCCGTCTGTAAAGGTCAATGAACCATCCTCCTTCAATTCGATTGCTTTGATTGAATCCTTGAATTGCGTAAGCCGTTCAAGCAACCGGGAGATATTTATATTTGCCTCTTCAGGTCCTTTTATTGTCTCCTCTTCCAAGACAAAACCCTTGTCCAAATCACCTATCTGAAATTCCTTTTCCTTGGAAACCACTGCAAAGAGCAATCGTGGAACGTGATTGGTCTTGCTCCTTGTGTTAAGACGCTTGGTTCCATTCCATATTCCCTCATAGACATATTTCAGATCCTCTTCAGTGAATTTGGTCTCGTTTGCGTTATATTCACAGGCAATGCCATGAAACATGATCAGGGAATAGTCAACAGTATGGAATTCTCCCAAGGATCCCTGTCCCTTTCCTTCTTCAGAAGCAATGGTAGAGGAGATGGTATAGGATTTGATATTCGGTTTGTTCAGGGATCTTCCAATAGCAAATTGAACTGGACCGGTCAATGCAACGTTCGCGTCCTTCACGGTTCCGACGACTCCAAAAGCCCTGACATCAATAAACTTGGCAGGAAGTTGCTCCCTGATCTTCTGACGTGTGTCACCTTTTACTTCTGTGATACCAAGCTCATTGGCAATCAATTCCTTCATGGAAAACACATTTCCGTCCTTCTCATTGATCTGACGACGGACAAGCACCCTGTTTCCATCGGTTTCCTTGGTCAGCCAATAGTCCCTGATTGTTCTTTTCAACCTGAGATCAGTTACGACATTGTAGTCGTTGTCGTCCATTCGAGGTCGGTTCTGATCGTCAGGATCTCCATTGGGATTTGAATCCCTCACATCATACATGAAAATGATTTCTCTTCTGTTCTTCATTGTTCATCACTCTCCCCTTCTTCTGTTCGAAGCTGGGCAAGGGAACTGTCATAGCCCATCTGGAATGCAATGCCGAGCTCATGTCTCGATTCGGTCTCCTCTTCGATTGATTGCAACAGGTCGAAAATCCTGTTCCTCAGATCACTAAGCATGACATTCGGTGATTTCTTCATCGACGCTATCTTTTGGAGAACCACATTGCATTCATCAAGCATGGTCTTGATCTTTTCAAGATCTATTCTCTTTGTGTAATTCGGCAACTTCTTGATGAGACTGTTTGTCCGAAGCTCTCGGTTCTGCAAGTATGTTGCCTTCGAATAGTAACGTCCGACAAGGTAGGCCAGCTGCCTCTCCGGTCTGTCAAAGAAGTATGCAGTCTGAAACACCTTGTCAATGTATTCATTGTCTTCCTTCAGTTTGTCCATGAATCTCTCAGACATCATGTTCACTCCTTCAATAGATCCATTTCATCCAGCAACTGATAGATGAAAAGGAAAGTATTCAACCGTCTATGATACTCCTTCCTGTTGATCCAGATGGTCTTGTCAATGTTCGCATTGAGCTTCAGGAAAGGATCCCTCAGGTTACGTAGGGCATCCCTCGAGAGTTCGGAGGCAGGCACATGGACACCCGTCAGCATCGCCTTTCTTACGAGATCCGCGATCTTGATGCTGAAAAGGGAATAGAGATCGGCAAACTCAAATCGATACGGTTCTCCTTTCCATACCAACAACCCCTTTGCAGCAAAGTCCCTTTCCAACCGGGAAATGACTTCGATCAGCTTCTTGAGGAAATCCGCATTCACAAACGTGAGATCCATGAAAACCTTCTTGAACTTGCCAACGCCGAACATCTCATAAATATAATAGAGATCGATATATGACACACCTTTCCTGACAAATTCCTCCAGTACGGTTCGTTCGTCGATCTCCTCAAACTCATCAATCTTTTCCAACTGTTTCTGATATTCCTTTATCTGCTTTTCAAGTTCCTTCTTTGCCCTTCGGTCAACCCGGGTCATCCTCTGCCTGATCTGATCGATCTCTTTCCTGAGAGAGACCCTTCTTTCCTCTGAAGCATTTCTCCTGATCAGGGAAAGTGACTTGACGACCTGTGCAATCAGCTCAGTCCCATATGCCGTCGGAAGAAGGGAATGCTCAACAAACAAAGTATTCTTCGTATTGATCTTTCTTGTATAGGCACGAAACCTCAACTCATTTTCAAGAACCGAAAGACCCAAAGCCAATATTTCCTGACATTCAAGGCAGACCGTGAGCTGATTGCTTCGCTTCAAGTCCATTCCAAGGACATAATTGTTGAGATCCAAGGAAAAGAACTCAAAAATTGAAGTTTTGAGCTTGGCTGTAGGTGTCAATGGACGTGTTCTTCCACATGCCATGCAAAGGCCTTCCAAAGACTTTTTCGGTGGGGGAGGCGTTGCCAGCCGAAGATATGCATCCCTGATCTCGGGTATCTCTCCAGGATAGAGGACAGCACCATTCTTTCTGATCTTAAAAACCAACAATGTCGGAGTCTTCCTGTCAACCTTGCCGGAATCCTCATCGAAATATTTACTTTCAAGCTTCCGGACAAGTGCTTCAAAGACCTCGCCCTTTCGCTGTCCGTACCATTCCATCAGTTTCGAATAGATCGGAAACTGTTCAGGATCCAAACCCTGCAATTCAAACAGATTCCTTTTGGAAGGAAACTTGTCCAAATTGAGTACCTTCTCTCGTTCTTTCGGTAGCTCCGCTGGTTTCAAGTTCAGAACAGGAGAAAGGTTTTCAGAATTCCCCTGCTGTATGCCACGCAGGTACAGGATTTCCTTGTTGGGATCATATTCCTCAGTAACAATGCGGAACTCTCCAGAGTCAAGATCAACCTCGACCGCAAACAAATGAGACTGTTTGTAGGTACTTTGCTTCTTGAGATATGTTTCAATCAGGATATTCTCAGATTCCTTAAGCTTTATCTCGCCTAATCTTCTAACCAAACCAATAATCATCGGGAAACCTCCAATCTCCCCCGAAGGATGATCAATTCCTTTTTCATTGGGAAGTAAAAAAACTTTGTTCTTCACGTTCGATCAAAAGCCTTCACCATCGAAAAAAGAATGAGCACGATAGGATGTTCCATATGATATGAGAACACTTCCAAAATTATGGGGAGATATGCTCCGGAAATGGGTCTCTTCGAATCAATGCATTTTCCATTTTTGGATTCGGAAACCTTATGTAGAATGGCTGAGTATGGGAAAATGGCCTCGGTTGCAAAGGCGAGAATAACCCATTAGGGATTGAAACCCGTTCCACCCTGACGTTGTTTGTGAAGGGTGCGGGGGGTTGCAAAGGCGAGAATAGCCCATTAGGGATTGAAACGCACTGATCTTACC
>CAZYCQ010000097.1:0-8131 GCA_964645535.1 uncultured archaeon | reverse complement strand
GGAAACTGAAAACAGGCTCCCATCGATCGCGATTCTCAAATTAGTCGGAATCCTCGATCAATCGGTCGAACTCCCTGTCCAAGTCCGGATCCTCGTCCTCAAACAGCTCTCCAAGCTCCTCCGCTTCCTTGTCCTCCTCCTTCCATAACTCGTCGTTCCCCTCCAGTTCCTTCTTCCGCTTCTCAAGGATGCCGTACACCTTGTTCTGGTCAACTCCGCTGATGATCATCATGATCGCCTCCTTGGCAAGAAGCATGTTGGCATATCTCCCAATGATCGAAACCGTCGACCCCTGCACAACAATTGACGTCTTCGTCATCTTCTCTATCGTCTTTCGGGTACGGCCTCTTGTCCCGATCAGACGAGAACGAAGCCGTACCAGCTTCGCCTTGTTATTGCGCGTGAACTCCTTCAGGTTGATCACCTCAAGATAATAGCCGTCATTGAAAAGGAACATCGCCTTCTCAGGAGTGTACCCGCGACCGATTGCCTTCACCACACTCTGCGCACGAAGCAGCAGCAACGGATCGTCGTTCGCAGGATCTCGGGGAATGATGGTGACCTCTCCCGTCTGGGAATCCACTCGTAGCTGAACACGACCCCGCTCCTCAATCTCTTTCTTTACCGAACCCTTGGGACCTATGAGCACTCCGACACGATTCTTCGGTATCATCAGGTATTGTGCATGATCAATCACTAAACAAGCCAACGCCAAGATGATATATCTGCATTGCGAAAGAAAACTCGTCCCCAAATCATCCAAACCATAGAACCCATCCTCCAATCCATCCCGCTGCCGCATTTTTCGCCTTTTGTCTGTTTGCCCACTTTTGTATCACATCTCACGGAATTTTTCGAACATCGGCAACAACAAATGACAGCAACCGCTTTGCCTCTGACCTCCTTTGCCCCGCGAACGGTTGAACAACCAATCCACAGAGATACCGGTATCCTGTCCGATCATTTTTGAATGAACCGTTGAAGCTTTCCCCTCAAAAGTGTTTTGCATGTGCACAACCATATTCCTCACCTCTGAAATTAATGGCAAAACCAAACCTCAAACTGTCTGAATCATTGGAAATGTATCCGCCACTATCTCAACAACATTCTCCCTCTTCTCCGAATTGATCCGAAAAATGGTCGAGAGGGTGCATTCCCAATCAAACCTCAACAACAGACGAAATCTGCCATTCTCCCAAAGAAAATAAATGTCACTGGTAAACCATGCACCTCCTTTCCTCAAGAGCTTGCAATGCCCTCTGTGCCCCTTCCGAAAGAGAATCCAACGGATTATTGTAAATGTATAGCTCCCGAAGGTCGGACAAATCCCCTATGGACTCCGGAAGAGTGGTCAACTGATTGTCATGCATCCACAGCTTTTGCAGATTGCTGAGATTCCCTATCGAACCTGAAAGAACCCTCAACTCATTCTCATGAACAAACAGCTTCCGAAGATTGCCCAATGAAAATAGCCCCTCTGGCAATGAACTCAACCTATTCCGGCTGACATCCAAATACTCAAGGTTCCTCAAATTCCCTATGGACTCCGGAAGACTACTCAATTGATTTCCCCAAAGCCTAAGCTCCTTAAGATTGACCAATTCCCCTATGGACTCCGGAAGAAGACTCAAATGATTCCCCCACACATTCAATTCCGAAAGCATCGTTAAATCACCTATGTTGTCCGGAAGAAATATCAATCCCTGACGAGGCAATGAAAGACCAACAACACGTCCATCTTCAACTGCAAACCCAAAGGCATTCCAATCGATCTCATCCAGCAAGGGAATCCTCCCAACTTGAACCTCCAACTCACGAAGGATCTTGGCATCACTCTCGACCAGATCGACCTCTAGATCAGTATCTCCATCCGACTCTCCTTCCAATATGCCACCCAACTCCGCCTTACACCACGGACAAATCCCCTTGAGCCGAACCCACTCCCGCAAATGATCCCTATGACCAACAAAACCACAATGGGGACAAAACTCAACCGCATCACCCTCCCGAATAGAACCCTTGCATATCCCACATGATACCTCTTCCGTGCAGTTACGACAAGAATACCCAAATGTGAAAAAACCACAGGAGGAACATCTCTGATATGGAAGATCCCAACGAATGAATACCTGCTCCAATGATAAATACACGCCTGGAAGGCTGTTGCTCCCCTGCATCTCCTCCAAAAGATCAACCAATACCTCTCGATCAAGACCAACAAGATCCGCAAGCCGAGTCGCCTGAACTGGAACCCCAGGCGTCAACTTCAAAAGAACTGACAAAACCTCATCTCTTGTCATAGACCTATTTAATATGACTGAAAAAAAAATTATTAAGCCTTGCCCCACCATCAAATGCACCTGAAAAATCCCGAAAGGAACATCTTCATATGGCGTGTTCCAAGCCGCTCGTCTTCATATGGCTTTTTTCAAAGTAAATGCTCTCCAAAACATAAAATCTTGGGATATGTACGACAACTTCTCTCCAAATTACTTTCATAATACTCTCCAAGGGTACAAAGGTAAATGGGTTGATAGGAGGATGAAAATATGGAAAACGTAATCACGGAAATCAAAGACAAATCCCTTCATAAAATGCTAAGTCTAATCAAGACAAATATAATCGAAAACGGAAAGAAATACTGCACGAAACAAAATATGATTGATATGATGAAAAAAGCAGACATTGATAAAAACCTCAAATTTTACCTAATCCAAACTCTTGATGACTTTATCAACTTTTCAATCACTTGGGGTATACTTTTCGATTACAGCACCTATTATGAAGTCAATGAAGCAAATGTTGAACTTCAATTGTCTTTGGAAGAGACTACTTGAACATATATGTTACCCAAATTTAATCACCCACCTTGCTATTTTCGCCAACTCATCCCGTTGTCTCATTTTACGCCTTCTATCCTCTGAAAGTTTCGAAATCAGGGAATGTGCCCTATTCTGTTTAATCGGTGCATGTTTTACATCCATCGGGATCTTCCGAACATCTCCAACAATAAATCCAAGAACTGCATTGTCTGATGGATTTGCTCTTCTAGCCACTGACTGTTGTGGTGTTGAATATTTGGACCAATCTACAGAAATGCCGTCTTCACCCTGTTGTCTAATCATTTTTGGATGAATCGTCGAAGATGCCCCTCCATAATGTTGATTGTATATTTTTCTATGCAGGCAGTAATAGACCTCATCTTCGTCAGGTATCGGCTCTACCGGAA
This sequence comes from uncultured archaeon, assembly GCA_964645535.1. Taxonomy (GTDB): domain Archaea; phylum Asgardarchaeota; class Heimdallarchaeia; order Heimdallarchaeales; family Kariarchaeaceae; genus WAKA01. The sequence continues at coordinate 4,902 of CAZYCQ010000097.1, read as the reverse complement.
AAATGGAACAACCAACCTCCGAATATGCTGGATTGTCGCAAATGGATCCGCCTCTATCTCAATAACCTGCTCCCCCTTCTCCGATTTGATACGCAAGATGGTCATGGCTTTACTACATTCCCAATCAAAATTCAACAACAGACGAAATCTGTCATTCTCCCATAGAAACTCAATGTCCTCTTCCTCTTCATCAATGAAATAGCTCGGAGAACCCATTCCCATCTCTTCTAATGTACCATCAAGCAACCAAAGATAATACCCCAACTTACTACTCAGTTGATCATCCTTCACATTGTTCAGAATTTCCAATATCCATGAAGGAAAGGTGGGAATGGATGGTAAATGGATCTCCCTATACCAAAAGCTCGCTCGATTCACCATGGACTGATAATGTTTATTCAATTTCTCAAAATTATTTCCATAATTCTTGTGGTGATGATCCATTTCACTCATCAAGATACTTCACCTTCACAGTTGCCAAATTCTCTTTTAGTTCGGGAATTGCTGACCTTACTTCCGAAAACCCATTTAACTTTTTGCGATATGAGACTAGACATTTCACCTTACTACTTGTCAGAGAGAATTTCTTTGTCCGCACTATAAGTCCCGTATCCTCTTCAATTCCAATTTCAAAATTACATGAAAATGACTTCACATCTGGCAAATTCAGACTGACATATTTCTGGATTGAACTTACCAAAACCTCCATTTCCTCATTCAGTTTCAATTCAATCTCAAAATCCTGAAGAATAAGCTTCTTGCCGATAAACTGATTCAACAGATTTTCAACCAAAGAAAGAGCCTTGACAAATTCTTCCTCAATCAATTCCTTTTGATCCAGATGAATATGATCAATATAAATGCCCGCTCGAGTGTTCTCATCATGCATTATATCTACTATCGAAGGCGATGTCCTCTCATCTTTCTCAATCTTATCCAATGACACTAAAATCGACCAAACACCAAAGTTATCCAGATTGCTGATGAAAATCTCCCCTAATTGCATCTCCTTTATTACTGATACCAGTTTTTTCCCAAATTCAAAGTCTGATATCTCACCATAATCCGCAGACCTCCTATAGAAAATCACGGCTGACAATTCTGGAAGCATCCTTCAGTAAGTACTCTAATTCCTCTATTTATAATATATTCTCGTACATATAGAACTTTTCCAAAAAAAAACCACTATCAAAAAAAAAGCACAATTACAAAACAAAGAACTCGAAGCATGATGTTCGTCCACAAATAAGAAACTCCTATAACCCTAACGCAAACACAAGAACCCTTGATACACTCTTCATGACCTTAATTATACATAGAACTCTTCAGGAAAGAAGGCAGTAACACATTACCCTACGGAAGAGGTTTTGAGCCAACCTTTCCGGCTGTGAAGAGGAGACCATTGAAATATGAATAAGAAAAATTTAAAATTTTGAGGGTTTTATTTCAGATTTAATTGACTAAATACATCAATTTTTAAGACCCTTCCAATTTTATTTCTTTTAAGAAGAAAAGATGATGGGATGGCCTGGAAAAAAATCCATTGCAATATTTGAAACTGAATCCCTCCTCGCAAAAATCATTCAGGAACTCAAGGATTACCAAGACGAGAAGATTAAAGCCTTCTATTTCAATGGTTCACTGCAATTGCTCGCCATTCAGTTAAAATCTGATGGAAAAACAAGACACCAATATCTAACCTCATTGGAAAAACCAAATAAAATACTGGATTTCCTATATCTCGAGTTCATGCAAGACAACGATCCCTTCCTCATGCTTTACATAGGATCCGGATTCCCCCAAAAAAAACTAACTGACCTTTATCCAAAATATCCCCCAACAAAATATATAACCATAAATGCTCAAACACCCAAAGATTATATTGCAGCAATCCTGCATTACTTCGAACCAAGTTCACAAGTCAATTTGAAAGGGCTACCAAAAAAGTAATGACAAGAATGATGGTCTGGATTGCCAGAATTCGATTAAAAACACTAAAGAAAGTTTACTCGCTTTCCAAACCTCTAAGATTTTAATTTTTGCCCTCCTAATTATCCAGAAATTCGTTTACATCTTTAAACAACTTTTCAAAATAATCCAACGCTGATCCGATTCCTTGGCACATTCACTTCCATTTTCAAAAAGAAATTCTACAGTCCTATAATGATTGATTTCCTCACCCTCCTTGTTGAATCCTTCTTCAACAATTTTTGATGTTTCCTCAATAATTATTGATGTTCATATGGTTCTCCTTAGCCTTTTCCCTTCCCTCTTTTTGAACGGCTCAATCCCTAGAATGATGATGTTTTCCTCAAGCCGGAAAGTGAACTCGAAACATATCATTCACCTACCTTGTTCAATTTTGAGGAGGATGATGACCATATAGGTTCAAGGTTATCATCTACTATCTGGGAAATAAGCCAGTCTACCTGCATTTCATGCTTGCAACTGGAGCTATACCATATGATGGGGAAAGCGGAAGTACAGTGCCCTCATTGCCATCTTTCACTGCAAGTTCCTCTGTCTCATCTTCTATCTCCTCTCTTCCTGCACCAGGAATTGCCGCTGTTGCCGCCTTGTTTTACAATCAGGAAATCAAAACAGTGCCGCTATGTACTAATCAGAATAAAATCAATAATCTGCAATTTTCAGGAAATATGATGCTAAGCCTAACTGAACCATCCACTTTTCCAGCCTATGGCTTTACAATATTCATCAAAAGGTGGCAATTCCGTTCTATAGCTTTTGAGTGGCAACCTCAACGCAATTTTCCGAAACAATCCATAATTTGCGGAAATTCCCTATCAAAATTCCAATTTTGACATATGATCTCCTTGTTTGTTTTTTCGAGTTTCAGGCGATCATACTCCTCTTTTCCCACTTTTTTGCGTCACAGCCGAAAAGTTTTTTTTTTATTTTTTCCCCACAGCTCATGCTTTCCAAAAAGCACATCACTGGTTTGCTATTTATAGGTACCTTGGTAATGTCCGGGGTTGCACCCGTACTTGCGGATACGTTAGAGGTTTCAAACACGTCCGCCTCACCCCTTGTGGTGCAGTTCGGAGGTTCTGTGGAGGAAATGGCCGCCATTGCGGAGCTGAAGTCGAACTTTCCCCGTGCGAGAGTGGTAGACTTTTCAGAATACGATAGGGTTGTATCCTTCAGGGGACCGATCATCTACGTAGGACACAGCTCTGACGAAGGCATTCAATACCGCAGGAAGACAGTCTCATGGGATGTGTTGGCAGACATGATCCGCATTTCCAAGTCCAACAGCCACTATATGCTGGGCTGTGAATCTTCCAAAATCACAGAACTGACACAGAACACAGGAAAAAACGTTTTCTCCTTTGAAGAGAAGGTTGACGCCATACTGGGCGCACTTGTTGTGGCATCATTGATCAGTGCAAGTCAAAAGATTTTTCGAAAGCTGTTGACAGGCATTGGTGGGTTGATTAATGGAGAGCGATCTCCACGTTACCTTGGGTATTTTGGAGGGAGTGAGTGGGATGGTTTCTATTTTTTGGTCGCTTCAATTTTCCTGATTCTGTTTCCACTTACAATGGGTGCTTTGGGATTGAGTACAGCTTTTAAAATATCAGCCCTTCTGTCGGGTGGATTGGCAACGGCCATTCAAGGTGCTTTGTATACTTTTACTCAGTTCATAGAATCGTTGTTCGTGACCAAAAATTATGTAAATGCATTTGCTTATTTCCTGTCGTTCATGGTTTTAGTTGTCATAGTTATTGATGCAATCATTGATGGGAAAAGCTATTTCATCAAGATTGCTGCAAAACCACTGTTTGCCTCGGAACAAGTTGCTTCCCTGACATGGCCAAAAATGATGCTTGTCTCTGCTGGACTTGCTTCTTTGGTCGTTTCAATATTTGGAATGCTTTCTGATTATCAGGACAGTGACGCCATCATTTTCTCCAGCGAGTGAGGTCAATATGGGTGCCCAATATTCCCCTCCAAAGCATAGAATTCTGTTAATCTGCATTTCATTGATTCTCGCTGCATTATTTCTATTTTTCATGAATTCAATTTTTATTGTCATTGCATTGGTGACGGGAAGTTATACCCTCATTTATATTGAATCTTTAAAGTTTCTTTTGGACAAATACCAAAAAAACGAAATAACGAAACGCACCATGAATCTTGCCTCATTCATGATTGGACTTCCAATTTTATTCCCAATAGCCTATTTGTTGATTACCCGCCCAGAACTGACATGATGCAATCTGACAGACATTTCCTTAAATTTTCAACACCTTCCGAATATGTCACAGTGGAGACGTTATGAATTATCGACTACGGAGAAACGATAGGTTTGGGATGGATTTGGAAAAATGGGGCGAAAACGGCCGTCATAGAACCTTTTACCTATTATTTTGACATATGAAGATATAGTCAGAATACTGACTGATAACGCAAAAGTTGAATTCAGAAATCAAAAACCGTTTAGAATTGGTCCTCTTCTCGAAAATGTTCAAAAGGACGTCCGAAAACTCCAAATCAGAATGCTCGCAACAATCTTCACCCCACCTAACACCTTTTTTGCTCCGTCTGGAAGAGTGATCGCAAAAAAAGAATTCCTGCTTAGAGATAATGGCGGCGTTCATATCATCGATCTCCAACATCCTAGCCAAAAAATGATTGACCTGATTGACAATGTCGAATTCCTGCAACCAGTACTACAGAACATCTATAAACTATTCAGAAAATACGCAGAAATCAATAATGACGCTATAGTGAAAACATTGCTCCAAAAAATTGTCAAAAAAGAAAATCAAAACCAGATTGTATATGAATTCATACTCTGGCTAAAAAGAATGAAACCATGAATCAAAATCAAAAGAATCCTAACGTTAAACATTTAACCGCTAAAACATAAACAGGAAT
>CAZYCQ010000096.1:0-8537 GCA_964645535.1 uncultured archaeon | reverse complement strand
AAATCGAAAAAGAAATTGTAAGATATTACAATGGTGAGCAACTTGGGCATTACAGCTTATTTGTTCTAAAATCTCTTCTTTATTTATGGAACCAGCATTAACTATTCATATTTCCCATTACACGTCGCGAGAGCTAGAATACCCCATTAGGGATCGGAGTGGTTATTGATCGAAAAATAAGTGCCAGAAGCAAAAAATACTTGGTAATCACATTGTGTCTGCACCACTTTGTAAGATCAAAATTTGGGAATTGCATTTAGGCAGACTTATACGTGAAACACGTGATTTTAATTACAGGTTTTTCACGGAAGATGTTTCCAAAATTCTTTCAAGTGGTTGAAACATGCCATGAAACAACTATGAAACACTGCTGAAACATACGTCTCAAAAGATTATTAAGCCGTTTCACATAGGTTTCGGTCAGGTGAACAACCATGAGTGCATTGACAAGTAGCTCAAAACTGTTGGCGGGAATCCTTGCCGTGATCATCTTGGCAGGAGGATTTGTTGCCTTTCAAAATCTTCAGCAACATAATAATGCTGTAGATGGACATTGGATACCACAACGCGAAAGCACTGGACCAGTCGGTACCCCTATACAATTTGGACAGAGGGCAATGGCGGATCGAGCTTTGGGATCTTTTGCAGAATCAACTATTGGGGGACCTGGGGTCATTCAAACTGGCCTCCTTGATACTGGTGATCCCACCATGACAGTATCAGAGGTGATTGCTTTGGCTGCGTCACATCCGAAGATTGCGGACTATATTGCCACTCATCCGCAATATCACAATTGGACATATTTTGATGGACTGCGCTGGTATGTCAGTTATTATGATTCCAATCTACCTGATGATTGGGCAGAGGTGACAATACGTGATCAGGATGCCACAATTGTACAGATCTATGTGATCCAAGGTAAGGAGGTTTATCTTGACTGGCCAACAGCACAGTTGGATGCAGACAGGGTTCTTGAGCTTATCAATGGAGACGATATTGCAGGCGAATATCTTGCAACTACCAATACAAGCCTATTTTCGACTTGGATCTGGTTTGATGGATTTGATACATGGTATGCAAACTATGGATATTTCTATGTCTTTGATGAATTGGCCGGAGACACGTCTGCATCATACGGGGACGAATTGGGATTCACCGATCCTTCTGGAGGTGTTGCAGATCAGGCAGGACAAGCAGAACGGTTGATGAACCCTGATTACACTCCCTATTGGATGGAAATACAGGTCAGTGACAGCGAAAACCGTATTTCACAGATCACATCCAATTTTGACGAATCCTCATTTTTGGTTCATAACATGACGGAAGCAATGGACGCTGCAAGATCCAGTACAGACTATCTGTCTTTTACAGATGGTGCTGATTTTGTGTATTCTTGGATTTCCATTCGATGGGATTACCAGAATGGAGATCCTGTTGCCAAATGGGATTTCAGTGCGTATGGATGGGAAAGGCAGGTGATTTCCAGTTTTCCGCAATTTGAAACGCTCGATTTCTGGTTTTCAAAATATCTTGATCTTGTCCTGATGGATACTGATCTTTCCGTTTCTGAAGCTGACAGGTCAGCAGAACCCAATCGAAATCCGGAAGATGTATTAAGTGATTTCTTGACCAATCAGACCGTTGATGGTTTTGTGGAGAAATATGGTGAGATTTATGGATATATCTCATTTGACCCATTCAGTTTGGGATGGTGGATCAGCATTTTCCCGACCTGGACATATGGTGCATACATCATGGCCTCTTTGGATACCCAAGGAACCATTGAAACGTTTTACATCAATGAAATCCCGGATGAACTATTCCCCACTATGACTGTGGAAGAAGTGAGAACTTTGACGAAGTCAATCGAAGCATATACCGACTTTGTGGAAACCTATGAGGTCTATGGCAATATCACCACTGGAATTTATTATTCCTATCAATATGAAGAAAGGAATTGGATTGCATATGCATGGTCTGAAGTAATTTCAGAGGCTTACCTGAACTTGCGGATAGATGATCTCACAGGAGATGTCGTAGAGGTTTCACGGTATGATCCAATGGTACCTCCCACCCATAACACAAGCGAGATCCTTGCATACGTGGAACAGCTTCCGGAAGTACAGGCGTTCCTTGAGGAGGTCGATTCTCCCAGGGTCTGGATAAGCTATTACAGCAACTATGAATCGGAAAATCAGACCGGAACTTGGTATATAAGCTATTCTGCGAGGGATTTTTCACAGCAGATCTCTCTCCAGATTGATGACGTCACTTTGGAGGTAATTTCGATCTATCGATATCCATAGAATAGACAGTTTTTTAATTTGCAAACTCAACAGATGTAAGTGATCCTATGTATTTCCGATATTTATTGATGATACTGCTTGTTGTTTCCATGCAGTTTCATCCGGAATCATCGATTCAAACTGCTGAAGCGCAACCGGATCCTTTCTTTGCAAGAGGAGGATTGGCGGAAATCAATGCCTCAATTATTGTTTATCCATCAGTTGCTCAATTCCAGTTGAAATTGATGTATTTCGGGGATGCAGGGTCTCTTGTATCTGATGAAATGCTGTTTTCCTCAAATTTTGAACTTTTGGCTATAAATTCAAGCGTGCCAACAATACAAGTAGTTTCAGAAATCAAATCAAACGGGAGTTCTACCTCAATTGTATTCAATTTCAGTAGACCATTACTATCAGGTGAATTCATGACCCTTACCATAAAGGGGAGATTCATCTTCACGAATTCCATCCCGGACATTGATGAGAAGATCTGGTGGAATTATACCCGTAATGTGGGGTTTCAGACGGTCAAGGTACTTGTTTTTGATGGGATAGACATACGTAATGTGGAACCGACAGCTTCCATCACCCGATCGGAGGGAAGTTTCATTGCCATGCTATGGAATGATATAGTCCCTTCGGGTTTTTATCTTCACTTTTCAGCACATGTTACGGAAATTGCAAGAAATGAACTTTTCTTTGCTCCTTCAATCCTAACTGCATCCATCGGAACAAAAGAATCGATTCTTTCAATCCAGATAGGGAATGTAGGATTGGATTCCGTGTTTGTGTGGATTGAGACCCCGAATTTTGTCTCCCCAGAAGTATATGAACTAACAATTGAATCATTCACTCTCAGAAAGGTGAGACTTGAAATTCATCTTGACGAGGATGGGGTGTACAAGGGAAGTATTATAGTCAGAACAAATCGGACACAGACTCCGTTGACCATTCCTATTGAGTTGTCTGCGGATGTTCCAGAGAAAAATATTGTACAGACCATTTTGTTTTCTTCAATCGTTTTTCTTTCAGTGCTGGGAATTGGAGGGTTTTTCTATAGAAAATCGCACTTATCAGAACAAAAGTCATCGAAATCACATTTGTCTGAAAAAAAGCCACTGGAAGCACATGCATTCCACCTAAACAACCTTGATGAAAGGCAGATTGCAATCATTGAATTCATCCAGGCAAATCCGGGATGTAGTCAACAGGCCATTGCCAACCATTTGGGAATTTCCAAGGCAACTGCCTCTAGGGAGATTACAAGGCTTGAAAATCTGGGATACCTCAAAAAAGAGAAAGAGGGGATGAGCCACAGAATCTATTTGCATCTTTAGTATTTCTTATCCCGAAATTGTTAAAAAAAACCAAGGAAGAGCGGAAAATATGACATTTACGAAAAATGATCAAGAAGAAATCCGAGAAGACCTGTTTTTTAACATCATGATAAATTTCTGGGTATTGCAGACCCTGCTCATGACAATTGCCGTTTTCCTGATCATGGCTCTGTCGGAAACCAATCCAGATATAGGTTCTCAAGCGCTGATCTTCACAATGTATCTCGATACAGTTGTAATGATTGGCTTCACAATTTGGGGAGTTGTTGCCATCTTCAAATGGAAAAATGTTGGAGGTCTCCTCGTTGCAATTGGAGCTTTTGCCTTTCTCATTTTTTCCACAAGCTATAGGGCAATCATGAAGATTTATCCAGATTTCGGCTATGTACAGACCGTTGTAAACATTTTGAATCTTGAAACCCCCGATCTCGATCCCAATCGACCCTTTGACAATCTTTTTGCAGAATTGGGAAAGGTTGCATCTCTTTTCCTCTATTCGAATGAAGCATTGGCTGTTCTGTCAATCGGTTTGGCCTTTTTTATAAAAAGAAGAAGATTGAAGGTATATCTTATTGCATATGGCGTCTTAAATGTCCTGATTGCTGCCATTCCCATCATAGTTATTCTGAAACCGATTGTCTCAATTCTATTTCTGTTTCTTTTCCATTTCGGGCTCTATAGGGACAAATATCCTTTCTGAAATATCGGTTTCAAATACCTAATTGTCCAGGCGGATCAATGGACATTCCTGTTGGGTATGATACATGTCCTTAGGTAATTGATCGAATGATTTGAAACGAATTATAGAGAAAAAATGGAGCTGATGGGAAATATTCCAGATAAATTGACAGGTCACTAAATTATCCATCAATGAACCAAGTTCAAAAATCAATGCCTTAAGGAAAAAAAAAGTATCAATCGCTTATTTCCGGAAAATTTTTTGATTTGAATCATCGAAGTAATAATTTTGCAAAATTAATGACATTTTAATAGTTTTTTAACAGATTCAATTTTTAGGCAATTCATTGATTATTTTTCAGTTCATTCGAGAAAAAAATAAATAAATAAACAATATGTTCCATTATATGAACTTTTCGAAGAAAGTATTTTTTGTTATCGCAATTCTCATATTGGGAACTGCAATAACTTCCACAAAAGGATTCAGCTCTTTTATTGTACATCAACCTGATGATTTCAATCCTATGCAATTGGTCGCTGACTCCTATGAACCTGATGACGATGCCAATTCATCGACACAAATTCCCTTAGGGACATTACAGAATCATACGATATACCCTGCTGGGGACAATGATTGGTTAACGTTCAACATATCGGAAAGTATGACGGTGACCATTGAAACATTCGTGGGTGTTGATACTGTTCTAGAGCTATATAATGAAAACCTGACCTACATCGCGTCGGATGATGACAGTGGTTCTGGATTAGCCGCTCTTATCTACATAGATTTAGAACCGGGTGTATATTACGTCAAGGTTACAGCATTTGGATCATCATCCACAGGTGAATATCAGATTTCAGTGACTGGATATAGCCTGTATGATGCTTATGAACCGGATGATTCCTATCAAAATGCCACTCGATTGGAATTTAATCAAACACAGTCACATTCAATTTATCCGGTTGGAGAGGCTGATTGGTATTATTTCATGCTGAACCGTACAATATCCGTGACTATTGAAACGGTTGTTGTCGATGTGGATACCTACATGTTTCTTTATGATTCTGGCTTGAATCAATTGACAAGAGATGATGATTCTGGAATTGGTCTGAGCGCAAGAATCATTAGCATTCTTCAAGCAGGTACTTATTATGTAAAGGTGGAAGGATACGCCAATTCATCAACCGGAAATTATTCCATTTCCTTGAATGAATCCAACATGACAGATTTGTATGAACCCGACAATGATTATCTTAATGCAACTGTAATTTATGGAGATACCTTCCAATCACATTCACTTTATCCTGAAGATGACCGAGATTGGTTGACCTTGACAGTTTCGGAAAACTCCACATTAGATATCATTGTTGATCCCCAAACTCAAGGATTGGATACTGTGGTCTACCTTTATGACGATTCCCTGAATGTAATAGGAAGCGATGACAACAGTGGATTCAACAACGGTTCCCATCTAACATCAAGCATCGGATCAGGAACTTATTATATTGAGGTTTTTGGAGCAACTTCAAATCAGATGGGCAATTATTATTTGTCTGTCTCGATTACTTCTGGATCTGCCGACCCATATGAACCAGATAATGACTTCAATTCCGCTACACCGTTATTTTTTGATATTCCTCAGAATCATTCATTGGTACCTGGAAATGATACTGATTTCTTTGTTTTCAATGTAACACAGCAAGGGATTGTAACGATAGATACGTTTGGAGATACCGGAGATCCAATAATGTATCTATATGATGAAAATCAAAATCAAATTGATTTCAATGATGACAGTGGGAGTCTTTTCCCACGCATAAGCCGGACATTGACTCCTGGAACCTATTATGTGCAAATTTCACCCTATGGGGGCTTTGGACTTGTGCCTTGGTATACCATATCGATTACATTTGTCAATTACACTGTTACCGGTGATGACTATGAACCCGATAATTCCATGGATCTTGCCAATGAAATCACAATCGGAGAAACTCAAGAACATTCATTGACTTCATATGACATTGACTTTGTTTTCTTTGTTCTCACAACCACAATGCGGGTAAGCATTTACACAAGTGGAGATCTAGGAGATACAATAATGACATTGTATGACAATGCAGGAAATCAGATAGCATTTGATGATGATAATGGCAAGGGACTTTTTGCATCTGTTACACTCCTTTTGGATCCAGGTACATATTATGCAGCTGTTGAGGCCTTTGACACAAGTGTTCCGATTAATTCCTATTTCATTACGCTTAGAGAGGGGGTAGATCCCGATGAATATGAAGACGACAATGATTTCTCACAGGCAACTCAATTGCAATTTTGGGAAACACAGGATCATACGTTCAGTGAGAATGATTATCGGGACTTTTTCATCTTCAACATTTCTCAAATGATGGAGGTCGAAATCGAGACATCTGGTACTGATGGAGATACATCTATTATCATTTTTGATGAATTTACCAATTATATCGCTGATGCGGATGATACATCGACAAGTACTTTTGCCACCATTTCTTTGATGTTGGACGCAGGAACGTATTATGTCGAAGTAATTGGCTATTATAGCTTTGCCTATTCAATCACCCTCAAAGACCCCAATTCTTCACCACCAACTTCCTCAGAATCTTCGACCTCCATCACCAATACCACTGTAAACACGAAACCATCAAATGGCACTTCCTCATCCGGAGCACCGGCATTGGATCTTCCAATCGATCCTCTTGCATCAATATTGGGATTGATGACAGTGGTGATTGTTTTACCCCGTCTGAAAAAACAGAAGAAATAGATCAGTCTTCAAAGTTTGGAATTAGAGGAAAACTTGAAATAACCAATTCTCTTAATTTTTCTTTTTCTTCGGATAACAACTTATGGATATTCATCTTATTGGAAACAAAAATTCTGCCCACTGAAAATGCAAATGACTGAAGATTTTGTCTAAGAGTTTCTGATTTGCGATTGGCAATCAGGATGATCAGGAAATTTGCATTAATATTGGGTGCAACATAGAGAACTCCCTTTTCATAGACAATCTCCTCAATCGAACCAAATGGAAAAGCCTCATTCGAGAACTGACGAAAAGCTTCAAAGAGTGATCCAAAAAGGAGACCATCGATTTCCAGATCTGCACTTCTGTTCCATTGGTACCGGAAAGGAACCAGACCACTTCCAATGGCGACAAAATTCAGGCTTCCCACCTTGAAAGGGATAATATACATGATTTCAGGATATCTTGCCAGTGACATGGCCGAAAGCAAAGCCCCAAATCCTATCAGAAGTGCATGAATGCCGGGAATCTTAAATGTCGCTCCGAAAAGGAATGCGGAAAATGTGATTGGTCCATAGATCAGGATCCCAATCAGGTGAATCCCGGTAATTCTTTTGTACTTGCCTTCTGCGACTTGCCAAAGCTTGTAGCTGAAAAAGAAAAAGTAGGATGCATAAAAAAGAGTTGTCACAGTAGAAAAATATCTGAGATAACCTTGAGATCCTATTGAGGGAAAACCATCCGGACCAGTGTAAAAAAACACATTTTCAGAAATGAAGGCTTGACCAAGAGTCAAGGTTCCCAAGAAAGTGGCTAATGAAATCGACCATGGACGAATTTTCTGAAGTTCCATCAAATCGACTGCCATGATTGAGAAAATTCCAATCAAGAGAATAAACAAAAACTTGAAACGAAACAGAAATTCGTTAAGAAGAAGATAGGAAAGCCCATCAATGAAAAGAGCCAGAAAAAAAAAGAACCATGCAAGAGAAAGATAGCCTAGAATTTTATCCCGCGTCGTTCGGTACCTGAGGATAAGTGCAACGGAACTGATCAACAATGGAATTGAACCGATCGTACTCAAAATAAATTCGGGCGACAAGTTCAAATCCATTCTATAAACAATCAATGAACAATCAGGAATTTTAGGTTTTACCATGAATTTGATAAAAATATTCAGTTGATTATGGTTCATCTGAAAAGCGCCAGAGTTCCAATCACCAAATCATTGTTTCCATCATTCAAACGGAATTCCAAAGCCTATTGTGACATTATTTCCAATCCCTGATGGGCATAATAGGTATTGTAAAGTTCATAGTATTTTCCTTTCAGTTTCATTAGCTCTTCATGTGTTCCCAATTCAACCACTTCGCCATGATCCATGACCACTATCTGATCAACATCTCTAATTGTGGATAACCGATGGGCTATCACAAGGGTGGTTCTCCCTTCAAAAAGCA
>CAZYCQ010000095.1:0-8580 GCA_964645535.1 uncultured archaeon | reverse complement strand
GTAATTAGAGCCGCCATCTTCATTGCAAGAGTGTAATCATGCGACTGGTCGAAGAAATAGATCGCCAAAATCGGTCCGATAGCTTGGGCAACCGAGAATGATGAATTGTACAATCCTGTCGAGGTTCCCACTCCATCAAAAGTTTTTCCGCTTTCTTCAACCAACCTCAAACCACCCACATATAGAAAGGCCCAAGAAACCCCAAGCATCATTTGGGTCAACAACATCTGCCAAAAGTTCGAGGCAAGGGTAAATGAAAAAAAAGTCATGGCGGAAAGAAAATTGCCGGCTATGAACATGGCCAAGGGATTGAATCTGTCCCCAACCTTGCCCATGACAAAGAATTGGGTCAGTGTATTGGTAAGCTGTATCCATCCCACCTGTGAGGTTGAAAGACCGATGTCTTGAGTCAGGAAAAGAGCCCAGTAGATCCAGATTGAGTTTGCTGTACCATGCCTGATGCTTGCCATCAGATAGATCTTCCAATTTGCCCTAAGTGCCTTCCCGAATTTTTTTTTGTCTTCTTTCTTTTCAACAACTGCCGATGCACCGCTCTTGAACACGACACTCAGAAGAAATGAGACAAAAAACATGCTGAAGGACAGAAGGAATAAATTTTGAAGGCCGGTATACTGAGCCACAAATCCCGCAATAATGCTTCCGGTGGCCCATCCCAATGATCCGAATGAGGAAAGACTACCCAATTTCGTGCCTCTTCCGGATGCAACTGCAGTAATTGAGGCAGGATACATTCCCAACGCAATTCCATGGATCATCCGCATGAGAAAGAATGAATTGAATCCATCCGCCATGACATATATGTAGGATGTAATGGCTGAAAGAAAAAGTCCCAAGACCAGAAAGGGACGCGGTCCGATCGAATCAGTGAGCCGACCGAACAGGGCATTTGAGCAGATCATCGAGATCGAATAGGACAGACTCAGCATGGCAATCTGAAATTCAGATAGACCGACTTCCTTGAGATAGAGCACAAGGAAGGAAAAAAGAACAGCAGAACCGGAATTGGCCAACCAAAGTTCCAGTTTCAAATCAACGGAATTGCTCACCTAAATCAATGTAAGAAATGGTTTCCTTCCTTTTAAGAAACACTCTAATGACCACTTGGTTCAAACCAGAATTCTTTCAAAAAATGATGAAGTTCATTCATTGCATTTTTTGCGGATCGAATGATCACTGAACAATTTATGCAACGTCACTTTGCATTCGATGTAGGAAAATTGACAATATTTTTATTCATGGCAAACTACTTGGGAATATGGACATCACACAGATGAATCAGACCGATCCAAAGGATCAAGCGGTTCTCCAAGATATCCTACACAAGGAACCAAAATCCCAAATAATTTTCCAGCAATCCTATTCCCCTTCAGGATTGCAGAAGGGAATTTCGATTGCACCCATTCTCTTGCTGATTGTCGGAAGCATACCAATTATCTTCATATTGATATTCTTCTATACTTTCTTTACAAATATTCCCGGAGAACTGGCACCTAGAGGATTCAATTCAATAATAGTCCTCTTTTTCATCGTTCCCTTCTTCATGTTGGCAATGATCTTCCTGTTCGCATTTGTTGGCCGTCAGTTCATGAAAAAGACCATTGCCACATCCTACACCTATGCGGTCATTGACACTCCTGAGGATCTGATTCGTGTTTCAATCAGAGATGGCAGATTGGCTGAACCAGTGAAAAGATACCCAAAAATATCGATTAGAAGGTTCCATTACCAAGAAACCCCAATCACCCGTTTTTCAGGAAGGACACAGTTCAATACTTCTTGGACCGCCGATATCTACGCCCAAATCCTTGTTGAATATGAGGGTGGTGAAGGAATACCGAAAGTCGAATTGCTTGCACAAACACCCAAGTACCATGCCGCTTCCATCTATTCCTTGAAAAGCTACCTTGAACAGCTTGGCTTTTCCTTTGGATCCCATGATACGGAAATCATTTGTCCTTCATGCAATGCCAAAGCCCCCGCAAATGCCACCTATTGCGAAAACTGTGGATTTAACCTGACGAAAACGAATACATTGATCTAATTGGCTGCCAATGGTTCTATTATTCAATGAATCTAGCACTTAATTTGAACTTCGGAAATTCATCTGGATCAAGAAAATGAAGCTGGTCATATACATATTGGCGAAGGTTACATGCTATCTCAAGACAGAAGTTGATTTCTTTTTCTTTTACAGCGACTCCTGGGAAAAGCAACATCAAGAGCCCCTCCGTAATTTTCCTGACTGACTTCTCATTTCGAACCATTTTGAAATCCTTTTCGACCTTCGACCAATCCATATCGGGATGATCCAGTCGTCTAAGAGCATGAAGGGCTTCTCCTAAATAACTACTCATCAATCCTACAGATTCGGAAAGAGACTCTTCGATTTGGGAAATCTTTGGAATTTTCCATCCTGGAATAAACCCATTTATCCTATCGACGAAGGCAGGGTCTGAAAATGCACGGGGCAATTCTCTTACATAATCCTCATATTTGGGACTATTTTTTCGAATGTCAATATTTCCTAGGAACATTAGAGATGAATCCTCTGTGATTTGCGCTCTCCCCCTAGACACATGACCTCCTTCCATGTAATCTTTCAACAGCCCAATCAGTTCAAAATCTTGTGTCTTACCGAATTCTGCACCTGTAATCTCGTCAAATACAATAAGGTCGGTTGTTGAAATAAGTCCAGGGGTATTGCTTTTCAAATCGATGATCAGCTTAGCAGGAGTAACGGCAGATCCAGAAACTACATGGGCATAGGAACTATGGTTGCGAAACACATAGGTTTTCCCTGTACTTTTGGGACCAAATTCAGCCATGTTCAGGTTTCTTCGAATCAATGGAAGAAGTCTGCAAAGAATAAAGATTTGCTCGCTTGTTTGCAGTGATTGTGGATTTAATCCCATACTAGTTAGAAGTACAGCCATCCATTCCTCCAAGGAAAAATGTTGTCTTGCTTCAAAGAATTCAGTTACATCGAATGCTCCAATCTGGAATGGCTTGAAATCTGCCAATTCAACCTTGAATTTTCCATTCTCTGCAGGATTATACATCAAGATACCCAATCCCCACATACCGGTAGTCAACAAAGATGGATAAAGATCTACAAAATGAGGATCAAAAAGGACAGATTCATTGAGAACAGGAACTTTGGCTTCATAGATCTGGGAATGGAGATCTACTTTCACTTTGTATCTGGCAAGTAGCTTGATTTTCCCTTCATCAAGAAGCTTATGCCTCATTAGATCAGAGGTATTTGGTTCAGGAACATAGTGGTTCACAAATTTCTTCGCTTTGGAAATGACATGATCCTCTGATTCACCTTCTTCAACAAATGTTCCCAGTATGAATTCTGAAACATATCTAGGCAAAAACTCCAAACCAGCCTTGCGCATCAATCCCTTGCCTACAACATTTCCTGCAAAATGGGTTTTGATTTTGGTTTCTAGATCATCCAATCATCATTGACCTCCGATATTCCGATATACATTCTTTCTTGTCACACAAAGTTCTTTTTCTGAAAGATTTAAAGGTTCCTTGACATACTGAACAAACACAGTCAACTTCAATGGTTTCATCAATGACAATAACATCAGGAGACTTTTGTGGTTTTGGCGGTTCAATCCTAGGAAGGGAAAGCTCATGATCCTCTTCTTTTTGAACTTCATCCAAGATTCCCCTAGGAGGAGTAAATGACCAAGATCCTTCAAATTCCGTAAATTCACCTGATTTGATTTCATTCATGGACACGATAGTAAAGTTCTCGTTTTTGCTTTCAAGTGCAAATTGTAGAAATTCACGATCAGCCGTGGTTATTATTAATTGAACCTGATTATTCACTTCTTCAATGAATTTTCCAAGAAATCCAATGAATGCTTGTTTCCTTCGTGTATCAAGATATTGAGTAGGTTCATCAAGTCCGACATATCGTAATGGGTTCTGTTTCAAGTTCCATTTGGCCATTGCAAAGAAAAGGGCATGAACCAAACAAACCTGTTGACCATTGCTTAATAGAGCAAAAGGAGACCCTGCATTCTCATTGTTTTCGCCAACTGCAAGAGAAACCTTGATACTGTTGCGTGACATCCTAATATCAATGGCTGTGTAATCAAAACGATCATGACCACCTAAAAGATCAAAATATCTCTGAAAATCTCCCTCAATATTTTCCACAATTTTCTTCGAAAATTGATCAATTTGATTTTTGATTTGTATGTTTACTGATTTCCAAGCATTTTGAAGCATTTCTGCATTTCTTTTTTTGTTCTCATAATGGGTGATCATTGATTGTGCTTGTTCAATCTGTCGCTGGTTTTTTCTTACTTCTTCCTGAAGAAGGGCTTTCTTTTCAAGAAACAGAACTATCTCATTCAATTCATTCTTGAGTTGCATACTTTTTTTGATGATTTCCTCTAACCATTTTTTACGATTTTTGCTCTCTTCAAACTTCTCTTTAACCAATCTAGTCAGATTTTCCCGTTGCCATTGGTTTTCTTCAATTTTGTATTGAGAAATCACCTTCAAGATTTCAGATTTCAGAAATTTGTTTCTTTTCTCTAAATCGGCTTGTTTGGCATCGATATCAGTTATCTTTTGTATCAATTCTTCTTCTTCTTTTTGCAATGATGCAATGGCTGCTTCTGTATCTTTTTTATTATCCAACAATGTCGTTTGTTCATCTATTGTTTTGATTTTTGGATTTCTATTCAGGTATCTTGTAAGGCTTTTTTCAATGGATGTAAGCATCTCCGAATTTTTTTGAATCTTTTGGGTTAGATTGATCCTTTCTTTTTCAAGTGTTGAAATTGGATTTGAAATGTCATTAATTTCTTTCCCCATCAAGTTTCTTTTGATTTCCGTATCTAGTTGTTCAATCTTCTGTTTAAGATCATCAATTGTTCTTTCTATTTCCTGTCTTTCTATCTCTTGAATAAAATCCTGAGCTAACTTTTTCAATTTCTTTCGATCTTGACGAAAGGTTGCGACAGTGTTTTCTTTTTCAGAAATTTCCGGAATGAAATCTGTCTTGGAATATCCTAATTTTTGAAGCTCATGTTCTATCTTTTCCAATTCCAATTGCTGTTTTTGAAGATTTTCTTTTTCACTGAACAGTTGCTGTTGGAGATCAAACAATTGGTCATCAATTTTTGATATTCGAAAAGAAACCGGAGTCATTATCCTCAAAATTCCAATTTTCCCAAAAGGTTGAGGTAAAAGTATAGGGAACACAAGAAGCATTACGAAAAAAGTCAACATAATAGCCAATGAAACTGAGAGAAAATCGTTTCCATAATACAGAAGGATCAATGAGAAGCCAAGAAAAACAAATGCAAATGCAATTTGAATCTTAGTATAATCTGGACCATTGATTTCCTCTTGCTTTGCTACATTTAACTCGGCAATTTTTGTCTTGAGCGACTCAATCTTATTCTTGGTGCCATTTAACAGTTCCTCTGCTGTTTTTTTTCGTTCAAAATAGTTTTGGGATAATCTAGCAGCAGAATCTTGCTTCTCTTGTAACTGCTTGAGTCTATCGATTTCTTCCTGTATTGTTTCAATATCAATTTGAGATAATCTTTCCTGGAGATGACGTGTTCGTTCAAGAAGCTCATTGAGGTTTGTGTCATCACCATCCTCAAAGACAATGTTCATTTTTCTGGCTAATTCATTCAGATCCTTTTTTGCAGTTTCTAGATCTCCAATTTTGATCTGTTTGACCCTCAGTTCTTTTTGTTTCAATTGATCTTCAAGTAGAGATTTTTCCTTGAGAATTCCCTGTATCTCTTGTTGTAACCTGTCTAATTCTACATGTTGTTTCTTTAACTGCTCATTTTGCACTTCAAGGCTAGATTTAATTGTCTCCAATTCCTTAAGACCTAGCGGCTTAGATTCACCAACAACTGATTTAATTTCAGATTGAAAATCAGACCATTTTGAAATTTCACCATCTATTTTCTCCAAGTCATTTGGTAATGATGTTTTTCGTTTTCTAACTTTTTCAAGTTTTTCACGAAGAGGTTTCAATTGTTCTTCAAAATTCTGAAGTTCCTCTTCGTTTTGGAAGAATTCATTGATCCATTCAATGATTGGTTGAGAAGAAGCTTCCTCTCCTCTTACCAAAGTTTCCAACTTTCCAAGTTCCTCGCGAAATTGATTCAGTTTTGTTTCAAAATAAATCAATGATTGGCGTGTATCAATTTCAGGCAATGGTGCATTTTCAATTTCATTTATCCTTTGATGAATTAGTTCAATTCTTTCCACATCATCGATCAATTTTGCAAATTCAAGTTCTCTATCCAGCAGATCCAGATATGAAATTGTCTCATCGCGAAATTTATAACCGTCGTTTTTCATTTTTGATGCTTGTGCATGAAGACTTTGCCACAATTCATTCAGTGGAGAATGTGCAAGTTCAAGTTCATGCAAAGCAATTTTTCGATCATAATAATTGATCTTTCTCTTTAAATCACTAATTTCTTCCTGAATACGATCGTAGATTTGCTGCATCCAACTGAAGGAAAGAATTTCTGAAAAAACCTGTCCTTGGGTTTTTTCATTTCGTATCAGTTTTTCATTAATAAGTTCTTGAGAAAGAAAATTCGTCATCTGAATAGTTTGCGGACGTTGATTCAACAATTGTGTCATATGCCTGAAAAATTCTTCATCCCCCAAGATTTCGTCATTTATTGCGAACATGAGGTCTGGCTTCTGTGACTTGGTAAGATAGGTTTTCCTCCGTTTTGGTCGATTGATTGAGATTTTGAGAGGAGTATCTCCCATCATTAGCTGAGCAGTAACAGAAATACGTTTTCTATTGGCTCTTAGATTAAAAAAAGAATCAATGGATCCATAAGCCTTATTTTCGTTATACCTGTAAATCTCACCACATAAACTCCAAAGAATGGCCTCGTGCAACGTTGTCTTTCCACTTCCATTTTCATCAAATATTATCATAACAGGACTGTTTTTCAAGTGAAATTCTTCATGATTGATGTTTCTGAAATTCTCAACCTGCAATTTTTTTATCCAGAGCTTTTCAACCATCAACTTCATCCCCCAAATACTTCCTGTGGATTTCTGCAATCAGCAAATCAACGCCTTCTATTCCATCTTTCAGATAATATTTTTTCAGCATTCTTAAAAGCTCTCTTGGCAATCCCTCTTCCAAATCGGCGGTCAGGCCTTCAAAGAACATTCCCTCAATGTCCATAGATTGAACTATTCCATTAGAACTTAATTGTTACGTTTTGAAATTCAATCAAAGGTTAAAAAAATTTTAAAATTATTAAATTGAGGTATTTCTTAAAACAAAACGAAGAGGGTCTTCAGTATCCTGGAGATAGGATGCCGAACCGAATTCCTCTCGTTATACTGAAAACAAAATAAATAGCGACGAATGACCTTGGGTCTTAGTCATACTGTCATCAATTGCATGCCTGAATAAAACCAGTCCATTGATATGTGAACCAGTGCCCTTATTGTAGCAATGACATACCCTAGGTATTGTTGGGCATTTGAGTTTACAATTGCTAAAGTATTATCCTTGCGATTAAACAAGTTGCATTCATATATCCTCAGGAGCTGGTGATCGCCTTCGAGATAGGCATTAATAAACCATAAGTTCGGGTATGCCGAACTTAAATCCATGACCCTGTCTTCGGAAGTCGATTGGTAGCTGTCGCCATTCCCGACAAGTTCAGTAGTGTCCTTATCATCAAGAAAGTCACAATTAACAAAATCATCAACTCAGATTACCATTCTGAATGTGAATTCTTCTTCCTTTTTAAATTAGTCAATTTTGGATTTTTTTTTGAGTGAGGACAAGTATTAGTACAACTACAAAAATTATAAGTGATATGGGAATATTTCAAAAGGAGTGAAACCGCAGTATTCGAAACATAGAAGATATAAGCAAGCACATGTGAAAACCCAGACATCACCGAGACATCAATGGAATTTTAAACAGCAGAGATCCATCAAATGACCATCCAGAAGTATGAAGATTCATATCTTGTGTAATATTTCAAGGAAGCTCTCGACAGTAATATTGAACAGATTGAGAGCATTCATAGTAAAATGCCACGGCACGTATCCAATATATTGACATTTCTTTGAAGACCAAAGCAATGAAGTAGTTTTTGGCGTTGTGTGAGATGACCGTTTTTTCGGAAGAAGAAGTTGTGTTTGAATCACAGTAGCTTGATCCGCAACTTGGATGTTCAACACCCTGCAAGACGTTTTCATTGATAATGTAGAAGAAATATTCATCGGAAGGTGGGGTTGGACCTGTAATCAAAACAAACTGACCGTTATTTGCCCGAACCCGCACCTTAAGTAGGACATTATAGTTTTCATTGTCTGGATATTCAGGGACATCTATCTTGTAGATCACGGTTCCAGTCCCAATACCAATGTCCCAAATCCCTTCTTTTCATTGGTGAATGGTTTTTCCAAGATGGGGGATCCATAAGGGGATAGACCAACAACAAAATCAGAAGATGTAGTGATTTCAGGAGAAGAGGTAGGAGATGAATAGGCAATGATTCCCGATAT
>CAZYCQ010000094.1:0-8707 GCA_964645535.1 uncultured archaeon | reverse complement strand
CCCAAATTTGGCTGAGCATGTCCAATGCTGCCTTGGATGACGAATAGAATCCCCACGTCGGATAGGCATTGACGGCTGCATCCGAGCTGATGTTGACAACCAGTCCCCTATGTTGCAGAAGCATGGAAGGCAAAAAGGCCTTGATCAATCGAAACGGTCCAATCAAGTTGGTCTCAAGAACCTGACTCAGATCCTCGCACTGCGAATCGATAAGGGTGGTCAATGGCACCCTTCCCAAGGTGGATGCATTGTTGAAGAGTACGTCAATTCCTCCAAGCATGGCATTGATGCTTGCAGCCAATGGATAAATCTCGTTCTTGTCCGAGACATCTCCTTGCAGATACAAGATCCCTGGATGTTCTGCCTGCAATTCCCTGAGGCGAACGATTCCTCTTGCAAGAACCAGCACTCTTGCTCCCAAATGTTCAAGTTGGATGGCCAGTGCCCTGCCAAGGCCTGCACTGCCTCCGGTTATGACGATTCGTTTGTTGTTCCAGAAATCTGTCATGTATAGTCATTGACTTCGGCAATAAATATACTGTATTGTTTACAAATTATAATAATCGGTTCCAAATCTACTTTCAAAAATCCCAAGCATTATAAGGTGTCAAAACTATAGGAGATGGACGATGACAGACCGCCCCAAAACTTCCATTGAGGTGGATTCACAGGATCTCGACCTTTCCCTGCTCGGAGCGACCAAGCAGAATCTTATTCGGTTGCTGAAGAAAAAGGGTATGCTTTCATTGGCTCAAGTGGCAAAAGAGTTGGGGCTGACCAAAATGGGGGTGTTGAAGCATCTTGATTCGCTCGAGACCAGCGGACTGGTGGAAAGAGTCTATGTCAAAAAAGGTGTCGGACGCCCAAGCCTCCATCTGAAATTGACACGCCGAACCCTCAACCTCTTCCCTGAAGCCTATGCCTCAATCACCTGCTCCGTCCTTGAATTCATTGAAGAAAAGTTAGGTTCCGAAGGTGTACTTCAGGCTTTGCGAAAACGGAAGAATGATCTTTTGCCGGCATATGAACGTCTCCTCAAAGGCAAGGCATTCGAGGAGAAGGTGAAGACCCTTGCCAAGGTTCGCGATCAAGAAGGCTATATGGTCGAACTGAACGTCCTGACCGATTCCTTCGAACTTCTGGAATTCAACTGCCCCATCTTCGAGGTGGCAGATCAATATTGGGATGCCTGTACCACCGAAAAGGAACTGTTCACCGAACTCTTGGGAACGGAAGTGCACTCCACTCATCGGGTGGTTGCCGGCAACAATGTCTGCCGGTTCATCATTGCCAAACCGAAAGAATAACTCCTGCTTCTTTTCTCTCGATGTACGAAAAATTTATTATTGGGTAATGTCCCCTTTTGATTTGTGTATCCCTCTTCCGATTTCTCGGGCTATCCTATGAAATTCATTTATCTTGTTCAAATCGGATTGGCAACCATTGTCGTTTCTATGGCAATTTCCCTTTTTCTCACCTTCATGGTACCCTCAACTTCAGAGCTTTGGTTTAGACTTGTACAAGTCGTGACTTGGACCGCCACCTTCGGAATTTTGATTGTCATGCTCTCAACCCTCATCGGCATCTACTTTGGAAAAAAGCATGGAAGATTATCGGGTTGGAGCACCTTGGCCATTTCTTTGTTTCTCTTTATTGTATCCATCTTCATTCCTGGGATGCCCATGATGTTTCAGCTATTTGGCCTGATTATCCTGTTTTTGGGGATCTTTCTTGTAGGACGACCGGAAGGGATCTTACGTACCATTTTGCTAATTTCCTCTATTTTAATATCCAGCAGCTTTATTCTCTCCCAAAGCAACTTTGACCCAGAAATTTCTGTGGGAGATTCTGTCACCTCTTTATCATCTACGATTCTTATTTTGACAGCCATTCTTGGGCAAGTGATCATGATCCTCAAGCTTCCTTCGATGAGGAAATTTGCTTCCATGGATACAGAACTTGCAGCATGGCCGGACTCAGATCTTTGAGGTATGACCCCATCCTTTCATGTATGGGTGTGTTCCGATTTCATTAATCCTCAATGCCACGTATTTTAACAAACATCAGCGCTTTCGTCTTAGAATTGTCAAGGCCATCAAGGCAAGTATTGCAGTACCCCCAATTAGCAAAGGAATCGAATTTTGGTTTGAATTTGCCCCATGGAATGTATTCACTGCCTCTTCATAGGTGACGGATGGTGGTCTGTATGAGGCAATGAAAGGTCCCCTCAATCCAGTGAGGAAGAATTCGTTGGCGGCATACATTCCTTTGTCGGTATAGAAGGTGTAATCAGTCACTTTCCAAGATCCATCCGATAGCTGAATCTCACCTGCCGGCATTGGTGCCATACCATTTGCAGCACCTGAAGCCTTTTGCATCGGTGGGGGTGGAATGGTGTCGTTATCATCTCCTCCACCGGTGGCCGGCCCTTCGGAGAGTTGAAAGCCTGACTTGTCCACAGCATTTTCAAAAAACTGAAGTAGCCGATAATGGGCCAATGGTGATGCAATTTCGTCCTGAAGTCCCATGATGCTTCTCAATCCTGCAACAACACTTGCAATACTTCCTGGATCGTATACCTGCACCGTTGCTCCTTCTGAACTCCTGAAAATTGCAAGGTCATCATCCCAAAGATTGTTTTCCATGAACCTGAAGGCATTTATGGCGGCTTCCTTGAACTTGATATCTCCCGTGAGATTGTAGGCCGTAATCAATCCTCTAATGGCACTTCCCTGTGTTTCCGCAGTTCTTGCCGAACTGCTGGCGGCATTTTGGACTAGGTCATAGCTGTTGTCAAAACCTCCATCCTCTCTCTGCAAATTGTCAATGAGGAAATTTGCCTGATCACGTACGAATTGGGTTTGATTCATCGCATCATTGGTCGCCGCACTCCATTGAGCCAATGCAATGATCACCTTCGCAGCTAGGTTGGTGGTAACTGTTGTTCCTGCCGTCAAACTTCCTGAATTCACTGTAGCTTCATCTACAAATGTCTTGGACTCTGCATTCCAATGTCCATTTACCAAGGTAAGCCACGCAGTCTTTGCAAGCCCTTGGGCTAGATCAGCAGGTCCAGGAGTCCCGGTTTCCGCCATGGATCCGGGAAACGGCTGTTGACCCGTTCCATCTCCTCCGAATACATCATCCTGTTCAGGTGCCACTGCCCAAGCAAAGAACTTTGAAGCCATCCAAAGAAGGGAAAGTTGATCCCAGAGCTCAGATCTTGAATCAACAACCGAGAAATTCTCCGGCTTTGGCATCGGCATGCTTCCTCCCGTCGGTGTGACCATCTGTGTCTCATAGGTGTAGCGATGGGCAAAATAGTAATCTGCCGCATTGGTTGCAGGATCCAAGTGACCATCCAATGTACCGTCTGCGATGTTCACTGCAAGGACATTCTTCAGGAACTGCATTTTATGGATAAGTTCCGCAGTAAGGACAAACCCTCTGAAGCCATCCGTCGTATAGTCATCGGCATTGGCCTTTCCCTTCCCCAAAGCCACTGTTCCCGTAAGGGAGGTCTGGCTTGAATCCACCGGATCATCCGTCAAAGAATTGGAATCAACCACATGATTCTTGCTGAAAAACTCCTCAGACCATAGGACGTTCTTCAAGCCACTTTGTGCCAATGCAGCTGGATAAAGATCCCGATCTGCTGTGCTGAGATCCCATCTTAGAGTCCCGAAATCATTGGGGTTGGCAACATCCACCGGTTGGACAAATTTGGGGGTGGCCGAGCCAAATTCCGCGAAAATAGGAAATGCATTCAGAGGTGGACTTGCATGGGTAATATTGGCTGCCATCTTGATTTTTGTCATCATCATTTGGAGGTTGCCTTGAAACACTGGACTGAAAACCAAATGCAACCCTGCACCAGACCTCATCTCCAAATGACCCAGATAATATCTTGAGTACCAGTAATTTTCGTTGGCAATCTGTCCCCAACTTGCAGAAGGTTCATTGCTTGTTGAGACAGCAGTTCCCGCTTGAAGGCTTCCCAAAAGGAAAACCCCCATCAGAAATGCTGAAAATAGTTTTTTGTATCTCATATGCTGTGGTGTCTTTGACAGATCGCTTTATTTCATCTCAGTTAGAAAAAAGATAGTTTGAAAAACAGAACTGAAAATTTATCTTATCTTTGTTCCTAATTAGTGAATTTTTTTGGAAGTTATTAGTTTCATCATTATTGCTTAATATTTAAATTAATGCAGCATTTGGGCAGTATTTTGGGTGGAAGTCCCCATTTTGGAGTTTTCTCTAAAATTTTCTTTTATCAGGTTCTTATTTCCCAATATCCTAATTTTTCAACCTAACATGTGAATTTGAACATTTTTTAAAAATTTTAATAATCATGGGATTGAAAAAATTTCCAGTTACCAATATTGATATTTGATTTTCCTTTCTCCTTCTGCTCTCTCATTGTTCATCTGATCCTGGGCAGGATTTATCTCATTTTTTATCCGCTCTCAGTTACCCTAAAGCTTTTTTTCACTTGAACAAAATCCAATATTGTGGAATATACACGGGAAGAAAAACTTCATTTTTCCAATATTGTCAGTGTAGTTTCTAAAGCTCTCAAAACCACCACCATCCACGTAGGGAACCGATACAGGAAATTCAATTTCGAAATAACTGCCAATGGCGTAAAATACCACGTAAAGTGCTTTTCACATCCCTCCGGCATACCTGATTGGGCAAAGGAAACTTATCGAAGGTCCAAGGCTGTATATGCCCTTGGGGAGATCGCAGATCTGCCATTTCCTCGTCTTGTAGCTTTCGATGACGAGCTAGAAATCTTGATCACCGAGTTCATAGAGGGAAAAGGCCTACACGAAATCCTTCTGAAAGGGGAGGCTGCTGAGGCCCGGAAAGCCCTCAATCTAATGGCGACCTCCCTTGCAGACTTGCATGGCCGATCAGCCCCCCTCCGTGAGCAGTATCGTTCCAAACTGAATGACTTCGGTATTCGTCGAAATACCCTTCCAAACTGGATCCAATCCGTAAACTTCACTGAAGAAAAAATAAAGGAACTGGTGGATTTCGGTGTAACATCCGCGAATGAATTGGCTGAAGCTATGAATCTCCTGGAGGCTTATGCTTTGGCCTCTCAATTTATAGGTATTGTTAACTCTGACCTATGTCCAGACAATGTATACCTGACAGACGACTCCATTAAAATGATCGACCTTGATACCTTCGATTTTTACTATTTCTTTATCGATGTTTATTACTTCAGGGCGAGGATTTCCTGCTGGTGTGTGGGTAGCTTGCCGGATCAGGTGATTGGGGAGATGGAGCAGGCATATCTTGCTCGATTGAGAACCTATCTCCTGATCAGTGATGAGGAATTTCGTCTCCATCAGCTAATTGGAGCTCTACTGTGGTTTTCAGTCGATCTCTGCATGCTTGTCAGAAAGGTTGAAGGGCAATGGGTTCTTGACCGAAATTCTAAGTGGGGGACCGCGACATTGCGAGCCCGGGTATTCAGCAGGTATACACATCTACTCTCCCTTTTTCCAAAAACAATCCCCGAGGATCTTCAGGTTCCAATTATGAAGTTCAAAACTGTTATACAGGAAGTTCTAGACGTCGTTCGGACCAAATACAAGTCAGAGCAGATTCCTTTCTATCCCGCTTTTGATCAGTCAACAATATAGGATTCGGGTGAAAGAATTTCAAGCTCAAAATTCAAGGTTTCAAGCATTCTCCGACGAAGATTGGTCATTGCTCCTTCAAGCCTCTCTTGCAAAGGTAGTAATTCTCCATCTTCGCAGAATTGAATCAAATGTGGCTCAATTGTATCCTTCAGGTCAAACAACGAATTCCAATCCATTGAGATGACCGATACCACCTGCGGATAGGTGGGGGCAAGAAGGAGTGAGAGCAAAAAATCGGTTTGTCCTCCTCTGGCATTCTGATTGACTAACGAAAAGAAAACATTCTGTGAAGAGAAACTCCGGTTTGAAAAAATAAATCCTTCCTGATGACCCACCGCAGCAATGTCCATCAGGTTACAGACCACTTCTGCAATTTTCTTGTCAATCTCGAGCGGCTGACTGCTAAGGATTTGAGGTCCGAAGATGTCATCGAAATATGTCAGCACAAGAAACAGACGCACCCTGAACTTGAATTCCACGACAAAAATTTGAATTTGTCCCTTATCTACTTTTTCTGCAAAAACCCCTGAACTCCCTTCGTGCTGAAAAACATTTTTCTGTTGCTCGATTGGTTTGAATTTAGGGCAAAAGACGCATCTTTCCCGCGAAAGCTTTAATAATTACATTTTAGGTGGATACGCGTGAACAAATCGATTATTCTCTGTGGCTTTCTGCTTCTCCTGTTGTTTCCGCCCAGCTCTTCCTCCCACCTCGTACCTGCACAATCGAATGAGCGGAGCCTCACTTATGCCTATCCCTATGACTTTTCCCAATACTCTGCTTGGACACAAGATTCCTATCTTCCCGCACCATGGGTATCCGCGGTCTATGCAGGGCTGTACAAACGACAATCCGGCAATCTCACCTGGGTGCCTGACTTAGCGGCTGCCATGCCGCAAATTGACGGGAATGAGTTCACGGTCTCCCTCAGAGAAGGTGTGCTTTTCTCAAACGGACATTCCATTACGGCAGATGACGTCATTTTCTCCTTCAAGGTGGCTGTGACTCCCTTAATCAATGTTGCAACCTACAAGACGATTTCGAGATACTTTGACAACTCCTCATTCATCAAGCTTGACACTTCCACCATCAAGTTTGTCTACAACAACATTGATGCTTTTGCAATCAGGGCACTTTCCGTGCCAATCATCGAAAGAGTGGTCTTCGAGGCAAGGTATGATTCCTGCCTTGCGGGAACCATTAAAGATTGTTCATGGAACAACCCTGATGGATCCGATGCCCTTGCTGCCGGACCTTTCATGATCGACTCGATTGACACGGCCAATGAGGTTGTCACAGTGATCAAGAACCAAAACTATTGGGATGCTGAACATGTCCTTGCCGACAAGATCATTTTCAAAATGATTCCCTTCATAGATGATCCGGTTGCAACCCTTAATGATGAAATCGATATCATGGACTTCGCATACTTCCCTCCCAAAGATGCCTTTGCCGACCATCCTGAAATCCATTCCGAGATCGTCGGTTCTCTTTCCCATCAAGAGATGGCTCTTAATCATTTGAGCCCCTATTGGGGAAATGGATCCGCCGTACCTGATGGGGATCATTCCGATGACCTAATTGATGCCTTGCTGATACGCAGGGCAATGTCCCATACCCTCAATCGAGAATTCATCTGCACCACGATCCTTGAGCAGATGTGTCAACCGGCCGCATCAACCATGCCGCCTGTCGCAATCGGTTTCAATCAAGACCTGCATCCTGATGAATACAATATAACCAAAGCCAAGGAACTCATGGAACAGGCAGGCTTTGATTATTCCACACTCAATGATACTGATGGTGACGGCGTCTACGATTCCTTCTTCTTCGAACTGACCATCCTCTCCCCCACTTATACCGCAAGAAGCTCTTGGGGGCCCCTCCTTGCCCTTGAACTTCCCAAGATCGGCATAGGTGTCAAGGAATATGTCGAAACAGGTTGGAACGTGATCCTGCCACGTACCTTCGATAGAGATGATCCACCTCCTCTCTACGATGAAGGCGGATATGACCTTTTCCTAGTCGGTTACGGATGGGGCATTGATTGGGATCCTAGAGGTCTATATGAGAAAACAAGCTTCATCCCGAATGGCGAAAACTTCTACAACTATGTGAACCAGACCTTGGAAAATCTCATTGCAGATTATACCTCTGAACTGGATCCCCTTGCGAGAATCGAGAAAGCCTATGCCGTGCAGAAAGCCATTCATGATGACCTGCCTGTGATTCCCGGTATCTATCCGTTGATTCAAGAGGCATGGAAGGCAAACGTCACAGGAATTGACCCAATCCTCATACAGATAAGAAGACAGGACTGGGCATATGTCGGCAAGAATGAATGGATTCCCACCATCACAACCTCATCTGAATCCTCCCTTCCTTCCGAAGAGACCACATTTCCAACAACTTCTCCCACTTCCCAGTCCCCTCTGCCTTGGTTCTCTCTCCCAATGATCGCGACCATGTTCATCCTTTCAAGAAAAAGAAAGTAACAATTTAATTGCAATCCCGGTCAATGCACCACATGGACAATCACATTACCTTAAAATCCGGCCTGACCCTTCCCAACAGGTTTGCATTGGCTCCACTGACCAATACCCAATCCAATCCAGATGGAACGCTGCATGAAAACGAACTCAGGTGGCTTGTCCGAAGGGCCGGCCATTTCGGTCTGATATCCACCTGTGCCGCTTATGTATCAACGGAAGGAAAGGCTTGGCATGGGCAATTGGGCATAGCTGAAGACCGGCATCTCCCAGGATTGAAAAGACTGACCCAATCCATCCATCAAAAAGGATCGAAAGTAATTGTCCAACTATATCATGGTGGATCCAAGGCGGAAAAAAAAAAAAAAAAAATTTCCAGCTCTCCAACTGAAAATGCCAAGGAAGCCACTGCCGACGACATCAAACGAATCACCAATGACTTTGTGATGGCTGCACGCAGAGCCAAGACCGCCGGTTTCGATGGAGTCGAAATCCATGGGGCCAATGGCTACCTCTTCACCCAATTCCTCTCACCGGTACTGAACCGAAGAAGAGATGAGT
>CAZYCQ010000093.1:0-8759 GCA_964645535.1 uncultured archaeon | reverse complement strand
ATTTTGTTTGGGGGGATACAACCCCGATGGAAATGGTGGAATATACGCTTGAAAACGGTAAGATATTGGCCATACTTACTCAATATGTCAGGGTGTATCAGAAAGGAGAAGTAAATAATGAAGAAATAATGGGAATAATCAAGGATGTTGTCCACAGGCTGGCCTGCAAGAATTATGAAGCAGTGGATGTTCAAGTTCTCCGTTCCCGAAAATTAGGAAAGACACTCTTGGCAACAGGATTTGCAAAAGTGGAAGAGGATCCGGTATTCCAAATCAACTGCCACAAAATAGATTGACTCTCAGGCGAGAAGTCGTCTCTAGACTTATAATTGCAAGAAATGGAAAAACTTTGTGAAAGCAATAATTTTAGCAGCCGGAAAGGGAACCCGACTTCATCCACTGACATGCAATCGTCCAAAACCCTTGCTGGAGGTTGGAGGGAAGACCATTTTAGGCAGAGTAATCGAACAGGTGACAGAATTGACGGAAGATGATGAGATAAGGATAGTCACCCATACCCATCATGAATTAGTCAATATGTTTCTTGAGGACAATTATGGAAATTTGAATATTACCACCATCTATCAAGAAAAACCGAAAGGAACAGCAGATGCACTCAATTGTGCATTAGAGGGAATTGAGGATGATTTCATTGTAGTGTTCGGGGACGTCATTTTTGAGAGAGGGGCATTGATTGAGGCCTATAAAGCATTCTGGGAACGAAAAGAAGACGGAGTAGATGCCATGGCCACAGGTGTGGCACTGGAGGATTTGTCAAAATATGGAGTTTTTTCAACAACTAGAGAGGGAATTGCAAAAGAAGTTATCGAAAAACCACTTCCAGATCAGATACGGGAAGGGATGGTTGCAAATGCAGGTTTCTTTGTTTTCCCTCCAGAGATAAAAACATATCTGAAAAATGTCAAACCCTCACAACGAGGAGAATTGGAACTTACAGAAGCAATTGAGGAATTGATCAGAAATAAGAAAGTCTATGTCCACACCTTGAAAGGAGCTTGGTTTGATGTAGGCTACCCTTGGTCCTTGCTTGAAGCAAACCGGCATCTTTTAGAACAGGAATGTGACTCCTTCCAAATTCTGGGAACAGTGGAAGAAGGGGTAAAAATTCATGGGAAAGTACATGTTGCCAAATCAGCACGGATAAGGAGCGGCACATATATTGAGGGTCCCGCATATTTTGATGAAGGGGCAGATATCGGACCCAATACATATATCAGAGGGGCAAGTTATTTTGGCAAAAATTCAAGAGTTGGCAACGCCTGTGAAGTGAAGAATTCCATCATCTATGCAGGAACCCATGCCGCACATCTTTCCTATATCGGAGATTCCATTCTTGGGGAAAAATGCAATTTGGGCGCAGGGACAATCACGGCAAACCTAAGACATGATAACATGCCTGTTAAAGTGACAATCAAGGGAACCAGAATTTCAAGTGGAAGACGAAAGTTGGGGGTAATCATGGGGGACAATGTGAAGACAGGAATTGGCGTCAGTATTCTTCCAGGAGTGAAGATAGGATGCAGAGCACATATCAATGCAGATGAAACTGTCAACAGAGATGTTCCAGACAGAATTCCAGAATAATATTAAAAGCCAATCGACTCATTTCGAATCTGTGGAGATACTTATAGTAGCTTACGGACTAGCAATAGTAACGGAAGCAATTCATCAGTTTACATTGAGAAAGAGAGAGTTCCTTTTTGCCGTTCTGTGTTTGGTGGCAGGGACTTGGATCGGCTATTTCCTTGATAGAACAATGGTTAAAATGGCATTTGCAGCAGGAATCTCTTTTTCATTTTTGGGAGATCTCGCCATGGCCAGACGTCTGAAAATCACTGGCAAAAGAATCATTGACGGAATAATCTTCTTTTCCATAGCACATATCCTCTATTTTTGGGGAATTATCCAATTAGGACCGATACATTGGGGAATAGCAATTCCATCGGCAATTGCAGTGGGCAGCGTGGGGTATTGGAAAACAGCATATGAGCCGAAAAAAACCATGTTGAGTTTAGGAGCTCTGTTTTATGCCGCCATAATCAGCACCCTGTTTGCGGTCATCCTTGCCAGATTCCTTTTTTTCCCGTCACTTGATTTTTTCACCAGCCTGTGTGGCATCGCTCTTTTTGTGAGTTCAGACATGATGATTGCATTCAGGGAATTCAAAAGAGACTTCCAGAATTCAGAACGCTGGATTTCGGCAACGTATTTATTGGGACAAACCCTCCTCCTTAGTTCCATTTTTTGGATAGGTGCTTAAATAATGGATAAGTAATTGATCGAGGATGGCAGAACTTGAATCAATCCATGAGCTTTATGAAGTCCGTAAACAATTACAAGAGCATTACAACAAATTCGGGGAAACACCCACCTATAAGAAATTTCCAGAAATCTATAAAAGGATAATCAATGGCACCTTTTCTGAATTTGGCATTGAATGTTGGTTGGATCTTTTGACATATGCGGGAATATTCCCAAAACATAAATCGAAATGGAAGGGATACGGAGGGTTGGAAAGAGCAAAGGAAGAAGCATTATCCTATTTTGAGAAAACCGGAAAAGTCCCTCGAGCCCATACACCGGGTTTTAGTCGTATAGCATCACCGATTTACAACGGATACTGGAGAGAATTCAACATCAATTCATGGACAGATTTCTTAACCTATTGCGGACTGCCCCATCACAAATCTCCAAATAATGAAGAAATGAGACTAATGGAAGCAATACATGAATTTGTTACTCTTGAGCAGAAATTAGGGCGGATTCCTTCCATTAATGAAATGCCGAAATTGTTTAATCTGATCAATAGAGGAGTCTGGCAAAATTTTGGGATTTTTAATTGGAATGATTTCGTCTTTTGGGCAAAAACTTCTCTCTATACAGGCATTCGTTGAAGAACCAAGCGTTTTATTAGGTCAATTACCTACAATCACCTGTGGAAAAAGAACCAGAATTCAAGTGTAGGGCAGAAATCAATCTTAGAGGAGATCCCAAAACCTTGGATATAGCCATATCTCCAGAAAATGCAACTATGCCAGGCAATGCCACCTGTACCACCATTATTGAAAAAGAAGGGATTAAAGTCGAAATTAAAGGCAAAATGACCCTCGGTAGATTGAAGTATACAGTTGATGATGTACTTAAGGCAGCCGCCCTTGCACAGAACATTGAAAGGAACTTATCCGAGGACACGTGAGCGTATTTCTCCAGCCAAGTTTCTACCCATCAGTTCCGCAATTTCCCCCAGATCATTGCTTTTGCCCAAAGCCCACATCAATTTGATTAGGGCTGTTTCAGAGATCATGTCATAACCCGAAATCGCACCGACCTGTATCAGTTGGTTCCCAGATTCATAAAGAAAGAGTTCACTTCGTCCAAAGACGCATTGTGTAGTGACAACAACAGGAATACCCCGTTCAATCAATTCCGCGATCGCAGGAAGAACGGAGCGTTCTTTCATCGGCAGATTTCCAGCCCCATATGCAGAGATCACAACACCTCGATAACCGATATCCGGAAGAACTCTAAAAAGATCCGGAGTAATACCTGGGAAAGCACGTATCAGAGCCACATTCGGAATCAAGGGACCATCAAGCCATGCCAAGGAATTTCTCCTTCTACGAACAAACGGATCAATGATTTCGATCCGTCTGGAAATTTCAGCAAGAGGGGTGGGATCCACAGTCTCGAAAGCATTGAAATCATATTCCCTTAATTTGGTGGTTCGACACCCTCTGAACACTTTTGAATCAAAAACAATCATAGTTTCGGCTAAATCCGTCTCTATGATTACTCGGACAGAATCAACAATATTTCTTCGAGCATCAGTGCCAAATGAGGAAAAAGGAATTTGGGCTCCAGTGAATATTATGGGCTTGCCTTGATCCCTCACCAAAAAAGAGACTGCAGTTGCAGAATGAGCCATTGTATCAGTTCCATGGAGGACAATTACACCATCAATACTTACATCGTTAATAGCATCGACACAGGCTTTGGCAATTTTCACCCAATGTTCGGGCTGAAGATTAGAAGAATCAATGTTCATGAGTTGGAGAGTATCAATTTCACAATATTTGACCAATTCAGGGATTGCACCGATTATTCGATCAACTGAAAGACCAGGAATAAGACCTTCATCACCCTTGATGCTGGCAATGGTTCCACCGACCCCGATAAGTTTGATTTTTGGTAGGTTCACAGGATTGGATTTTTGTCACATCAATTAATGTTTTCGGCATTAATTTAAAAGATGATTTTAGATGACTTAAGATATAATAAATCGATAAAGAAATTTAATTTAAATCATCATAAATAATCACTAAATAACAGCTATTTAAGAGATTAGGAGAATAATAATGAAAATTATATAAGACAAATTTTGATAAAAAATATTTTTACAAAATACCATCATAAATTATCAAAAATTACCATATAACAACCAACATAGGCGCCATTGAAGACCACTCAATCAAGGAGTGGAGAAGGAAAAGGGGAGAAGATCGACAAAAAAAATGACATGGATTTGGCGCGTTCAGTTCGAGTCCGATGTTGCCACCGACCCCACCATTTCCAGTGGAACTTTTGCAACCTCCAAAAAACAGCTTACAGAAGGGTCAGAAAAGAAACATTAGATAAACAATTGAAGTTCCATAAGAAATTTTATTTGGTTAATGCAATACCTAACCTTATATAGTCTAAGGTTTATATTTGATTCAGACAAAAACCAAAGTGACGCATATGATGGGAATAAACTCAACTGTAGAAAAAATCAGCAGTCTGATTGAAGCTAGGCAAAATGCAAGACATACAATAGGATTTGCGTCTGCCGGAACCTCCCCCCTTCGGATGATTGGAGAAGCCATGCTCAACAAATTTGCCGGGAACATCTCATCGGCAGCACTCCTCGCGGAACAAAATGAAAATATTCAAGAAGAAATCCTAGAAACCATCATTTCATCTTTCGCACTTGCAGGAATGCTAGGCATTGATTTGGAGAGAGATCTAGAAAATCTCCTAGATTTATTGGAAGCAGTCTCTGCAGAAGCTTCATGAATTTATCAAATTACAACCAATTAGCCTAGCCTACGGAAAGTTTTTTTTGCAGAATATGTCTCTGAAAACATGGTTCATGAGACACTCATTTCATTTGATCACGAAAAAACAATGGTCAAGAAATACCAATATTGGACCCTATTGGTACGGAAAAAACAAATTACCCTAGGTTCACTTGTAATGGTGATCAACAATGACATCAAATGCTTTAAGGACATTCCAGAGCAGGCATTCACAGAAATGAAAAAGGTAACCCAAGAAATAGAAACGAATCTAGGAGCCTTGATCGGTTACGACAAGATAAACTATCTTGCGTTGATGATGGTTGATCCGCAAGTGCACTATCATGTCATCCCAAGGTATGAACAACCCAAAAACTTTGGAGGAAGAACGTTCATAGATGCAGGATGGCCAGCACTGCCAAGATTTGACCAATATGAGGAACTTGAAGGAGACATACTCCAAAAACTAAGAGATCATCTCAGAAAAAATTGGGAATCAATCTAGATTTTCAGCAGTTCCAATTTCTTCAACCTTAGTTAAAGCATAAGCAGTAGTTATTGCACCTACTCCTTCGGACAAGATGGTTGAGACCACAATAGTTACAAGAATTTTGTCGGCAATGTCGTGGAAACCTGCTTCTTCCAAGATTTCGACAGCAATGCTGGTTAAGCCCAATGCAACACCACCTTGAGGAAGGAGCCCGAGACCGAGATAACGACGAGTATTGTCATCAGTCTTTGCGACAGAACCACCAAGAAATATGCCAAAATATTTGCCGATAACTCGAGCGCTTAAGTAAATGATCGCCAATATCGGGAAAGGATCATAGAAATCAGTAAATTGGACTTGTGCACCAACAAGCAGAAAGAAGAGGATCAATATGGGGGAAAGAATGACATCCATATATGGTTCGGCACGGGCAAAATTATTGCCACCATGGTTGACTGTGACCACACCAACCATCATGCAGGCAAGAATTACGGAAGTGTGCAGGGTATGGGCAATCCCCATTACTAAGATCAAGGAAGCAAAAGTCAATTCCATTATTTGGAAAGTTTGATTCATGCGTTCAATGGCCTCATCCAGAAGAAAACCTGCGATGGCACCAATGACCAAGGCAAGGCCTATTTCTTGACCAATTTCTGAAAAATAGTTGAAGAGGGTGATTTCCTGATCCAAAGCAATAACAAGGAGATATGAAAGAATACCTTCAACTACGACCACAGCAACAACGTCATCAAATGCCAATATCCATTTCAGTTGACGAGTAACAGGCCCTTTTGCCCTTAATCGCCGAATAACCTCGATTGTAGCAGCTGGAGCCGTTGCAGTGGCCAGACCCCCGAGAATAAGCGAGAGCAGGAAAGATCCTGAGACGAGGAATGTGATCAGGAAAACAGAGATATAGGCACCCACCACCTCAAAAAGAATTAGAATGGATATGACCCTGCTGTGATGGCGAAGAAGTTTCAATTCCATTTCCACACCGATTTTGAAACCAATCAGACCCAAAGTCAAGGTTTCAATAAATTGGAACCAAAAGCGATATTGAGGATCCTGAGTCACTTCAGCCCCTAGCAGAAGGTTTGCGACGATAAAGCCAGTAATAAGATAAACTACAACATTCGGGACACTGAACCTCTCCAAAAGAAAAGAAAAACCATAGCCAACAGTGAGGGATATTCCCAAAAAGAAGAAAAGTTCATCAATTGTCAAAACAAAAGGTTGAACCACAAGATTGTTCCATAAAAGGGTTAATAAACTGCCCCCTCACAGCATAGTGGTTTAGTAAGTCAGGAAAGGGAAGAAGTCCGAAATGTTCGACAAGCAATAAATCATCTATTTACCATTGCTCTCTTTTTTTCATGGGATACCATATAAAACGTGAGAAGTCAAGAACTTATCAATACGAGGGTACATGTCAAGTAAGGTTTCTTTTTTGGAAAAACCATGGCCTTCATCTTCATAGAGTTTGTACTCAATGGTTCCCTTGACTTTTTTGACCAGACGCTCGGACTGGGAGGGAATGACCACAGGATCCTTGCCGCCTTGGAGAACAAGGAGAGGGGCCTCAATTTCTGCCGCATGAAAAATTGGGGAACGCTCATAGTAGGTAGAGGCACATTCAGGGAGCCCGCCAACAAGCATGGTGTCATATTGTGCTTCTAGGAAATGTGTTTCATTTGCCAAGGTAAACAGATCAGTTACTCCAAAGAGATTGACTCCTGCTTTCATGGCCTGTTTGTACCGGATGAGTGTCAACAATGTGGTATACCCCCCTGCACTTCCTCCCATAATTGCACATTTGTTGGGATTCGCCATTTCTTGTTGGACGAGATATCTTTTGCAATCAACAGTATCCTCGACATCATAAATCCCCCAATTTCCATTAAGCATTTGACGATATTCACGACCATAACCTGCACTACCTCGATGGTTCACCGCCACAACCAACCATCCACGGGAAGCAAAGTATTGCACAGTTGCATCGAATTTGTTCCGAGACATTCCCGTCGGACCACCATGGATGAGAAAAAGAGTAGGGGCGTCATGAATTCTGCCATCGGCATCCGGAATGAAGTAAGCCAAGGCATGGGCAGTCATTCCATCATTTGTTGGAAACTCAAAGGATACCGGAGCGGCAAAATCATATCTTTCCATGGGAGTCCCCCCTTGAAAGACCATTGCCTTTCTTTTTTCTTGTAAATCGTAGATTTCAACATTTCCTGGCGTCCGATAATCAGAAAACAAATAGGCAAGGAATCTGCCATCGGGAGAGATTGTCAGTTGCGAATATTCCCCTTTGGGGAGAGGAAGATCTTCGATGTTGCCATCCAAATCAACGTATGCGATCGAATAAAATCCTTTATGGATACGAGTGAAATAGAGACCTTTTGAATCAGGTGTCCAGACAAAATTCACATTGCCAGTCACCCATGTTGGATATGCAATTTCCTCTTTCAGATCAATAAGTTGACGTGGATCCCGGCCATCGGGTTTTGCAAGCCACAGGTTGAACCATCCACTTTTGTCACAGATAAACGCCAAATGGTTTCCATCCGGAGAGAAACGAGGTTGGCTGACAGAAACATCCTCTTCATCCATAAGTGAAGACAGATCCTGTCCATCCCAAAGATGGATGTGACTGCGATCCCAACTCATATACGGATAAGACCATGCATGGAAAGCTATGTTTTCAGTTTTGGAATTGATGGAGGCATCATATTGGAAATGATCCTCACAGGGGATGCGTTCAATTGAATCCTTGGTGAAAACAGCCAATTCCATATGATCAGCATATTCAAGTGACCAAATGACACCCTTTTTGTCACTGACAGGTGCAAAATGGAATGCTCCGTCAATGGTTCGCAATTGTTTTGGTCTTCCACCTTTTCTGAGGACGGAATAAGGTGAACCTTTGGAAGAAAAATAAATTTTTTCTCCCCTGTAATCCCAGCAGTACAATCCACCACCATAAGCAGTTCCTGTTGAGAGTGGAAATTCATGTGAAAGTTGAACCAGCTTTTCGAAATCGTACAGGAAGAGGAATTTACCTTCCGAAGTCGAACCTACAAAGGCCAAATGATTTGAGGTGGGAGAGAACTTTGGATAAACATATTGAGAACCATTGATCAGAGATTCTACAGGAATCCCTTTCCAAAAACCTCGTTGTGAATGATCGA
>CAZYCQ010000092.1:1962-8766 GCA_964645535.1 uncultured archaeon | reverse complement strand
TAAGACGGGAATGGGCAATCCGATATCCATTGCGTTTCTAGACCATAAAGGTACTTCTTAGAGGCGTGCTGTCAGAGGCTGTATTCCCCTCCTGCGGGGATCTGGCGCGCCTGCTCGCGCAGAACCTCCCATGCGCGATTCGCCTTATAAGAGCGAGCCATAGATTTAGGAAAAATCCAGTTCCGGATCATGTTGTTCCTCAATTCCTTAATCATTTAAATACCAACCATGTGTTCAGAAGACTGCATCAAAAGGCAGCTTCTCCACACCAATTATCTGTCGATCCAGATATTTCTTGTTTTCCATCCTGTATATCAAAATCATGTCACGGGGACCTGTTGCTATTTCTTCAAGTTCAGCCTTCATCTGCTTCAGCCTGGCCTCAGAAAGCTCACCTTCGAACACTGAATTTTGGATCCAAAACAGGTATTTTCTCAGCGTGTTGTGTACCTTTTGGACGTACTCCGTGTCGATATCGTATACAACAATTAGGAACGGCAATTTTATCTCCTCAGGATGTAAGGTTTGAATTCTCTATCGCCAAGGATTGACTTGACAAGCCTATGAAGGTCATAGCGGATGACACTCCGTAGGGTTGCCTTTTTCTTGCCGTAGGTGTGGACTTCATCCAGTTTCTGCTGGTACGAACTGGCAAATTTGCTGAATGCCTTTTGCTTCAGTCTGAAGCCTGTTTCGAATGAGTTTTGCGTAACCTGCTTTGTATTCACCAGCTTGAAGATCATCTGATGGATTAGGGGTTTGTAATATTCTGCTATGTCCAACGAGAGAGAAAATCTGCGGTCGGTTGATTCATGGAGGAAACTGAGTGCTGGTGAAAGGTAGGTCTGCTGGATTTGGGTTAGGACACTGTTGTAGAGCATGGTGTTCGCGAGGGAAATCAGGGAATTCATCTCATTTTCAGGTGGTCGAAAGGATCTGCGTTCAAAGGGGAGTGCCGGGCAAATGGGAGTGATGCAACTGTAATACTTCTTCCAGAGGTTCGCTTCGATTCCCAATAGGGTTTCGACGCTTGTTCTCGGAATGGTTGTCTCCTCAAGTTTTGCGATTGCTTGTTGAATGCTTTCATCTTTTTCAGAGTAGTGCTTGAGTACGTGAATCATGTTACGTCTGGTAGCTTCAAGGATTGCAACGACGACCTCGGATCGTTTTTCCCTGTCAAGGACTGCCTCTGCTTGAGCCAAGAGAACCTTTCCACTTATGTAATGGTCTTTAGGAAGTAGGCTGGAAATATGGTAACCGTATTGGTTATAGAAGTGGATAGGGATATTGTGTTCTGAGAAGAGGTCAATTGTTCCTGAACTGATGGACACCTTTCCGAAGATATGGATGTCACTCACCTGGGCGATTGGGACTGCCTTCTTTCCGTCTTCATTGACAAAGAGGATGCTGTTTCGGTCTCTGGTAAGTTTTCCGTGGCTGGTGATGAACAATGAGAGCTGCATTCTCACACCTCACAGAAATGCCTGTAGGCACATCCCTTGCAATAGGGCTTTTGTTTGAAGGGGGGTATCCGTTTCATGCTTGCAATCCTTGGAATTTCATCCATTGCCTTTTCAAGGACCAATTCATCTTCCTGAGTCAGCTGGATCTTGAGGATCTTGTTCTCCTTCGGAATGCGAACCTCTCCGGATATCCTTGTTCCCTGTTTCTTCAGCATCCAAAGGTAGAATTTTAGCTGCCAGATCGCGGGCTCTATTAACTTTGACGATTTCTTCACTTCAATTATCCTTGGATAGTCTCCTCCTTGCAGAATATCCACCTTTGCCATTCCAAGGTCTATTTCTTTTTTCCCCCGGTTCTGATAGCTCTTCTTGTGGAGTATCCGTCCAGCCACTATTCCCACATCGTCTTGATCTGGATCGATATAGTTGAGGTAAAGCCAGAGTTCCCGTTTGCAGGCGAAATAATACTGGATGGCAAGTCCCCCGATTCTCTTGTGCTCTACCATACGTTTTCCTCTCCCTGGTTGACAGTAAATCCTGCATCCTGTGAATAGTAGTTGCTGACTTGGTGTAAAGGTAGAATAAAGAACCAAGATTCCTCTTCAAGATCCTTCTTGATGGCTGCAATCTTCCTGAACGATACATTGATCAGGTAATCGGCCATTTTTCCCTTTATCCTTGCATATTCGTTCCTTGCCAGCTTCCAGTCCTCCCTCCTGATTTCCCCAAGCTTGCGGTAGGAACCGAGGATGGTCGAGGCACTCTCATCAAGTTCAATGAAGAGCGGAAACGAGTACTCATTGTCAATCAATTGGAATTGCCTTTGGACGTTGGAAAGCTCCATTTTACAAAAGAATTCCGTTACCTTTCGACTTTCTTCTGTTCCTTCCTTTTGTTTGGCAATTTTGAAGTAACGATCAACCATGTTCCTATATTTCGGCTCAGGAATTGGTTTCCCATTTGCAAAACCCGTTAAAGTGTCCTCTGTCACCTGCAGAAGGATTGGGTCATAGATAAAGGAGGCCAATTTCCTTTTCGTTCCGTTTTCGTAAATCTTTACCAACTTTGATATGTAGAGCTTTCCGCCTCCATATTCACCACTTCTATTTATCCTTCCAGCGGTTTGGATGATGGAGTCTAAGGGGGCGAGATCCCTAAATCCCGCTTCAAAGGAGAGATCCACACCTGCTTCAATCACCTGTGTCGAGACTAGCATTACCCTTTTTCCTGTATCGAGATCCTCCTTTATCTCATCCAATTGTTTCTTGATTTCCACAATTCGTCTCTTTCGATCTAAGGGCACGACTGCCGCGCTCAGGTAATGCACCTTCCAATCGGCAAACCTCTCTTTGGCAATCTTGAACACCTCTTGAGAAGATGCAACAGTGTTGAGCACTATAAGGAATGACAGGAGAGTAGAAAAGTCAATGTTTTTTTCAAGTTCTTCAAACAGTTGATGCGGCTCAAATTCCTTGTCCAGCCAATACAGTTCTGTCCTTTCGAAGTGTCCAAACAGTTTCTTTCCTGTCTGGGAGATGGATGGTGGGGTCTTGCTGACTATTCCCGGCAAGGTCGCCGTGGACAGCAGGAGGTAGGAATCAAGATTTTCAAGGAGGATGGGAATGACCCTATCGAAAAGGTGCCAGTACTTTATCGGGATTGCCTGCACCTCATCCATGATGATGATTGCCTTGCTTAATTTGGAAAACTTCCTCAGTGACTTTTTGTTGTTTGTGAACAAAGAGTGGAAGAACTGGTAAAATGTGGACACGATAATTTCCGAAGCCCAGCTTTCGATATAGAATTGGGCGACGTTTGGTTGTTCTTCCTCCAGGTTTCCGTTCTCTTCCTTTTGGTACTTCAAATCAGCTGAATGGTGGTGCATCAGAAGCTCGTTGCTTGGTACTTCTGTCTTACCGGCAAACAGCATCTCCCTGATTACATTGAAATTCTGATCAACCACTGAGGTGAATGGGAGGATGTAGATGATCCTATAGCCATCAGACAGCCTTTTTCTGAGCCTAGTTGCCCAGCCTAGACTTGCTAAAGTTTTAGCAGCACCCGTCGGTGCCTCCAGAGCATAGATCCTTTCTTGTAGGTCACAGGTCGAGGCATGCATGCATGCTTCCTGAAAAATTTTCAACCTTTCTTTATCCAATTCTCGGCTGGGATGAGCGAACATTTTCTCATAGGCGTCCTTCAGATCAGAATGGTAATCCTTTTGTGAACGTGCGACTACCTCCTTGCCCATGGCTTCTGTTTTATCTGCCTCCTGCAACAGGCTGAACATGTACTGCAGGACGAGGGTTGGCTTGAACTCAGTCCCCTTTACCTTCTTCGTTTTCTTATTTTCTTGTCCTTGGCAACTGAATTCGTACCCCTCAATTGTTTTTGAAACCTTCCGAAAAGATTTTTTGATAACATCTGGTTGGGTCAGTACAGTATCCGTAAAGCTTGTCCATGAGGGGAGTGGAATATTCAAACTGCTAGAAAGGAAGGATAGGATCTGATCAATTTTCTGTGTGTTCTGGATTGTGTCATCCAACTGTTTTCGGAGTATGTTGTCCTGTTTCATCAGGTCTTGGAAGCGACCCTTCAGTCCCTTTCTTTCATCCCGAATGTCCTGAAGATTGCCATGATGTTTGGCAATCACAGTTGAGACGATAAAGGCAAAAAATGCCCTCATCTGTTCGTCCTCAATTAACGATGAATTTAAGATGACCCAATAGGCATACACGCTTCCAAGGGGGGCATGCTTTTTGATGGGATCATTCTTCCTGTATCTCTTCTTCTTGATGTAGTCTTGGAAATAGGATGTTGCCTTTCCAATGTCGTGAAGGGCTCCTGTGAGGATGCACATGGTGTGGATTTTATGTTCTTCAACCAGTGCTTGAATTCTGAAAGGATTGTATAAGGTCTTGATGTTATTTGCGGTTTCAAGAAGGTGACGCGCCAATGGAATATTAGGATGCGAAAAGATCTCTTTCACGGGATAATTGATTTCTCCTAGGTCTTTCACCAAAGAAATATCACTTCCTCTGTTTCTTTAAGCTGAATCAAATTCACATATTGTGGGAGCTCTTTAACGGTTACCTCAAGCATTCCACCGTTGGCATCAAAGAGTATCCTCTGGAACTGTTTGGAAACTCTTTCCCGATCCAACCAGTGGGCCATC
This sequence comes from uncultured archaeon, assembly GCA_964645535.1. GTDB lineage: Archaea > Asgardarchaeota > Heimdallarchaeia > Heimdallarchaeales > Kariarchaeaceae > WAKA01. The sequence continues at coordinate 4,128 of CAZYCQ010000092.1, read as the reverse complement.
TTGTCCAATACGATCCGATTTCCTTCCTTTGGGGTCACCGAGACCCAATCGGCAGGGGCGACAGTCGATGTGCTGATAGCTTCATCTTCAACGGGATTGGCATCAAATTCTCCAATGAATTCAAAATCTGCAAGGAGCTGTGCCATACCGAAGGATGGGGGATAGATGCATTCATGCTTCTCCAGCATTGATTTCAGTCGATCATGGATATCTTTGTCCTTGTGCCTGAAATAAATATAGTATGCTGGATTCCTTAACATCTGGAACGGAATGAGGCTTCGATCCTTCACGGTGATCCAACCCCTAAATGACCTGTTTTTCAAGAGCAACTGCTTGAGGGTGATCCTGAAAAAATCGAGCGGAGCCGCGGGAGCAATGCCGATCCTGCAATTCTGCGGATGGAATGTTTCAGACACCCTTTCCCTCTCAACACCCAAAATGGCACCTATCATTCCAGCAATTGTGTGGCGGGGTGGTACAAGATGGGTTGCCTTGGACGAGGTGGTGTACCGCATTCCAAAATGCCCGAAATCCGCCCATATCTTGAATTTCAGGATTCTGTACGTCATGATGCTCACCAGAAACCAAAGGTCTCTACCTTTATTCCGCTCTTTGTTAACTTGTCTATGAACCCTTCGGCATCCATTACTTGGTCTTCCAGATTAAATCTTAGATCCTCATCGATTTGGAGCCTGACCTTCTCAATTCTATCCTTGGCCTTGGCAATTGCGTTCACCAAGTCATCCATCTTCAACGTGAAATCCTTAACCGATCTTAATTGAAGGTCATCCAGAACGGAAATTAATTCCACCTTTCGATCAAGGTCGGAAATCTGGAAATTTCCCTCCTTGTACCGGATTGCCATCAGGAACCTTGGATTTTGGCCAGTTTTTGATCTGGTGGTCAGATGCCTGATCCCGTTCCACATGGCATCGTACATGTCCTCTAGATCGTTCTCAGTCATCGAAACCTCCCTTGCCCTGTATTCATTCACGATACCATAAAACGAAATCAGTGAGTATGGAACGATGTATTCTACTCGAAATGTGGTTTGTTGACGGCCCTCCGCTGCTGCAAAAGCGCCTGAACCTTTAATTCGTTCCACCCCTACCTTATGGAGGGAATGGCCCATCTTGAACTGGACTGGACCTGTGTGGATGATTGATGTGTTTCTAGCTCCTTTCATTTCGACAGGGATGGTTGCACCGAATAGCCTAACATCAATACACTTGCTGGTGATGTTCTGATCCAATTGAGACTTGTTCTCATTGGTAATGCTCTTGAGATCCCCATAGAAGTCTTTGGCCCTTGTCTTTGCATCTGGAACGATACCTTCATCCTGTGGCGCGTAGACAAAAATTTCATGCCCCTTTACCTCTCTCAGGTAATCCCTGATGGTTCTCTTCAGCCGGACGTCGGAAACAAGGTTGATTTGCGTCTCCGGATCCATCCTTGGCTTGTTCTCATCTGCAGGATCCCCATTGGGATTGCAGTATGATGCGTCAAATAAGAATAGAATTTCTTCTCTGTTGTTGATGATATTGGTCACTTGTTTTCCTCCTCATCTGTTTTCTTCTGATAGCCCTGCCAGATCGCATTTCCGTAGGAAAGCCCCATGGCAAAGGCAAATGAAATTTCCTCATTGGTGGGAACGGGTTCCTGATCCATGAAGAACTTGCTTGCTAGCGTTTCCAAGGCCAATGCCTCCATCTTGTTGGCGTCATATTCCGTCAACTTGGCGATGACCTCTGGAAATAGCCGTTGGATCTTGCGCGGATTGAGCCTCAATCCGTCAAGCTTTTCGAAGAAAGGTTTGCTGTTCAGCTCTTGGTATTGCCTGGTGGTAACCATGTGTGTAAGTATTCCAAGAATGAACACGCCCTTCTTGTAGCTGTTGTCGAAAAACGAACTGGAATTTGTAAGGTCCAGGACTTTTCTCGCCAACTGCGATCGATCTATGTTTAGTTCTTTGAGTGTTTGGTCTGTATCTATTTTCATTGGAGAACCTCCTAGGCAGCCGATCAGGCGATAGTATTCCATCACGGCTACAACTGTGTGAATAAATGTTCCGAGCTTGAGCTCCAAACTCACTTTTTTCTCTTTTTGGTTTCTGTTTGCAAAGAGGTGTCGGATCTGTTGAATGGCTGGATGGAGAAACGCATTTGG
>CAZYCQ010000092.1:1582-1952 GCA_964645535.1 uncultured archaeon | reverse complement strand
TCCGGTAAAGGCAGCCCCTGTCATCTCAAGGAACTGCTGTCCGAAGAGATCCGATCTACCTATCTCGTTGGAAAAAGAAGGTGGGAATACTTGCCTGACATTGCCAAAGTTGAACTGAAACCGGTGATCCTTCCCGATGGGTAGCCCATTCCACCAATCAGTCAACCATTGCGTTTTTTCAATTTTTTCCTTGGCATCGTACAGGTTGTTTAGCCTTGAAGGTAGAACATCGTGGACAATTGAAAGGATTTCTACTTGAGAATTATTGAGTCTATAAAACAGGAGTGTCATAGTCAGGGTGTCATCCTCTTCGCTCAGCACATCCAGGATTTCTTTCTCGTCATTTGTTAGATTGCCTTTTAGTCTGATT
>CAZYCQ010000092.1:1159-1572 GCA_964645535.1 uncultured archaeon | reverse complement strand
GTCTGATTCTTCGTTCTCCTGTTGTTGGGTCTATACCTACGGCATATTCTCGTAGGTAATACATGACTTCTTCCATGGTTTCCCACAACAGAAACTTCGAAAAGAGCCAATATCTGTGGCCATAAAATTTAAAGTCAAAAGTTTGCCGAATTTCTTTGGCTCCGAATTCCGTAATCAAAGCACAATTTCCGCAAACAGGATATTGTTTCCAAACCTGTGTTCTGTCGAAATTCGGTGAATAGGTCACCTTGTCATGTGTGTAGAACGCGAAGGGTCCCGCAAACCCATACAATTCCTCCTCGTTTCCGCAATGGTAACATATTCCCCTCCCTTGGCTTGTTGTTCCGTGCTTTTGAGCAAATTTCGTAAGTACCTCGTCTTTGAGTCCTTCAATAATTTCTGCCCAAAATTTT
>CAZYCQ010000092.1:0-1149 GCA_964645535.1 uncultured archaeon | reverse complement strand
CTGGAATAAAATCTATGGTCAATAGGAACCTATCCCTTGCATTGAAGTCCTGCAATCTGTTTACTAAGGCTTCGATAATGGTCTCCGTTTTATCTTCAAGGTATGCCTTTATTTCACTGATAAGGGGACTCCTTCCCTCATTCCTTCGAAACCAAGCCAATATCTTACCAGTAAATGTTCGGTTCGGTTCTGTAAGAATTGCTGCTGGAACCAAGCCTGCACCTTGTGGCGGCCCCTTTCGATATGGGTATTGCTTATTGTGCTTCTGAAAGTCATATCTTTCAATATCAATGCTGAAATTCGAGATAGTTTCACCTTTCAATTCCAGCTTGAGAATGATCACATTCTGCACATTTGGTCGCTCTGTCAGCACCTCATTGAGATCCCTCCCTTCCACTTCAATGAGGTATTTTCCCAACTGGTAGGCTGCCTCCATCATCTGTGCTTACCTCCCAACTTGAATGGCTGTAGATATCCAAATCCCAATGACCTTTTTTCACCAATCCCATCTTCCATCAGCCAAGAATAGAACTGACGAAGGTCTGAATCGTTTCTCAGAACCAGCTTGTTCCATGTGCTTCCAATTACCAGAAACTCCCTTCCCGCCATCTTCAGTGGAACCGGTACTTCTTTACGCAGTTCCACCTCCTCAAAAAGAGGTTGTTCCAAGATAAACTCTGAATCTCCAATGTGTTCGCGGTACCGTTTGACAGCCTTTTCGCGGATCAATTCATCAAATTTGTCCAGGTCTAGTGTTTTTCTCCTGAAAGAAAGGTATCTGTCATCCTTATCTGCCAATACAACAGGACTTCCTGTCCTAAGAACCCTTGTCAATTTCAACTCATACTTTTGAATTCCTTCAAGGGAATAATCCAGGAATTCCATCCCGATCCTTTCAGAATAGTACGATTGAACGATCTCAATCAGCCTTGTGTCCGAACTTGAAAGATGAAAGGTAGCTCCATCATTGATAAAAAACCAATCGGAAAAGGTAAAGTTTTTGGCTTTCTTCCGATCATGCAAACCAGAATATTTGGTTCCCTGCAGGGATTTGTAGATCATCCCTTGGATAGCATGCTTGTTTGGCCGTGTTGAACCTCCTCCTTGGAAAAGGAACTGTAACCTCATCTAAATTGCATAGTGCGCTGA
>CAZYCQ010000091.1:0-8988 GCA_964645535.1 uncultured archaeon | reverse complement strand
TGAGGAAATCAAGAGCATCAGGGAAGAGATGAAGCAGCAGAATGAGGAAATCAAGGGTATCCAAGAGGAGATCAAGAGCATCAGGGAAGAGATGAAGCTACAGAATGAGGAGATCAAGAGCATCAGGGAAGAGATGAAGCTACAGAATGAGGAGATCAAGAGCATCAGGGAAGAAATGAAGCTGCAGAATGACAGAATAGATAAGCTCATCATAGCCATGAACAATGGCTTTTCCTTAATTCATGCCGATCTTGCCAAGATTTCAAGCAAATATGGCAGGATGCGTGAAGAGGAGGCAAGGAAATTACTTGATGAGGTTCTGAAACATTTCGGGGTTCCTTCATACAAGGTTCGGAAAGTGCAAGTAATAGACAAAGAAGGCATTGTGTTCGCAAAAGGATACATTACAGATGTTGACCTGTATTTGGAGAAGGATGAGGAGGTATGGGCCTTTGAATTCAAGGCAAACTGCGACAGGTTTGACCTGTTCGGCTTTCACAAAATCTGTGAACTACTTGAGAAAGGCTACGGAAAGAAGGTGTCCCGCAAAATCCTTGCATGCTTTGATGCCTCGGACGAAGTGAAAGTGGATGCAGAAACTTTCGGTATCGAAATCTGGCAACCAAAAACGGAAATTCCGGGACTGGTTTTGCCGAATGACCTCTAAACCACTTAGCACCATTACCTGAAAAACAATTTCCTTGGCGATAAACCAACAAAAAACTTAGAGTGAGATGTTATGCATTTTCCTTGAAATCTCTGCGTCTTTTCCCGCGAGATACGTCCCAAACAACCTAGGATAGATCAGGAGAGGAGAGTTCAAAGAGCTGGTTGTACCGAAATTTGTTGGAGAAATCTTTGTGCGGATACGGGTCTCAAAATCCTCAAACCCATATGCCTGTTCATGGGTCGCATAATGTTCTTCAACAAGAGATGCATTCACCGTGTTCATTCCCGTCATTTGGGCAATAATCAAAATCATCAATGATAGAGTGAATAGCTTGAGCAACTTACCAGTTCGTTTGATTTGGAGTATCCTTCTTCAGCAATGAACAAAGATGTACTTGTGGATAACATAAGCCGGCTAACACCAATAAAACCTGTCACGAAACTTTTTTCAACTACTAAGCAGAACAATTCCTACGGGAAAGTTTGATGCAGGGATAATCTTGGCATGGCTTGTTCTGAGTTTCATCCCTATCCTGACGTTTGCATCCTTTCTGTTCATCTCCCTCCCACTCCAAAATGGGGGATGCTCCTTTTTATTGACAGTTTGGAAAATGAACTCACCAAGTTCAGGGCAAATTCTGGACAAATGCCATACCGGTCGATTTCAATGATGGCAGGTTCCTGATTGCAACTCCCTTGGATGATGTTCCGTTTGAATTGACTGATGGCTTCCAAACCCATCCTCTGGCATATCAGACCCCTTTGTGGCAGTTGCCGGTGAGGACAGACAGGTCGGCACCTTCTACGGCAATAGCGGCAATCCGGTGATGCTATGCTACTGACCCTTATTTTTGAACGATTGTCCCCTATATCCCGACATTCTTCCCATTTCCTCAAAAGAGGAAGTGAAGACCACTATTGACACTATCTGAGGTACCTCGTTCCGCTCATTCTTGATCTATTGCTTCCTAAGTTCACAGTATGCTGACATTGACGGAATTTATGATCTTCAGACGGCAATCTGACCGAAATATTTATTTGTTTTTTTTTATGACTAATCTATGCATAATCACAAATTCAGTGCACTTTTTATCTGCATGATGATAACATTCATCAACTTTTCCCCCATTATGGGAAATACCATAATGACCATTTCGGACCTGACAACGGTACAAAAGAATGGGGTGCCCGGACGGGTTCTCGGTTCAGTTGGTAGCCTGAGAGATTGTACCGACCCTGCACTTGTCAAGATGCAATGCAACGACTGGCTGTCGCATGTACCAGAAGACGGCAATTATGGTGGAACCGTGTTGATCTTTGATGATGGGCTAAGTGTCTCTAATTGGCAGGATCTGGAAAACGGTTTTTACGGGATGTCAGTTGACATCGTCGGATATCTGACACCTGATGATCAAGGAAATATCCCGAATACGCTGATCGGGGAGATCGGACAGGATACTCTGCAGGGAATAACTGATGCCGACCTTGACTACCTTGGGAGTGACGACCATGCCATTGCAGTGATCAGTGCTTTAGGAACCATTGCAAGAAAAGCGAAGGTTCTTTTCGTAAATGCAAGATATGATGGAGAACCAATCGATTCTGGTTTCTATCTTACAGACAATGAAATATGGAGGTGGATTGCAAACAATGTGGAAAATTATAACATCAAAGTAATTTCCACCTCGTTCAATGTTAAAGATTTCCCCAACTTTGATTCAACAGTTTTCGATTACATCTATGCACAAGGAGTTTTTATGGCAACCTCTATTGGAAATAAACAAAGAGATGATGGCGACGATTTCCCTCAGTTCCACCCCTACGTTTATGCAGTTGGTTCGATTGACCATGAAACGCGTACCAAATCAAATGACCCAAATTATTATTATTCCAAGGAAAACAAATATTCTGGTGATAACGATGCCTGCAATAGTCGAGAACAAGAAGAGAGAACACATACCCTATGTGCCTCATACGGTTATTGGGATTTCAACACAAATCCTTCAGAGGCATTGGACTTTGTGATGCCCGGAAACGGCGTTCCAGTTGCATTCAACCCAACCCTCAACCAGATCATTAACGGATATGTCCTCAGATATGACAAAGGCACCAGCTTCAGTGCACCCTATCTTGCGGCAACGGCATTGGTTGCAATCTACGCTTATTCCCAAGGCTATTATTCGGTTGCAGGACGTCTCAGTTACCCCTCAGTCTCACAGATTTATGATCTGTTAAAAGATAACGCCTATTCCCCCTATACGGGGTGGGATAGAAAACTAGGTTGGGGGATGCCACTGATCATGGACGTATACGGTGCAGCTTATGGAGAGGGGGCGTGGGATGCAACTTCAACGACTTCAGGAGGAGGTTGGAATTGGCTATAATGGATAGAAAGGGTTTGGTTGCCCTATGGGTCATTTTAACCTTCCTTTTGGTAAATGGGTTTGTTATCCTGTATTTTAAACTGACCGTCCCTCCTGTGAACAGAACGATCCTTGATCAGACGGGAATCGCCATACCAGGTCAAGTCGTGAGTTTCAGGTTAACGGGACAGGAAAGATTTAAGAAGTTCGACAGCATGGATTCGTGTCTTTTCGTCTTGGTGACCTCACTGTCGGGAAATTTCACCTTTTATGAATCCCCCGTTTCTCTGTCAGGATTGGAAAATCACACGGAGGCACGCTTGAGGTATGGCCTAATTCCGGAAGGGAGGGAATTGGCAAACTGTATTAATGGATTTGATTACCTCTACCTCTGGTTTGGAACAATAGACATGTACCGCATCCAAGTCGGGCTCATTGTATTCAAATGAAGGAAGACCAAGCTACATCCGAAACGTCTTTGGAGTCTAGCATACAGGGAAACGTGTATGATGGATGTATCGCGGTGGTAAGAATGACCTTTTCTTGCAGCCTGCCACCACAAATATTTTCGTATCCAAATGGAGTTGGTGAAAACTGGTTAAAGCCAGTCACCATCCGAACAATCTTTGTAATCAAGCATGGCAAGGAAACTTGCATGATAGTTGCTTGAAGGGTAAATGTTCGTTTGAATAAACTGACAATAATGGAACTGGTCGTCCTTCATCATGATCCTGTTCGTCATATGAGGATAATTGATTTTTGAACTCAAAATTCCGGAAATAGGAGATGTCGAACTGTAGGTCAACATGAGATTGTCCCAAGATGAAATAGTGATGGAGGTTCCAAAGTAGACTATCCATGAGAAAGTTGCTTGAAAGCACATTATGAATATAGGTGATCTTGAAGGAATGGGGCTCACTTTCCCGCCTACCCAACGGGGTTGCGGATGGGGGTTCTCCTCGCGCAATGCAGCCCCCTTGTGCCGGGAGCCAAGATACACGATCCCCTCAATTTCAATAATCAATAAAAATTAGGGAACGTCGTATAAAATGTTTGATATCTAGATGATATGACCATACCCATTAATATGCTACACTAAGGAATATTATCCATACGAAAGTTCGATGGAGGCATGATTTTCGGAGGGATCATCCTAGGCCTCCTTTCCTTTGCTTTGATTAGGGCATAGATTCCCATCAATGAAGGGAGAATCAAAAAGGGTGTTTCTGCAGAGGTGGATGTGCCGTAAATCTTGGCAGAGATTTTTGAGCGGATGCGGATCTCGAAATGCTCAAATCCATAGGTTTGTGTGCATATCTTCTCCTCATCCTGATGGAAGGACTGGCAATCTCCGCCCTGATCCACAATTGTCTCCTCTGGAGGATTAGGGATGCCTATCTTGCCAGAAATGATGTTTGAATTGTTATTGTTATCCATCACTTTGATGGTTACAAATCCGTCGTAATTTGCGGTTTCATTATACTTGACAAGTCCTCCAAATATTATATACCCATAATTAATGGTTTCATCCAGCTTCATTTCCAATTTAGTGTCGTTAGTTTCTTGCAGACTATGAGACCATGTCATTCCGTAGGCAGTTAGGTTGACGTGGATAAATCCACCCACATCTGTCGAATTGGTTTCAGGAAGAGCAGAGGGATGGAGTTTAAGCCAAATAACCGTGATCGTCATGCTTCTCCTTTGAAGATCTGCATTCGCGGGGATGGATATGGCTAACAGCAAGGTCATAACCACAAAAGTCCCTTTTTTCGCAATTCTCATAAATTTCACCGTTTCCTATTGTTATATATTTGTTTTCACATTGAATATTATTAACAGAGGAAAAGTTTAGCAATGGGATCAGAAGTAAGGGCACCACAAAGATCTGTAGGACCACCAGGATAAGAAATTAATGAAATAGCGGCTAAAAGAGCTAGGTGAACTTCTCCCACAATATACCAATAAAAACCGTCGACATTCCCTAGGAATTCAACATTTCCTTCTTCTTCTTTGATTAGACTATTGTATTGAAAGTGGATTCGGTAATTAATGTCGCCACAACTGAAGGAGAAGTACATGTTGCTGGATTCTTGTATCGGTGTAGGTTCAATTCCGTTATTGACGCAACTTAGATAATGAAGCTTAGCACTCTCATAAGCCTGATCACGGGTCGCATAATGTTCTTCAACAAGAGATGCATTCACCGTGTTCATTCCCGTCATTTGGGCAATAATCAAAACCATCAATGTTAAACTGAATACCTTAAGCAACTTACTTTTTTGTTGCATGAGTTTGAAAAAAAAACTAGTATAAAAACACTCACACCATATTGTGAAAATTTTTCAAGTTCCCATTTCAAATCATGTCTGATATTGGTTCCTAGAGATTTGGAGGATCTTTATCCTTCAATCAATAAAGACTTGTCTGTGGATAGTATAAACTAGTACTCATCAGTTGAAAACTGCCAAGAAACCTTTTTCAACTACAAATGAGAAAATCCATCCATGGGAAGATTTGATGTCGGCATGATCTCAACATGGATCATCCTAAGTTTCATCTTCACGATTCTGATTTTGGCATCCTTCTTTTTTCTTCTCATTCCATCATTTGAATTTGGGGGATGCTCCCTTGATTATATCGATAATGATCAAATAGTCTTTTCCGGTTTCGATCCTTTAGGAAATGTTTACCTTGTCATATTCACCCCTTCCTCTTTCGATGAAGTGAACAGCACCTATCCCTATGTAACCACCTTGCCTCCGATTCCTGTAAATGCAAATTCTTCGATCTATGCAGTTGCAAAGTTCTCTGCCGACATGAACCTTCTTTGGGCACGGATTATAGGAGCACCGCACGAAGAATATATTGAGTTTATGTCCTTCGCAATTAGCGAAGATGGAGGTCTGCTCATGTACGCAACGGGTACGGACTTTCTCACGGTTCAGCAAGGAAATAACGTCGGGTATGTCCTGAAGCTCAATAGTGACGGTGAGCTCGATTTTGTGCTTACATGGCCACACCTAGATGAAAACTACAGAATGGTAGCCTTTGACGACACAGGAGAGTTTATTGCAGTCCCTTACTTCCTTCCGGAAACGGGAAATGGAAACTATCTTGAAAAAAGCGGAAATGAAAACACTGTTGCCAAGATTTCTCAAGGACTTGAATGGATCTCCTATCTCCCCAATGACACAGTGATCCATGACATCAAGGCTAATGACACGGCAGTTGCCCTCATTGTGTCAAGGGAAAGACCATCAACAGAAGGGATATTCGTCGAAGAATGGTCCTTTGTGACCCTAGATGCCGACTCGGGAGAGTTTACCAGTGTCTTGCCATTGAACATCCCCGAAACAGTTGAAACCAGCAGCTTGAAATTGACGACCAGAGAAAACAGGTTCCTCATATTCATGCCGAGTTTCAATTACAACACCATTACGCTGCTAGACCCGGTGTCCGCAAACTCATCGGTACATCAACTGTTTCCCAACCCGTTTTTCAGCAACAGAGTCAATACTTTCGAGAAAAACGGGATCTTCATCGCCTCTACCATAACAGGATCTGATACCCAGATGCCGTTTGGAGAGGAGGTGGAGGAAATCACATGGAATGGGGACAGAAACCGCCTGTCAGTGATGGCAATTGACAGTGCCGGAAACGAGGTCGGAAGACTCAGAGTACAAGGCAACTTCTGGATAAATTCCATTCCGATTGAATTCAAGGATAACGAGTTCCTGATTGCAACTCCCTTGTATGATGTTCCGTTTGAATTGACTGATGGGTTCCAAACGTATCCTCTTGGCACATCAGACCCCTTTGTGGCAGTTGTCGGTGAGGACAGACAGGTCGGCACCTTTTACGGCAATAGCGGCAATCCGGTGATGCTATGCTACTGACCCTTATTTTTGAACGATTGCCCCCTCCATCCAGACATTTATCTTCCCATTTCCCCAGAAAAGAACGTGAAGGATGTCCTTGATCAACACTATCTGATGTGGGTGATCCTATCAGTCATTCTTGGACTGGTATTCCCCAAGATCGCGATATTGTTACCACTTTCCGAATTCCTGCTCGCCACCATGGTCTTTAGCATTGTCCTGAATATTGAAGCAGAGCATCTGCTTTCTGTCAGCCCAAAATCCATAGCCATCATTTTCACCATTCAATTCCTGATGCCGCTGCTTGGATTTGCAATCGCACTGCTCCTGGGACTGCATCCATACCTCATCATTGGATTCGCCCTCATTGGAGCTGTCACACCTGAATTCGTGGCACCGGTACAGACCCGGCTTGCAGGAGGAAATGTTGCTCTGGCGGTTCTCGTCCTGATACTGTCAGCCATTCTGGGCATGGGGTTCATTCCACTTATTATCAAGCTTCTGGGGATACAGACCACATTCAACCCTTGGAATTTAGGATTTGAAATCCTGAAATTGATCACCATACCCATGATCCTTTCATTCTTGATACGCCGATTGGCAGGTAAGAAAACCTATCAATATTCTACGGTATTCACCAACGTCGCCATCATCTGTGTCCTGCTGCTCATCGCAATCGCGTCAGCTGAAAATGCATCGTTCATCATTGAAGAAAGGATTCTCATCCCGAAGCTCGTTGTGGGTGCCTTAACGCTCAATTCCCTAGGCTATGGCATCGGATATGTCAGCGGCAAGTTGATGCAAAAAGAAGACCGAATCGCATCCGTCTTCTCAATCGGAATGAGAGACTTCGCCGTCGCAGCCACTCTCGTGTTCTCGGTAAACCTCCCATCCATTTCAGCCCTACCTGCAGTGATTTACGGAATTGTGGAAATGATCTCGAGTACCGCGCTGCTCAAGTTCTTCTACGTGAACCATAGCTAGATTTCCATCCGGTAGCTCATAAAGATTTATTAGGGATAAGGTGGGTTCAGCTTTACAGGATGCAGTACTTCCTTGATAAATTAAAGGAAATAGGATTAATACTTAAACATGAGTACTTTGATGACTTCATTCGAGAATTGAACTTCGATATTGTCGAAAAGGATACTTCATCACATTCCATCGTCTATGTGTTTGCACCAATCAGGTAAGATTGCAAATTTTTGGAAAGGATTGCCAATCATCAAGAGAAGAATTATCGTCCCTTGAGTTGGCTTAGTTGCTTTAATAGCAAAATCTGTGAAAGGCATCAATTGTCAAAAGTTTCAGGCACATTTTTTTTAGCCATTTTTGTAAATCGACCTTCTTGGAGCCCAAGCTTCGATCATCCGTGGACAATCCCTCCTAATCCGCCTTGATCAAGATGGAGAATACCATAAGTCATAAGTGGTCGAAAATCTAGCCAAACCTTTCCAAATGCGTTCTATCAGACCAAACTATGTATATCGGTATTGGACATGCAAAGACTATTAGGAGTTTCCATCACAACAATGAGGAGGTGGGACAGGAACAGGAAATTTCCTGCTGACAAGAGGATCAAGGGAAACCATCGCAGATACCTGTTCGTGGCCAAACGATCCTATGTATCTGTTTTCCTAATCTGAATTCTCCTTGCCTTGTTCTCTTGGACACAAAAGATATATTATCCCATGGAAATTCCCATCTGTGAGCCCTTCATTAGAGGACATCGTCGCAACCCTGAAAAACCATCCTGTCTTCCGGCAAGAGGAAAGCTTGCAGTTCGCATTTCTTGGTGGCTCATTTGCCAAGGGAACCGAAGGTTGGTGGAGCGATCTCGATATCTTCGTTTATCTGGATCCCCACACCCCTTCAACCTCAAAATGGGCGAAGCTAGATTTGGCCATTGCCATTTCCGACCTGCTCAGGTTTGAACCGGTCATCGTGTCGGTACTCAACGAGTTACCGCTGATGGTGCAATTCGAGGCAATCAGGAAATATGTTCCCCTCTTTGTTCGAGACCCTGAAGCCTTTGAGGATTATGTCATCAAGACTTGGAAGCTTGGTGCAGACTTCAG
>CAZYCQ010000090.1:0-9621 GCA_964645535.1 uncultured archaeon | reverse complement strand
CGGGATGCAGCCAGTATATGGGCCGCATGGCGGAATGCATTGCATTCCGATTGGCAAACGCCAATGCTCGAAGAGCATACTCTAAATGAAAGTTAAGTTTATAAATGTTGAAAATGGTGTGTGATAAATTTGTTGTTTTTTCAGGAAAACGTGTAAATCAAATTCATTTTAGCAGGAGGAAAGGGGCTCAATGAGCCCAATCCTGCTGTAGCAGATCTGTGAGCTCTGCTTGCTCATGCTTGGTGTTGTTTTTCACATTTGTTTTTTCCATAGTCCGCTAGGAGTTTGGCAGCATTTTCGTGGGTGTTCACCATCGTATTGCACCTGTCACATGGTACTACGTTCCATAGTCTTTTGCGAATAAGGTTTCCTCCGCATTGGTGATGGGTTGAAAACTTTACATTCCAAGGCAGAGCTTGAATAAGTATTATTTGTTTTCCCCATCCTTTCAAAATTGCAACTGCATCCATTATGACCTTGTCTTTTCCCATGGACATTATGGCTTTTGCCAGCTTTCCTCTTTTGCCCTTGGTTGAAATACCTTTGAGTCTTTCAGTCACAAGGATTTTAGCATCAGCAGCCAGCACAAGGGATGCAATTACTCTTGCGGCGAACTTATGAGCCACTTTCCGTATCTCCTTTTGTTTTCCGTAAAGGATTTTCCTATTGGGATGAAGCGGATGAAGGTGACTGATTTCCTCAAGATAGACCTCGTATTTTTTACCAAGCCTTTCAAATTCCTGAGTGATTTCAATCGGTAGCTCTACATTGCAAGAGACCATGTATTTTCCCATTCTATTCAGATCGACACCAATGATATCGGTTTTCTTGACCTGAATCGGAATGGGTCTGGCAATAGGAACTGGGCTGTCTTTAAGAACCACCTGTACGCGAAGATTGCCCGATCTGCGAAGAGAAAGGATGAAATGGGAAAATTCCGCACCTCTTTTCACCAAATCTCTTATATATTCTCTAATTTTGAGTTCAACCACTGCCATTTTCCTTTTCCTTTTTGCATAAGGTGTTTTGAGGATAATTGGCAAGCCCATCTTGATTTTGTCGGTAATTTTTGGTTCATGGTAGAAATAAGCGGCTTTTCCACCCCAACTAAATAAAATGGGCATATTAGAGAATTCAACAATAAAATTGGGCAAGCTACAATTTACGTTCTGAAACAGGTGGCCGATCAAGGACGAGAAATTTGACACATACCTGTCGGGATAGTTTCCTTTCAGGATGTTCAATAGAATGTCCTTGTTTTCAGATGGTTTTCCGTACTTCTCGATGAATTTCTTGACTAAGGAGAATACTTTCCTGGGATTTTGGATCATAGTTTCCGCCCTGGCGTAGTATTCCTTCTGAAACTTTTTCTTTCCCTTCTTCAAAGAACGGAACCATAGCCGCAATGAAATATCAAATCCATGCGGGTCATAGTTGAAATTCAATTCAGGCTTTTTCAATTTTCGTCCCACCCCGATCAAGAAATCCTTGACCCATTTCCAAGACACGCCTTCCCTGTTGCAGATATCCCATGCAATGGTGTTGGAATAACCAAAAATTAGGAATTCTGCGAACGCTCCGGGTTTCTTGGCCTTATGGATTTCAATATAGGATTTGAAGGTGAGTTGAGTCTTGATTGCCTGAAGAAGTATTGTCACTGTGGATCGATGGTACATTGCATATGGATTGTAGTGAGCAAAGCCGTTATGGTAAAGATGTTCAATGAACGCGTTGCGTTGCATTCTTGAACACCTTAATTTTCCTTCTTGCTTTACCTTTACCAAAAAATCGTAGAGTTCCAGTTGGACTTCCGGATCATTGGCCATTTTCATGCAATCTTCCATAACTTCCCTTACTCTTCTGGTAAAGGCTTTCTTGTCCTCGATTGACTGGAATTTCACGCCCACGTCAAATGTGAGATATTCCGGTACTGAGTGATTGTGTTGCTTTTTCATGATGATCGCTTCTCTTGTTCACCTCAGTACGCGCTGGACCGGTCTAGGTCCAACACGCAGAGGTTGGACCGTTGCGGTCCTTTAAGGCTTCTTGTTACCCGCGTCCAGTTTGCGGGGGCAGGGGAGTACTCGACGGGCATCCTGCCGTTTTCCCGGCGAGGGTCGTTTTGTCCGCGACCTGCGGAGCACGGATGCAACCGGTCTGTGGGTCGCTTGCAGACGGGGTTGTGCGGTTCCCCATCCTCGATGTCCGGGTGGACGTACTCGACTGAGTGATCTGTAGATGGATGTTAGCTTTAAAAACATTGAATCGGAGGTGCATCAAAAAAACCTAGTGCCGGAACCTCTGGTCAAGGTATGGATTTGGCGGCAGAAGGTGGGAGAAGTTGGCAGGGGACAGATTATGGAGCGTATACGGTCTGTAGAAGGACTGGAGCAGCTCGGATGGCCGATCGTCGATGAACCAGACCTGGGCGGTGTCTTGGGGTGAACGGATGGCTCTTCCGACAGTCTGGTCAATTCTGTGCAGGAACGGGATGGTGCGGTTGAGTTCACTTTTGATGAGTTGGAATGTCTTTCTGGAAGGTGGGGAGCCGTTGGTGCAGGTGGCGTTGGTGTAGATTTCCCATAACCTTTCGGTGCGTTTTCTGAAGGTCGTTTGGTCGGTCTGGGGCAGATAGGGTATGCCTGCAAAAATGACCTGATCCACTAGGCTTCTTCCGTCCGATGTCCATTCGACTCCCTCTGCGAATTTTCCTCCTGCCACCACGAGTGCAGTCTTCCGGTGTTTTTCGTGGAGCAGGTGGTTGAACTCGTCGGTGGTGGTTTCTGGATGTTCCACATAGGGGGTATGGGGAAGGGCTTCCGCCAACCGGTCAAGGAACTGGTAGGACGGGGTTGCCACCAAGGTATGTCCTTTGGCGAAGTGGGTGATCCTGAGGATGGCTTCGGCGTATCTCTGGAAGGTCATGGGATTTTCCCTCTTGTCTTCTGCACTGTTCAGGTCCCGAAGGCATACCTTGAACCATTTTACCTGTGGACTCCGGGCGAGGCGGCTTCCCTTTTGATCCCGGAACACGGTTGCATGGCTGATGAACAATGCCCTGTAGGTATGGGGGAAAATGAATGAACCCGACTGGAGGATGATTGATGCGGCTTGGTGCAGATGGGAGATGTCCTTGTCCTGTGGTGTGCCTTGCTCATCCAGGTAGCGGGATGCTAGGTGATGGGCCTCATCGACCAGAATGAGCAGATTCCTGACGGAAGATCGCAATCGATTGGAGAGAAGGGTGAACAGGTCTGGATTGAGAAATGCATGGGGGAGGACGACGATGTCGGTTTCATGGAGCATGGCGTTTCTCAGGAGGTAGGGGCATCCCGGTTCGTTCTCCAAAACTT
This sequence comes from uncultured archaeon, assembly GCA_964645535.1. Taxonomy (GTDB): domain Archaea; phylum Asgardarchaeota; class Heimdallarchaeia; order Heimdallarchaeales; family Kariarchaeaceae; genus WAKA01. The sequence continues at coordinate 6,268 of CAZYCQ010000090.1, read as the reverse complement.
CCTCCGTTGCAGTCATGGGATCCTTTCCTTCGAACAGGAGTTTGGCAAGCTTTTTCAACAGCCTGCTGAGATATTGGGGTTGGCCATAGTTCTGCTTGAATGCTTTTCCCTGATCATAGAGCGGACATCCCTTGCAGGTTTCGGGACGCCCCGCGGTGAGTTCCGTCAGTCTGCAAAGGCGTTCCTTTGGAAGGAGGGGGAGAAGGAGGGTTCTTCCCAATCCATCTATTCCTTTTCCTCTTGCAAAAATGTTGAATGGTGCTTCCAGTCTTCTTTTCTCTATTTTGATCCAATCACGGATGATGGGATGGTATTGGGTATGTGTCCTTACGAAGACAAGTATCTGGGGCGGTTTTCTCATCAATCCTCTTCTCATCATCAGTGCGGAAAGGGACACCAATGTCTTTCCCATGCCTGTAGGTGCATCAAGGATTATTCCCTCTCCATGGTCGCATTGGTCATGAAGGGGTGTCATGAATCCTTGGAGCACTTTCTCAATCAATGGCCATTGTCTTGGACGTGGTTCAAAAGGGAAATATCCGTTCCAGATCTGCAAAAGGGTTCTTTGGATGGCATGGCTGTCGAATGCTTGCAATTTTTGGAATTTCTTCAGGATTTTGGGAAGAAAGGGGAGTGCGTGGGCATGGGCGTTTGGTCCTCGGTCAGGGTAGGTCTTTGTTGTCTCCTTCAATGGCTTCTTGCGTCTATATGAGTTCAGAATTGCCTTTGTGAACGGGTCAAGATCCAATGTTTCTGGCTGTTTTCTCTCCGTGGTCTTCTGTGGTGCTTTATTCTTGATTTCAAGAATGGTGACTCCTTGGCAGTCATGCAGCCACTCCATGAACGGATCCAGCGGAACTGCACCTGCATCGGAGAGGAAGTTGGCCAGTTCTTCTGTCCGTTCGCCCTTGATATCCAGGTGGTATGGACGTTCAGTATGGTTCTGGCAGGAGACCAGCTCGATATCGGCTCCTTTGGACAGGTTTTGAAGCTTCTTGACAATTCTTTCATGATCTGGCAACAGATATCTTCCGTGCATTCTTACTGAATGGTTTATGTTATCTATAAAAAGATGGGATGATCATTTTTTTTCAGTTTCTGGTTTATTTTCAGTTTCTGGTTTAAATAGCTAAGTCCAATATTGTTCATGATGGGTCTTTTCAGAAAGAAATCAGGTTCTTCCGATGACTATAGCATGAAGGTTGGATATGTCCATAACGGCATGGACCGGTCTGTTTTCATTCGACTTTTCCTGACGGATTTCTCGAACCTCTCGCTTCCTTCAAGGCGGACTTCATGCCGGATCAACCCGGATGGAAGCATTGTGCCCACTGGTTTGGCCAAAAGCTTGAATGAGCTCATTGCCTCCCTTCTTGAGATCAAGGAGAGATTTGACAGTCCGCGTGTTAGGTTTACCATTCATCTTCTGGTTCTTGGGGGACATGTTGAATACCGGCAGTTGGTCATTGCCGTATGTGTTACTTCATTGGAGGAATTTCCTCTCTCAGAGATTGCCACGGATCTTAGGGTCTATTGTCCCTTCATGGTTCGTCCTCGTAGGCTGAAAAAGATGGTGAGGAGAATTTCTGACTTTGATTGCCGTGGTTTTCCCATTTTCAGTATAGATCCCTTGAAGACCTTGGAATTCCTGCCGAAGCAATGTATTGTTCAGGTGAGCCTGTTCGATTTGATGGTGATCTCTGAACATCTTCCTAGTGGTCGACCTTCTGTCCCCTCAGACATTGGTGATGGATTTCCTTTGGGATATGATCCTCAAGGCAACTTGCTGGTAATCCCGCGGGCAGAAAGAATTTTGCTGAGGGGTGGCACTGATGCTCTTCATTTCCCTTTGATGGAATCGGGCTATCTTCCTTCCAATCATGTTTTCGTGACGAAGGATGTCCAATTCTTTCAAACTTATGATGGAGTGAGGACGGTTTCCGTTGAAGAATTTGGGATTGATCTGCTTGGTATCATGAGGAGGGATCCCTCCTTTGGGATAAAGGTGTTCATGGCTTGGACTCGAATGATGGGCGCACCGCTGAGAATCCTTCAGACTGCCATGACTTTGGTTGAGTACCTTAACAGTCCCGGCCTTGAACATATTGGTACCTTTCGCCAATTGGTGGGTTCACCGCTTTTGAGTGAGGTGAATGTTTCGGAACATCAATTGAGCCACTTTCTGAATGAATTTGAGGAAATCCTGACCCTGCCCTTTTTCTCCAATCCGGACATCCCATTCAGGAAGGGAGGTTGGATCGCCCTTGATTGCGCTTCCATTGCCAATCCGCTTCATGTGCTTGCAATTGGTTTGGTTCTTCATGAACTCAGGATGTTTGGATATCACACGTATTCCCTTTCAATTCCCTTCCTTGATGCCATGGAAGAACTGGCGCAGATTTGGTTTCGGGACAACCTTCCTGCTGAATTTAACCACGGCTTAACTATTTTTTCTGTATCGTCAGATTCTTTTGGTTTCCATGAGGGGTGTGACATTGTAATTGAGCCATACTCTTCCTACAAAAAATTTGCGACCGGCATTCCATTTCCTTCTGTAGATGACTCTGCAACTATAGTCTCCGTATCCCCTTCCGGTTCCTTTATCTTTGAAACACCTATTTGGAAGGATAAGGTTCCAGAAAATGATGATTTCATATGGAATGTACCCTTGGAGATGAGGAAGAAGGGACATCTCCAAAAACCCGATGAGAGCCTGAAAGCTGTTCAAGGATCAACTTTTGAACCCTTGTCTATAAAAGGAACGGAAGAATTTGATGAGGCTTTTTCAGACATGCCTGTTTCTTCTGATGCAGAAGGAATTTCGGAAGGCTAGATTCCGACCTTGGATCCACATCTTATTTCTTACCAACTTTATAAGCATATTTAGTTTTCTTATTCCATGGAAATCGTCCAACTTGAAAACTGCGTAATGGTTCGACATGCTACGTTCATGGAGTTTAATTTTCTGTATGTCATCCCATTTATCAAACTCACACCGCGACTGATAAATGAAAGGCAACTGCGATATCTGAGAAGAAGCAGGTTTGACATTGATACAGGCAGGGCAATACCCGTGGAAGGTGAACATAGGGAGACTGTTGTCAGGAATTTAAGACATCTAGAGGTACGGAACTATATCGGCGCAGTTCTTTCTCTTTATCGTCAAGGGCATGCCATTCGTGTCCTGAAATATAAGGCAGGTATCATCATCGTTGGGGTCTACCATGAACGAAAGCATATAACGGAAAACGACAACATAAAGAAACTAATCAAAACGGTTTCAAGAAATTCTCGACGTTTCTTCGGACTTTATCCGCGTGCAAACATTCGTGGTTGCATAATGTCAATGAAACAACATCCGTGGTTTGCCATCACGCCTGATATGTTCTTCAAACGGAATCGAAAGTGGCAGATCCCTCTTAGCTTCCGCAATGCCGTGCTTGACCGTCTTTCCACAGAGCTGAAGGTGCTGTTTCCCGAAACGGTGATCCCCGATTCTCATGCAGTGCCTCTTTCAAGCTTTAGTCATTCTCCCTATTTGTTTTCCTCAGGTAACAAACGATATGGATTGACAGATGGGAAAACGATTTTGGTTCATGGCTCCAAATGGGATGTTGACGGATGGCTTCATCAATCGATTGGAGAATATCGGGATCGCATGTTATTTCTTGGCGAGTTCCCTTTAAATGCAGGCTCTCCAAAACATCTTGACTTTGCAACCTATCATCTGGATTTTCATAAGATGCTGGATGAATGTGGAGGAGATGCGACTCTGTTCGGAAAATTCATTTCGAGGATCTCTGGTATTGAAGAATTTCAGGTTTCATTTCGCAACTTCATCTCGACAATAAGAAAAGAGAGACAATTGTTCATGGATCCGTTCAGCAAACTCATTGAATCCCTTAATGATCCTGATGCCTTTGCCGGTCTTTCAGAAAAAGATCGAAGATGGATACGGCTGGGGTTTATACAAATTGATGATTCTTCCATTTTAGATGGTAATTCTGAATTTCCCATAGAGCATTTCGGGCATGCTTGGCATCAAATATGCCGTAAACGACCTCGGCAAATGCTCTTCGAAGCGTATCTCATGCTGAAGGTAGCAGTTCTATACCACTGCCGGTATTCCCTTCTGGTTATTCAAGATCCTGACTGCTCATTTCATCTTCTTCGATCAAATGGACTTGATGTGATCCGCTCAGAATTCCCCCATCTGAAAATCGTTCTTTGTCTCAAGGAATCTTGGTCATACATGCATCGCTTCCATCAATTGATATTGGGGAAGTTCCAAGTGCAAAAGTTCCTTCCTGAAGAAGAAATCAGGGATCGGCGGATTCCTTCTGTTCTGTACCTTGATCCAAATGGTGTAGAGGCCATCAGGGTTCATGTTGACTATTTCAATCTAAAACCCTATGAGAATCGGTTTGACCCTTACCTTCTTCCTAATCAAGGCAATGGGGTGAAATTGGTTGAAGAAAAACAACCTGATTCGTTTTGTGACCATAATTCTTCGATGGCCGATGCAATTTCAGAAAATTCCAAGAAATTATCCAAAGACAAAATACTTCGTCCCCAACTCGATTCAATTCCTGCTGACGACCAAAGTAAGACAAACGATGACAATACCGTCGGGGAAAAAATTGGGAATGACGATGGGGAGGATCCATCCAAATTCCTTATCCGCAGTATTGAAGTTTTCATGGAAAGGAACAACTTGAAGACTGTTTTATTGCCTCATGCCGGAATATTCTTATCTTCTAGGCAGATCAATGATCTTTTTGGCAGTTTACCAATTTCAAGCTTCTCCAACAGAAAATTTGCTAATCTCATTCCAATATCGTTGTCTGAGTTGTCGAAATTTGAATCAGAGGAATTCCAGAACCTTTCACTACGAAAAAAGGAGGTCGTGGAATTGCAATCTCTTGCGGCAATGTACACTCAGGGTATGTTTGGGCTTCTTTTCAGGAAGCTCAGTCCAAAGTACCAACGAATAATGATTGCTGCCGGATATCCTGCTGATCGGGATCAAATTTTTGAAGGTGTATTGGTTCCTTTAGCTGCGGAAAGAATTTCCAAAATACATTCCTTGTTGGAGAATTGCAAAACCAATGAAGAAGTTTTCTGTATATTCCTCAAGGAGATTTTATCCATATGGTTCCATTCAGAACAGATGAGAGCCAATGTGGATGAAAACTTGGTGGATTGGATGGTGAAAGTGGAATCATTGTCTTCTTCAGACAACTCCCGGCAAAACCTTTTGGAGTTGAATAAACTGATGCTTTATTATCAAACCATCCGAGGTGGCATGGCTTTCCATTATCTTGAACACAAGTCTCCATCCTCTTTCATCGTGTCTGTGTCCCTTCTTAAGCTAAAAGGGCTCTGGAAAAGAATTGACCGGGTTCCATTGGCTGAAAACATCGATTTCCTTCTTGCCAAGCTCGAATCCATTGCAGAGGCTCGTGGATGAGCTGATCTGCTCCTACTCAGGACACCAATGGCCTTAGTTGGTTAGTGGCCCTAGATTCCAAGTAGCTGATGCGTTCTGCGACACTTTGTCCCACCAGCGGGATGCAGCCAGTATATGAAAATTCCTTTGCTTCCTCTCATGTGAATGCGATTCGCCAATTGAATTCCAAAGGAATTGTGTTCATTAGTGCTGCTGGAAACAATAGTTATTATTATACCAAGCTTTTAGGATTTTCAACAAGGGATACATTCTTTCCCCAGTTGTATCCGGAATGGTTTGCCATTGGATCGGTGGATCATTCCGGAGATTCTCGATTGAATCCGGGAGCCCGGAGTATCTTCATACCTAGTTCTTACGGATCGGCTTGGGGGAACTCGGTCTGGGCTAGGGTTGGATAAACCTTAAGACTGCCTATGACAACGCTTATGCAGAGATGTTTGCCTCAGCCTATTGCTTCCCCCCCTCACCATCTGAGGTCATTTCTACCACCATCGCAAGAGCGATCCCCTCTCCAAGATCGTCCTGCTCTATCCTTCGAGACGAATAGACAGCCCCAGAAAACTTAATTGAGTTCTTCAACAGAGTAAAATATCCAAGCTGTTGAAAACAGGGCATCACCATTTGGGCTGAATGAGAACGCTCCATGCCTCTCAACGAGGGTTTTATTATAATCCACAAATCTTCCCCAAATCACATTACCACATGACAAAGACGGTTTCGGTTACCTGCTGGGATCAGATGACCTCTCTTTGTCTATAATTGATGAACAGAGGGCTCCCATTTATCAATCACCGATCG
>CAZYCQ010000089.1:0-9660 GCA_964645535.1 uncultured archaeon | reverse complement strand
TGCTGACCGTCATTTATGAGCAAGGTAGCATCCATTGGGACTTCAAGGTTTCCGATAGGGGAATTTTCGCCCAATGGATGAAAAATTGGTTCACCATCGATTGATGCAGTAAGAGCAGAAAAAACATAGTTATCTTTATTATTCAGGACATATGAGACGATTTTGGGAATTCTTGCTTTATTGAGAACTCGTTGTGCACGAAGCTCGGGAGGGACCTCCTGTTCATCAAACATGAAGATACGAGGAATTTGCCGAAGTTGTGCCATGACAATGTAAAATTCCCGACCAGCCTGAACCCCACGGATTGCGGGAAAGGTAAATGAGTTCAAGCTCTTAAAATCGGAATATTGCATGGAAGTCTGAGCCATAACTATTGGAAGTTTCCCCCATATAATAACATTTAGTCGGATGTGTATACAATATTGCCAAGGTTTGATTGATTGGCAGCATGCCCCAGTATATTGAAATAACATCAATTCTTGAAGTTATGTAACATTTTAAGTTTAAAAGGAGGACAAGAGGTAGCTGAAAATGAATAATTGAAATTTCAAGAAGAAGCATTAGGCAATTTTGGGAAATTGATTAATTCTCTTAGAAATGTAGAAGCCAAGCACCCCTATGAGAAGATACGCAATGCCTCCAGAAAGCGCAATGGAAGATGCCGTCCCTTCAAGCTGGACGAATGCACTGACAATTTGGTAGAGTGCATACAGCGCAAAACCGAAAAGGGAAATCATTGGCATTTGCCGATTTCCAGCATCCTTAAGGAAGAGCAAAAGTGGAACACCTGCAGCAAGGTCCAAGACGCATAGGATGATTAAGCGGATTCGTTCATCCGCTGCGGAAATTCCGACAGTAGCCGCATAGCTCTCCAATGCAAAAAAGAGTCCATAAAGGTTTGAAACCAGCTCGGATAGCGGTATAAGTGCGACAACAATGAGGATGATTTTTCGGTAGTCCATACAGCAAGTCAACCGTAATTAATTTTTAAAAATGACGGAATTTTATCAGATGATTCCATCCAATAGGCAATCATTAGGAGATCTTCCAGGAAATAAAATTTGATACATTTGAAAAAGGATTTATAGGGCATATATTAATCTACCTAACGATAGGTAGGTCAGAAATGCGCAATGACATCATCCATGTGGCAACGACATTATTCAAAGAGCAGGGCTATGCTACAGTCTCACTGAATGACATTGCCCAAAGGGTCGGTATCCGTAAACCATCATTGTACCATCATTTTCCCCGCGGTAAGGAGGAAATCTATCTAGCTTCCATCCTGAGATTGTTTGAAAACTTCAGGGAGATGGTAGAGGAGACTGCAAGTCTGCAGGTTCTTTTGGAGGAGAAGCTGTACCGCATTGCAGAATGGTTTGATGAGCATTACCCCCTGAGCCTAATTAGCATGATGCACCAGGACATGCCGAAGCTGTCGACACCAATGCGGGAGGAACTGTTCATCCAAATTCGAGAACAGGTTTTTCTTCCAATCGTGGACATGCTCTCAAGATCGATGGAATTGGGCGAGATAGAAAGGAGGCTGGAGCCAACGGTTGCAACCGGATCTATTCTTGCACTAATTGAGGGAGCTTTTGCCACAACCAGCCTGCATCACCGTCCCGTATTGATGGAACAGTTGCGCAAGTCCCTGACCGTATTTGTTGATGGCCTCAGATGCAAAGGAGGAAAGAAATAATGTTGACAATATCAATCGCATGGCGATTTTTCACATCAAAAAAGAGACAAACCGCACTAATCGTCTTTGGGTTTGCCATTGGGATAGCGGTGAACATCTTCATCGGAAGCCTCATTCAGAGTCTTCAAGTGACACTACTGAATGACACCATTGGGCGGCAGCCCCACATCAGCGTTCTCCCTGCGATGAACACCACGGAGCTTGACGATTGGCCCGGAATCAAATCGGTGATTGATTCCCATCCAGAGGTCGTCAAGTATGCGGAGAGCATTGAAGGGAGAGTTTTCATTTTGGGAGAGGAGGAGCCGGATGTGGCCTTTCTCAGGGGAATGCCCTTGGAACGGGCAAACAGCATCTACCGGTTCTATGACAACTTTACGGGGAATGCTCCGACAGGTGATGAGGTGATTGTGGGGTCGCTGCTTGCAGAAGAACTTGACCTCTCGATAGGTGATAAGCTGGAACTGACACGAGACCCCAGAATCCAAGGGATTGGAAGGAACGTAACCGTCAGCGGCATCTTTGATATTGGAGTGGCAGAGCTGAATAGGCAATGGGTACTCATGCCGATGGAGGGTGCCACCGCCATACTGAACAGCAGCATCACTTCAGTGGGGATACAAATTCGGGATCCCTTCATGGCAGACACTGTGGCATCAGAGCTGGAGGCAGAGATCGGAGATGCTGCAACGGTGCTTAACTGGAAGGAGCAGAATCAGCAGTTGCTTTCGGGACTGCAGGCACAGTCTTCCTCGACCAATTTGATTCAGACATTTGTTCTGCTCTCGGTGGTCATTGCAATCGCAAGCATCCTGAGCATTACCGTTTTGCAGAAATCAAGGCAATTGGGCATACTTAAGGCAATGGGCATGACAGACAGGCGTGCGGCACAGATTTTTATCTTTCAGGGGTTCTTATTTGGCCTCTTTGGATCACTCTTAGGAGCAGGCATTGCGGAGTTTCTCATTTTTGGGTTTACCACCTTTGCCACTACAACGTTCACCATCAGTTTGGACATAGCCTTTGTGGGCTCGACCATGGCCATATCAGTACTGTCTTCAATGGCAGCCGCACTCCTTCCCGCACGCAGTTCCTCGCGGATGGAGATCATCGAAGTTATCAGGAACAATTAGGTGAGAATCATGAAGCAAGTAATTGAGTTAAAGGACATAGAAAAGGAATATGGACGGGAAGTTAAGCAGAAGGTTCTGAAGGGGATCAACCTCCAGTTCGAGGAAAATTCCTTCAATAGTATTATTGGACAATCGGGAAGTGGGAAATCAACCCTCCTGAATATCATTGGAACATTGGACAAGCCTACGAGAGGATCCGTGACCATCAATGGACGGCGAACAGACATATTAAGCAAGAACCAGCTTGCAGAAGTGAGAAATCAGGAAATTGGTTTCATTTTCCAGTTCCATTATCTCCTTCCTGAATTTTCAGTGCTTGAGAATGTTCTTATGCCGTACAGGATCCGTCATCGGAAGATTCCGGGAGAAGTAAAGGAGAGGGCAATCCACCTGCTTGAACGAGTTGGCCTCAAGGATGTGATAAGAAAGAACGCTCTTGCCATTTCCGGGGGGCAGCAGCAGAGGACTGCAATTGCCAGGGCACTGATCAATGAACCGAAGATCATCCTCGCGGACGAACCGACAGGAAATCTTGATTCTGAATCGACAGAGATCGTATTCAGGTTGCTCAAGGACCTGAACGATGAATTCGGCACAACTTTTATCGTAATTACGCACAATCCCAGGGTTGCTGAAAAGACCGATCGGATCATTGAGATGAGGGACGGACGGGTGATCAGCGACATATTGACATAGGTGATGAAGATGGATGAGATGAAACAACTATCTGAGATATTAAAGACCAAGCATTTCGGGGTGTTCACAACTATACACAATAATTCACCCCATTCGACCTTAGTCTGCTTCGGAGTCAGCGAGGATTTGGGAGAACTGTTCTTCCTTACACCGACCCATACGAGAAAATTCGTGAACTTGCACCTCTACCAGCGAGTCTCCCTTTTTGTGGACAACACAAGCAACCAGCCCGATGAGATCTTTTCAGCGACGACAGTGTCTGCGAATGGGACGGTTCGCCTTGAAAGGGACATGACTGATGAGGAACGGAAGAGGTATATCGACCTATACCTGAAGAAGAATCCTCATATGGAATTCTTTGTCAAGCCAAGCGTGAGCCTTGTAGTCATCAAGGTGGACCGGTATGAAATCGTCAGAAACTTCCAGACTGTGGAGAGACTTGCAGCCTCCAAAAACTACCAACTCACAATTAGGCAAATTCAGGGGCAATCAATTTCAGGAGGCATTGGCAGAGGAAAATTGGTGGCAGTCAATTCTGAAGACGATCTGAACAGGCTTGAAGAGGACAGTATTGCACTTCTAGAAGAGAACATTGTACTGAAAATTAAACCCAAGGGAATTGTTTCGAGCAAGAAATTAGACAATGTGGAGCAAATTCCAACGGTACTTCTTGAGGATACCTCATTCCTCACAGAAGGGATGACGGTAACGGTCAATGGAGATTTGGGAATTGTAACCATCCATGACATTCGATAGGTTGTGCATACCGAGTTTATAAGTCTAAAATTATTCTTCTTCCTACCATGAATCAAATTACTCTTGCGAATAGAGTCGCAGGACTAATCATTTTCGGAATTGGAGGGTTAGTTGGAGGGCTGCTCCTGACCATTGCCATTTCCTTGGGGATACCGATAATCCTAGGCCTTATCTGGATAGTGTCTTGGATTTTGGTATTACTTGGGTTCCTCGTGGCCCTGCCTATCGAACTTATTTTCGGAGATTCCGAGCGGATTTTCCTTCTATTTTTGCTTCTTTATTGGGCAGGCATTTTCATCCTTGAAGCAGGTCTATTTTTAATTGACTGGAGCGCAGGGACATTATTTGCCTTTATTGGATGGCTCGGAACCATTCCCACGGGGCTGATTGCAGTTATTTTGGCATGCACAGCCCTCGGAGCAGGATATGGACTTGTCAAGGGATATGGTGAGAAAAAAGGCCAACCCTTGAAAGGAGAGGTTGCCTCATGACAACGTTCAATAGTAAATAATTGATCGCACCATCTTATCTATTAGGTCATGCTGAACCACAATGGAATCTGGATCAAGGGAAATTGATGCCATTTGAAGGATGGCAGATGTTGCTTCCTCCAAATATCTTGTGGGATGCTTTGTGAAGATTACCACAGAAAGATCGATGGTTTGTCGGATCATGATGTAAAAATCGCCCACCTGTATCATTTTGAGGTTCCCCTGGATCTGGGTGATTTCTGCAAGGACCGAATGCATTGCCACAAGGGCACTGGAGAACAGGTTTTCTTCAACAGGCCTTTGACCGGATGGAGAATACTCGTAAAGTGCCGTGCCATTGGCAGTGGCAATGACCAGCCAGTCAATTCGCCGGATCTGTAGAAATCCGAAACTCCGGTGCCTGAACAAGGCAGGATACCACAGCAAGTCAGTTAGGAGGTAAATCAGATTTGGAATGACTGAAAAGATGAAAAAATTTTCCGGTGTAAATTCGGGCAGGGGCTCTTTGGAATGAGTCGTCAGCAAAAGGGACACCATTACGTGCAATGGAACTCCGATATAGACTACAATAAAATAGGCTAGGATCAGCAGAAGTGATCGTCGCTGTTCTGTATTTGCATAGGGCAGCATCCGGCGAATGAGAAGAAACACGTTGAAGCCGACAAAAAAGAAGAAGATTGGTACACTTACCTGAATGAAGAATGGAAACACAGCCTTGAGGGCCTCTCCAATTGGATCAGTGCGGGCAAGCAGTATGAATGTCACAGTAAGGGTTCCCAAAACTGCACCCAATGTCAACCTTTTGGGATTATAAGTATCCGACCAATAGCTTTCAAGAATCAGGATGCCAAGGAAACCTGTAAGGATGCCCCCCAATGCAACCATATCGCTGAGCATTTCCCTCTCCGGGAACAGGATGAGCCCAAATATCTGCAAGAAGGCAATTATGACTCTCAACGAGAAAAACCAGAGGAAAAGACGCCCTATTGAAAACGGCTCCTTCCGGTACATGTTCATGACTATGCGCAGATAGAAAATGTTGAGAAGCATGTCCAATCCTGCCAAAGTCACGGAAAAGAAGACAACAGGATCGGTCACAGGAATACAAATAGAATTTTCATATTTAATTCTTTGTGGGAATTGATTTGTTTATGAACGGGAGATTTTGAGGGACTAATTTGTAGTTTATCGTTTCCGCTGTTTCCGTATCATTGCCACGGGGATTGGAAGTAAAACGAGGCCAAGGAAATCGGTGGTTTCTTGCGGAGTTTCACTGGCAACAGGAGTTGTAGGTTCGGAGGTTGGGGGGTTCGAACTTGAGGTTGAAGAAGTCGTGGATGTTGTCGGCACCTCAACATCAAGATCTGTCTTTTGATCCTCTGAGGAGACAAGATTAGAGGTTAAGGAGGGGAAGGAGCCTATGTCCCATTCGATCTTTTCTATCAATTTAGAGATCGGGAATGAAAAGTAGACACCTAGGCCCCAATTCACCGAGAAATCCATATCTAGATTGATGTTCGAAAAATTGACGCTGATACCCTGAGATAAATCAGCATTGGAATCATACGTTAACGGAACAGTCACAGTTTTGGATGTTTCAGAAAATTCCAGACTGGTCAGTCCTGCAGTGACTCCGGGAGTTTCAATCGCAATGTCAGCGCGGACAAGTGTTTCCAATAGGAAACCAATGCTTAATGTAAGGGCATCTATCAATCGATCAGCCAATTCAATTAGAGCAATAGCTTCAGGAACCGCAGTCTTAAGCAGGTTCGTTATTATACCCCATAGCTGCACATTCAGACTCCCGTTTGCAATGGTTCCTACAAGCTCCGGCTTCAAGGTCAAATGTTCTAGTTCTACGAAAGAAGCAAGAGGTTGATTTTCCATGGAATAGCTTCCATAACCAAGTCTATCAAGGAGACTGTTTACAGTCTCCAATGGAATATTTAGAGACATGGTCTGGGACGTGTTGTAAAGGAAGACAGATTGGATGAAGAAGTAACTCAGGGAGGTATTCATGAGGTAGGTATAGCCCAAATCAACAAAGAAATTATTTGGATCCAGATCAAGTGTTATATTCATATTTCCTGTCGATCCTGGCTGAGCAGTAGAAAGATAATCAATTACGAGATTTCCTTCAAACCTGAATGTCGTGTCTACAGTCAGAGTTTGATTGATCAAGACTTGTGAATTACGAGCACGGGTGATTGCACCTGCCTCCTCCACCACATTGTGGTAGCCACTAATAAGATAGGGGAATGTAAAAACCTGTGTTACATCATGGGTGAACGGAGCAACCACTGGTACGTCGACACCGAATGCAGACCAAATTTTGGTACCAAGATTGAAAGTTTCATTGATTTCGAGGAACCAATCCTTGAGAACGGCATCGGTCAGAGCATCTACGGGATAGTCATATCCATACTGTGTTCCACCTGGTCCAAGATCAAAGGTGTGGTAACTGGTATCAACTGTGAGATCAATAGTGTTGTAGCCCATCAGAGATGTGCGCAATGCATTCTTACGTAAATTGAGGAGAGAATCATATTCCCAATTTCGGATTTCATCAAATGGCATAGTTTTTGCCTTCTGGATAGCCACACTACCGAGGAGAGGTTGTAATCGATTATCAATGACAGTAATACTTTCTTCAGTAGAGGGGGTGGTTACACCTTTGTCAAGAACAAGTATATCTTCGGCAGGGAAATCAGTAAAGTCTGTATACTGCCAACTATTGAAGACCACACGATATGGTTCAGAAAGGTCGGCAAGATCCAAATAAACCAAGACCACCTCGAAATCATTCTTATGTGTTTCAAATGTGTCCTGTGGTGCATTTTCAGTTTCCCAATACATATAATATTGAAGTACCAAAACATTCTTTCCGTTTTCCGACCCCTGAATTATTCTACCGAGGGTTTGATCAGGAAGTTCAGTTGTGTTCGATTCATCATCCACATATAGAAACGGCTTGTAACCGTTCAAAAATTCATTTGCAGTTATTGAACTATATGGATAAACAGTGATAGTTAAGTCAACGATTGCATCACCAATATCAGTTGTAAGTGTAAGTGTGGTGTTTGCCAAAGTTGTGGAGGCAAAAGTGATCAATCCCAAAGAATCATCAGAGCCAGTATCACTCTCACGAATTTCCAAGGTGACGTTTAGGGTACTGGCGATAGTGGATAAAAGGTTGATATTCGTGGTAATTGTTTCACCGCTATTAATTGAGAACTCATTTCCAATACTTGGATATCTTGAGTAGTTACCATTGGCAAGACCTTCAACAAAAATCTCACCTGCACCCGAAAGGCCTCCATCATGATCATCAATAATTTCAAGGCGAGTGATATTTACATCCACCTTGAAAAATGAGCCGGAAACTGGTGAAAGAATATCATCTCCTGTAAACACAGTTGTCCCATTGGGAGTAAAATCAGTGAGGTTTGTGTTTACAAACTCTGGAAGGTCGGGAACGTTCAGCGTGAAGTTCCAAAGCTTATCGAATTGTTTGGAATAGCTTTGCTCAAAGCTTATTGGAACTTTTTCTTGTTTAATTTCAGCCCCAATTACAAAAATTGGAGGGTTCAATGATCCAATCATTAGGATCAAAACTAAGGGCATAAAAAATGTAACAGCTTTCATGAGTCTCCCCGAACGAGGACAGACCCTAGATTTAAAAATTTGTTGCACAATTGTTGAAATAACAAAAAAATTATTCAACAATTCTGGATTTTTTCTTAAAAAAATGAGAGCATAGACTGAACAATTATTTTTTCAATTTAGCGAGAGTTGTGGGTACACCTCCATCCACCAAAGGAATTGGGGTGACCTGCATGCGTTCCAAAAGGCTGGCAGCAACGGCCGATCTTTCTCCAGAAACGCAAAGAACCCAAGGGCATGTATCCCCAAGCCCAGGGAGGTTCTTTCCTTCAGGGATGTCTGCAAAAAATACGTTATGGCTCCCCTCAATTGCCTCCTGTTGGAACTCTACAGGATCCCTCACATCGAGCAGGAATTGCGCCTGGTTTGCAGAAAGAAGATCTACGAGCTCATTTTCATACCCCACGCGGTATTTTGAGATTGGGATTGATATGGCATCAAGATCTTCAGTTGTCAAGAACCCAAAGACCGTGTTTTCAAAACCGATTCTGAAGAGCTGAACCATGGCTTCATTCAGAGATTCTTCAACAGGGTCAGGCAAGACTAGAACCGATCTGCCTTCAAGGGGAATTAGCCATCCATAATAGCTCCCGAAAGAAGGTGTCAACTCTATGTTGATCGATCCCTCAATATGCTTCTTTGCAAAGGATATGCGATCTCGAAGGTCTACAATGATCAGATCGCTCAGATGTGAATTGACATCATCTGCGGAGATTTTTTGAGGGAGGGGGACTGACGGGTAAACAGGGACGCCTTGCCGGTTGAGATTGGCCATGTATTTGTAATAGGACGGATATCTCCTCAGATTCGAATTTACTATTCCAACAAACTCCTCCAACGTTTGGGTTTTGAATGCGGGATTGCTTCGCAGCTCCTGTCCAATCGAAGTGACACGCTCGGGAGAGGATACTAAAGATGTGCAGAAGCTTCCTGCCCCATGAGTGGGGAGAACCGGCAAGTCACGAGGCAATCCCTTATAGCGTTGAAGCGTTTTGAATTGGTGTTCAGTGAGAATGGGATGATGATGATGTCCCAATAGGTCAGTTCGTCCAGAACTGCCGACAATGAGAGAACCTCCTGAAAAGAGGGCAATCTCTCGCCCATTCTTTTGTTCCCGAATGAGCCATGACATATGCTCATAGGTATGTCCAGGAGAGGCAAGAGCCTCAACAACAACATTCCCCACTTGAATTTTGTCACCTTCCTTCATTGGCTTATG
>CAZYCQ010000088.1:0-9814 GCA_964645535.1 uncultured archaeon | reverse complement strand
GTGATCGCGCTCGATATCGCCTATGGAGCCGCCGCCATGGCAATTGGAGGGGCTCTCATTCTCACCGGCTTACCATTGATCATTGCCTCCTTCTTCTCCCTGCTGTGGTATTACATTTTCCTGCCTTTTGGTACTGCATATATTGCCAACAATCCGAGTAATTTTGATTCTGCACGGGAGCAGGAGGAATTCAACTCAAAAGCAGGGGGATTTATATCAGATCTCATGGATGTACACGCATTTTTGATGGTTTTCAACTTGATTACCATTAAGGGAAGTAAGGTCAAAGAGGTGTTAACAGAACTGGTCGTTCAAGAGGTACCAAATATCGTCCCTACTGAATTATTGAGAAAGTTGGTTTCCTATGGCATAGTAATTGTAAATATTTTAATGGTCATAAAGACCATTTATCAAATTATGTCAAATCCACACCAGCGATTTTTAATAATAGATGTTATTTTAAGCATATTGGGGATAAGGTATAAACTGATTGGTGTAGTCATGTTGCTTTTAGATTTCATTGCGGCTGTATTTTTCAGTTTTAGTTGGACCTTTATTACATTTCTTTAAGGGGTGAAAATGATTATGAGTGAGTTGAAACGACAAAGAGTTGGAATTTCTTGGATCGACAATTATTTTCCCGTAATTGGAATTTCCATTCTTTACCTGACGATTCTAAGATATATTGGCATCATGCTATTAACAAGTGGAACTGCGCTAAATACACTGATTGAGGTTTACTTTCCGAATTCTACTCGTTCAATAGTGCTGGTTTTCCTTGGGGTTGTGTTGGGGCTGCTGATTTACTTGGCTGTTCTAGCGGCAAGATACCTGCAACATCCAAAAAAATTTGCACGGTCATTTTATAGGGGGCGGTATTACGGCTATTTCGTTTTGTCTCTGTTGATTGGACAGGTTTTTCATTATGAGACCTTCACCTTCTATTCTCGACTCTCCGCCCTCTGGTTGATCCTCGTCTTGGCACTTTTTGAATGGATGATCCCCTATATAACGGAAAAACAGGGAAAACCATTTTCCACCAATTCTCAACTTGATTATTTCAGGTTTTACTGGTTTTTCTTTTACATCACATTTTCGTGGTTGGTAGAAGCTATTTTTTCGGCTTGGGGAAATTGGGTAATCCTTTCCATCCTCTCTGTGTTATTGGGTTCAAACCTTGCTTTTTTCCTAAAACCTGTTCGAAACCGAGATTGGTTCATGCAGTACTTCTTTTGGATACAGATTGCAGTAGGGGTCCTATCGTCAATTGACGGCCTTTTGTGGGAAGTATTGGGATTTGACTTAATCCAAGGGTTCCATTCTGTTGTGTCAATTCTGTTTGCGTTTTCAATGGTTTGGTATGTTTATTTTAGACCCGAAACTTTGCTGAAGCTGATGACTCAGCAATTACAGGAGCTTGGATTGGATCTGAAACATCTCAGGAAGATCTACTTACAAGGGATTATGGATCCTGAGAGACCGGATCATTTGTTCATTGCTCCCAAGGCAGACGGAATGGCTTTGCTGTTCTTGTTTGAAACCTCGAAAGCACCAACATTTTTGGACATTGATTCCTTACTTGAACTGAAAGAGGTTATTGAACGAAGTGAGGAGGTTATCGTGGAATTGCAGGTAATGGTTGTTTGGGTTTTGAAAGAGGAAGAGGTTCGAAGGCAAGCTGAGGGTTTTGGCATCCATATTTTGAGCCCAGATGATCTGTCCTAATGAAACACTTTGTTTAGTGGAACCCGGAGATGATGCTCTCCTTCGGTTCATGCAATCAATATTTTCTTGCGGTAAATGCACTAATCTATGTATCCTATTCTGAGTTGAACCTCATGAATGCAACTGGTTGACATGAACTGTGATTGTGTCCATTTTCTTCAATGAGGTAAATGTGACCGTCCTTGGAGCATACAATTTGCTGTTGGGACTGGTTTTGCTAGAGGATTACGGGCAATTTAGATGATGGAGAGACTTGTCAATCTGGATGAGGAACATCCATTGGTTCTTGGTGTTTTTGTTCCTCCAAATGTATTTATGATGATAGTTCAATTTTTGGAAGAGTTGGAATTCCCACAGATATTTTAACTTCAGGAATTTTTTTAATGGGGTTGGGGATTTTTGTGGTTTTGGCAATCCCATCATGGTTGTTCAGAAAAGATGTAGGAAGATTTCTGATGGCAGGAACTGTTGAAGACGGGGGTTTTGTCGTAACTGCTATCTTGATGCTTGAAGTTGGAGCCTTCGTATACTTTTTTCAGGGATAGCCTTTTTTCATTCGTTTTCCTTTAACTATTGTTGGAGGATTTTTGGGGTTCCTTGTGATCCTAATTTCATTCAGGCCGCTTCTTAATTCCAATGAAGATTTTCTTGACATTGGTGCAATTTATTTTGCCTTTTCATTCTTATTTCTGTTTTTGATAATTAAAGACATGGATTGGGATTTACAGACATTATTCTCC
Organism: uncultured archaeon; assembly: GCA_964645535.1. Taxonomy (GTDB): domain Archaea; phylum Asgardarchaeota; class Heimdallarchaeia; order Heimdallarchaeales; family Kariarchaeaceae; genus WAKA01. The sequence goes on along the minus strand of CAZYCQ010000088.1, from coordinate 7,349 downwards.
AGTGAAGGGATAATTTACCACCTGATAATTTCATTTCCTTTTGCAATTGCAGCAGAGTTTGCATCAAGACAGGAAACTAAATTAAAAGGATGGGGAAAGAAGTACCGAATAGGTTGAATTTATCCAGTTCTGTTGATTTTCAATGCCATGAAAACCTCAGACACGCTCCAGGTTTCCTCAAAATTTCAGGAGACTGTGATGATAACTTCTGATTGGACATGCCATTGGTTCTGTCCAAGGAGCATTCAGGAACACATATTATTTTCCTTCAATTGTTTATAGTTTGATCATAGATGGAGGGTGATTAATCGCAAACAGCAACAATTTGTCATGTGGGCAAATGCTGCAGAGGAAGTCGTTGCATGATCCAAATTAGTGTAGGTGCACTGGGTCACTTGTTCGGGTTGTTTCCCACTTTGCCAGTAAGTCTCCTTATGGTTGGCAACTTCGGAGTTTAGGAATCATGAAATTTTATGGAATGTTTTATTGTGGCTGTAAACGAAGTTATTCACCGATTTTGATCCCACAGAACTACACCCTGACCAACCTTGTGGCAGAGCTGTTCGCAAGGCTCTCCAATGTGGTCTCTACCGTCAAGGCAAGCGTCAGTGCCGCTTGGAACCGGCATCCAAGGCGGCGGGACAGTTCATTGCCGACAACGTTTTATTGCGCATTTTGCAGGAGGCAATGAACGGTCTAATGGGATTTGTACATGCAATTCTCGAGACAGTGGCTGCCTTGATCCCTGGGTTCACTGCCAATGCGGTACAAAATGGTGTTTCTCTTACCTCTGGATCAATCATGAAGGCCTTTTCAATGAGGGTCACCATTTCATTGGAGATTGAGGTGCTGGTTGATGGTCAGGTTATTTACAGGATTACCAATTTCTTCCTCCTTCCGCAGGTTTCTTTTGCTTATGAAACCCTTTCTTTGTTTGAAGAATTACCGGGGATGGTTCTTGCAACGTATGGTCTTCTTGATCTTTCAACTGCCTTATATTATGGGATTATCGGAAGCTCTGGTGTTGGTGGGTTTAGCAATGAAAATTGGGGATCGACTAGGACTCTATATTTGCAGCCCTTTTTCATGTTTACGATTTTTTTCGTCTTGATGTTTTTCTCCCTTCAAAATGAACTGAAAACGGATTTTGCATTGAGTATGCTAATTCTTCACAGCAGTGCAGTGTTCGGATTCAGTTTTATCGACTGGTTGAAAGAGGCACCGAAAATATTGCCCTCATTGGTCAACAATGATGTGTTCTTTAGGAAAATGCTTAATCTCCTTTATTCGATAGCTGGGGGATTGATAATTCCCCTCTTAAAGGGAGAAGAAATAAAAGAAATTTTCCGGGATGGTATTTCTGTATTAGGATTTTATGTTATCGGGCTTACAGGAATCATGGGATTACTTACGGCGAAGGTAAGTGGAGAAGCAATTGCAACAGGGGGTATCAGTTCATTAAGATCGATTGAACAAATAAGGGGTTGGTTTGAGTTTCTTGAGACGATGAGAACATTCCATACCCTTATGCAGCTTGTTTGGTTGATCTTTACGTTGGTGGGTTCATAAATGGGTTCAAAATTGGAATTTCTACAGGTATATCTATTTCAATTGATATGTCTTCTTTACATGGAAACCGTTTTTGCAAGGATGGTTTTTTTCGTAGACAAGGAAAATTTCTCCTATGTTCTCTTTGTCAGCACGATTGTCTCATTCTATTTGGTTGCAGGATTGTTCTTCCTCAGCTTGTTTTTGTTTAAAAGAGAAAGGATCAGGTCACTCATGGATTTCCACAGTTCAATCTTGTATGTAATTGAAACAGGAGTTATTCTATCCATTCTTTGCTTTGTGGTATTTGTAAATCCCCAATCAAAACAACAGGTCAATTTTGTAATCTACTATATCGGAGTGGCAATAATAGCTGGCACAATCCTTAATTCTGAAAGCACTTTGTTCATCCTTAGAGGCAATGATGAAATAGTCAAGAAAATTGCATCTATAGCAATGCTGTTATTATTTTCCACTTCATTGTTTATGGTTTTCTATTTTTCAGAATATGTGAACAATTTCCTTTTAGAAAACGGATTTCCTTCATACTGGATTGAAGTGACTAATCAGGGCGTACCTATGATCCGTTCAAATTCACATTACAGCAGTGAAATGAATTTTTTTAGTTCGCTTTGGCTGTTTTTTACTTTATATCTTGGGATAGCTTCAATTTTTAACCAAATCAAGACTATCTGCATCAACGAGATAGACGTCGAAGGGTTTCATTTGGATAAACCAATGAGTCAGAAGTCAAACGATTCAATAAAATTAGTGATCAAGCATTCTTTACTTGCACATCTCATTCTTGTTAGTTTTATTTTCTACCTACTTTTGGCATTAACTGGCTCAGAGGCAAAATTCTAAATCCATCAGAGTGCATGTGAATGGTTTCAAGGCGGTTTTCTATCTGCTTGAAAACGGACCTTCGACGGAAGTCGTTTCGATCTCCGGATGTTTGGTCATGGATTGGAATTTTCAATCCAGATAATATCACGAACGCTGAAATTTTTCGCCAACAACTCCGAACTTCTTACCCTCGATCCGTTAGGCATTGAAACTCTAGGCTTAAGTACTTTGGCTTCCTCGATGACTTGGATGTTTGCTTCTATCCACGTGGCTCTTTCTGGGATGATTATTGCCCAAGCTGCTCAAGGAATCTATGAATGGCTAGGACTTCCAGGGTTTATTGCTGCGACAATGGCGGTTTTGTTTTTTGGAATGACTATGGCTTCTACCTTGATTGAGGAAAGCATTTCTGTGGAGGAAGTCAATCAGGTTTTCGCCATGTATACCTCCCTCTTCATGGATGCGCTCCTGATTGCAAACCTGTTTAAATTAATTGGCGATGCAAAGAAAGGGGTACATGGAATCGGAAAGCTTGTAGGATGGTCATTGGCTCATCTGCATTATTAGTTATACTTGAAGGAGTAGACGGAGGAGTGTTCTTCCTTCCCCCGAAACATTTTGATTCCCTCCTCAAAGGGATGTTCTGGACACAACTTGCTTGGGTTGTCCTCAATTCGATTGCTGCGGTAACATCCAAGCAAATCGAGGGATTGTCGATCGCGTATTTTTATGCGGCAGGCTTTTTTGCCATCCTCTACCTGCTGACTGGAGGCAGGTTTCAGTTCTTCAAACATTTGGGAGAGTGAGGGAATGGCACATGGGCAAAGCAAGAACAAGGATGGATTCTTTTTGTTTGAAGCGATAATTTTGGGGTTGCTTCTATTTGCGTTGTTGGTTCAAATTGTGCACAATTTTGGCATCAACCTTCCCCCACAGATCCTTGTGAGCAGTGCATGGATCAATCTAGGACTGATGTTGCTGTTCTTGGGGTATGAGGCGGTTTTGCCTCAAAGAAGTTTCCAATACCTAGAAAAATACCGCATGCTTTCCTTCGGCATAATCATATATATTATACTGGAAATTTCCTACCTTCCAGATAGGTATGGATGGGGAGATGACCTGAACTTTCTCTTGGTCATGTCCGTTTCGGTCATTCTTTTCTCGGTATTTTGGGTGAGGAAGATCATTCCCCTTGAATTTTTTAAACATCAGGAACAGGACATTCGAGACTGGCATCTTGAAAATATGGTCGTCAAATCCCTCAATAGTTCAGATTTGATCGGCATCATCCTTATGGCATTCAATTTTTGGAATGGCTATCTATCATTCATTGGTTTGAAGTCATGGATGTGGATCCTTGTGGGCTTTTTTGTGTCCCATTTTCTTGTTAGGGTCATTGCCCTGATCAGTTGGGTTGTTGACCCCAATTTTCAACGGAACAGGCTGACTATAGAGGACTTTATCCCGTTCTTTACAGGAACGATGATAACTGCCTTTTATCCCTTGAAAGAGGTGAGATATATTGCAGGACTCTTTTCCCTCCTGCTGATCTGGGTGACGATTCTATTTCTCAAGGTTAATAGCTCCTTTGAATCGGATGGAAGTCCTGAGAGAGTTCTCGCAATGGTAATATTAATACTGGTGATCTAGCTTGATTAGGTCTTTAGTCTCATATTCTTGAAATTGTTTGGTGAATTTCATTTGTAAAAGATCCAATGGTCAAAGGTTTTTCAGGCAATCGCAATGACAAACTCAGCAACATCAAGTCATTATCTCCACATGAATACAATAATTGGCGATTGCATTGGTACTACGTCATTTACCTAAATGGCTCTAGCCAACGGACATTTAACATCAACGTAGGTTCCACAGGAACCAATTTCACCGATGCAACCACCGATCACTACAGAAGTTTTTCAATTCCCGTCAGGGAATTAACTGTAAATCGCGTTTGGAACATGTACACTTTGATTTGGAATGGTAACAACCTCAAGCTCCCCATGATGGATATTTGGTTGATCGTGCGATTTCGTGAGATCTTTGCCCTGTCTCCTGAAGAGAGGAGGCACTTTGCTGAAGACATGATCATATTGCATTCGGTAGCTGTTTTTGCCTTCAGTATCATGGATCTCATCAAGGAGGTGCCTTATGCCAATCCCTCCAACGGCAAATCGCAGATTTTTTTTTGAAATTGATTAGGTTGGCAGTTTATCTAGTTGGAGGTGGGTTTATATTGAATCAATACACGGGAAAACCCATGAATAAAATGTTGTTATTTGCAAAAGAGGTTCTCTTGACTTATGGGATGGGATTGACCTCGATCTTGGCCTTTTTGCTGGCAAAAACCACTGCCCAAGGAGCGGCCACGGCAGGTTTGCTGGCGATCAAGGAAGCCATAACGACCATCCGTCCTTGGTTTGAGTTCCTGGAGACCATGCGAGCTTTCCACACCTTGATGATTTTGGTGTGGATAATTCTCGGAGGGATATTAGGATGAACCTACAAATTACAGTATCGAAGGTATCTTTCATTCAAGGGATCATTACCCTTTTAATGGAGGCAGTTCTAATTTATTCGATTCTATTCCAACCGAAAGACCAGATAGACAGCTTTTCTTTTGGATTTCCCTATCTCATAGTCTATGTATTAGTGGGGCTGAGTTTATTGAACATGTACCTACTCAAAAAAAATGTAATCGTTCCTGCTGAATTTGTCACACAAAGGTTAAACGAATTTCTTGAATGGGGAATTATGTTGTTGCTCCTGATTTTCTTTGTAATCAACAGTTTTGGTGATTGGATTTCACTTATTGTGTTTCTTCTTTTCCTTCTGATTTTGAATTCTTCTTCCTCATTTTCCGATCCACAATATCGTTTCATCTTTTTAATCTTGGAAATTATCGTTTTGGTTTTTGGGTTTGGGTTGTTGACAATTATCGCGTTTCGGGAAATACCGGTTTACCAGTTGTTCGTCTCAATCTGGATTGAAGTTGGGGATAACTTTGTTCCCTCAATTCACAACATAGAAAGGTCTCCGCATGATTTGCCTTTCTCTGTCCTTTCCCTACTATTTCTTGTTGTTGTCATGTTTGTGCCCTTCCTTTCCATTCGTCTTTTTTTGACAATGGGACAGTTGAAGCAAGGAAATTTACCCGAGAAAGATTCCCTTGGTTGGGGATTGGGCTACTATATCAAATCAATGGTTTTTGTGACAATGATCCTTTACTTGGTCATTGGAATGGGTTAAATTCGCCATTTAAAATACCTTTCTTGGGATTGGTTCTCCAGCAGGTAAACAAGAAATTGTAACGCTAGTGTTTGATGTACATGTCACTAAGATTGAAGAAATGGATGGATCTGGATTGAATGACAAATAAACTCCTGAGAGAGTTCTCGGAATAGTTATACTAATATTGGCGATCTAGCTTGAGGATGTCTTTTGTCGCGTGTTCCATTGAGTTAACGGTCCTTACTTTGTTTTGGACTACAATAATAACACCTCTAGAACTGATTGGCACTTTTTGGAGTGATGGGACTACAATAGGAAACTTTTTTGCGCAATGGCAATTTGCAGGGATATTGATCGCAAAGGGATTGGAAACTGAGTCTTCTGAGAATGTAAAACTCTTAAACCAAGCGGTCAATCATGGAACAATGCTTAAAGAAATTGTTGGCTATGGTTAAAATTTGCATGGACTAGTACATTACAAGGGAAAAGTCTGAAAGACTCCTCCGCAGTCGGACTTTCAGGTAAAATGCAATAGAGAACATTGCAGAGAGCAACCCGCACAACTGCTCGGGTTGCAGGTGTTGGATGAAAGCTCTTGGCTACGTCAGTACCTCGCTTCCGACCAACTGGCGGGTAACAAATGGTTCTATCAGTGGTTCTGGATACAATACGTTTCCGACACTCCTGTCTTGACCTCTTATCTTTTGGGATCTTTGGCACGAAGGGGGTTTTAACAAGTATCATGAACCGGAAAACGTTTGGAAGGATGACTTGCAGTCTGCACCATTCAATTTCCCCGGCTGTTCTCTCCTTCTGGATACGTATAAATGCTTATCCTCGGATAAGAAGTTTGATAGAGCTTTCAAAATCTATCCACTCGATCGCTTCGCATAATGAGATCAAGGTCTACGGTACAATTGGACAACAAATCTATGCTGTGACAGCGGCATGCAACTGTATGGCTAGATTTGGGCAGCAGTAATGTATACGTATGCACAAACAGCTTGAGCAAGAAGACTATCCACTACTTGATCAGATGAATTAATAATAAGATTGGCCAACAGAGGGACATCTATAGAGAAAATTTTACAGGATACTCCATCCCGCAATTTTTTATCATCTATAAGATCCAGACCTTCATGTCAATATACTAATTTAGCCATTGCAGCTCCTCAAACTATTTAGCCTTGCAGAAAAACAAAGGATTATGGCATGGGACGCCAGTCTCAAGAACTTCCTCAAGATGTACCTTGATGCAGACATCATCACCGAATTCGATGTTCCAACCGCAAACCTGAGGCTGGACTTCTTGATGAGGAACACCGAAAATCTTCCCCCACCATTTTCCTATGCACGTTCAACAATCCTAGGCGAGTTCAAGAGTGAACGGGACAAGTTCAGGACAGAGGATTTCTACAGGGGTCTTGCAAAGGCATATCTCCACCTTTCGACCATGGATCAAGAGAAAGACATTACCCTGCTCTTCCTGTTGGGTGGAGGGATCCGTCCGCCTTCCATGCTTCGGGAGAAAAAGGTTGCAGAAGGCGTCTGGGAAATATCCACCAGGATACACGTCCTTCTTGTCGAACTTGATATGATTGTCTATGACAAGTCCAACCAGTTTCTCAGACTTTTTGCATCTAAGGAGGTGAGAAGACCTTTGATTGCCGAGGCACTTCGGAAGAAAGAAACGTTTATTACGTCTTACTCCTATTTTCTCTATAAGG
>CAZYCQ010000087.1:0-9981 GCA_964645535.1 uncultured archaeon | reverse complement strand
CAGTTGAGAAAATTGCTTAGCATGGAATAGACGGAATTTTATCCCTCTTTTCAAGAACAAAGAGCAAGACGATACCCTTGAAAGGATGTCGACCCACAATAAAAAAGCAATTCTGCAAGGAATTCCATCGATCAATCTTCTGTCATGCATGAAATTTTGACTTTAAAAATGGGAAATCTTCATATATTCATCATTTGACATTCCTTTGGTTAAGATCCTAGATGAGTAACAGACTGCCTCATGAGGAGTCTATAAACAGGTGGTTCAACTCAAGATGAACTATAGGAGATCATCCATAGGTATAAGGACAAGATGTTGTGACTGAGGGGGAACAACAAGATGCTACTGGAATCGAAGACACACTTGCTAGCCGAAATGGATATGGAAAATCCGAGCTTCTGACTGGATTTCCCAATATTTAATTCCAGGACGACAAAATTAGGAATGAGTTGAATTTACTTCGATAAGAGTAATCCCACAATTGTAGCAATATAGATCTTCTAACCCAACAATTGTACCGCAGGATGGGCATGCGAGTTTACTTTTGGTAGCATTTTTTTGCATTCCTTCTTGCAATTTTTTCCTGTATTCCCTGAGGAACGTTTTTGGATCCTCACGAGGGCTTGCTTCAAGTGAGGTATTGGCAGGAGGTCTATGACGTGATCTTCTGTCAATGAAATTGAAGATTCCTAGGATTATGATAATCAAAGCAATTGAAAAGGCAATTATTGGTTCCCAACTCACCCCTCTTTGGCGAATGGTTTCTATTCCTGTTATTTCTGTAGAGGTGGAGAATGGGGCTTCAGGAACAATGGAAGCAAATTTCCAGTTTCTGAATGAAACATCGTTGGTGATGTTGTTTTGGGCATTGATTTCTGTGAGGAAGATATCTGCTATGAGAGATATTTCGTTAGTTTCAGGGGGGAGAAGTATCTCCAAAGTAGTTTGTCCATTTCTTTTTGGGATTGCCTTTGACAATCCTCCGAGGAACCATATGGTCTTATTGGTAAGTATTTCGAGGGAATTTGTTGCTCTGAATTCGATGGAAATATTGGTTGCATAAACTGTAGTAAATGTACTGGTTGATAGATTGTATTCAATATCAATGAATAGCATATCCTCAGTCTGATTGAATGTGTGATCAACAGTCAAGTAGTAATTGTAGCCCATAGTACCTGGAATTACGAGAGTTCGAAATATACCAGAGGACGGCAGTGTAAGGAAAAGGAAATTGACAATGATGAAAATAGCCAATGTTCTATTTTTCACACATAATCATACACATACCAGTTAAAAAGGTTTATTTCACGGGATCAGAAAAAGTTTCAATTTTCACTCCACAAGAGTAGCAAAAACTGTCTTCTGGTTTCAGCAATGCACCACATGAAATACAGATTTTGGGATTGTATTTGGAGTGTTTGGAAAAAATTGGTTGATTAATTGGTTTTGGAATTGTGTTTGCTTTAACCATTTTTTGTTTTCTGATTTTTCTTCTTCTTCTTGCATCTGAGGTGGAAATAATTGCGATGAAAACAAAAACTAGGATTACGCCGAGCAATGTTTCAAGGGAGATTGAGAAATTGGGTTCGGTTCGAGTTTCAATTTTGCCGGTAGAGATTTCGGGTGTTCCTTCGGATGGTTTCTGAGTTGTTGAGAATTCAAAAGAGGAAATGGAGAGATCCAAGAATTGTGCAGGTTGGAAGGTGGATCCCTGATCGACAGATTCTAGGAATGTCAAGTTGAACTTGAGGGAAACCTGTCCTCCGGGATAGTAGAAGGTAATTTCGGTGGAATTGGACCATTTTCCAACATTTGTGTTGATTTGATTCTGGAACATTGTATTGTTTCCCAACAGCTTAGTTCCTTGAACCACATAGATGTTGAAGCTCACATTGGCTAGGATGTTGTTTGAAAAATCATCGAAAATCAAGGAGGTGTTGACAGTTAAGGATACTGTCTTGCTGTTGGGTAAGATCATTGTGAAATAATTGAAATTAAGGGTATATGTTTCCAATCCTGGTCCAGTAATCAGGAGAGATGTTGTTTCTGCGGATGAAAGGGGTGAAGACAATAAGAATACAAAAATGAAGAGGAAGTATGTTTTTTTCACACATAAAATTCATCTTGGTAATATTTAAGCAATTCTGTTGGATTGTCGATTGCCAAATTGAAATTGACAATATGGGCATTGAAGAAGGAGCACTACTCCACTATTTTCCCAGTACGCCTTTAATACATATAATTCAAAGGCGCAAATATGGTGATGACCTTCACAGATTATGTCAATGACATAATGGTAAAGAATTTTTTGGCGTATATGGAGATTGAAAAGGGATCGTCGAAGAACACGATCCGTGGATATGCACATGATCTCTATACACTGATTTTATGGCTTCAGGAGAACAATTACATTACAGACCCCAACAATGTCAATTGGGGTCAGATAACAATTTTTCATTTGAGGGGCTTTCTTGCTTATCTCCATAACAATCGGGAGAACAAGCCTTCAAGCATTCACAGAAGGGTTTGCACCTTGAAAGGGTTTTTCAAGTTTTTAAGGTCAAACAAGGTCATTGAAAATGATCCTGCGGAGGATCTTTCCTATCCCAAGCGTGCCAAATCCCTTCCGAAATTTCTTCCGACGAACGATATGGAGAAGTTATTGAATTCAAAGAAAAAATCGCAAATGCATCAGACCGTTCTTGAGGTTTTGTATTCAACTGGAGCAAGGTGCAATGAGGTCAGGAACATCAATCTGGATGATATTGAATTCAATTACCGTGAGGTGGTCAATGAAAGTGGGGAGGTGGAGAAGTTGTTGACAGGGCAAATAATGATACGTGGAGGAAAAGGGAGTAAAGATCGTCTTGTTCTTCTGACCAACCGAGCTGCCCGAGCGATACAGGCGTATATTGAAGGGGAGAGGAAACAGGTGATCGAGAAAACCATCAAGAAGCACGGGTCAATTTCAGACGATGCTCGCAAGGCTCTTTTTTTGAGCAACAGAGGGAAGCGTGTGGCCAATCGAACCATTCAGCATTTCATTTCCAAAATTTCCGAAGCAACTGGTGTCAGGCATACGACGCCCCACATGATCCGCCATTCCTTTGCATCTCATTTGGTGATGAACAAGACCAACATTCGTGCAATCCAGCAATTGTTGGGTCACTCATCCCTCGACACGACCCAGATCTATGCAAACATTACACCGGATTACTTGAGGAATGAATTCGAGGGTAATCTTCCCATCAAGTAGGAAACTTTTCTGTCAAGCTTCAAGGACAAGTTCATGGAAGGTAGCAGGGTCTAGGATGAGGACGACCTCTTCTTCCTTAAGGATGGTTGCTCCTGAAAATCCTGGATAATCGGCAAGAACTACGTCAAATTGTTTGGTTACGATTTCCCTTTGTTCGAGGACATTTGTGACCTTGAAGGCGACTCTTCGTCCTCCTTTTTCCCAGAGGATGACTTTCTTCTTTTGTTTCTTTCCTCTTCTGGGAATTGCCATGGGCTTGATATGGGTAGGAATGATCAGTGAAGATTCAAGATCTATTACAGGGATGGTATATTTTCCAAATTTAAGGAAGACTTCCTCTTCATGGTATTCCAGATCGGGATCATCTTCGGGATAGATTTTTTCGATGTTCAGCATTGGAAGGGCAAATCGGAATTCATTGACTTGAACGATGAGCGCCTCGATGATGGCAAGGGTTTGTGGAACTCTGATGATGAATTGTGTACCGACATTTGCTTTTGATCTGATCTCGATGGAACCGGATATTTCGTTGATGGTTTCTTTAACAATGTCCATTCCGACGCCTCTTCCTGCTGCTTCAGACAATACGTCTGCGGTACTGAAGCCGGGGTGAAAGATAAGTGCAGCGACCTGTGATCTGGTCAATTTGGTCTCCTCAGTTATCAGACCCATTTCAATGCCTTTCTTGCGGATTTTTTCCAGGTTGAGACCACTGCCATCATCTTCAACGATTATCTGAACTTCTCCTTTGTCTTGAAAAGCAGAAACTCTGATGGTCCCTGCTTCTGGTTTTCCAAGTTTCTTTCTGGTTTTTTTGTCTTCAATTCCATGGGTTGCTGCATTTCTCACCAAGTGGAGGAGTGCTTCATTGACTTGATCGATGACCGATCGGTCGAGTTCAATATGCGAACCTTGAATGAAGATGTTTATTTCCTGGCCACGTTTTGATGCGATATCCCTGACAGTTCTTGGGTAGTTTTCAAAGATACGACCCAAGGGAACCATTCTCATTTTCATGAGTTTGTCCTGGATGGAGGTGATCAGGGCATCGAATGTATTGAGGTTTTCAACGATTTCAGGGTTGATGATATCTCCAAGAATGGCTTCAAGGCGACCTCTATTGAGAACAAGTTCACCCAAAAGATCAACGACATCATCAAGTTGGTCGAGGTTGACTCTGACAGTTTGAATTCCTCTTCGAACCTTGACTCGAGGGCCAGTATCCTGTTCCACGAGTCGAGAGATGGTAATCTCATCTACATCCTCAATTTTGGAAATAACCTCTCGGAGGCTAAGTTCATCTTCATTCGTGATGATTTCAAGGGTCAGGTCTCCCAGAAGTTTTCCTTCTTCAATATCCGGTCTTGGAGGGTTGGAATCAATGACCTGTGCAATTGATTCGACGGCTCGCAGAAGCTGAAAACCTCTTGCACCAATGAGTTTTGCCCCTCTTTTGAATTTGACCTTGATGCTGAATTTGTTTTCAAGTCTCAGGATTGGTTCGGCACCAGCACCTTCCTGTTCCAATTCCAGATCTGCTTGAAGGTTGAAGTCTTCGAGGAATCTGACGAGATCATCAACTTGAATTTTTCCAAGGTCACCATTATCTTGCATGGTATGAAGAAACTGTTCTAGCCGATCGACGACTTGGAAGAGGTAACTTACCAGATTTTTTGAGATTCTGCCTTGGGCTTGGATTTCCCTAAGCTTTGATTCGACGGTATGGGTCAATCGTGTCAGGTTGTCAAATCCCATGGTTGCAGCCATTCCTTTTACGGTATGTGCTGCTCGGATCACATCTTCCAAGGGTTGGAGCTGAGAAGGTGCTTTCTCAAGTTTAAGCAGGGAATCACTGAGTAACTTGATGTTTTCCTCAAGTTCCGCGATGAAGATATCTCTGTATTCGTCCAAACTTATCCAATTGTTCTTTTGATTGAGGTTACTAAAAATTACCGCGTGGATTTGGGATTGGTGTCAAGATTGATGGAAGTTTAATTCAATAGGAGAAGTAGAGTTTTTCCCTGTTCATCAAGTTAATTCCCAGTTTGATTGAGAGGTAATCGACAAGGACAAGGATGAGGACAACGGCGAAAAAGTACAGAGGTGAGAAATAGAGAGTAAACATTGCAATTGCAATAAAGGGGACACTGATCAGGGAAATAGTTGATCCCAATTGCTGTGCATCCCGAGTGGTTGCCGTTCTTGTTGAGACCCAGATCATCAGGTTTGTGGTTGCCACTATAAGCAGAGGGGTTATGACTATTATAAGAACAAAGAATCTTGGATTGAGAAGGTATGGAAATCCCAGCACTTCGAGGGTCACATAGGTCGTGGAAACGGTGTAGATAATTCCTGCGATGAAGATGGCTACAAGAGTAGGGATGATGGTGCTGAGTATCTTGCCTAGATAAATCTCTAGATCACTTATTGGAGCCACAAGGAGATTAATGACTGTCTTTCGGTCTTTTTCTCCAACGAAGCTGTCAGCAGCAAGTACGGTAGGAAGAATGATTGGAAGGAGGAGGAACATGAAATTCATGGTTTCAATGGTGAAAATGAGTCCTTGCTGGAGTTCAGTGAGTTGATCCCAATTGTCTGTCAAAGGAGGAAGAAAGCTGAATTCCTCGGTTTGTGAGTTAGTGTCTTCAATTCCAAGAAATGGAAAAAGGGAAAGAATTGGGATGAAGACTCCGAAAAGGAGGGGCATGGTAAACAAGGAGATCACGACATATTTGGATTGCATCAAATCCTTAAGGTCTTTCCAGACAATGGCAAATATTCGATCCTTGCGCATCACTGTTCTTCACCCCCTACAAGATCCAGATAAATTTCTTCAAGTGAGGGAACGATTTCTTTCACCTCATGCAGGCGAACATCTGCAATAGCCATGTTTTTGATCAGGTCAGGGGTCATGTTGAAAGAGGAGATTTTGACTTTTACGACCCCTTGTGCAATGAAATCCCAGGCAGAAACAAAATCCATGTCTGAAAGAATTTTATCCAATTTGCCATGATCGTTTGCTTCGAATTTAATGGAAAGCTCAGGTTGAATCATGAATTTCTCCCTGATTCTTTCTGGTGTTGAGTCCATCAACAATCGTCCTTTTTTGATTATGAGTATCCTATTGACAATTCTTTCAGCTTGAGGGAGATTATGAGTCGATATGATAACAGTTCGATTTTCATCTGCGGTGATTTGCGAAAGAAGTTCCTTTAGTTCCCGTTGGGCAACTGGAGAGAGTCCAGACCATGGTTCATCAAGCATAAGGACTTCAGGATCATTCAGAAGTGCTTTGGCCAGCAACAGTTTTTGAGTCATTCCTTTTGAAAAGGAACCTACCTTTCTGTCAAGGACGTCAAATACATCGAATTTTTTGGCTAAATCCACAATTTTGTTTTTTCTATTGTCAATTCCGCACAGCTTTGCAAAGAAATCCAAGTTATCCCATGCACTGAGGCGAGGATAGAAACCAGGTACATCCCCAGCCAATCCTATTATTGATCTTACTCCTATTGGATCCGCAATTATATCATGTCCTGCAACTATTGCACCACCTCTTGAAGGAGAGATGATTGTGGAAAGAAGATTTATCGTAGTTGTTTTACCTGCACCATTGGCTCCAAAAAGGCCCACAATCTCTCCAGAATTAATTTTGAGATCGAGTCCTTCGATACCGACAATCGATCGGCCATCTTTGGTTTGGTAGATCTTTGTGAGATCCTGTGTTACAATCACAGTATTTTCGGAAGTTTGGAAAGATTTAAGGATATTTTTCAGAATTATTGTCCAAATCCCTAAAATGCGGAATTTTCGCTATGGGGTTGCATGGGGGGTTTTCCGTTTTCATGGTTACTGAACCTAACCATATAGTGAAATAATGAATCAAACATATGAGAATTATGAATTTCCAAAACATGAAGATAAATCCATATATCAAAAAAGTGATCATTGAGACCTATGGTTTCCATAAGGCAACAGAAATACAGACACGAGCCATTCCCTTGATTCTCAATGACAAGAATGTAATCGGACTTGCCCCTTCTGGGACAGGCAAAACCCTCGCCTATCTGATTCCCTTGATTGAAAAGATAATCAGTACGCCGGTAGATCATGATCTTCCATTGGGCATGATCCTTGTTCCTACCACAGAGCTTGCAGATCAGATCTATTCAATTGCAGTTGACCTTGGCAAGCCGGTGGATTTGACAGTTGCGAATATTTCAGGCAGATTGCCATTTAGGCCGAACAGATTGAAAGAGAATCGTATCGACCTGATTGTGGCAACCCCGGGAAAGCTTTTGGAATCGAAAAGAGAGGGAGCAATCGACATTAGTAGATTAAAGTGGATAGTTCTTGATGAATGCGATATGCTTCTTGATTTAGGGTTCATGGATGATATACTTTCGATAATCAAATCAGTGGATCCAAATGAAAAGCTCAAGTTGCATATGTTTTCCGCCACTCTTCCACCAGAGGTGGAGAAGATTGCCAATTATCTTATCGGAAAGCCCACACTTGTTGAGGTGAGGCGACTTGGTCTTCCCAAAGGATTGAAGCAGTATTCCTATGAAATGTTGAAGGAGGAGAAGAAGGAGTTTCTTGTGAAATTTCTTAAGACCAAGAAGGACGAGATTGAAGCAGCAATGATCTTCATCCATTCAAAGGATGGCGCTAGATCTATCACAAAATTTCTGCTTAAGGAAGGTTTTGATGTTGAGGAACTACACGGTGGTTTAACAAAAAAACAAAGATTGACAGCATTGGAAAATCTCAGGCTTGGTGAGGTGAATATTTTGGTTGCCACAGAAGTAGGATCCAGAGGGATTGACATTCCGGATCTGAGCCATGTCATCAATTTCGATATCCCGAGGAATGTGGATGAATATGTACATCGTGTAGGGAGGACAGCTCGAGCAGGAGCAACGGGTATCGCGATCAATCTGGTATCCCCGGAGGAGTTGCATCTGGTTCAGAAGATTGAAAAGGCAACGAAAAGCAAGATTCAAGTCATCCAGAAACTTCCAGATATTCTAAGGAAGACTGAAAGGGATGTTCAGGTGGAAAAGAAAAAAGAGGAAAGGAGGAAGCAAAGAATGCAAAAAAGCATCAATAAGGGATGGTATGATGACAATTATCAAAAGTATGATCCCTATTCAAGGAAGGGGAGACAACTTTCTAAGACTGAAAAATACAAGAACAAGGTTTTTGCCCAATCCCGCCGGTTGGCGAAATCAAATCATCGAAGGGTAAGAAGGCGTCGAAATAAGGTTTAAAGAGAACTCTTATCAAGACTGAGTCAAGGTAGACCATGTGTACAATTCAATCCTCATAGCCAACAGGGGAGAGATAGCATTAAGAATCCTGCATACTCTCAAAGCCATTGGGGTGGAAAGTGTCATTCTCTCCAGTCCTATTGACCGGGATACTCTACCGGTACGGCTAGCGGATAAAGTGATTGAGCTTCCGGGTAACCTTCCTCATGAATCCTACCTCAATTTTGAGTATTTTCTTCCTCTTGCCAAGGAAATGGGTGTGGAAGCTGTTCATCCAGGTTATGGTTTTTTATCGGAAAACATTGAATTTCGTAGGGCAGTAAGCAAGCAGAAATTGGATTTTGTAGGACCGACCGAGGAAAACATGCGAATACTTGGAGAAAAGGTACCTGCAAGGGAAGCGGCACGTAAATCAGGGACACCATTGCTTCCGGGAAGTTACGAACCAAGGGAGATCGATGAACTTTTTGAAATTGCGAAAAACATCGGCTTTCCGGTTCTCATCAAGGCTTCTGCTGGAGGAGGAGGTAGGGGAATACGGTTGGTCGAAAAGGAGGAAGATTTCATGCCAATGGCAGAATTGGCGGCACAGGAAGCGCAGGGGGCATTCGGTAATCCTGAAATATTTGTTGAAAAATACCTTCGTTTTGCCAAGCACATAGAAGTTCAACTTTTGGGAACTGAAACGGGAGTACTTCATTTTGGAGAGAGGGACTGCACAATCCAACGCAAAAACCAGAAATTGATCGAGGAGGCACCTGCACCTTCAATCACAAGGGAGAAAGCGTCGGAAATCCATGAATCCGCAGTTGCCTTAGGCAACACAGTCAAGTATATGAATGCGGGGACTGCTGAATTTCTTTTGGATGAAGAGGGGAATCATTATTTCATGGAGGTCAATACCCGAATTCAGGTCGAGCATCCGGTAACCGAATTCATCACAGGAGAGGATCTGATCTTCAGACAGCTTCAGGTAGCTTCAGGTGAAGATCTGGAGTTGGATCAGAAGGATATCGGGTTCAAGGGTCATGCAATTGAGGCAAGAGTGTATGCGGAGAACCCATATAATCAATTCATGCCAAGTCCAGGAAAGATTCACCGGCTTCGCCATCCAATGGGACCGGGGATAAGGGTTGACAGCCATGCAGAACCCAATTCATTGATTCCCAATTTCTATGATTCAATGATTGGTAAGCTTATCAGCTTTGGAGCCACAAGAGAGATGGCGAGGAAGAAATTGGTGAATGCCATCAACCAATACCGTATCACGGGCATACATACGACCCTTTCCTATATCCGACAGATTCTTGAAACGGATGAGTTCAAGACGTTCAACTACCATACCAAATTTTTGGAAACAAATCCCAAATCCCTTTCAATTCCGTCCGAGATTATTAAGGCTGCAAGTGGTGCCGCGGTGCTTATGTTGCAGCAACAGAGACCGCAGAACAT
>CAZYCQ010000086.1:0-10019 GCA_964645535.1 uncultured archaeon | reverse complement strand
TCAGAAACTCGATCATGATTCCCTTCTCACTTTGAGGTTGCTTGCCTCCCAGGAAGATCAAACTCTGATCATAAACGCATTGAGGAAATTTAAACAGGTTTGATACGTTCTCCGGTCTGCACTCGCCAAAGGGCTGCATATGCCCCATTCATCTCCAATAGATCTTCGTGACGACCTTTCTCAATTATTCTTCCATTCTCCAGAACATAGATGATGTCTGCATTCCTTATCGTAGATAATCTGTGGGCAATCATCACCGTTGTCCTGCCAACAATTATCCTCTCCAGAGAACGTTGAATGGCTGCTTCTGTTTCATTGTCGACAGAAGAGGTCGCTTCATCCAAAATTAAAATGGGAGGATCCTTAAGTACCGCGCGGGCAATGGCAATTCTCTGCCTCTGACCTCCTGAAAGCTTATGTCCCCGTTCTCCGACAAGAGTATCGTATTTTTGAGGTAAACTCATGACAAAATCATGAATCTCTGCAATCTTTGCAGCTTCCATGATTTCCTCGTCTGTCGCATTCAATTTTCCATAGGCGATGTTCTCACGTATCGTCCCATCAACAAGAAATGTATTCTGGCTGACGAACCCGATGGCTGCACGTAAATCCTTTAGCTTCAATTCTCTCAAGTCATGACCATCCAGCCAAATTGTCCCTCGGACTGGATCGTAGAAACGGAGCATTAACTTGACAATTGTTGATTTCCCTGCCCCGGTAGTCCCAACAAATGCAACTGTTTCACCTGGATGTATTTTGAAACTTACTGAACGTAGAATGTTGGGACGACTAGGATAATCGAAATCAACATCTTCAAAAACAATCTCTCCATTCACATCTTCCTTGGCCAAAGGAATGTTTCCATCAATGAGTCTCTTCTCTCGATTGAGAAGGGAGAATATCCGATTGGTTGATGCCATGGAACGTTGATAGAGGTCAAAAGTCTCTCCAAGTCGTGTAAGTGGCCAAAGCAATCTCTGAATCAAAAAGATTGCAACACTATATGCTGCAATCTCAATATTCCCGTTGAGTGTCTCTATCCCTCCAACAATGAGCATTCCAATAAATCCTGCCACGATAATGATTCGAATAAGCGGCGAAAAGGAAGAACTTAGAATAATGGCTCTCCTGTTGCTAATCTCATATTCCTTTGATGCAGCCGCGATTCTTCTTGCTTCATATTCCTCCGTTCCAAAACTTTTGATGGTCATGATTCCTGAAAGATTGTTTGAAAGTTCTGCATTGATGATTCCAACCTTCTCCCGTACATCCCTATATCGTTCCTCCAATTTCTGCTGGTATTTGATCGAAAAGAAGAGAATAATTGGCATGGGAATACTTGCAATTACTGCTAACGGGATATTAATCCCGTAAAACATGAGGGAGATTGCAATGGCGGTCGTGGTCACTTGTATGATGTCATTGGCACCAACATCGAGAAAACGCTCCAATTGGTTAACATCATTATTGATGATCGCCATCAGTGCACCCGTGTTATTGTCCTCAAAAAATGCCAATTCCAAATCTTGTACATGTCGATAGGTGTCCAATCGTAAATCGTTTTGAATGGCTTGGGCAAGATTCCTCCACTTCACCTTATATGCAAACTCAAACACTGATTCCAGCCCCCAAATAAGGAAGGTCATGACGGCCAAAACAATCAGTTGATCCACAAGGTCAGAAACTCCCAATTCACCAATTATGGAACCTTCTCGCCTCACCACCACATCAACTGCCACCCCGATCAGAAGCGGAGGCGCCAAATCAAACAACTTGTTCAAGATGGAATATAATGTCGCAAGCAAAATGTCAATTCGGTATTTTTCCCCATACCTGAATAACTTGAGTAGAGGATGCACATCATCCGAAATCATTAATCCGTTAACATCTATGCCATATGAAAGTTTTGGGAATTGACCTAATTATTCTTCTGCAACAATACGCTCCGCTTTCTCTTTCAAATGTTGTGACGCTTCAATGGATTGGGTGTAATAGATGTTTCCTCTAACCTCTACATTGTCCCCTAACTGAATTACATCCGCCACGATGTCACCATTGATCCGGATGTTGTTAGCCTGTATCTTCTTTGCTTTTATTGATCCCTTGATATAAAACATTGTCTCTGTTTTCAAACCAATGAGTGACGTCAACAACCTCCCCACAATCTCTCCCAATTCGTCCGAGCTTTTTTGAACCCTGCCGACCTGAACCTCCTTTGCAATGAGATTTCCACCAATTGATGAATTACCTCCCCTAGGGGATACCAATTTCTCAGCAATCACATTTCCAGCGCTTTTCAGACTTCCCTGCACCAAAATAGATGATGCACATTCAACAGATCCCACCGTGACCTTTCCCAAAATCTTCAACCGATTTCCTACAACTAGCTTTTCAGGTGCGATCAATTTGCCTGCCACGGTTAATCTATCAATACAGTACATGGCATTGCTTGCAAAGCATTTCCCGGTAATGGTGCACTCTCCCTTGACCTTGATGTCTTTCCCCACATCAAGTTTTCCGTTGATGGCGCAACGACCATTCACCCTGACCTCTCCAGTTATATTTCCTGAACCGGCAATCCCCAACCGCTGACATTCCAGATCTCCTGAAATCCTCAATATCCCAGCCACTGTGACTGGCCCTTCAACAACAAGATCTTCATCATAGCTCTTCCTTCCAGTGACTATCAATGAATTGAGTTTCCTTTCATCGGATTCGAGTAGCCCCAATTCCTTAAATCTCTCAAACAACTCTTCGAACTCCTCTGCCGAAATTTCTCCGGACGCAAGTTTTGCCCTCAGTCGACTTTCTAAACTATCAGGTGAAACCATTCTCTGATCTACTATTTATTTCTCGCTTAAATAACCTCCTTTAACTTTGTCTGACTTCACTTAAACCATAAGGTGTATCGATAACCAAACTTCTAAACGTTTATCCTCTCAAAAATATCTTCTTTTGATCAGATGTTTGTTTGCATTCGCGAAACCCTCTTCACGATTGTCAATTCCTAAATCTAACTATAAGCTCTAAGTGGTTGATTTGACAAAGGGTTTATATAGGGCTAATCAATACAATAGTTTAACTGCATTGTCGAGGTAGAGTAATCTACTTCACTATGCAAGTGAAGGCGTTGTCAAGGATCCGTTCGAACCTAACATAACCACCATCTTGGCGACGCTTTTTTTTTTTAATTTTCACTGAGTGGATACTGGGTTTACAATAACTTCTTGAGGTCATTCAATGAATTTAGATGTCTGTTCAATATCAATGGCCTGACTCCCGCATCCAAAGCAGACTGCCAATCCGAATCCGTGTCTCCCACCATCCAAACATCTTTGGAAAAATCCATTCCAACTCCATTGCTAATTCTCTCAACAGCAATCCTGATTGGTTCTCCTGAGGGCTTGGGATTGGTCACCTCCCTGAATCCAATGATTGCGGAAAAATATCTCTCCAACTTCGCCTTTCGCATCAAAAGCCGTGCATTCATACTGTCATTTGATGTCACGATTCCAAGATCAATTCCTAGACCTGTCAAAAACTCAAGAAGGGATGGAACCTCTGTGAAAACGTAGGGGACTTCTGATGGATCTTCACAGAATTTCCGGAATTGATCCCAAAACCATCGGTCAATCTCATCCAGTCGATTCTCGGGAACTCCCAGATGCCTTCCGGTTTCAAATGTGGAAAGGCCTGAAAGAGCCATGATCTTTGAGAGGGAAGGTGGAGAAAGTCCCATTTTTCTAAGCCCTTCTGCATAGATCTCTGCCACAATCTCCTTTGTATCCACCAACGTCCCATCCAAATCAAAAAGGATGATTTTCGGCCTTGCCATTCAAATCTGAAAATTTCCCCTTAATCAAAAGCCTTTATTTAGACGCACCCCATTTTTCAATAATGGCGGAGGTTCCCTACGCAGGTATCCCGGAACGGGAGTATGGCAATGTCGAATACAAACTCAAGATCTCGGCAGATGCAAAAAGAATGAATGAATTGGCGTCGCAAATGAAGTTCCGCCTCTTTGAAGGAAATGGGGAGGCTATCTACATTCTTGGCATCACTGATGATGGCAGACCGGAAGGAATTACTCCAGAAGAGATGAAAGCAACTTTGGAACAGTTGGGGGAAATTGCAAAGATGATCAATGCCAAGACCACTGTTCTCCGTCAAACTGAAAATGAAGGTCGATTGGTAACTGAAGTTCTGGTACGTAAAGTCAAAGACCCTGAACGACTTCCTGTTGACATCCCCGTGGTATCCCTCGGTAACGTTGATGCAGGCAAATCCACTCTTATCGGCGTGCTCAAAACCGGTCATCTTGATGACGGTAGGGGAAGTGCACGAACTGCAGTGTTTAGACACAAACATGAACTGGAAACAGGTCGAACCTCATCCATCAGCTCAACTACCATCGGTATCGATGTTGATGGGAATATAGTCAACCAGGATCCAGTGCACCCTCCTACCGATCTTCAGATCCTTGAACGATCAATCAAGACCATTTCCTTCCATGACTTGGCGGGCCATGAGAAATACCTCAAAACGACCATCTATGGGCTTGCAGGACTCGGCGCACGTTATGCCATGCTCATTGTCGCAGCCAATCAAGGCATCCTCAAAATGACAAAGGAACACCTTGGATTGATCATCGCCCTGAAGCTCCCCACATTCGTCGTCATTACCAAGATCGATATGACCCCGGATACAGTCCTTTCAAAAACCAAGGACGATCTGAAAAAACTCCTCAAACTTCCAGGCGTCTCAAAGGTTCCGCTGATCGTCAAGAATCAAAACGATGTCCTTCTCGCTGCACAGAACATCTCCCATGGCAATATCATCCCGATCTTTCTCATCTCCGCCTCAACCGGTGAGAACCTTGACCTCTTCAAAAGATTCCTCAACCTCCTCCCTGCCAAAAAACCTGCAAATGAACTCCAGTCAAAAGAGTTTGGTGCTTACATCACAGAAACCTTTTCTGTACCCGGTGTCGGTACCGTGGTGTCCGCAAGAATCTATTCGGGAGTCATCAATGCAAACGATAATGTATATCTCGGACCATTCGAAGGCGGAAAATTCAAATTGGTTCGAATCAAATCCATCCATTACAAACGAGTGATCACGGATCGAGCCGTTGCAGGACAGGATGCAACATTTGCACTGCATACCGTGAAAAAAGATGAAGTGAGAAAGGGTATGGTTCTTCTGTCTGCTAGGGAATCCCCTGGCGCAAGCTTTAGATTTGATGGAGAAGTCTTCATTTTGTATCACAGCACTACCATCAAACCTGGCTACACTCCCGTCATCCATACCCAGTCCGTCCAACAAAGTGCCCGTATCATGGAAATCTCCCAACCCCTCCTCAGAACTGGTGACCGGGCACAAGTTTCCTTCAAGTTCCTCTACCGGCCGGAATACATCTCCGTTGGCCAACGATTCATCTTCAGGGAAGGACGAACCAAAGGAATCGGTACCATCACCAAAATATATCCACTTGATTAAAGCCAATGCCCCATCTTTACCCGCTTCGTCTCTAAATAAAACTCATTGTATTCGTTGGGGTCCACATGATGGTCAACCCTTCCGGTGATCTTCACTCCCAATCTACGAAGAGCACTGAGCTTGGCGGGATTGTTGGTCATCAATCTGATGGATTTGACCCCCAATGCCTCCAGAATTAAAGGAACTACCGCATAATCCCTCTGATCCGCCTTGAACCCCAGCTTCTCATTCGCCTCGATGGTATTGTATCCCTGATCTTGCAATTCATAGGCCTTGATCTTATTGGCCAATCCAATCCCTCTGCCTTCCTGCCGGTGATAAATGATGACTCCTTCTCCTTCCTGCCTGAGCCGATCAAGTGCCAATTCCAGCTGTTCCCGACAATCACATCGCAAACTTCCAAAAACATCGCCGGTCAGGCATTCCGAATGCACTCGAGTCAGAACGTCCTCCTTACCTTGAACATCTCCCGCAACAACAGCAATGTGATCCTTCCCGTCTGGCGTACCCTTGAAACTGTAAATCTTGAAATTGCCAAAACGGGATGGGAGCTTGGCTTCACCATAGATTTTCAACCCATCTCCCGGCATCTTTCCATTATCCATGAGAAAACTTCTGTTTCGGTTTTTTTAATCTCTTCCTTTCCGACTAATTACCATCCGAAAAATTTCTCTCCAATTTGATATCATTGTGATATTTGGTATTCTTCAATTACTTCTTCTTCATCTTCCTCGTCTCTCTCTCCTTCGGGTTCCACAAGAAGTGTCGGAAACTCAATGTGCAAGGCGACATTATTGTATGATCTATAGTATTTTTCGTCTCCTGTCACAACTCGTGGGAGCCATACCACGAACAATGAACCTATCGGATGAATGAACCTGATCTCCTTGTCGCACCTCACCAGCAATTCTCTGAATGGGGGCTGGCCGGGAAGCACTCGGATGATGTACCGGTTCCCGTCCAACACCGATGTGCAGACCACTCCCACATGCCCCTCCGGAGCTTTCGCCCGCGATGAAAACGTATTCTTCCGGACACGAATAATCATTTTTGCAAGCTTTCGGATCAGTTTCTCTTCAAGATGGGTATATCTTTCCCTGATTGTCGATTCAACTGTTGCTCTATCAAGAAGATCTAACCGGGTGAGCATATGTTCCCTATGAGATTCTGTTGAAGCTATGAATTCCTCCAAACTACGGATCTGCCGATCGATTTCCTCCTGCATGTCCGGATGCCTGTGCCTCAAGAGAATGAGTTGATCCAATTTTGTGATCTGCTTCAATGCACGACGACGGATCTCCTTCGAGAGATAGATGCCCCCGACCACTCTCTCGAAAAATGTTTCCTTCCGTTTAAAAGCTCTCGTCTTGGTGTAACGGTCCAAAAGAAGTAGAAACACATCTTCCAATACCGTATCGTTGTAATCAATGGATTCCATCCATTCAATCGCGGTACTTTCCATTTCTCGAACTCCTGGGGGGACTGCATTGATTCCCGAACCAATCGTGCCGTTCGCATTGTAATGCATCCAGAATTCATCAAGAATGCCGCAAAATCCTTTGAATTGCTTGAAAAATCGAAAAAATGGATTCACACTCAATGAAAGCCTTGTGTCAAAAATAACTTCCAATTGGATGACCTTGGGATGAACCCTTCGCCACGTCAATTGTCCTTGACCAAAGCATGTCCGTAGGTATTCGAAATTGATTCGCTCCAAATTCCGTGGTGGGGGTGGTGCATAATACTGTTCCATCTCCCTTACAATTTCGTCCCTTTCGGTAGTTGTGATTGAACCCAAAAGGCGTTTTCCAATCCGTTCCGCTTGATCATGCTGTTTCGCAAACCGCTGCCAAAATGCAAGGGCCTTTTCAACTAAGGGGGTGTGTTCCCCTGATCTGAAGAATGCAAACCCTCGATAGTTTCCCGAAATGGTGGGGACGTCCATCAAAAACACAATACATCTCCCCCAACAAAACTCTTTCCATGTTCTTTGTTACACTGTGTTCTTTGTATGTCTTTTTGTGCCTAGTCTGTATTGCGCTAGTTTGTATATATTGTATTCAATGTATGCTAATTATCCCGTATATTGTTTACAATTTAATACAATGTTTACATTGATTTGAATCATCTCTTGACCATTACCAAAAAACCATAAGGTCATCAAACAACATGGATCTGTGAATGATGACGAATTCTTCAAAGCAGGATATATCGCCGACCATCAAATTCGAACAATAACCACTCTCGCAAAGAAACTTGGGCGTCCAATCCTCATTGAAGGACCCCCGGGAACCGGGAAAACTGCATTGGCAAAAGCCCTTGCCAAAATGATGGATGCACCTCTCTTCAGAATACAATGCTATGAAGGTATTACCGCAGAACAGATTATCGGGGAATTCAATTACACAAAACAATTGCTGGCAATTGAACATGCCAAAAAAAACAATCTGGAATTGAACCTGGAAAACGTTTTCACCAAGGAATTTTTCATAGAACGACCTCTCCTTAAAGCATTTCTCAATCCATCCAAGGTCGTCCTCCTGATTGATGAAATTGATAGGGCTGATGAGGAGTTTGAAGCTTTCCTGCTAGAGGCTCTAGGTGAGTACCAAATCACCGTCCCTGAATTGGGCACCATCCCTGCAAGGCAAGTCCCGCTTATCGTCCTCACTTCAAATGCAACAAGAACCCTGTCACATGCTCTCAGAAGACGATCCTTATACCTCCACCTCGATTATCCCTCAACAGAACGGGAAATCGAAATCATCCGCCTTCATGTACCGGATATCGATCAACAGATCGCACGAAAAATTGTGTCCGTTGCAATGCGGTTGAGAGATACCCCTAAGATTTCACAACCGCCTTCCATTGCAGAAACAATTGATTTTGCCAAGGCAATTGCTGTTCTTGGGGCTGAATTTCTTGATGAGACTCACCTGGAGGGAATTTTGGGTGTCCTTATCAAAAACCGATCTGACCTGAATGAAGCAAAGGAAATTGTAAAAAAATCCCTTGGTGATTTATAGGTGGTTCTTTTCTTAGAAAACAACATATTTAGAAGACCGAATGAAATAACGGATGTTGATTACGAAAATCCTCCGAGACTTCGGCTTTATGGTAAGTATTGACCAATCGATCGATATCGCACGGGTTTACTCGATTGCCGATTCAAAAGAAGACCTCAAATTGTCCATTGGTGCCATTGTCGCAAAATCAAAAGATGAACGTGAACTTTTTAATTTCATTTTTGATCAGGTCGTCGCTGGACAAAGCCCCTTGGATCAGATCCTGGAAAATGCTCGAAAAAACAAGGAAAATGAATGGGGGGTTAAACCTAGCGAACAGTTCCGACCACAATTCGGCAATAATCCGCATTGTCCAAACCCCATTGGTGGTGTTGCCATCGGTGCTGGAACTGGGTTGGCTACGGTTTCGGGTCTAACTAATCCAAATACCCTCCTTTCTTTCCATTCAGATTTCAAGTTTGTGTTGCGCAAAATGGTTGAAGAAAACATAGAATCGGCAGCCGATGCTTTGGTGTCAAGATATCTATTGGCATTGAATACTGACTTTGATGAAGTCATGACGAGGAGAGATACGGCTCTAGAAAAAATCAATACCATTGTTGACCAGCTTTTTCCGCAAAGAGCACAGGAAATAAAAAAGACGTTCAGAACTGCGGTTGATCAAAAACTCATTCAAAATGCCCTCTCTTTCAATGATAATCCATTAAAGCTTCATTCAATTGAAGAAAAGGACTTTTTTCAACTAAAGGAAAACCATGAGTTGCGGCAGGCACTTAAACGTATTGCCAAAAGGATTGCAACAATTCGAAAGAGAAAACTTGAACGAGGAAGGCGCAAGGTTGACTTTAGACGAACTTTCCGAAAGAATCTTCAAAATGGGGGTGTGATGGTTAATCTCGTGGCTCGACGTGTACGAAAGACTAAACCCCAATTAATTGTTTTGACTGATGTAAGTCCATCGACTGTTTATGCAACAAGGCTATTCCTCCTTTTGTTGGGTGAATTGAGGGAATATTTCAATAGGGTTCGTTTCTATGAATTTGTGGGGTCTTGTGTCGATGTTACTTCCGCCTATGAATCTGGTGAATCATTATATAAAAGCGTCAATGCTGCAATCAATGAATGGAATAAAGTTACATTCGGCAAGCAAAGCAGCAACTATGAGATGGCTCTTTCTCAATTTGAAAACATGGCGCGTGAATATCTTTCTTCAAAAACCACGCTTATCATTTTGGGTGATTTACGGGATTGGTTAGGATCGCGTCCCCATGGTTACCCTGCCTCCGTAAGAATTTTGTCAAAACTCAAAGAAATGGTAAATCGCATTATTGTATTCAATCCTGAACCTCAAATATATTGGAATACTGCTGACAGCATTGTTTCGTTTGTACAAAAATCTGGAATTCCTGTTTATGAAACAACTACCTTGCATCAATTGGAAAGGAGTTTGATTGAGACGGTTGTACTTTGATCGATCAATAACTTGTCTTGAAT
>CAZYCQ010000085.1:0-10123 GCA_964645535.1 uncultured archaeon | reverse complement strand
TCCATAAATGTTGCAAAAATATCACACAAGATCAATTAAATTTATTCAAAGTGATAAAAAATGATTTAATTTTTTTAATTACATGTTATTTATGGGTAAATCAATGCCATTCTCACTACTACATCAAAAAAGAGTCCTCATCAACCATGAAATCACCCAAAAAACAATGTGGAAATGAAAATCAATTCCAAAATCTATATATAAAGGGAGACAAATGATTCTTCATAGAAAGGGGTATAGTATTGGATCAACAAGAAGACATATCTTGGGATAAGAAATATGGAGCCACCCCACAATCTGAAATTGATCGAGTTTATCAGATACTCTCAGATTACAAAAGATTGCTGGAAAAACAATCGGCGGAAAGAGAACGTTTGTTGCAAGAAGTTGAAAGGCTTTCAAATGAAGCAGTAAGTGTACATTCTTTGGATCGCAAGGTAGAAAACTTGACAAGCCTACTTTTAGAAATGAAAAGCCAACTAAGCTCATTTAGTCAAAATACTTTGTCTCAAGAAACAAGCAAGGATATCCCTCTTAAAAGCAAAAAGAGAAAACGAGGAAAAGATTTAGATGATGAAGTCCAAGTCCTTTCTGAGCTATTGAAAACAAAGAAGGAAGAAGTTTTGGAAAAAGACCGCGAGATTGCGGCACTCAATGAAAAAATGGAAATGCTCCAAAATGAGAAATTACAGCTCATAACAAAAATTGAACAACTTAATGGAATTATTGATTCATGGAAATCACAACTTGATTTATTAGAAAAACTTGCATTGACAGACCCTCGATATAAAATAATAGGAACACTAAAAAAACACGGAGGGTTAACAGAGATTCAGCTTGCATTTACATTGGGTTCTTCAATCATGCAAGTAAAGAAATTTGTCGCAGAATTGAGAGAATTAGGATTAATACAAACAGATAAGGCAGGAAGATTGATTTGGAGTGGAGAAAACATTAAAATTTAATCTGAAAGCAGGCGGATCAAGTTAGGTTGGAAGGTTTTTAGATTAATCACAATTACTTCACCGGGAGTAGGTTGAATGTTCAAAGCTTTTTGGTAGCTTGTTTGCGATTGCATGGTTCCGCTGTTTAGAATTGTCACTCCATTGTAGGATCCAAGATCATTTATATGGACATGCCCACCATGGAAAAGATCAGGAACCTTCTCAATAACAAGTGAATCTTCGGGTTCTGGAGCAATTGGTGTTCGAGAATCCCAGACAGGGGCAAGATGACGAGCCTGAAGCATTTTTTTCATTACTTCAACAGGCTTTTCGATTTTTAGACCAGGAATATGGTTTAGTATGTCAGGAAGACTGGTGCAATGATAAAGTAGAGTTTCAATACCTGCAATTTTCACCTGTGAAGGATTGGGGAGCATTGTTACGTTTTTCATTCCATGGAGTTCAGGAGCGTAAGAAGGGGAAATAATGGGTTGGGGTTCTGCTGGGCGAACCTGATCATGATTGCCAGGAATCACAACGATCTGAACATCTTCAGGAATACGTTCAAGAAATCTTGCGAATTCATTATATTGCTCTCTGATGTCATCAATGGAAAGTTCATTTTCGTGATTTGGGTAAACTCCAACACCATCAACGACATCTCCAGCAAATAATACAAATTTTGTTTGTAAACCGATTTTTCTCATCTTTGAATTCCCGAATTCACCGTTCAGAAATTTAATAAAATTGTCAAAAGCTTTCTTTATGAAACCTTTTGATCCGACATGAATGTCCGACAAGAAAGCCGCATGAACAGGAACTTCAGCCCGATTTAGTTTCCTAATGCGAGGTATTTCTGGTAGAATGATTTCATCGACAGAAATTTTGAGAGTATCAAGTAGAAATCCTTTTACACAGATTACTGAATCATCCATAATCCGTAGTGCCTGTTCAACAAGTTCAGGTCGTGATTTTGGGAGAATGCATGACACTGGATTTTCCATGGAGGGATCTTCCAATATCATGATTCCTCCGCCATTGGATGAAAACTGTTTTGAAGAAACCATCCCAATTATAGAAACGGTTCCAGAAGTAATATGCTCTAATTGTTTGATTGGAAGAAGATTCCCAAGATCAGTACGGTTGCTAAAGATTCTTTTCAATTTTTGATATCTACTGTTGAAATATTGAACAAAATCTTCTATCGTTCCCAAATGATTTGTACTGAAACTAGGTTGCCATGTCACTTCCAAGATTGGTTCAAAATTACTAAGCCCTTCAAGATCTGAATCGAGAGTTGTAAGTACAGATTGAGTTGAAACACGAAAAGATGAGGAAGCAATGGATCTAAATGATTTTCTTGAAGATGAGGATTGTTGTGAGGGGGAGGAAGGTTTTTTGCTTTCAGATGGAATCAAAGGCATTTTTTGGGGTTTGGTGTCCGAATTAGAAGTATTTGCCATTTGATTTATGAGATCCTGATCAGTTAAAATTGGATGAGTAGAGGGAGTTAGATGAGTAGACTTAAGAAACTGTTGTATTAAATGCTCGGGATGGGGGTGTTTTTTAAGATATCTCAGCAAGCTCGGATGTACTGTGAAACCAGCATGGAGTAAAATCTTTATTGAGGCTTTCAACGAGTTTTTCGTCATTTACTTATATGTCTGCCCTAGTGACCCTTTAATTTCTTTTGGTTATTGGGTCAACAGTTTCAAAAACCTAGTATAAGATAAGTTTTGAACTGTAGCATCTGCAATTATTCTTTTTCACCCACAGAAAGAACATCAAGTTCTTTGCATTTTGCTTTAATCCCTAGAATTGAGGAGATATTAGGTTGTGTCCTACCATCATCTCCAGAAATAAATTCTTTTATGTAAGCACCACCTTGAGCTTCAATAAAGACTTCAAAATGATCATTGGTTAGTGGAAAAATTTCAACATTGTAAATTTTCTTTTTACGAATGAGGTCTGCTCTTCGATGTGAAACCCGGTTGGGAGTTCGTTGATTAATTATTATTGGGAAATTCGGAAAAAGAGAAATAAGATTTTTTGGCAGGGTTCCTTCAAATTCGACTAATGCCCTATATTTTTTCTTTGTGAATTCAGATTTGCTTTTTATTTCCTTGATTTCAGCTTTGCTTGATTCTCTAAGATCAAAAACTTCGACTGTTTTGGAGGAATTGATTTTTTCAATGATTTCAGAAAGATTAGCAGTCCGTCTCATTGGTTCTTTCAATTCTAAAATAAAAGGTCTACCAGTCCCAAGCATAAGTGCATCAATATCTTCCCTTCCTGCACCATGAAAGCTACTTGATTTAGCCACAAAAGATTTTTGGAAAGGAGCGGCAATTATTTGTTCAACACTTGTCCTGTATTGAAAACCTGTGTATTCACATTTTTCGCATTTTCTTCCTTTACAAATTGAGCAAGGCCATTTTGTTTGTGGAATGCCACGAATAAGCTTTTTATATCTCCCATAAAAGTACAAAGATTTAGGTTTTGTTCTGAATCGTATTTTCTCAAGTCCCTTAATTTCAATAATGATATTCAGGTCTGGAGAATTAAAGTCTACATCTTTGTTTGTTAGCTGAGAAATCATCAATCCCACTTCGCGATTAATTTCATGCTTCAAGGTTAAAGGAGAAAAACCATATTTTGAAAGCAATTTATCTGCATTGGTAAAGAGGTCTGTTTTGAAGCTGGTACCAACAAGGAATGAATTAAATTCAATGGACTGAATATCATCAATAATTGAACGAACGCCCCGTAAGACCTTATCGACAATTCCGTGGCATAAATCACATTGGTCTTTGTCTACGGTCATCTGCTTTATTGAATCTGGAAGAGTTTCAAATTGATGTAAAGTTATGTTTGGCAAATCTGATTTAAAACGCCCTAAAGTTCTGCCAATACATCGTGGACATATATAGATAGATTGAGAAATTTCTTCTAACTTAGAAATATCAACTTCTCTTTGTTTCACCAATTAAACTTATTTTTCAACTAGAAAACAGTATGCATGATTTCATCAAGAAAAGAAAAGTTAATGACAGATGTTATATTTCCAAGTAATAGGATATAGTTTTGTGGGTTTTGTTGAAAATTAAAATTATTTTTCACACAAGAAATTAAAAATTATGAGGATAATAAATGTTAGAATGACAAGTGAGGAAATACCAAAACCATGGTTAAAAACATTGGAAGGAGTTAGAAAGACCAGCCTAGAGTACAAGGAACTCATTCCATTCAAGTTTTTGGAACATAGGGCAACAAATGAACCAAATGACCCAATGGTGATTTTTCCAAAGGGAAAAACGTTGACATACAGTGAAATTTTGAATGCAGTGAGACAGTTTCAAGGAGGATTAAGAAAATTAGGGATCAAAAAAGGGGACAGAGTCGCTCTTATGCTTCCAAATACACCACATTATATTATTGCCCATTTTGCCGTTGCATCATTGGGAGGAATTGTTGTGCAGACCAATCCTCTCTATACCCACCGAGAATTAAAACATCAAATGAAAGATTCGGGAGCAAAAGCAATTATTACCATTACTCTGTTTCAAGATAAAGTAAATGAAGTTGCAAAAGAAACCGACCTTGAAATAATAATTTGTGGAAATATTTCAGATTTTCTGAAACCGTTAACTGCATTTTTAGGAAAACTTCTCAAGAAGCTCGATGATCCAAAATTAAAGCCCATCCCAAATAATTATTCTTTTAAGGAAGTCATGCAGTTGAATCCAGAAGGATTTATCGAGGAAGAAGTGGATCTAGATGACATAGCAGTGCTTCAATACACAGGAGGAACCACAGGACTTTCCAAAGGGGCTGCCCTTACCCATCGAAATATTAGTTATAATGCCCAACAAACAAGAGAAGTCATCAACACAGTTCCAGAAAAACGAGGAAGTATTTTGGTTGCATTACCGCTCTTTCATAGCTTCGGTTTTACAGTAGGATTAGGGCTTTCCCTGCAATTAGGAGTACCAATGGTGTTAGTCGCGAGGTTTAATGCAGGAGAGGTTTTGAGCCTAATTGAAAAACATCGAATTACATTTTTCCCTGCGGTTCCAACAATGATTGTTGCAATATTAAATCATCCCAAAGCAGAAACAACGGACATGTCATCATTGATTGCAGTAATCTCTGGAGGAGCACCCTTACCACTTAAGGTCGCCAAGGAATTCAAAGAAGTTACAGGAGGGGATTTAGTTGAAGGATATGGTCTTTCTGAGGCCAGTCCAGTCACCCATGCAAATCCTGTTGGAAGCACAAAGATCAAACCTAAGGTTGGTTCAATCGGATTACCTGTGCCTGATACGGATGTTAAAATAGTAGATTCTGAGGATGGTAAAACAATTGTTGAAATTGGAGAAATTGGCGAATTGTGTATTAAAGGACCACAAGTGATGAAAGAATATTGGAACAAACCTGAAGAAACCAAAAAGACCCTCATTGATGGGTGGTTACATACAGGGGATATTGCAAAAATGGATGAAGAAGGATATGCATACATTGTAGATAGGAAAAAAGACCTCATTATTGTCTCAGGATATAATGTTATTCCTAGAGAGGTAGAAGAAGTTCTTTATGAACATCCTAAAATTTTGGAGGCAGCTGTTGCTGGAATAAACGACCCTGTTAAAGGAGAAATTGTTGCAGCATGGGTGGTTCTCAAAGAAGGAGAAGTCATGACTGAAGAAGAGGTAATCGCATATTGTAAAGAGAATTTGGCACCCTACAAAGTTCCAAAGAAAGTGACATTCCGTGATGAATTACCAAAATCAATGATTGGAAAAATTCTACGGAAAAAACTAGTAGAAGGAGAATAAAGAATTTACTTTTAATTTACCCTCCAAAGAAAGTTTAAGTAACATAATAGCAAGATTTGAATACCGGAAACTTTTCCGAGGCAGTGAAAAGAATGAGTAAACAATTAAGCGCAGAAGAAGTAATTAAGCGGATAATGGAACATACAGGGAAGTCCTATGAAGAAGTAAAGGATATGGTGGCTAAAACAAGAGAAAGCCTAAATAATTTTGTTAATGAACAAGGAGCAGCCTATTTACTTGCAAATAACCTAGATGTCCCATTAACAGATAATTCAGTTAAATCAAGCAGCATGGTAAAGATAAGTGACATTATTGAAGGCATGGGACCCATTTCTCTTTACGCAAGAATAAGCAAGGTCTACAATACAAAGCATTTCATGCGAAAGGACAACACACCGGGGCAATTGCGAAGATTAGAACTCATTGATGATTCTGGGTCGATTTATGCAACATTGTGGAATGAAAAAACAAAGTTGGTTGACGATTTGGATCTCCACCCAGGACGCATCATCAGAATAGCCAATGCAGAGCCAAGAATGGGTCTTAATGGGAATATTGAGTTAAATATTGGTTCTCGTGCAACAATAGATGTTAATATTATAGGTGTAAATGACAAAGACTTCCCTCAAGTTGATGAAGGAAAATTAATACCTATCAGAGACATAAACCAAGAAATGGAAAACGTTATAATTGTTGGAAAGATTGTTGAACGAAGGGGGGTAACTGAATTTGAAAGAAATGATGGAACAATTGGAAAGGTAACAAGTTTAACTA
Source organism: uncultured archaeon (assembly GCA_964645535.1). GTDB lineage: Archaea > Asgardarchaeota > Heimdallarchaeia > Heimdallarchaeales > Kariarchaeaceae > WAKA01. The sequence goes on along the minus strand of CAZYCQ010000085.1, from coordinate 3,570 downwards.
TAATGGATACCAGTGGAAAGATACGTGTTACCTTTTGGGATGACGATACTAGCAGGGCATTAGCATTTGACGAAGGACAAACAGTCAAATTGACAGGGTTAAAGGCATTCATCAATAATAATGGATACCCAGAACTTACTTTTCGATCATATTCATCCATAACTCCTTTCGTTTCTGAGGAACTAGAAAATCTCAAGTATGAAAAAGGGTCATTTGAAGTTCCACTTTTAAGCATTGGGGAAATAACAGAAGAAACCAAAAATGTCTCGGTTCTTGGAAAAATAGTTTCTATCAACAATGAAGTCAAATTTATGTCTGAAAAGGGTGAAGGGAAGCTTAGATCCATTACATTGGGTGATGCAACGGGAATAATCAACATTAATTTCTGGAATGATGACATTGAAAAATTAGAAGGTTTACAGGTTGATGATGTAATTAAAATCAATAACGCATATACCCGTTACAGTGATTATTCTCAAAGAGTGGAATTGAACTTTGGGAAATATAGTGAACTAATAAAGAATCCTCCAGATATAGATGAGAAAGAAATATCTATACCCCATATCACTTTTGAAGATATACAGGACAGAATGACAGGGATTTTTATTCGACTAAAGCTAATTTCAGATCCAGTTGAACGAACAACAATCAGGAAAGTGGATAATACTGAAGCCCATGTCATCAATGTAGAGGTTATTGATGAAAATGGAGAAACAGGACGCCTTGCGGCATGGGATGATGATAGAGAACTCATCAAGAATCTTAAGGCAGAAGATACAATTGAAGTACAATTAGGAAGAGGGAGAAGAGACGATTATGGAGTTTCAATCACCTTGGGAAGAAATTCAAAAATACGAAAAATTGACGATTTCGATGATACAAATACCCTTCTTCAAACTGCAGATAAATTGAAGCAAAATATCTATGAAACTTTAGAGTTAGATAAAATTCAAGCAGGCATGAATGTCTATGTAGAAGCAAAAATAGTAAAGATATTCCCAAAAATCGGTTTTTATGATTCATGTCCCTTTTGTCCAAGAAAAGTCACACAAAATGATACAGGAGACCTTGTATGCAAAGAACATGGAGTTGTTGAAAATTCGGTAAAGAGAATGATTGTTACTGTTACCCTTGATGATGCCAGTACGCTGACAATGAAGGCAAAATTCTTTTCTGATCAAGCAGAAAAGCTTTTTGGTCTTTCAGCACAGGAAGCCTTTGATATCAATGAAAGAGTTGGAGAAGATGAAGCTGTTGTTGAGCAAATAAAAGAAAAAATTTTGTTGAAACCTCTTTGGGTAAAAGGAAAATCAGTAGAGGATAATGATGAAATTGTAATTCAGGTGAATTCATTCGGTTGGCTGGATCCTCACAAAAAAACGGATGAAATTTTGAGTAGGTATCAAGGTTTTTAGTAGATTATACATAAATTCGTTTGAGAAGTTCAAAATATGGAGAGAGTATGTTTTGTTGGGTTAGATCAAAGAGAATTACATTTTGGGGGATGTTGTTCAATTCGGAAGGAAAAGAAAGCCTTCTTTCCAATAAAAACTGATCAAAATGGAAAATAAAATTCAATGGTAGCTCTGTATGGTGATGTTTAGAGTAAAATATTCCGGGAGTAGACAACGACCATTCATGTAGAGAAGAATTTGCTAATTTTAGGTGTGCTTTTGCGAAGAGAGACCCCACTGATCGAATGGAAGGAGAAAGATATCTTAGCTTTTCCCCAACAAAAAGAATGAGCGAAGTTTGGTCTTCAAAAGGATATACAACTAGGGAAGAATGGCTATAGTTAAAGCTATTGCTCAAACAAAAGAAATTTCCAATAAGTTCGAACGCCTTATTCCAAGGATAACGCGATTTTGGATCTGGAAATGACAAATCCCGTTTTTTGGGAGGAGGCATGGGAAGAAGTAAAATCATAAAAGAAGTATAGTCCATTGAAAATAACCTATTGTTTAATCTATTTATTATTTAAGTATCAAATGTTATGGAAAGGGAAAATTAAATGGGAGTCCAGCCATACCTTTTTTCCCTCTACGCGGTTTTGTCATCTGCTTAACCATTTTCTCTGCATTTTTCTTTTGGTTGATTAATTCTTTGACGTCTTCGATAGAGGTTCCACTTCCACGAGCAATGCGTTCAACCCTTGAACGATTAAGTTTTACCTTGGCATCTTTTTCTTTGTCCGTCATTGAAGAGATGATGGTCTTGTATTTTTTCATTGATTCTTTACTCATGTTCAACATATTGTCGTCCAATTGATGACCCATTCCACCCGGAAGAAGATCCAATATCTTTTTGAACCCACCCATCTTATTCATGGATTCAAACATTGTGATAATATCGCGGTAAGTAAGATGGCCTTTCATGATTTCTTTGGTTCGATCCTCATCAAGTTGAAGTTCTGCTCTTTTAACTTCTTCCAATAAGGTTTCTAAATCACCTAATCCCAAAATCCTTCCAACAAATTTTTTCGGGTCAAATGGTTCGAAATCATCAATATTTTCGCCCACACCAATAAACTTGATAGGGGCACCTGTACTAGCAGATGCAGAAATTGCACCACCACCTTTTGCAGTCCCGTCAAGTTTGGTTACAATTATACTACCTATTGGAGTGGCTTCTTTGAATGCTATGGCTTGAGATTTAGCTTTTTGACCTAAAGTTCCATCAATCACCAAAATAATTTCATCAGGTTTAAGTTTCTTGTCAAGCTTTTTCATTTCTTTAATGAGATCTGCTTCCTCTTTATGGCGACCAGCTGTATCTATGATAATTACGTTTTTCCCCTGTTTTCGGAATTCTTTTACACCCTGAGTTGCTAATTTAATTGCATTTTTCTGTTTTGGATCACCAAAAACGTCCACTCCTGCACGTTCCCCTAACTGCAAAAGTTGCTCATAGGCTCCAGGCCTCCAAGTGTCAGTGCAAACAAGTCCAACGTTCCATTTTTGCTTTTTCAAGTAATTGGCAAGCTTTCCTATTGTGGTTGTTTTCCCAGAACCCTGTATTCCTACAACCATCAAAATGTTTGTTCTATCTTTTGAAAGATTCAATGGGTAGGCTTGGTCACCCATTATTTTTGTCAATTCTTCATAAACAATGTTGATGACAGCCTTGTTCCTTTCTAAGCCAGGCGGAAGTTTTTCAGTTAAAGAACGTTGTTCAACTTTATTGACAACTTCACTTGCAATTGTTATTTCTACGTCTGCTTCCAAGAGTGCTTTAAATATCTCATTTTTTAGTTCACGAATAAGCTCTGCATCAATTGGACCGCGTCTCAATACTTTGCTTATTGCACCATGGAGGGATTTTCCTAAGGAACGCAATACCACAAATTGATTTTGATTTCAGAATATTTAAGGAAAAAGGTTGTATCATTTATCGAACATTTTCAATGAATTTTCATTATTGCCTGTTGAACAATTTGAAAAAATCTGGCATCCTTTTTATCGATTGAAAACTTATTCGCAAATTCCACAGGATCCACAATCCTCTCAAGATTGATCATTTTGCTGAACCTGTCGAGTTCTAGATCAATTGATAGTTTATCCTCTATGTTAA
>CAZYCQ010000084.1:0-10161 GCA_964645535.1 uncultured archaeon | reverse complement strand
TTATCTAATACCTTATTGAAACTTCCTTTCACATTGTTTATGCTTTTAATAAATTCTTCAACATGATCTCCAATATTGTCAATAAAATTTCTACGGGTAAAATCTGTAACTTTTGTTGCAAGGTTGTCAATATCGTTAACTTGTTTCGTTAAGCGATCGTTCAATTCAAAAAATAATTCCATTGAGGTTTCAGGAATATCAAGTTCCGAAATTATTTTCTGATATTCCTCTACATTTGCAATGAATGGAAGGAATGGAGAGTTCCGTTCATTCTTTCCTAGGAAATAGACATACTTTTCAGAGGGAGTTTTCACAACATTTGGTGGAATTACTTGGCTAGCCAAATATCGAGGTAACAAACCGGATTCATCGTCAAAAGGAGTATATGAACTACCACTTTTGTTTTTAAGATTTTTAATAGCGGTCTCAAAAATTTCACCTGTATCGGCTGTTACAGTCCTTGCTTTCCTCTCTAGCATCCCAAAATATCTTACAATGCCTTCTTGGTTTTCAAACAGCAGATGTTTGATTTCTTTGGTATATTTGTCCTGTCTATGATAAACAATTATTTCACTGAGTTTAAAGGTAACATCCCTATTTCGGTTCAAAGTTAATATCTTAATCATTTCGTGGATATTTGGATCATCAATTATCGTCAAATCGATTTGCTTATTCGGATTACGCATGATATAATCAAGATACCATAGCATTACATTTTGTTCATTGACCTGAAAATTGAAATCAGTTGGAAGTTCTTGTCCGGATTTGATTTTCTTGTTCCATTTCTCTAATTCGGTATGAGAACCAGTGAACGCGACATCGCATGGCCAACTGTCGGTTTTTGGTAAATACCCATTTTTCAGTCGTTCAGCAATATCTGTTGCATGCTTTTTTGCGATTCTCATTACTTCGATTTTTGAAACCTCATTCATCATATCCCACAGAGGCCTGATAAATGCACCAATCTTCGTTTTGCTGTCTGAAAAGTAAACCATCTCATTATAGATTTTGATTAATCCCTTCGGATCGCCTTCAAAAACTTCTTCTAAATTTTCAATAGATTTCAACCATTTGGTGGCACCATTAGTATTTCCCATTGCGTTTGATGTCCATAGTGATGCCAAATCAAACAAATCTGTTTTGTAAACGTTTTTCGAGGAATATGGACGTTCAATATCAAGAAAGATGCCGTAGACTCTTTCTTCATTTGATCCTCTTTGGATTTTGAGGTTTTGAATTGGAAATTCCTTCATTCCTGAAGGATTTGAAAATTTATAGGCAACCCCATCTGTGATTACATATTTGAAATTGTGCACATATTCGAGAAATCCAATGTATCTCTTTTTTGTAAAAACTTCCTCATTTTGTTAGGGTTTGCAGTGTTCCCATTTTCAGATAAATAAGAAACAAACTCAAATGATGATTTTTCTGTGGATGAACGCCTAACACCTAAAAGGAAATTGTCATACATAATCTGTCCCTTGATTTCTCCATCCAATAGTGGAGCAAAATGGTAGACCTCATTTCCTTTCAATACTGGTAATGCACCGAATGATCTAGGCTCACGATAGGAGATGACAAGATCATTATATGTTGAGGATTTGAGATACTTGTAATCCATAATCCGCTCTAGAACTTTGACAAATTCAACATCTCCTGCACCAATAATGCCCTTGGTTACCTCAAAGGTATCACCGGTAAGTCTGGAAATCATGCCGATACCATCGTTTCCAGAACCAAAGAGCCTGTTCTGTAGTTTGTGCATTAGAAAATTGAATGCAGTTTCGGGAAGATGTTGCACAATTTCATCAAGCGAGTTCAGTATCTCTGCGGTCTCCATTTCACGGATCTCACACGTGAATTCGAAAATTTTGTTTCGTTCCTCTCTGATCCCGGTCTGGGGAGAAAAGAATCGAGTTATTCCCCGTTGACCAAGCATTCCCTCTACCTTATCCATTTCTGTTAAAAATTCCTCTGAAGAGAGGATGTTTGCCAATTCTAATGAATCAAATGCAAAAGGATTATTCGAAGGGGAAATCAGATTCCCATTTGCATCTGTTAGATCAAATCCGAAAATTAAATCAGTTCCTCCTTCAGGTACTGGAGAAGACCTAAATAGTGATTGACCCGCCTCAAGTATGATTTCACCGACCTCAATTTCTGAAGATGAAAATCTCACAGGAATTGTGATTTGAGAAACTTGAGTTGCTATGTCTTTAGATTGATGTATTTTACTGTAATCAACGACAAAGACTCTATTGGTAAGCAGGAATTCCTCTACTGTCGCCACATCTGAAAGATAGAAATGGGTGTCAACAAAAGAAGATAACCTATTGATTATTTCTCTTAAAATATTAATGTCATTAGGATCCGCAGAATCGATTAAACTTTCAAGAAGATTTTTCATTTGAGATCCTGCAAGTCCTAAATTTTTCCCATCACCCAACATTAAATCCAATTTTTCACCCATATCATTCTGTAAGAATCGCTGGACAAAATCTCGTTTATCATTAATGGAGGTTATGGACTTTGCATTGAAATACCCTTCAAAATCAATAATCTGTTTAAACTGTTTATAATCAAAATATTTAGAACCTATAACGCCATTCAACTGAGAAACCATAGATCGATAGTCGTAAAATGTACGATCTAGAAAGGATTTTCCTCCATCCAACATTGAATAATAATTATCTCTCCTCGAAAAGAATTTTTTATACACATGCTCCAATGTTCTTTTATTACTGGTATGGTAAACCTTCATTTCATAGATTTGTATTCTTCTTGGATTGGGTTCTTTATCAAGGAACTTTCTTACAAGTTCTAGATCGCCTTGTGTTAGATCAGGATAGGAAGTTTTCACTTCATCAAGTATACTGCCTATTTTTGAAGGACTAAGATCCATTCGCGTTATGACATCTGTTCCTGTATTTTCAAGTTTCGCGTTGACCAGAACTTCAGTCGTAAATCCCTTTCTATACGCCTCCAATATCCCATCCATCACTTGATCAGATATGAGAGTATCTGGGAATTCTTCACCATTAAATATTTGATCCATCACCTTCTTTTTGGTTGTTGGCGAGTATGTATTAATGGAATGAATGCCGATCTCTGAAAAATCGTCGACAAAGTCACGATGTAGGAACATGAAATTGGCGTTTTCAGCAATCTGTCTCATAACTGTCTCCTTTCCGTTGATCACCAAGCCGATCATTGACTGAATGAAATCATAATTGTCGAGGTTGCTTCTGAGGATATCGGCATCAATTACAAGATTATCCAGGATTTGATCTGCTTGAGGAATATCTGCCCTCTTCAGGTCATCCAACGAGGCAATTTCCTTCAGATTCATGGCTTCCGCCATGGGCTTGACCATGACGGTATAGAAATTGTCGATGACGTCGGGATTGGCAGTGCCCAGCAACTTCTGGATCTTCTTGTTCGAGACCAAAGAAGAGACTCCCTTTGACTCAACGATCTGCTGGATGGAGTAGGACATGACAAGGAACTGCTTCTTGACAAGATCCTCCATTTTGAGAATCGTTGTTCCACCAAGGATGTTGGAAACTTGAGCATCATCGAACAGGGTTTTCAGGTAGGATTCATACTTGCTTTTAGGCAATCGGATATGGGGGACGGTTTCGTCTGAATCATTGATGGTTTTGAATTTACTGTCTTTCACTGGTTTTACCGCAATGGTTTTCGCATCATTAAATTGGGTGAAGGTTCTGCCTCCAGCGTGGGGAACGGTACATTTCGTGGAGCATCTCCCCTGACTAAGGAAGGTTATTCATCGAATATCCATATTGGATCGTATTGATTGTATCGTATAGGACTCTTTTGAAGACCATGTAATTGCAATCAGCGATAGACCATTCTGCATGGGGAAAGACATGAAGCCTCATGAGATGGAAAAAGGTGGTGTCCTATTAAAAGATTTTGAGGGCTGGCTCACCCTAGACACTAGGAATAAATTCCGAAACCATCTTTTCATCTTTTGTGGTAGTTCTTACCATGCTTTGCCTGTGTCGTTTCACCATTCCATAGTATTTCGATTCCCTCTTTTGTATGCACAATTTACCTTGTCTTTTAGGAGGGATTAGACACTTTGGTGTCAATTTAAATTTCAACAAAATTTTTCGTAGGAAGAAAGTTTTTTTTACTGATGAAATCTGTTTAGGGCATGTCTCAACTGTTCAAAGGATATATGATAATCATTTTATCCGTAATTGTGCAGGTTTGGGTGTTCTTTTATTTTTTTAGGGGGGAAACCTTTCCGGACGAAATTTTTTTGGAGGTGTTTGCAGGGATAGGGATTGTTTCCGGATTAGTGGGTGGTTTTTTTGTTCCTAAAGAAATAAAGAGGGCTTCCATTTACTCTTCTGTAACCATCATGATTCTTTCAGCGGTTCCATTTTTTCTTTTTGGGGGTACAATATTGGATGTACTTAACGATTCGAATTCCTTTGGTGCGTTTATTGTATCGATAATTTTGTTGAGTGCAGTCATAGCCATCTTTATCATTGGAGTATCAATAGCTGCATTTATTCTGTTGGGTGGACTGATTGGGAAGACCATTTCCCCTTTCAAATAGTTGAACTTGTGTTTCCAGACCTCTATTCTCAATGCAGACGTCTTTTTTGCATTTTGCGGTCGAATTGTGATGATCCTTTACGATGGTCGGATGGTGTTTTATAGGTGTTCCACAGTTCCAGAAGGTTTTAGCGATATGGAATTATTTTGTCCATGAGATGGGATGGAAGGGGGGTGGGTTATGGTAAAGGGGTTGAAGAGGCAGTTCCGGAGATTTTGGGGAGTATTCGAGGAGGGGATACTTTCTGGTGTGTGCATGGATTTGTGCGATTTCCTTTTCGGAGAGGGGCTTGTTGATTATTCTTAGGAGGGTATAGGTATTTTCATCGGGTTCATGGAGAAGGGCTTCCTCAAATGATGTTTCTTCGACTTTCATGGGCATGGTTTGCAGTTCCTTGAAGGTTACGGACTGTGCTTCGGTGTCGATGAGCAGGAATCCTTTGGGTTCAATGACTTCAGGGAAACCGGTTCGTTCTGTTGATCCGGGATAGAGCACATTGTGCACCTGCTGTGACCGGTGGATGTGGCCGGAGATGATGAATGGCACATTTGAGGGCAGTTTGGGAGGCGGGAGTCCATCTCTGAATGTGAACCGTTGGGGACCGACAGTTGCACCTTTGAATGTCTGGTGGCAGATGATGATGGCTTGGTTTGGTGATTTTTCTGCGGATCGTATTGCCTTTGCCATCAATTGCTCAGGTTGCTTGGTGTATGGGAATCCTATGAACGAGAGGGATCCGACATTGATTTCCTTCAGGGAGTTGATGATATGGAAGTTTGGATAGTAGAATTGCAGAAGGTTGTTTTCATAGACGGATCGATCGTGATTGCCGGGTAGGATGATAAGGTGTCTTCCTGTTTCCAAGATTTCCTCAAAGAGGGTGACAGCCATCCTTTTGATTGGTTGTGGGGGGTTTGGTATGTCAAAGACATCTCCGCAGTGGACGATGATATCTGCATCGATCTGTTTTGAGAACTCGATGATTTGCCTGAATGCAGTGAACTTGGCCTTGACGGAAGGATATTCTCCATTTATCGGTCGTCCCATCCTGTGTCCGAAATGGGTGTCCGCCAGAGCGATGATTTTCATGAAATATGTCTTGAAGTTGGCTTAATAAGCTCATTGAGTGGAGGATAGAAATTGTCAAGAGAGGAAATCCAAGATTGCATTGGTGGTTTCCCTAGGAGATTCGTGGAGAATCCAGTGGGTTGCATCATCGAAGAACTTCACGTGACCATCCTTGCAGAATTCGAGTGATTCCTCAGCCATTTTCTCTCGCAGGAACCTATCTTTTCTTCCCCAAAGGATAAGTGTTGGTGGTTCAACCTGAACTTTGCGTAACTTCAGCCGTCTTCTGAAAGCGGCTCTGTACCAATTGAGCATGCAGGGGATTGCCCGTTTCTGTCTCCAAGCCTCCTTGTATTCGGAGATGTCCTTTTGGGAGAAGGTGCCCGGCTTTGAGGTTTTGGTCAAGGCAGCGGCAAGGGCACTGAAATCCTTTCTTCTGAGCATCCATTGGGGAAGGAGAGGAAGTTGGAACTGGAGCATATACCTGCTCTTTTTGCGTTGAACGGGATCCGAACGGAAACGGCGTTCGAATGCCTTTCTATGGGGAACATTGACAATGACGAGTTTTTCGACAATTTCGGGAAAATTCGCGGCAAGGTGCCATGCCACCGCGGCTCCCCAGTCATGACCGGCTACGACGGCGGAATCTTTCCCCACTTGCCGGATGAGACCGGCAATATCCATGGCAAGTTTGTCTTGGGTGTAGGCTCCAATTCTCCAAGGTTTATCGCTCAAGTTATAGCCTCTTTGGTCAGGGGCGACCACAAAGTATCCTTGATCCGCAAGAAGAGGGATCTGTTTTTCCCATCCTTTCCAGAATTCAGGGAAACCATGGAGAAGAACGATGAGAGGGTCTGTTGGGTCTCCTGCTGTGACAGCATGCAATCGAATTCCATTGGTCTTGATGAATGTCGAATCCATGAATCCCGATAAATGGTTAGTTTTTAGAGGTTACGGGATTGTTTTTCTTTTTCGAGAATTTCTTTGACTTGATCCAAGTAGGATTTGGTAGCAGGTGGGGGCTCGGATTTAACTTTGGTCAATTTGTCGGATATTGTCTTCGTCAGGCCATAGAGGAAATAGATCTCAACCTTATCAGCGATCAAGCCTTCAGGTGATTTTATGATCGTTATTGATGTCAAGAGGGTCAAAAAGAAGAAGAAAAGGTCTTGGTAAAAAGGGTCAACAAAGAAAACAAGAAGGTTGTACACTATAGTGCACAGAAGGGCGATGGACCAATAAAGCTTGACACTTCGCAATTGAGTTTGGAACTTCTCTGAACGAGTCCGCAATATGACCTCCAAAAGCTTGATTGCCACGAGGATTCTGAAGAGGATCAGAGGATATGGAAACCTGAATGAAAAAATGACATATCTGTTGAATGAAATCCCCGCTTCAAAGTTTGGAGAAATGAGGTCAGAAAGTGGGAGCCATGGAAAATAGATAGGGTGATTCAATGACTTGAAGAAAAGAATGGAGAGGAGAACCAGAAGACCCAGCACAGCTATTGCCTTGCCAGCGGCATCCAAAGGTTTGATCCGATTCACAATCATCAGATAGAAAAGGTATTCAAGTGCCAAGACAGTGAAGAAGAGCATCAGGAGTGCAGAATTCCCTAGCATGAATGGTTTAATCAGTTCGGAGACAACCAAGCAGAGAAAGCCGAGACCAAAAAAAAGAAACCCTCGATATCGCCACCTGTAGTAATACAGGAAAATGGTGGCTGTGACAAAGGTGAAAAGAGCTACAATCAAAAATCTGATGAAATAAAGCAATATGGATAAGAATTATTTTTAATTAATAAAAATTTTTTTTGGATCAAATAATAATATCGGATACCATGGTGCAATTACCAGAAGAAGATGGCAAGTGCATTGATCAGCACCCGAATAGCGAAAAGGAGAATCAGCAAGGCACTTCCTTTTGTGACTAGGTTGATGACCCTATCGGAGGCGTACCTGTTGGAGGTGGCAAGCAGGAGGGAAAACAGGAATACCCAAGCAAATATGCCTGAAAGGAAAAGCAGGGCGGCAACTGCCCGTTCACCGAAGGTTGCCAGTGGGATATCAAGGCTGAGAACCACAGGACCGAAGCTCATCCACCAGAGGTAGCTCCAAGGAGAGGTGGAGACAAGAAAAAAGCCAAAGGCATATTGACGGAGAATACTACTGTTACCGGTTTGTGGTACATCTTCCATGGATTCGAGAGAGGAAGGGGCAGATCTGAAAGCCGACAATCCGATGAATGAAAGGATCGCAGCATTGAGAATGAAAAGGAAAAACCTGATCCAGTCATTTGAGATGAGGTTGCCCAAGACTTCGGAACCAATGAAGAGAACTGTCATTGCAATTACGAAATCAGCAGACATGGCACCAACGCCAGTCATTAGACCAAGGATGAATCCTTTTGATTTTTGAAAGGCCTGTTTGATGATTTCCATGTTGACTGGACCCAAAGGTGCTGCAAGAGAGAAGCCAAGAACAGAAAGCTGGATTGCAACCGCAATAGAGACCATAATCAAACGTTTTCCTTAAGTGACAAAACCTTTGGGGTAGGGGAAGTCATGGTACATTTGCATTGTGAAGTTGGGTTGAAGGAAAATGTCATGGATTAAACAGGAAGGTTTTTCATATTCGGCGAGTGATTCATTTCAATGCCATTTACGCTCTATCATTGGGGGTTCGCTCTCCTGTTCGGGAGACGGTTTGAACCGGATGACCGCTTGCGAGCCACCATTATCGGCATTGTTGCAGTTTCTTTCCCCGATCTGGAAGGGTTTGCCAACGTAATGCTGGGAATGGAACAGATACCCATCCACGGCGTACTACATTCATTCCTTGGTGCATTTCTTTCAGGGTTGGCAATCGCTTTGCTATCAAAAGCCATCTGGAAAGAGCTGTCCATGGAAGAGTTCGTTCTTTATACCTTTCTTCCCCTATTCGGTCATGTTGCAATAGATCTTTTGATGTATCCGGACATGAAGCCATTCTTGCCATTCAGTGGCATCAACAATCCAATCATCATCCCCTTTGGTCAAGGCTTGGCGTTTTCCCTTTGCATTGTCGCATTGGTTGTTTGGGCGATCTGGGTCATTTGGGATTGGTTGGATGAACCAGGGCTTGTTTAACGAAAAATTCCAGAACAGTTCATGAATTCGGTACAATGTTTGGAATCCATTGACAATCAGAGAAACCGACTTACACCCTTAAAATGGCAGAAAAACATTTGGAACGGAGCTCGTCCAAAACAGAGATAATTCTCTGAGCAACAATCTCTGAAGGAAATTCAGTCATTTCCTTTGGAAGGGCATTCAGCCGGATCTGGATGGCAATTTTATTCATTGCCGAGTGAGCCAATGCAGTCAGGATATCTTCATGCTTCGTTGCCAACGGAACATATTCAGGAGACACTATAATGATGAGAACATGCAATTCATGCCCTCCACGAACTTTTGAATTGTCCAATGCAAAGGCAAAGAAATATGCAAAGCCCAAAGGTTCATTCCACGGAATTTTTCCAGTTTGGATACGCTGGTCAACAACAGTCTTGAAATCAAAAGAACTGAATAAGCGAGCTACATTTTCCATCAGCCGTTTATCATCGCAATGGTCCATTTTTGCAGGAGACGATGCCATGATATGTGGACCCCAAATTTCATGAAACAGCACATGGAGAACACCGGGAATGACCTCATCCATTGGAACATTAAGCTCGCGTTTCTGAAAGGCATGGGATGTCCTTGCAATGATTTTGCCCAAAGACATGAAAAGGAGGTCTATGTTTTCCCCGGTTTTAGCACTTGTCTGGAAATCAATCAAATTGGAAAGTTGATCGGCATATTCTATTTTTATCCGAGTAACAAGTGCTCTATGATCATCTCTATTGACAACAGTTTCATCGACCAAATCGATCTTATTTCCGACCAATGCCACTATTGGACGTTCATATCCACAAAGGTCAAGAAAACGTTCCAACCAATCAGGCACTGCATGATAGCTGTCCAGATCGGTGACATCATAAACAATTATTGCAGCAACAGTTCCATAGAAATAAATCGGGTGGACATTGGAATATTTCACCTGTCCAGCCAAATCCCATATTGCAAGTTCAACCTTTGTTTCTTCATCAATTCTTACCAGCTTGACCGAAAATTCGCAGCCCAATGATTGAATATAATTCTTCTCAAATGAAACACCCATATATGTACGCCAAATTGCGGTTTTACCTACCCGAGGATTTCCAATCAAGACAATTTTTGCCTGTATCAGATTCAATTATATCATTGAATATACCTTATTTTAAAAATATTCGCAGAGTGATTTATTCAAAGTATTCCGAAAAGATTAAGAGAAACACAAAAAAAGGGAAGAGAAGGAAAAACAACCATATAGGCACTTCAACAAGAGAGAAATTGACAATACCCAGGAATCACCATAATTTTGAGATGAATTTGATAAAAAAACACATTGACTTTTTCCCCACAGAAACTGCAAAATCATCAT
>CAZYCQ010000083.1:0-10196 GCA_964645535.1 uncultured archaeon | reverse complement strand
AAAGTACCATATCAGATAATGATAAGTCTTAGAGCATATATGATGATCAGAACAATTCACCATGGTCATATAGCAATGTTTGACGACATCTGCGGCAATCCTGTCTAGAGATCTTTGAGGAAAAAGACGATTAGGGAATTGTATGGACAATGGAATGGCTCTTATCAATAATGAAGTCAAGCTCAATTTAATCAATGGGAGTGATGGCAGGTCTTTCTTTGGGAAAACTGGGGACAAGGTAAAAATAGATGGTTTTATTTACTCCATGCCTCACAGGATTGCTTCAGCAGGTTTCTTAAGCGGTCTCGATCAATCCATTCCTGTCTATGTCCTTTACTGCCTAATTGAGACACGTTTCTTGATGTGGAGTTCAAGATCCGGGATAATTGAGCTGGTCGAATGCGAAGAGAAGTGAATCCGAGGTGAGGAAAGTTACATGTATAATATCTTCAATTGGTTTTTGGTCGCTGTTCCATAGCGGGAGTGTAAGAACAGCCAAGGATATGACCATGAAATGCGTTGTTTCAGGCAAGCTAATTCCAAAACTTACGAAAATAAATGTGAGGTAGGTCAATATCCGTTTTCATTGGAAAATTTAGAATCATCAAGATATTGCAACAGATAGACAGCTGTTGCCAATAAAACAAGAGCTACTATTGCCATCCGGGGTTTCAATAATAAAGCTCTTTACCTCCTCACTTCAGATTTCATACCCAAATTTTGACAGGATAGCAAGAACCCCATTTAAATGGCGCCCGTGTGCTCCCTTCAACTCAATTACTTTTGTATTTGTTGTTTCCGCAAAATGTCTGCTTTCTTTGTTAACCCAATTTCTGCATCAAAGGGGTTAAGCTTGGAATACTTTCACAAGGCTCTCTCTCTGCCTAGTGACAAAACATTCGTGGGGGATTTTTATGGTTGAGACACCTTACTAGATATGATGCTGGTTTCCGCAGCGTTTCTGTCTAATAAGGGACTCCAAGTTAACCCTCGAACCCTTCCTCGCATTTATCGTCTGTTTACGGATTGGTTGGTCGGAAATGTTCATCTCATTGAGAGCGAGGATATCAAGGCATTGAACAAGGCCATGCATTCTGTACTGTTGGATGCATATGTCCATAACTGGAAAATCTCGGTCATCGATTCTTCCAACTCTTTCAATCCATTTCTTTTGGATCAATACGCAGGTGATTTGGATACATCTGATATTCTCGAGAGGATATCGTTAGCCCGTCCTTTTCAAGTACTTCAAAGTCTTTCACTGGTACAAAACGTTGCAAAGGATATCAATGGTCCTTCACATCTCCTTCTTGCACCTTCTTTCTTCTCCCTTTTTAGACAGGCAATCGAGGAAGATTCCTATCCGGGCATTGAAACTGTTTTGGTTCAATCAACTCGGCTTCTGCAACAAATGGCCGTCAAGGGAGCCACTATCATTCTGACAGACAATGTCACCCAGAACAATCCTATCCAGTCAATTTGCAAGATTCATGTACGTCAGAAACGGATAGCTGAAAATACCTGGCTTGATCAATTGATTTCCCATCCCTTTCTTCCTCCTACAGAATACCAATTTTCAGGAAATCCAGTCAGAAAGGTACCTACTCAGCAGTTGACACTCAATGATTTCTTTTGAGGGACATTTATGGAACTGATTGGTTGGATAGTTAACATTCATTTCCGGGATGAATATACTCATCTTTGGCTCAAGGATGAGAGAAGAGAGATTCATCATCTGCGGCTGAGGTACCATCCTGTGTTCTATATGGATGTTTCTGGATATTCACGGGTTCCTTTTCTTCTTTCACAGCTCCGCAAGCATTCGCTAATACGCCATGTGGAGCAAATTCATGCATTTGTGTCAAATGAGTCACCTCATCCTTCCCCTGTCTTGAAAATCCATGTCAGATCTCCCAACAAGTTCGAAAGGGCAGTCAAGTCAATTGGAAAATTAAGGCTTCCTCTATACAATACAGATTTGCATCCCCGAGAAAAATTTTTTCAGGATACTGGTTCATTCCCTTTAGGTAAATGTAAGATTCAGGTTGATTCACGTGGCGAATTCAAAATAGAAATGCTTGAAAATCCACGGGATCCATTCTATGAAATAGTTCCCCTGAAAGTACTTAAGATATCTGTCATACCCTTTGTTCCATCCAATCAACCATTTCCTACGTTCGATGATCCGATCGCCTCGATTGACATCGACCTCTTCACTTCCCACCAATTTCTTGATGTGGATCTTAATGCCATCAATCCTGTAGAACGTGTTGATCTGACCCCTCACACGGTTCTTGAGGCACTTCATATACGGGATGATGATGATATCCAATCATATCGGCTGAATGTGGTTCCATCTGTAGTTCCTCTTTTCCGATCCTATGATGTGTGGGAGACCATAACTCCTCAAACAAACAGGAAACTTCACGCCTTTCAGACAATGGTTGAGGCGTTTTTTCCCAATGATTATGTAGCTACAGCGGATGAGGGGCAATTTGATGAAAGCTCTGCCATTTATTTTCTTAACTTCATCGTACAGCATTTCGATCCGGATATCCTCATCGTGGTTGATGGAGACAGCTTTACATTACCCTATCTGCAGAATCGTGCCTTGCGCCTGAACATGCAGATTAATCTTGGTCGTTTGCATTCTCGCATTCCCCTGAACACGGAAGCCCAGTCGTATTACAGCTATGGTCGTATCCACCGAAAGAATTTGCCGATCTATATTCCCGGACGAATACACATAGATCAACGTAATTCCCACTTTTTCAGCGATTCCGGTCTTTTTGGGGTGATAGAATTGAGTCGCCTAGGTGGTATTCCCCCAGACAGGTGTGCTCGGAATACCATAGGAACTGTTCTGACTTCAATTGAATTCATGATTGCAGCCAACAGTTCTCCTCCGATACTCATTCCAAAAGGAAAGGCGAAAGGTGAACAGTTTAAGCCTGGAGAAATGCTGCTTGTTGCAGATAATGGTGGCATTACCTATCCCGCAATTCCGGGTATTTATGCAGATGTTTGGGGGATTGACTTTGCGTCCCTCTATCCTTCCATCATGCTCAAGCATAACATTAGTTCAGAAACGGTTCTTTGTGAGTGCTGCAAAGAAGATGGCCTTCGTGTTCCAGAAATTGATTATCATGTCTGCATTAGACGGCGGGGCATCGTACCACTCACTATGCAGTTGATTCTGGAAAAACGGCTTTTTTACAAGTACCTTCAGAAATCATGTTCAAATCCAATCATCAAAAAACGTTTCAAGGGAATTGATGAATCTCTGAAGTGGATACTTGTCAGTTGTTTTGGCTATTTAGGTTTCAAGAATGCACGTTTTGGCTCAATTGAAAGCCATCAGGCAGTTACGGCATATGCACGGAAATATCTTAGGGATGCCCAGGCCATCTGCAGGGATTTTGGTTTCCGAACCATTGCAGGCCTTACTGATTCGCTCTTCATTCAGGCAACTAATCCAAAGTACAATTCATTTGAGAACATTGCTTCATTAATCCGTGAAATTTCGCTTAAGACGGGATTTGCAATAAATGTGGATGGGCATTTCAAATGGATTGTTTTCACCAATATAAAAAATCACAAGGAGATTTCCGCACTCAATCGCTATTATGGTGCATACGATGATGGCAACTACAAGATCCGAGGGATATTTTCAAGGCAACACTCCACCCCTCCCATTGCCAAAAAGCTCCAGGAGGAGATATTGACACGCATGAGCAGACTTGAAAGTCCCGAAGCCATAGTTGCTCAATTTCAGGATTTACTGGACATTTTGCAAGAATGGAAGGAACGGATAGCCAAGGGACTTGTAAATCCAAGGGATCTTGTTTTCAAGATGCGATGTGGCAAGAGTCCTGAAGAATATACGTCAAATACTGTACAAGCCCTTGCAGCACAACGTTATCTTCATTTCGGAAAGCGCGTGAGAGCAGGGGAAAACATGAGATTCATTATCAAAAACGACAAATCTCGTACAATTGATCGGGTTCTTCTCGCAGATGAGCTTACAAGCTCAAGCCCTTATGATCGGATTTGGTACATGGAATATCTTGATCGAGTCTTTCTTGACTTGATGGAAAGCATAATTCACCAGTTTGGATTGCAATTACCCCCAACAATGAAACACAAGTTAGAGGAACCTGCTGCAATTTCTTTGACATCATTTCTCTGAGATTTACCTTGAATGTGGCAAATCAAAACAGATTCCCTACTAAAGAGGTGGTTCATTTTGATCGTAATGGAATCTTCAAGCCACGAAGGAGGAGAACCCATATACAGAAATTGTAGAATCTGATTTTGGTGATTAGGTGGTAATTCCTTTCAAAGAAAAGGATATGGTGAAGGGCGAGACATTGGTGAACACCACACAGTTACGTTGGGACAAACGCAAGATTTTGTTGGCCTTAAGAAGAAAAGATACCAATTGTATAAATTATAAATAACAAATAACTAGACGCAAGAAAATATTTCTGCGGCAAGTTGAAAAAACAAGCAAAAAATACTTTCGCTTAACACCCCCTGTCTCTTGACAAAGCGTCCGTATTCATTTTTATGGATGAAAATCTCATCAAGATGTGAGGAACGTTCAACAATGGCATTGCCGCAACGCGAGGAAGGAGTTCAAAAAGAGGATAAGGTAGCTCTACCTGAAAAAGACAATGTATTATCGCTGTTTAAAAGTGCACATCATGTGCTCAAGGAGAGGGAGAAATTTTTCAGAATAGATACGGGAAGTAAGGCTCTTAATCGGATACTAGGCGGAGGTATTGAGCAAGGGGCTGTAACTGAATTTTTTGGGGAGTACAGGACAGGAAAGACACAAATTTGCCTCCAGTTGCTTGTTATGGCCACATTACCGAAGGAATTGGGAGGGAACGGGGGAAAGGCAGTTTACATTGATACTGAAGGAAGTTTCAGACCAGAACGCATATTGCAGATCTGCAGAAGGTTTGATGTTGATCCCCAGGAGATATTGAACAGAATATTTGTTGGCAAGGCTCCTAGCACTGAAAAACAGATGGAACTTGTTGAAGAGGTAATGAAAGTTAGTGATTCCGAAATTATTCTGATAATTGTTGATTCTTTGACCGCCAATTTCAGAGCAGAATTCATGGGTAAGGATCTGTTATTTGAAAGGCAACAACTGTTGAATCGCCATATCAATCAACTGAATCAGCTGGCGGCATTTGCGGAAAAGCAACCAAGGGCAGTTGTAGTTACCAATCAAGTAATGGCCGATTTGTCCAACCTGTTTGGTGAAGCACGGCAGGTGGCCGTGGGCGGCAACATTGTGGCACATGGAACAACCCACAGAATTGTCTTGCAGAGAGAAGGTAGCTGTACGGTAGCACGACTTGTCGATTCACCTTATCTTCCTGAGGCAGAGGGGAGGTTTAGCATCACTTTCAATGGAATTGAAGACTGTAATGATAGGACACCCGATTCCTTTGATGATCTAGTTCACAAGATGAAGGAGGAAATACAATATGAAGAGTGAATGGGATATTCTCAAGGAAAAATTTCAACAACACTATGCACCTGTTATAAGGGAAAAAAACGATTTGAAGGCATTTGATGAAACCATGAAGATTCTTGAGGGGTTGAAGGAAAGATTCCTAAAGCAGGAGAAAATCCTAACGCAAAAGGAAGCCATGCAGGTTTTTCTCTATACCCTAATGGTAGAAGCGTTTAAACGAATTGATAGACTTGAAAGGAGGTCAGTTCATGGGAAGAACCCTGAAAACCTATAGGATGAGGCTTAACCAGATCCGGGACAAATATAGTCGTCTTCTGACCAATTCTGAGCCCCTCTGGGTAGCAGCCCATCGTTTATCCGCACCTGCAAGTACATTTCCCTGGCCTGATACTTCTGCTGTAGCTGTCTATTCAATTCTTGTAGACATTTTTTCAAATTTGATCAGACTGGAGGAATTCCATGAGTGTAACCCATAACCTCTCTGTCAGAATGAATGAATGGGAACGTCTTTTGCAGTTTTTGCAAGGAAAATACAGCTCCGTCAAACATGATTTACCTCTTTTTATAGAACAGATGACCATTCAGGCTTTTGTGGCCATCCATCCAATCATGAGACCTCGTCAATGGGTAACTCTCCATCTTCAACCTTCTGAAATAAATCAGCTCGCCAGAAAATTGGACAAGAAAAGAAGCAAGCTACAGGAATACATAAGAATGCGATTATGGACTGCCGTGCAGCTATCAAAAATAGATCCTGCGTCAGTAAGGTATGACATGGCCTTTCCACAAACAATCCAGTCAGAAAAGAGCAATCCCGTAGGGAAGGAAATCAGCGTGTCCATTCACGCGGAAATTGCAGGTGTACTTGAAAGTTTGACGAAAGCCATTGGGGTTGAAATAGAAACATTGCTATGGACAGCATTGCTCTCATCAATGCCGAAGTTTTTCATAGAAACAGAGTACGATTATCAAATAGTAATAGGTCTAGATATACTAGAGCATGCATGGTTGGAGCAAATTGCAACGAAATTCGGAATTGAAGTGAAAACAGATGTTTTGAAACACATAATACTGATTTGAAGAGCTTTGTGAAAATCCCTCAAAGAGAAAAACTAATATGATTTGATGACTTATTTCTACAAGTGACATCTAGCGATGCTCTTGAAAGAGATCATCACATTATCAAATCACTTGAGGAGTTCATCGGAGAAAGGTTAACCAAAAGTGAGGTTGGGCTGAATGAGCGCGGGTTCAGCATCAACCAGAATAGGGTAGAGGGTCTTAATCTTAGAAATTTGGGATTAAAGACCCTCCCCCCCTATGTGGAGGATTTGACCGGTCTTGAGCGACTGGATCTATCGAAAAACCAATTCGAAGAATTTCCGATAGAAATTGGAAGGTTCAAAGATCTGAAGTTTCTAGACTTGTCCTTCAATCAACTAACAAGAATTCCTGAAGACATTTTGCAATTGGAAAATCTTGTTGAACTCAGAATTGCTTTCAACAAGATCGTTGAACTTCCATCACAATTCTGTATGTTAAAGCATCTGGAATATCTTGATTTAAGTGCAAACATCGACATAATTCTCCCTCCTGCCATCCTTGAAATGGAAAGACTGAAAGAAATCAGATTGCACTATGCCCTTCTACATGAGGGCAGACATCTTGAACTTTTGGATGAAATGACTAAAAGGGGATGCCATATCTGGTTTCCTGTAAAATAGACAATAACACTTTTGAATAACATCCCTAACCAAGATTATGTTAAAATTACGATTGTTCAGCGTCTTTGTGGATGACCAAGAAAAGGCAGTTAAATTTTACACCGAGGTTTTGGGGTTCGAAATGGTAACTAACGTACCAGTTGGAGAATTCAATTGGGTGACTGTGGGATCAAAACAAGTCGAGTTATTGCTGGAACCAAATGATAATCCGATTGCAAAGGAGTATCAAGAGGGATTGAAGAAACAAGGTATTCCTGCCCTAATGCTGTTCACGGATGATTTGGACAAGGAATTTGCACGTTTGAAAGACAAGGTAGAATTTGTCATGGAACCCACCAGAACAAAATTTGGATATATGGCCATATTTGACGACACCTGTGGGAACCTTGTCCAGATCTTTGAGGAAAAGGATGATTAGGCAATTGTGTTGACAATAGAATGAACTGTATCAAAAATGAAGTCAAGATTAACCTCATCAATGGGAATGATGGGTAGATCATTTTGATAAGGAAAATCACCGATAAGGTCAAAGCAAATGACCTTATTTGCGCCATAGGAATTCACATGAAGTGATTGCTTGAATAAAGCCATCCATTCATCAATATCCTGGATTTTGCCGTCCCAGATGATTGTAAAAGCATGAATTGGAATAGAGGTTTTTGGAGAAGGCAAAGAATCCTTTGTTTTGAGTATATGGATCGTATATAATGTTCCATCCTGAGTTGCAATCAATTTTTTTTCTCTTATGGGGATTTTTAGTTTCAGTATTGCAA
The DNA here is from genome assembly GCA_964645535.1 of uncultured archaeon. Taxonomy (GTDB): domain Archaea; phylum Asgardarchaeota; class Heimdallarchaeia; order Heimdallarchaeales; family Kariarchaeaceae; genus WAKA01. Next base: position 2,205 of record CAZYCQ010000083.1, on the reverse strand, counting down.
AACTATTCTCATCAGAGTAACGACGAAGAATTGCCCAATCCTTTTGAAAAGGAGAATATTGGACAAGAAGATTATGAAAAGTTTCACGATAATCCTCAGAAACAAGAAAAAAGATCTGGCAAACGATAGGATGGAAGACGATCATCATTTTCACCTAACAGGAGCTTAAGCCATTGTAACTTGGAACTACTTTTACAACAGGGCAAGAAGGACCTGATCCACCAACCATCCCACCAGAATAAATATAGATGTAAATTAATCCGATAACTACAACTGCAAGTAAGGCAGCAATTGCCAATGTTTTCCAGTCAATACTGACAACTTCGGATTTGGTTGAGGTTATAGTTTCCCAAGAATTTGTTTGAGGGTTCCATATTAATGACCATATTTTTTGAAACTCAGGGTCATCACACTTATCAAACTCAGAATGACCATAGCGATATCTACCAAGGTCTCCTATATCCCCTTCTTCAATTGCAAACATAAAGGAAACCATTGGAGCAACAGGATTAAAGCCGATCCGAAGATAGGTCCAACCACCAGCAATCAATGATTGTGCAAGTTCCAAAATTCTTGATTTTGCATCCCTACAATCCACATCATGAAAAATATCCGTTGGTTCTACATATTCACCAGAAGCACTTGTAAGATGCATACTGGAATTAAGTAGTATAAAAGCCATAAAATATCCCATCAAAATTTTCTTATGCATGATTAATAAACCAACAATTTTGTTTTTTTTTTGTTTCCTACACAGATAATGAAAGAAATTGAACATGGCTTTGATATCTTATTCTTTGAAAGGCAAAGTTTACAGCTTATGAAAAATCGGGATCTGCCATGGTATAGGTATTATGGACAAATTTGGGGCTGCGATAATAGCGTAGCAACTCAATGGCATGTTTTTTGAGAAGACCATTGAAATTTGAGGCCATGCGTATTTCATACATGATTTCATCTGTTATGCCACGGGCAACAACAGGATCAAGAATCTCATTCACTCCGATACGGTATTCATCTTTCACTATACGAGGGATGGAATAATTGATGGTGATCTTGTAGGTCAAAGGAGGCATGAAATCAAGGAAATGTCGATAATCCACACCCAGAATCCCGATGGGGAGTATGGGAGCACCAGTGGTTGCAGACATGACAGCCATTCCGGTTCTTCCGTAAATTTTTCTTCGTTTATGGACAAAGTTTCCTTCAGGAAAGACTAGGAGGGCGTAATCGCTTTTGAGAATTCTAATAGCCACTCGCATGGATTCGTTATTGCCTTTCCATGCAACTGGGATGACGGCCACCTTTTCCATGAAACTTCGCACCAATTTAAGATCCCACCACGGATTGTCCAAGGCCAGGATGTACATCTTTCCCATATAATTGCCTATCAGCATGATTGGATCATAGCCTGAATCATGATTGGATGCAAAAATAAAGCCTTTTCCACGTTCTTCTAGCCTCCGGAGCACCCAGTCATTTTTTAGTTTGGGGCGAAGGAATGGTTTTCCCATACCCTGCAATATCGCCTTGGCAATCTTATAAAAAGCCCCTGGATCAGTCCCTACCCTTCCATTCTTATATTTGGGAGGCCATTGCTTGATTCTCAGTTTATCTGCGGATCTGAAGTCATCAAGATCGTCTTCCTCGACATGTTCTACGGGGAGGGAATCCATAACCATTATCAAAACTGTTAGTATTTTAGCTTGGTTTTTTGCCTTTGGAAAAACGGGGCATCTCAGAAATTCCATTCCCTGATTTTGGAAATGGACATAATGTCTTCGGGATCACGGGTCTTCAGGGCTTTTCGTGCCCTTCGAGTCTCTTCATCATTCAATGCAACAACAGGACGTGGAATGATGGTCAATTCCCATTTCATGATCAAAAACATTGCAATCAGTAAAACCCAAGTTATCACATGAATAGCGGTATACCAAGTGGGAAAATCACCGGGAGCAATTCCGCTAGAAAGGAAATAGGAAATGGCATCAAGTGCAGCAGCTATCGGAGCCAGTTTCATTCCTGTCTTTGACCGGGTTTTCAGCCATCGCAATGCCAATGCTACAGCACCAAAACCAGGAATGGTCACAAACATGACCAGAAAGGGGAAGGTTATTATCAAGCTCAGAATCCCGAATACAAGGGTCACAGCATATACCCGTTTTGAATCGATGAGAACAGTTTCCATATCATGCGATGGTAGGG
>CAZYCQ010000082.1:0-10255 GCA_964645535.1 uncultured archaeon | reverse complement strand
GTTGGATAGCATTCCCACTAGTTTCAACCTATTTCTAGGATTCTCAGTCAATGAGACCGTTATGTTTTCTCCATTCTCAGCCTTTCTAATAAGGATTTCTGAAAACGCACGTGCGCGAATCCGAGATTGTACAGGCCATTTTCCCGAAGTGGAGATGGAGAATTCTGCACTTTCAGAATCGTACCAAAAATTTGAAGAGGTCAGCCCATGAAGTTGGAGAATCATATCAATTCCCAAACCACACATTCTTTCAGACCATAAATATTCAAATTTCGTATTTTGCCTAGAAAATCATTTGTTCATATTTGAAAAAATCTGAAGATTTAATTTAAAAATCTTTGTAGAGTAAACAAATTCTGAAGGAAATTCGATTTTCGAAATCCAAGAAAATTTATTGATATAAACCTAAATTCAAAAATAATTTTCATTTTTAATGGATAGGGACGGATCTACACGGGACCAAGAATATAAAACCGTCTGTGCATTTGCATTCAATGAATTAAAGAAACAAAATGAGAATGATTTCGAAAGAATATAGACAGATTTACTCATTTCCAAGGGTTTTGGACAAAATTTTTTTTTGAAAAAAAGGGTCGATATTTCATCTTGATTCTCTTGCTGTATCCCGAATTGATTGGAGATCGATCACACTTGTGGGAACGTAGGTAGTGTTTTCTTTTTGAAGAATGACGATATGGGGGAAATGACCGGTTATGCCATGCAGGAATGCAAAAAGGGACAGGGAGAGTGGCGCAAATCCTGGTGGAATGACAAGATATTCACCGGTCAACAATTTATCACCAATCTTTTCGTAAATCTGCTCGACGAGATTTTCGGTGAAATCGATAATTTTTTTCACATTCACGGATCCTACCTTGATCTCGATAATCTGCAATTGGTTTATACCGAATTCGCTTTCAAGAATCGAGATTGCCTTACTGGTGAGAGGATGGCCTGAAAGGTTAAGAAGAGGGAAACCTGCAAATTTGTTTTTCTTCCTTGAAAACAGTGCTTTTAATCGATTTGCAACTGCGGGTCCTGCATTTTGGACGGCAGATACAGTTGCCTTCATTGCTAGTTCTTCAGCCATATGGATTGAATTTGCAGGATTATTAAAAAAATTTTGCCTCAATTCTGGAAACTTAAAATATCAGTATTCTGTTTTGATGCTTATGGGGAGAAAGGTGTTCTTTTCTTTCTTGGGATTTGGATATTACGAGGAGGTCCACTATTATTGTGGAGAGGGAACTGGTCAAAGAATAGCTTCGGCTACCAACTACATCCAATTGGCGTTGATAGAGCTGTTTTGTACAGATTGGACAAGCGAAGATCGATTTTACATACTGATGACAGACGATGCAAGAGAGAGGAACTGGAAAAATGTAACGGCAAAATTAACGGAAATTGGAGATGAAAGGTTCAGATCTACCAATTCAAACGTAACAATTGTTCCGGTTTCCATACCAAAAGGGTTTACGGAAGCCGAAGTAATGGAAATATTTGAGACTATTTACAAATTGATTGACGTGGAAGATGAGATATCCTTTGATATTACCCACAGCTTTCGATCCATGCCATTCATTGCATCGGTGATTTTCAACTACTCAGGTCTCCTTAAGTCGGCTTCCATCAATCGGGTGGTATACGGGGCATTTGAAACTCTTGGGACACGGCAGCAGATAGAGAGTATACCCCTCAAGAACCGATTGGTTCCAGTAGTTGATCTTTCTTCATTCGTGTTCCTCAACGAGTTGACCTCTGCGGCGGACATATTCAATCAGACAGGAGACGTATCCCGGTTAACTTACCTTTTCAATGAGGAACGGAAGAAAATTTATTCCAAAAAAATGAAAGAGTTGGGGAAACAATTCACACTACGAGAGCAGGAATTGACAAGGTTCAATCGCGCGGTCAAGTTTGTGAGAGGGCAAGATATTGACAAGCTTGATTTTGCCAAGCTTCTTGATAAGAAAGAGTTTCCAGAGGGATTCCCCAAGGTCTATGAATCTTTGTTTGACCAATTCATTGAGAAATTACGGAAGCTTTTGGAAACCAATGGGATAGATATGGAAGCTCCTTTCCGTAAGGAGATCAAGAACCAATTGGTTGCCATCCTCTGGTGCATAGAGCACGATCTTGTGCAACAAGGTTTTACGCTTCTCAGGGAGCTTATTATTACCCGAATTATGTTGGAGTTAGACAAAAATGCAGACATCTATAACGAAACTGAAAGGGAAGAGGTGGAGGATTTTATCAATATGGCAATTATTGAAAAGGTTGGCAGTGACTTGAAGAAACCTAACAGGATTGACGAGAAGAAATTTGAGTATATCAAAAAGCATTTTGATGCAGATATAGTTGCCTACAACAAGATAAAGGAACCGAGGAATGACATGAACCATGGAGGGTTCAGGAGAAGTCCAAGAAATGCAGACAAGTTAAGGGAAACACTCAGAGATTTGTTCAGAGAATATCTAGAAAGTTTGAGAGAAGACGAAGAGGAAGATCCTAGCCATCTGGAATGAATGGAGCATTCATATTCTGGAAAGGTTTATATTGATTGACGACATTCTTCATTTGTTTGCAATGGGAGGATGTATTTCTTTGCAATGCATGTCCATGAGAGAATTACTAGGAAGTAGCCCCAGGAAGGGGGAGGATACACAATCGGGGGTTGGAAAAGTTTGAGTTCGCTCTTTATTGAAGTTACCATTAACCCTGTGCAAGAATTCATCTCAAAGGTTCGAAAGACTCGGGATCTCTGGGCGGGTTCGTTCATGCTGTCTTACCTTTCTGCATCAATGATTACAGCTTTTGAGGAATACAGGGATTTGAAGAACATTGATGCCAATATTGTGTCACCGTATGTTGATCTGAGCAATGACACCCTCATTGGATTGGTCAAGGAAAGTAATTTGAAAGGGGAAGGCAGCTTGTTTGGGTCACTTCCTCACTTTTTCAAGATAGAAGTCAAGAATTCTAATGAAACAGCAGCAATTGCTTTCGCTAAGTATATTGAGAGTTCTTTTTGGGATGCATGGAAGAAGATTGCCGACGAAATTTTTAAGATGCTACCTCAAGGTTTGTTGACAGATAAACAGAAGAAGATATGGCAACGCCAAGTCAATTCCTATTGGACACTCAACTGGACGGTTTCTGACAGGCTAGGAAGGGATAAATTTGGCAAGCTGAATCGTTTGACACTTCCACCATCAGAAGAATGGGTAGGATGTACCATGTTCGGGGAATTGGCGGATCTTTCAGGTGAGTTCAGAAATCAAGATCGGAGAAAATTCTGGAGAACGTTCAGCGAAGCCTACCGAGCCCGTAAAAGATCTGTTTCAGATTTTGATGAGGAAGAATGGCTTTCTGCAATGGGCACAATCAAACGTCTATTTCCCGAATGGTTGGTGAACACTTACAACCTTTCGGCATTGAAAGCTGAACTTCTGAATTATCCATCCACCACATACTTTGCTGCACTTCCTTGGTTGACTTGGATTGAGAAGCAATTTGATGAGCTAGATCAGGAGACCAAGGATCTAATGGATGATTACGCCAACAAGATAGTGGAGTATGTGGAGTACCCATATGAAACGAAAAAACAATCTGAGAAACCCTTGTTTTTCAGTTTGACCAGTGATGCATACTACCCCGATTCTCTAAAGAACCTGGATTTGCAAGATGAAAAGGGAAGAGCTGAACTTGTTTTTAAGTTACAACAAATATACAAAGAATTGGAAAATACACCTGGAACCTTCTATGCAATCCTACTCATGGATGGCGATTCACTCGGAAAACTCTTTTCAGAAGCCAAGGATCCTAATCAAATCAGCAAGAACCTCGGCAAATTTGCTAAAGGAGTTCCAGATACTGTAGAGAAGTATGAAGGGAAACTGATTTACGCAGGAGGTGACGATGTATTGGCCATTCTTCCCATAACCAAGGTTCTAGATTGTGCCTCAAAAATCCAAGAATCATATCAGCAAATATTGGGAACTCAAGCGACCATTTCAGCAGGGATTGTGATGACCCATCACAAGCTTCCTCTGCGTGTTGCCCTTCAGGAGGCACATCACCAGCTTGACGAGGTAGCCAAGGATGGCAACGGCAGATCCAGTTTCGCAATATCGGTTCTCTTTCCATCCACAACCAAGCACCAATGGGTATCTACATGGTTTGATGAAAAGAATCAAAAGGTTCTCACGCGATTGGAATGCTTGGAAAAGCAGATTGACAGGTATAAATTCAGCAATTCCTTCTTCTATCAGACAATTGGTATTCTGGAGAAATTAGGATTTGAGGCAGATGATCCAATCATTGCAGATTTATTGGTGGCGAAATATTATTCCAGCAGGGAGATAAATCAAGAAGAGGGGTTGAAAAACAGGCCTGAGGTGAAAAAGACCTGCAAGGAACTGATTGATCTTTGCAAAATCAGGAAACGGGGTTCAGGAACTGAAAATGGCTATAATTTCGGGTTCATTAGATTCCTGAAGTTTTACAGGGAGAATGTGAGGAAGTATGAATAAACAGAAAGTAGTTTTTGAGCAAGTAGATCGTTTATTTTTCAGGGCAAATGCACCCTTTGACAGGTTTGCGAAAACCTGGGAGGTTATCGGAGGACAATTTCCGCCCAGCGCATTTACCTTAGTCGGAGCGTTCCGTGCAGCCATTGCCCGAGAAAACGGTTGGAATGGTCAAGGCAAATGGAATAACGACATCGCAGCCCTAGTTGGAAAGGACATCCATGATATTGAACCGTTGGATTTCTTCGGACCATTCATCGAAAAGGACGGTAAAACATTTGTACCTGCCCCGAACTTTATTGTCAAGCAAGAAGAGGGCTTTAACTTCCTCCGTCCCGATGAAAGCGTGAATATGGTAATTCCAAGTGCAGAAAAGCCCGTCCATCCACTGAGAACGAACAATTCAAGTTCATTTGACAACATAAAGGACGGATATATAACACTTGAACAACTTAAGGGGTTCCTTAACCTAGAAACTGCACAACCAATTGAGCAATTATGGAAGGGTTCTGATTTTCATGAAGGAGAATTTCAACCGGGTGTGTTTTTGGAGATTGGAAGTAAGAGCTCAGCCAATGAGAGAGGGTTCTTTACACGAGAATACGTTCGGTTCAGGGAAAAAGTAAACCTGTCAATGTACCTTCAATCATCAGATAAGTTGCAATTTCAAAGGTTAGTGACTCCCTTAGGTGGGGAAGGCAAATTTGGGGTCATCAAGCTCGAGGAAAATAAGCAACTGGAATTGCCAAAAATTAAGCAGTTGAACAAAGACGATCAAGGATGCAAATTCTTTATCTATTTCCTCACCCATTATCGACCGAATATGAACGATGACCATGAGAGAATAAATGTCCTCGATGCCCTTGTAGAGGATCTGCAATTGAATGATGTCAGGTTCATAGGGTCAACCGTCGGAAAACCGTTACGGATAGGGGGGTGGAACATGTTCTGTAATAAACCCATACAACTTGATGCTTTCGTGCCTGCGGGAAGCGTCTTCTTCTTTAGGGCGGAAGAAACTCAAGAAATGGAGATTTTAGCAGGTTCAAGAACCAAGATTGGTCAATTCACTAGATTTGGATTTGGCCAATTTCTTGTTGGAACGTGGTGATAGACCATGAAAGGAAAAATGCTATCAATATTTGCTGAAACACAGATGCATGTGGGTATAGGGAGATCCGAGACATTCGTGGACCTGCCCTTTGCCCGTGAAGGAATTACAGAATATCCCTTCATTCCCGGAACAGGGATAAAGGGAAGCCTCAGGCACCATTTTGAGGTAAACCATGACGACGCCAATCATAAACTAAGTGGCTCTTTTGGTACCCAAGACAATGCTGGCAATATAGTCTTCTCTGATGGAAGATTGCTAATGCTCCCTATCCGGAGCCTATCCAAAACGTACTATTGGGTAACCTGTCCCTATGTGCTTGAACGTCTCAACCGAGACCTCGAAGTTCTTGGGAATGACACCAAGATTCCTGTCCCTGAAGTCGGGCGGAATGAATATGTCGGACCGGATCACGGATCAATTGTTCTTGAAGACAGAGAGTTCAAGCGGAAAGGCAATACGGGTTTCGAGGAGATCACGACTATTTTTGAGAAATTCATCCCCCATGAATCGACGAAAAAAAGAGTAAAGGATCAGCTTATAGTTCTTCATGATAATGACTTCAAGTGGTTCGCGAAATATGGCCTCATGATCCAAGCAAGAAATGTGCTGAAGAGTGAAACCAAGACAAGCAAAAACCTCTGGTACGAGGAATGGGTCGCAACTGACACTGTCTTTTATGCCATGCTCTTTTCCCGCAATGGTGAAGATGATCCCCTGTTCGAAAAATTCGGTCAAGATTACGTTCAATTGGGCGGTAATGAGACCGTTGGCCAAGGGATCTGCCTCTTCTCGGAGGTTCGGTTCTGAGGTGATCTGATATGACAGCAATCACACTTGATCATGAACGAGCCCAATTAGCTCTGCAAGCAGTTCAAGAAATTGCAGAAGGTGATCTAAACATTGCCAAGAAATTTCGCAGCTATGTTGAAAGTTTACCAGCCATCATTGTACGAAACGGTTTAGGTCAGGCCCTTGCGATGGAAGCTGCAAACGGAAAGGTGGGGAAAAAAGACAATAATGCGAATGATTCAGAGTCCACAGAAGAAAAAAAAGACAAACCTGATGAAATAGCCCACAAGAAACTCTATGGGATCGTCAGCAAGTGGATTCTGCAAAGGGTGTACGGGATACAGGACGAGCCATCTCCCTTACAGGTAATAGACGAAATCATTAGTTCTGACCAAATGACGTACATGCGTGCGCAGGAGGAGGCACTTCTCCTTCTTCAATGGGTCAAGCGATTTGCCAACGCCACGATTGAGAGGGATTCGAATGATTAACTATAAGGATCAAGAAATCGTGCCAATGCCAACCTATGGAAGGAGACCAATCAGCAATGCAGCAAACATGGGACTTGTTTTCAACAAGTACTTTCCTTGGAACATTAACAAGGAAATTTCTAAATCACATGGATGGATAAATGCCTACATTAAGGAATTCAATAACATCCATTCAAAAGACGAATACAACCTGCGTTACCGGAAAATGGTTCGAAAAAGTAATGGACTTCTTTTTGAAATGAAGTGCATGTCCGATCTTATCATAGGTATGGGAAATGCCCACCCCATGGAAAACGGTTTCACCTTCGACCATACTCAAGGTCTTCCGTTTATCCCAGGCACTACCATTAAGGGAATCTGGAAAGCCTCAGAACAAGCCAAGGCAAAAGAGGAGAAGAAAGAAAGCAAAAACAATGCCAAAGAAGACAAAAAGGTAGACGATTTCGTATTCCTTGATGCGATACCCCTTTCAGTCAAATTGAGATTGGATATTATGACACCTCATTATCAACCTTACTACTCGTCAGGTGGTACATCTCCTCCAGGAGACTGGTACAATCCCATTCCCATTCAATTCATTACAGTTTCAAAGGGGTCAAAATTCCTTTGGGGTATACTGAGTCGCACCAAAGACAGGAATGGTCTTCAAAAAGATAACCTTAAAAGGGTAACTTCACAAATCAAAGAACATCTCCTGAATTTCGGCATCGGTGGGAAAACCGCGGTAGGGTATGGTCGAATTGAAATGAGAAAAGTTGGAGGATAGAATCAATGCACAAATTTACGATAGATTTCGAAATTGTGACACCAATGTTCATTGCTGGGAGTAACCAGAAAACAGCTGAGTTCAGGTTGCCAAGTTTTAAAGGATCACTCAGATTCTGGTGGAGAGCCGTTGCCTTTGCCAAATTGAAAAGCCTGGAACAACTCAAGGAGAAAGAAGATTTTATCTTTGGATCAACCAATAATGCCTCCCGAATCCACCTAAATCTGGAAAGTTATAGGCAAGGGCAAACAAGGGTTAATTTTAAAAACAAAGGCGGTTTGGTCTATCTTGGATATGGGGTGATCCATTATAGTGGTAGACCAGAAAGAAAGTATATCTCACCAAACACAATTGGAAGAATTACAATTGCCTGCCGAGGATTGCAACAAGATCAGTTAAATGAACTTCAACAAGCCCTCACCGCATTTGCTCTCTTTGGTAACATGGGGTCACGCGCGAGAAAAGGGTACGGATCGATCAATTTCCGGAAAATAAGTTTAGATGGAAAAATATTCTATAGTCAACCAAAAGCCATCAACTCCCTTGAGAAAAAAATCAACGAATTTTGCAAATCAAATAATATCGGGAGATTAAATTCACAACCTCCTTTTTCGGCTTTCAGTGCGTTTACTAGAATTGATATTCTTGAAAACGATACAAACGCATTGACTCTTCTCAATTTAGTAGGAGAACAAATGGCTTTATATCGAAGCTATGGGAGAAATGGTAAAGTGATGGGGAAATCTGCGGAAAGGAATTTCAAATCAGACCATGACCTCATCAGGGAGATACAGAAGGGTCAAAAGCCTCAGGTTCACCCGCAACGTGTAATCTTTGGTTTGCCACATAACTATTTCTTTGGTTCGGACGGTTTCAAGGTCAACGTAGAACCAGATTCTAAAGAAATGACACGAAGAGCATCTCCCTTATTCATCAAGATTCATAAACTTGACAACCAATTATTCGTTGCAGTGGCTCTTGTCTTACGATCACAATTTCTACCTCAAGGAGTGAAAATTAAAATTTCTCCAAAAAGGATGAGGACGACCAAGGTACCACTTCGACCAGATTGGGAAGTGCTCACTGAGTTCATTGAAGGAAGTAACAAGCAGGGATCTAGATTTCCCCGAAGAAAAAAGGTATTTCCTTTGTAAGAGAAATCCTTTTGTATAGAAAATCGAGATGAGTATAATGTTCATCAAAAAAATTACTGTGAAAAACTACAAAAGCCTTAAAGCCGTTACTATGCAATTCAACAAGCTAACAGTGCTTATAGGAGATACAAATACCGGGAAATCAAATGTAATTGAACTACTTGCGTTTTTAGGAGCTTTTGCCAATGTTGATGAAGATAATTTCGGTTCGTATCTGCAAAGTTTAATCAGATACAATTCTTGGATTGATTTGTTCTATGACCGGAATATAGATGAAGAAATTGAAATCTCAATAAGTTATTCAAAAGGAGAAAAACAAAAAAATCTACAATTAACAATTCAAGGAGACAGTGAAGGAATAAAAGTTGTCAAGAAACAAAAAAAACAGAATGATAAAACCCTTGCTGAGATCGGCTATGATGGTATCCTGACCCTTTGGGATATAGACGAACTGATAGATTTCAAATCCATAAAATTCTATAATTTCAGTACAAATATTAATCTCGATGTAGATATAGATAGCCAAAAAGGATCAACCTTAAGACCACCCGATGGGAGAAACCTCTTCCAAACAATATGGGCATCCAAGGAAAGAAGAGAATTTATCAGAGATCTTTTCTCATTGTTTGGTTATCGTGTTGTTTTTGAAATTGCTGAGAAAAAAATGCTTTTTCAGAAGCAAGAGGGCGACATAGTGGTAAACTTTCCCTTACAATTGCTTTCTGATACATTAAAAGCATCAATTTTTTATTACATGGCACTTCTATCAAACAAGAATTCCATCCTCTGTTTTGATGAACCGGAATCCTTCATGTTCCCTTCACATATTCTTGATCTTGCAGAAGACATTGCGAAAAATCCTTTTCAAAAAGGAAACCAAATCATTCTGACCACCCATAATCCATATTTCTTGGAAAATTTGATTAGCAAAGTAGATCTAGATGACCTTAACCTCTTCGTTTCTAGATACAAGGATTTCCAATCGGAATTCAAACTGCTCTCCAAGGACCAAGTAAGGCAAATCAACGAAATAGATCTAATCATGAATATTGGCATGTTATTCGGGGAAGAGGAGGAGTTACCCACATGATGGTTCATGTCGAATGCGACAACGATACACATATGTTTAAACTATTCAAACATAAGAAAACTGATCTCAGTATCGACCATGTTGGTGGTAAGCCTAGAGTCATACGAAAAATCAGAGAAAACAGATCAGGAATAGGAATTATCGACAAGGACAATCAAAATTTAAACGCTGAATTACAGGGCTCCGTTTTACTTGACCACAAATATGGTATTTCCGTCTACAGGTATCATAATGCAATAATCATTGAGTTCGAAAAAGATTTGGAACATTGGTTATTTACTGTCGCAAAAAATAATAATGTAAATCCAAAAGACTATAAGGC
>CAZYCQ010000081.1:0-10986 GCA_964645535.1 uncultured archaeon | reverse complement strand
TTGATTTCCTCATTCTGCTGCTTCATCTCTTCCCTGATGCTCTTGATTTCCTCATCATGTTTTTCCATCCGTTCAAAAACCTTCAGGAAACGTTCATCCATTTGCTGTCTTAAATTTTCAATATCTTCCTTGGTGGCAAGCTGGTCTGGGGTATAAATATATCCCAGTTTGTGCAATGCCTTGGGAAGAAGTTCCTCAAGTTTGCGTTCCAGTTCTTCGTCCGAAGAGCTCATCCAATAATATTTTATCAAGAGGTTATAAAAACTTAGGGACATGGAATAATTGGGCTTCCAATTGCTTTTCCATACCAATCCGGGAATTTTGACCATTCCATGCTGAGTTTGGATTTTGTATCTTGTGAGGCAGACTAGCTGAACAATGAGAAATGGTTGAAGTAAGTGATCTTTCGTTTAGTTGCATCGAGAAAAATCTTCCCCATTGTTTCAAAGCTCCTCACAAAACATTCAGCCAAACCATTCCCAATTCCGATTGCAATGGAAAAATCTTAAAGGAAGTACCAAAATGTCAACTTGGAGAATATCATGAGTGAATCCGATGTAAAACCAAAAAAGGCCGGCCAACTCAAGGTTGGGAATTACATTGTGTACGACAATGATGTGTATGTAATCAAATCAAGCGATAAATCAAAGGCAGGAAAGCACGGGCACGCCAAAGTTCGGATGCAGATTGAAAATCTGTTTACAGGGAATAAGAAATCAATTGTGGCACCTGGTGACGACAAGTTCATGGTTCCTGTAATTGAGAAACGTACTGCTCAGGTTTTGAATGTGACGTCAGATTCGGTTCAATTGATGGATCAAGAAACCTATGAGATGTATGAGACACCTTTACCTACCGAACCCGAGCTTCAGAATTTGGAGCCTGGCGAGTTTGTCAATGTTTGGTGGGTTATTGGTCGTAAGATCATCAGAGATCGTCGTGCAGATTCAGGTCAGGAGCAACACCTTTAGTCATTCACTTAATTTGTCTGATTGGCAATCCACGGAATGGTTTTGTATTTCTGATGTAGTATTAATGTAATTTGTCGAAATTGATGATTTTCATGTCTGGACAGGGGGTGACTGCATAGATTTTGTTTTTTGTCAGTATTTCCAGAACTCCCTCAGCGAACTTCATTGCAGAAAGAAAAGGGATCAATTTCTTTTCCTTTAGATGGGGGAAATAGTGAAAGAATTGATCGGATTGGATGAAATCAACAAAATTTTGGACTGATTTATTTGTGGCGGTAGCTTTCACTTCATTGAGGATGACTACATCGTCATAAATAATGATGATGCCGAATTCTTTTGCCTTTCCCTCTTTTCTGACTGTGGTATTCAGATGGATTGTCATAGGATTTTTGAGTCCGAGATATTTTTCAACGGTCTCCGGGAAACATGGCATAATGAGATCCTCTGCAATAGTTCCTAATCTGTTGGCCAGTTCTCCCCATTTCTGGTTCAGAGAGTCGATGTTTTTCTCGGTAAATTCCTTGAACTCCTTCATTTCCTCCTTGAATTTCCGTGTATCTTCCCTAATTTCTTCAATAAAGGACGCCAATTTCATTTCCGTCTGTCTTTGGACATAGACCAAGTCCTTTATCATGCGTTCAAGTTCAGAAACCCTTTCAACTACCTCAGTCATGATGTCATCATAATTGTGTTTCCTATATTTAAGAACATATGGGATGCTGTAGGGTCATGTTTAGGTGAAGAAGTTCTTGCAACTGCAAACGGCTTGATACTGAGGGAATTTTTTATAAGGTCTGCATTTGAGCAATGTTGATGAGTACTGCACAGATGGAGCGACTGAACTGGTCAGCCCCCCGTTCGATCTGGACTGCGGCAGTTCAACTTCTGCTGACGGTTGTAGCACAGATCCCGTTCTATTTCTATCTTCGGGAGATCCTGCAATTGATTGAGGAAGATTATGAACAGGTTGTTCTTGTTGTTCCGATCTCGACGGCCCTACTTCTTTTCTTCATCCAATTACTGATGGATGAATACTATTGGAACCGTGAGATCATCTATCGGAACCGTGACATTACCATAGCCTCAGCCAAGTCATTTTTGTTCGTGATGGGTCTGTACTATTTCTTCTTCTTTTTTGTCATGGAATACTGGCTTTCTTCGACTGAATTTTACCAGACCAGCGGACCCAAGGAACCGATTCAGAAGATGATGCTTGATTTGGGCATTGTATTTGCGGTCATTCTTTTCTTAACTATATTCTTAAGGGAAATCCAGAAACGACGGACTTAGTTGAGTATCTCGCGGAGCTTCGGAACAGATTCCCTGATGGTGTTCAGGGTCAATCCTATTGCATGGACTTCTTTGGATGCACCTATCAGAATATATTCTCCTGCGGTTGCAAGGATGGTAAATCCCCTGTCTCCTCTAATGAGCATATCGTTGAGGTTTCCATGCTGAAGCTTGGTGGTGACGGATTCACCGGTTGAGGTAATTGCCGCAGAGATGGCAGATAGGAGATCCTTGTCGGCTCCGGCTCCGACGAAGAAGGCAAGGGAGATCCCTTGTCGGTTGACGATTCCAAGGGCTTCCAGTTCGCACTCCCGTGAAATTTTTGTAAGAAGTTTCACCAGTTCTCTTTTCTGATGATCGGTGATATCAATTGACATATGATTGAAATGATCGGCATCAAACAAAAAGGTTTGTCAAAAAATTGAATGTGAGTGTCTAGTTTGCTGGATCCATCTGGTCAAATCTTCCTAGGGTTCACAATGATAAAGGTTAAAGAAACAGTCATCGAAATATGGACTATGCAATTCTGTGAGACATGTGATTCTCTTCTCCAGCCGCGTAAGGTTCCCGGCCATGACAGGACTGCTCTGTTTTGCATTGACTGCAATGAGTTCAAGGATCTGGAGATCAATAACATCAGGATCGAAGAGGATCGAGATGATGATCCCGAAAAGGGGAAAATGCTGATTGTCGATGAAGATGATGGCAGAACTGTTGGTCGTCCAAGTGGTCAGATTTACTGTCCTAGATGCGACAGCATTCAAGAAGTTGAATATTGGGAGATCCAGACCCGAAGTGCCGATGAATCTCCTACCCGCTTCTTCAAGTGCCTTACCTGCAAGAAGCAGTGGCGTGAGTACGATTAAGGAAAGATATCCCATCCACTTTCATCGAAATAGACTATTCCATTTTCATCGGTTGCATAGGGCGCAGGCAGATCATCATTCTTGAATTGGATTCGGACAAACGCGTACCTGAACCTGAAATATAACGGTGGTCTGCGGTTCCTTCCCTCTCCTCGCAGAACAAGGCTTTCCATGACTGGCCTTCCAGTCCTTTCCAATGGATGGATCTCCTTTTGCAGATCCTGCATGGGTTGGATGACCTGAGAATACCAGGCGGCTCTTAAGTTGGGCAAATTGTTTCTTTTCCATTCTTCTTGAAGTTTTTTGAGGGTAAAATAGGTGTGGGTACTTCTGATGGTGTCGGCAGATATTCTGAAAGGCTTACTTTCAAGAATCGTAAATAGGTTGCGGATTGATTCGAGGGTTCGGATGGATGTGTTCTTATCTATCCTGATATTTAGGTATTGTGTCCCGGCCGAAAGAAAACGGATGTCGAAGACACTGTCTGCGATGATAAAGACTTTTGACTTTCTTCTGTTTCCTTGTTGGGTAGGCACTTTTGCCTTTTCTTCTTCAATTAGTCCTGCATCAACTCCGAACCTCAGAAGCTCATAGACCTTGCCTAGTTCAATCCTAAGATTTTGGGCAAGGAGACGTGCATTCCATCGTGTAATCATGCCTTGGTGGCGGACGGAGAGGACATTCAGCATTCTCATGAAATGCGGTCGTGAAAGGGTCTTGATTGCGTTTTCCGCTTGTAATCCCTTGAATTCCAATGATATTCCAATAAATGTAATCATTGTTATACCTTTGGAGAGAAACAATGCTGAGTGTCCTAATCCGGAAAAGATAGTTTTCCAGATTCGCAACATGGATATGGTATAGGTTAATAATGGTGAACTCTCTTTCCTAGGTCATGACAAAAAGAGTTCTTCTTCTCAGTTGTATTCTCCTCAGTTCAATAATGGTTGGAAAGGGGATTTCTGTCAAATCATGGGGATATCAATTGCAAGGGATTGATTTTGAAGAACTTAAGGTCTCACCTTTTGATTTGTTAGTTATTGATTACTCGATGGATGGAACCAATGAAAGTGCATGGAATTCTGAAGATATCTTGTCTTTGAAAGAACATGGTAAAACTGTTATCGCCTACATCAGTATTGGGGAGGCAGAGGATTATCGCTACTACTGGAACGACAGTTGGGCTTCCTCCCCTCCTGATTGGATGGACGGGGAGAATCCGGATTGGCCGGGCAACTACAAGGTGAAGTATTGGACTCCGGAATGGCAAAGCATCATTCTTGATTACCTTTCCGTGATTGTTTCACAGGGGTTTGATGGTGCCTATCTAGACATCATAGATGCGTATGAGTACTATGAAGATCAGGGAATCGGTGATGCCGCAGAACGGATGGTGGATTGGGTCAGTGTCATTGCTGACTTCGCAAGACAGATCCGTCCCGATTTCCTTCTTATCCCCCAAAACGGTGAAGGGTTGCTTGATTTTGAGGAATACTGGTCAATAATTGATGGTATCGGGATCGAGGATCTTTTCTTTGTTGATGCAGGTATTCCACGAGATGAGGCATCATTGAATGAAAGGCTTTCCCACCTCAATAAGTTGGATGGTGCAAAACCAGTTCTTGTGGTCGATTATGTCATATCCGCTGATGAACAGATGGAATTCTACTCTTTGGCCACATCTCATGGATTCATTCCGTATTCGACTGTCCGTGATCTTGACCAGTTGACAATTCCCATATGGTTGCAAAGCAATTCCACAAGCGAGGATTCCTTGAATTTTCCTTTCTTGGGGATTCTGTTGTTGATCCCTCTGCTACAAGCCTACAAGAAAAAGTGAAATTGATTGAGAATCTTCACAACAAGTTATTTATCTAGAGGTAAATATCGGGTATGAATTCCTTTTCTCTTGGGACATCGCTGACACGGGAAAGCATGTATTCCCTGCTTGATCCCAACTTGGTGGTTCAGATCTCTCCTGAAACTGTTGAAGTGGTGACCAAGTGCCGAGTGATGCTTGAGGAAGAAATTGAAAAGGAAAAGCCAATTTATGGTGTCTCCACGGGCTTTGGTCAATTGGCAAATACTTGGATCGAAAAAGAGCGTTTGGAAGAATTGCAGATCAACCTAATCCGTTCCCACGCCGCCGGAATGGGCGATCCCATCCCAAAAGAGATCACAAGAACTGCCATGATCCTCCTTGCCAATTCATTGGCAAAGGGTCATTCTGGTATTCGAATGCAGACACTTGAACTTTTGAAGGAACTGATCAACTTCAATGCGATTCCGATCACCTACCAATTGGGAAGTCTTGGCGCATCTGGTGATCTTGCTCCTCTAGCTCATGTTGCCCTTGTACTGATGGGTGAAGGAGTTCTTGAGTATCACGGGCAACGTATGGATGCCAATGAATTTTTCAAGAGAACCGGATTGGAACCCGTACGGCTTGCTGCCAAGGAAGGACTTGCCCTGATCAATGGCACCCATTTTATCACTGCCTATGCACTTCATATTCTTAATTTGGCACGACAACTTCTTACTGAAGGTATGGTCGCAGCTGCATTGTCTCTTGAGGCACTGCGAGGCACCTCTTCACATTTCAATCCTCTCATCTCCAGTGTGCGTCCCCATCATGGGCAGCAGACCGTATCATCACTTATGCTTCAACTTCTTGAGGGAAGCCAGATTCTCAAGTCACATGCCGATCCGGAAATTGATCATAAGGTTCAGGATCCGTATTCCCTCCGATGTATTCCCCAAGTACTGGGTGCTGCTTGGGATGCATTTGAATACCTTGAAGCCAAGGTGGTAATCGAGGTCAATTCTGTGACTGATAATCCCCTCATCTTTCCCGAAGAGGGAATGGTTCTTAGTGGGGGCAACTTCCATGCAGAACCGCTAGCCCTTCCACTTGAAATGGCTACATTGGCTTTTGCAGAGATTGGAAGTATTGCAGAACGACGTATCAACAGACTGGTTCATCCCGCAACCAAAGAACTTCCACCTTTTCTCGCACCCAATGCGGGCTTGCAGTCTGGTTATATGATCCCCCATTATACTGCCGCAGCAACCCTCAACCGACTCCGAACCCTTTGTTTCCCCGCAGTGATTGATAATTCCCCCGTATCTGGTGACCAGGAAGATCATGTCTCAATGGGCATGACCTCCGCTATCAAGTGCCACGAAGCTGCCAAGCTTTGCCAGCAGATTATCTCCCTTGAACTACTGCTGGCCATTAGGGGGCTCAATCTCCAAGAAGGTCGACCCCAATCATCGACCCTTTTGGAAAAAATCATTGACCAATTCAACCATAAGATCCCCTTCATCAGAGATGACCACTATGTCCATCCAATCATGAAGGCTGCCTATGAATACCTGAAATCCAATCCCTTCAGAGATCTATCACCAAGTGCCTTTGGATCGATCGATTGATCCACTCCACTCCCAAGATATAAACTACTTCTTAAATAATCGTTCTCCAGAATGCAACCTGTGAGTCAAGCCGATAAACTTGAGGGTGTAGCAGCAACCAGAATGAAGCTGCTTGAACTACGAGGTAAAGTGAAATTGGCCCAGCATGGTCATGATCTCCTCAAGGAAAAAATGGATGCCCTGATCATTGAATTCTATGATGTCCTCGAGGAAGTAAAGGAAGCCCAATCCGAAGCTTCAGATGTTCTGGAACAAGCCCACAAGAAATTGAGGTTCGCTGCCTTGCAGATTGGAACCGCGACCTTGCGGAACTTGGGACAGATCGCTCCCGAAACCATTACCCTTAAGACCAGCACCCGGAACATCATGGGTGTCAAAGCTCCCAAGCTTGATATTGTCGAACGCAAACTGGATTATCCCTTCTATGATGCAGAAACAACTACCCTTGCATTTGACATCGCTGTGAAAAGCTTCCGGGAATCGATCACTTCTGTAGTTAAACTGGCAGAAAAGGTTGCTACCCTCCAAAAACTTGCCTATGAAATCAACTCGACCAAAAGAAGGGTAAACGCTCTTAATCACATCATCATTCCAAGACTCAGCAATACGGTTCGATTCATTGCACTCACTCTTGAGGAAGATGAACGAGAAACCTTCGGAAGATTGAAGTTCATCAAGAACAAGATCGAAACAGCAAAGAAAGAAAAGGAAGGTGCAGCCCATGCCTAAAACAAAGTTCACAACCGTTGCTGTCGGCAGATGGATATTCGAATCATTCCTTCACTTCTTCGATATCTACGTCCGGGAAGAAGGTATTGTAGGTCTCTATCAATGGCAACAGACCGATTTCAGATTCCCGCTCCTTTCCATGCTCGTCCATGACATCCCCAAAAGACTCAAGGCAAGAGGAAAGACCCCGGAACAGATTGCAGAAATGGATGAGGAATCATTCTTCGTCCCTTGGGAAAAGATTGAAGGAATTGTAACCCATGACCTTCACAAGGAAGTCAAGATCAGAACTCCAGAAGAGATCATTACTCTTCTGTTCAACCAAAAACATGAATACGACCAATTTGTTCCCCACCTCCACGAAAAAATTCCTGAAAAGGTTTTCTCCAGGGATGCCAAAAAGATCCCTCAATCTATCTTCGAAGGCATGCCTGTTCCTGAAGACGAGATCATTATGCGATAGATGCTTTCCTACCATCTCCAATTGATAAATTCCATTGAATAGGTAATGCAGTTGATAATGCAAATACTCATTGTCTCCTGACCGATTCCCTATCTTTCGGGAATGGCTGATCGGAACAATTCGGATCGATCAAAAACGGATGAAAAAACCCAAGTATTGGCTTTTTCTTCTTGTCTCCCAACCTCTTCACTCTCCAGAGGGGAACAATGGATCATATGGTGCATACCGCTTCGCCCGCTCAATTACCACTGGAATCCCCTTGAAGGTATGAGACAGATACCACCTGAAAATTACGCCCCAAAGCCATAAAATCTCAACTGCAATCTTCACAAATCCAAAGTATTCAATTTTGTCAAAATAATATCCACTGATAAGATAGTTCTGCTGAAATGATTGAGCATTGAAAAGCAGAAACTGTGCCGCGAAGCTCCCTGCTACTCCAAAGCTGAGGAATATGAACCAGATATCTCCTTTATATATCATGTTGAAACCAAGCCATAATAGCAGGACACCAACATATATCGAAAAGGGAAAAACCAAATCGCCCCAATCTCCAAAAAAGACTAGAATATCCAAAATCCCGATGGATCCTATAAACAGCCAGATCCCTTTTTGTTGAATTCCACTCAGTCTATCCCAAAGAAATATGCCCATATAAATTCCTCCCATCAGCAAAATTGCACTTTCCAGATAAAACCAGATTCCATGCAACATCGAAATGAGTAAGGCGTAGGAATAGTTTTTGTCCTCAAATCTCTGGGTGATTATCGGGTTAAAGTCTGCAAAATGAAACAGAATCAGGAACAGTGTATTAATTGCTGCACTAAATTGAAGATAATCTTTCGCATTTTTCAATTCATAGTCCAAATCGGACATATTTTTTTCTTTGCACTACTTTGATAAAAGTTTTTGTACTGAAAAACAAACATCTGATATACAATTACTCACATCCTTGACACTTAAAATTGGATGATGATACATTAGGCAAATATCTTTTTGGTGAAGATATGATCAATGTTTCTGAGGGTCTGTGATGAAGAAAATTTTCGAAGCTGTTAATGATAAAAATAATCTGGTTTGTCAATCTATGACATATACTAAAATTAACCTGATCAATCATTTCACTGATCTATCAATCAAAAAAATAAGGCACATCAATGGAAATTATTATTCAATTCTGAAACGTTTCAGGGAAATTTTGAAGGATGAATTGAAAAGAATCAATTCTTCAATATGGCTAAGTCAAGAACCTTTTTGCAACAAATCTCCATAAATCTTAAAGTGTACCTTCCAAAGAATATTTATGTCAAGAAAATCTCTAAAACATTGTCCAGTCCAAAATTACGGATGGACAAAATGAGCCGGTAGTGTAGCTTGGCAACATGATTGGTTTGGGTCCAATTGATCGCGGGTTCGAATCCTGCCCGGCTCATTTTTTTTGAGGGGGTGTTCGGTTCAGTTTATTTATTAAATCTAAATTGAAATTCAGTGAGGGAACAGGCTACTCTTTGCTGGATATCAATTGAGAATTTTTTTACTCCGTGATCATTGTTTTGATGAAACATTATTGCTTTTTACAGCTATCCGTTATTATTGGGAGAATGATCGTGATTTCCTTTCAAGATGTCTCTTCGTCAAGGATGGTGGGGATGGTGGTCTCTATATCCGTTCCCACTATACTAAGCTTGTACAGCCAATTCGTCGTTTCTTGGAATTTGCAAGGAAACAGGGTGTGATCATTCATCTTTTAGGACAGGAAAAAACAGATCCATTTGTTGATTTTCTGGATCTTTGGGTGCATCAGTTGCGAATTCAATCCAACGGGAAGATGAGTCGGAAATTCCTTTTTGTTCCCCACGATCATTTTATCCGGAAGCAAATTTTGGGACGAACGGAGAGAGGCATTGTCCGAAAGGATCCCTATGGAAAAACCTCAAACTATGGCTCCAAGGTTTTTTACATATCCTCCTCCCATCACAAGGTTTTGACCATTCCAACCGGTTTATTCAAGCCGGCACCCCTGGTTACGGATTTTTTGGGTTTGAACCGGATTTTAGCGACCATTCCTCAAATCCTCAGCTTTAAATATGAAAATGGATTGTTGCCCATCGAATTGGCAAATGCTGTGGCCTCATTGTCAACATATCCCTCTGCAAAGATTCTGGAACTGTTTGCAAATATCAAGATGAAGCCTTAAAGTTCTACATCCTGTTTCAAGAAGACCAAGTTTTCCTTTCCGTCCTTTTCTCTCACAATCAGGTTTTGTTCTTCTAGTTCTTTGAGATACTGGCTCACTCTTGATTTACTAAGCCCCATGAAGTCAATGAGTGCGGACTGCGGCAGTGGTTCATTCTCTTTGATGAGTTCGAGAATTCTTACTTGTTGGGGCTTAAGGACTATCGGTTTATAGATGGTTTTGATTTGTATTTCTGTATGAGGTTTTTCGATTGTCGATGCTCTGGGATTAATTCCCTTCCATTTCATTATGGCCATTGCAATTGTTAAGCTGATGATCATTCCTGCGATTATCCCTGCAAGTAAGGGTAGAAACAAGCTCTGTTCAGCACTGGTATTCTTGTTATCTAGATACTCCACAATGACTGTCTGGATATTGTTGGGTTCCACATAGGTTAGGTTTAACCAACTGATGGTCATATGTGTTCCATTTGTGTCCAGAATGGCTGTGGATGGGAAAATATTGGGATTTTCCTGTTGTGCCGCTAGAAGTGCCCCATAAGGGAGAACCACTTCAATAGTAAACGAATCGACCGGAAAATTTAGTCCCCAATCATATCTTAGAACATTTGTTCCAGTTTCTGTTTTGGTTATTTCAGGATTGAATTTTCCTGTAATTTCTATAATGAATGATTGATCTTGATCTATTTTTGTAATCGGTGTTATTTCAATTACTGTCCATCCCTCTTGAACAGTTACCCTGCTTGGCACGACCTGTTTTCCTATTTGAACGTTGATGTCATAATATTGGTTGGGAAATGAAATCACAAGTGCTGTCTTCGAGCTGATTTCATTAACTGCTCTTGACTTGAGAATAAAGTCTGCTATTCCTTCTTCCTCTTCTACCTGGACATCAACATATACTTGGAGGATTTCAATCCCCTTTTGCTGACTTGAAACTGATTGTGTAGCACAAAGGATAAGAAGAAGAATGATTGGAACTAATCTCATTAATGTCCCTCTAGTAATTTCGTTTATGACTTTCCTGTTTTCTTCTGAT
>CAZYCQ010000080.1:0-11362 GCA_964645535.1 uncultured archaeon | reverse complement strand
ATGAAAATCCATGCAGTAAGCGACCTGCATTTGGAATTCGGCGACATTGAGCTTCCAGAGATCGATCGCGACGTCCTCGTTCTTGCAGGTGACATTGGCGTGGGCAAGGGTGCTCTTGATTTCATCCAGAAGGAGACCAAGAAGAGTCCGGTGATCTATGTACTCGGTAATCACGAGTTCTACAATCACGAGTACAGGGATATTCTCTCCTTTTGGTTGAATTTGGAACTGGAAAATCTCTATGTCCTCGAAAACGGAACTGTTGAACTACATGGCGTCCGTTTTTTGGGTGCAACGCTCTGGACTGACATGAACAAGGGCTTTTGGCCTGCCATCCAGGAATGTCAAGCTATGATGAATGACTACCATGCTATCCGATTGGATGGGGCTATCCTTTCCGCACAAGACACCATTCAAATGCATAACCAAAGCCTCCATTGGCTTGAACATGAATTGCCTAAAGGTGACCAACACCGAACCGTTGTCATAACCCACCATGTCCCCTCCCGACGGAGCGTCCATCGGCGTTTCAGAGGCTCATTGCTCAATGCAGCCTTTTATAGCGATCTGGACTGGTTGATCAAAAAGCATTCCCCTCGCTACTGGATCCATGGGCACACCCATGATTCCTTCAATTATCGCATTGGCAGGACGAGGGTGGTGTGCAATCCTCGTGGCTACCGCGAAGTGGAAGAAAACCCTAAATTCAAACCGGAATTGATCCTCAAGATTTGAATCATCAAGTTTTCTTGATCACAATCCCTTTGCATCTGTGCAATGTTTGCAACGTCCTTCCATTCGCATTCTTATGCTGCAGGGAGGTTAAAAAAAATCATTCATGTTTTTCTTGCGAATGGCTGATCCTCCTTCAAAGATGAAGCATCGGGAAAGAGTGTTCCCTCAATTGTCCTACGATTGGCTGTGGGATTTGCCCTCTCCCTGTCAGAAAGCCTCGGAAAGTATTGAATTTCACTTTGAGGTATCTCCTGCCGAATGCCTTAAATTCATTCTGGACTTCTCCCTTGTATGGCGAAACTAGTACCCTATGTTTTCGTAAAGAATAGCCTTGCGGCTATTGAAGTCTACAAGAAAGTGTTCGAAGCTGAAGTGGTGGATCACAACAAATTCACTCCTGAAGTCGGCAAGTCAATGGGTCTGCCGGATGACTTTGACTATGAGAAATCGACCATGCATGCAGAGCTCAGAATTTATGGCGATGTCCTCTATATGGCCGATACCATTCATGATTCTGAGGGAAGGAAGATGGACATTCTCTTGAATGCAGACAGTAGGGAGCAGGTAGAAGGAATCTACAAAAGGGCTTTGGACAATGGCTTCAAGGCAAGCATGGAATTGCAGGAGACCTTTTGGGGTGCACTTTTCGCTTCGATGACCGATCCGTTCGGTATCGGTTGGCAACTCAACTTCCAGCTTGAAAAGGAATAGAAGAACTCTCCCTTCATTTTCTAGGCACTTTATGATTTTATTTCCCGTTCCTTGACAATTCGCTTTTTTCTTTCTATGGTCATTTTTCTATTGTATATTCTTGATTTTCTCTATGCCTCCTCAAAATTATTCAATTACATCACAACTTTTAAATAGTTTTTTTTTTCTTACAAATCATGCTTATTTCAAAGCTGCTGAGTGTTTTATTCATGATTATTCTTGTATCACCATCCTTCACAACCATCCCTCAGCCATTAAGTGTTTCTGAGAAAAATGGTTTTGGGGGTGATACTGCCGTCCAAAGCGATATTGAGGATTGCAAAGACCCTGCACTTGTTTTTGTCCATTGCAACTTGGTTCTTAATGATCTTCCGTCTGATGGAGATTTCAAGGGAACTGTGGTGGTCATGGATGACGGTCTTTCCGTTACTGATTGGAGGGAACTGACATCTCCCCTATACGGTGTCGATGTCGATATTGTTGCATATCTGACTCCTGATGCTAATGGTGAGGTTGATATTATTAAATATGATCCTACTTTACCGTTAACGGATTCGCAATGGAATGACGTGCTAGGCTACTATCCTAGCGATGGGCATGGTAGGGAGGTGATTAGTGCTTTGGGATCTATTGCCAAACATGCTAAGGTTATCTTTGTTAACCTCCAACTGGGGGATGATAACATAGGATTTAGGAGTCATGCGGATGTAGTCATTTGGGATTGGATATTAAATAATGTAGATTCCTACGATATCGATGTAATCTCAATGTCCTTTAATGTCTACTTGTTACCTCCTTGGAACGTTATTTCAAGAATTTTAGATATCGCTGACAAAGGAGTCTTCATGGTTTCTGCAATAGGGAACGATGGAAGATATCATGGAGGTACTTTCCCACAAGGACTTCCTGATGTTTATGCTGTTGCATCGGTTGATCATGAAAATCGTTATAGGCAATTTGGGCGGTTCTTCCAAGAATCCAAAAAGGGGGAATACACTGGAAGTGCAGGGTGGTCTCCCTTTACAACATCATATGGGTCTGAATATAATCAAGATCCTTCAGAGGCCGTTGATTTTGCAATGCCTGGAAACGGTGTCCCTATATATGTTGGAGGTGGCAGATGGGAGTATGCCATGGGCACCAGCTTCAGTACCCCATATCTTGCAGCTTCTGCTTTGATTGCGGTTTATGCATACAATATGGGCTTCCGATCTGTTGCCATACACTCTTTCAGCGATCCCACCCCAACTGAGATCTATCAGTTGCTCAGGGACTCTTCATCCTCTTCCACTTCACATAATGTTTATAATGGATGGGGATGGATATACTTGGATATCCTTTTTGAAAATGCTTTCAATCTTGGACGGGATGTCGCGTCCTCTCTTGGAGGAGGAATATTTTGAGGTGAGATAATGGTTCGAAAATTAATAGTATTTTCCCTTCTAGCATTTTTGGTGATCTCGACATTAGGGGCGACTGAGTCTACTCCACTACTTGGACAGACTTCCTTTACCTTTGACGGGCCCGGTTACAAGGAATTCGTGTATTCCGTGAACGAGAGTATTGTAGAAATGGAATATAACGGAGTCCAGTTTGAAGCAATTAGGTTGATATTCAAAAATCACACGAATGTTGACTGGTTCGATTTCAGGTTGGTGTATTTTCGCAATGAAAGTCGTGTGGCCAAACCCGTACCTGAAGAGAACGGCCTTAACTCTCAGGATCCGGACCTCGCAATTTTAGACCAATGGATGTTTTCATCATTTATTGACATATCCTATCCATTTGCCTTGAAAGATGAGAATGGAACATGGCTGGATGACCCTAACTCCATAAAATTGGTGCTCTATTATTTCGGAAATGAAAGTGTGGTAATTGATGTTGATATCCGTTTTGGATACGTTGGCCATCGTGTTGATGAAATAACCTCCAACAATTTCCTTCCAATTTCTTGGCTTGGAATATCCATCGCCCTCCTCCTTTCTAAAAAACATAAGCGCCACCTTAAGTTTAGATAAGCTTTTTCTTTCTCAAACAAGAGAGTAGGTCGTTAAGTAAGATTTTCTCAAATCAAAATTCAACCGATTTGGCAACGGTTTTTCCGGTCAAAATGTGACGTTGAATCCCCAAAGGACTTCCCAGACCTATTGGTCTTCATCAAAACAGGAGAATTCTGAAAATTCGGATATCTCTTCATGAACAGTCTTTATATTCCCCCAATTATCCGCAAAAAAATTCCGTCTATCAAATCCAAGAACACTGTTTGCTCTCTGAATGCCTGCGTTTGGGATGTAAAATCAGATCATGATCCTCTCGACTTTTTTGGGTTCTGTCAAAAGGGGTGTACGATATGTCAAAATAAATTTTGGGTGAATGATCGATTCCTCGAGATGACTTTTTTGGTGGATATGCATTAAAGGTCATGTCCTTTCTTGTCACATTTACTATTGGCCTGAAAGTGATTGAGTCGGTTGTACTGTTGTTGGTCTCGTTCTTGTCCTTCAGGCATTACCTCCGGACAAAAATCACTCCTTTGCTGTATCTGTCTCTTATGATGCTTTTTACCATGTTGCAGACAATAATCCAAATCCTACCATTGGTAAATGCACAAGTCAACACAGATCTGATCGCGATACTCTTTACAATACTTGTGGCAGGATTCTTTATCTTCCTACTGATCTTTTTGTATCATTTCTATGGTGAGTACTCTATCCAACGAACCGGGATTGCCATCGGGATATTCATGGCACAAATCTCCCTGTTGGTCATTGTCTTGAATACTGGGGATATATCCGTCATAACCAACAGATTTGTTATTGACGGCCGAATCTATTTCGCATGGTCGAATGCCGCAAGCCTGACATTGTCACCTTCCATGCTGATCATTGGCTATTGGACATACAAAATAATGAAACAGTCCGAACAGAATGCATTTTACCCAAATCAGAAAAAGCAAATCACAATCATGAAATGGGGATTCTACATCTCGATCTGGCTCACCGCGATAGTTTCCGTTCCCGGAACTGTTTTTCTCCAAACTGGGAATTATCAGATGTTCATCCTCTTTATCTATGTGATTCAAGGACTTACTCTTACTACTGGCTTTCTACTTGTGTCCTATGGAATGTTGGTGGTAAATCAAAGTGCATTCATCCAACCTTACAAACTGATCTCGATATTGGTGATCCATCGTACAGGTCTTCCCGTCTATCAACACATGTTTTACCAAAACAAAGCGATACTACCTTGATCTCTGGGGCAATCACCGCTATTTCTGCCTTGATGAAAGAGGCATTCGGTGTCTCTGGAGAAATCAAATCCATTGTATTCCAAGATCTTGTCGTACTCCTTGAATTCAGGGGAGATTTGGCGTTCTTGCTGATAACTGAGAAAATAACGGAACATGCCAAGCGGGTTCTGAAACAGTTCACGACTACCTTCACAACCGTGCATGCTGATCTGTTGCATACCGATGAAATACCTCAGACGCAAATTGAGGATGCTACCATCATTCGCAATGTTTTGGGACTGGATTGACTTTCTGAATTTCCAGTTCCCTCACAGGCTCCAAATTGGGTCGCTTGAACATTCAAAACTCAGACAGATACAAATAGGAATACAGAGGAAAACCCTATAAAAAGAACCAAAGGGATTGTTTGGTTTGAAATGAGCTACGTCGGTGTTGCGTACACTGTTATGGACACCAAGTATAGTCTTCTCCAAAACATGTCCATCTTATCCTTTCATATCACATGTTTGAAACACTTTTCTCCCAATTCCATAAACAATGAATGCCATTGAAATCAATTTCGCGTTCAAACGGATGCCCTCCAATGATTTGCTGGTATTCAACGTCTGTCATGACATTCCTCCTACAGTCCATAGTAGGTGATTAGCAAAAAGCCAGCAATCATACTTTGCATAATGAAAATAAGAAGTATCACGTTCAAAATTGAAGCAATGAAGGTAACCATTCCTCGTTTCAATACAAATGTTGAATCAGACAATCGAAAAAAGGGATCGAAAAATGCTCGTCATAGTAATCCGAGATATTCCCTGAATTTTAGTCAGCTCTTTTGAGGAAATGCATGTAAAAAACCCAATAGGGAACGAACAGGCCAAGTGCTCTCGATCCTGTTGCCGTGTCTGACCATGTGGATTGCTGTTATCCAAGGGCAATCAAATTCGGAAATCTCTCTCGATATTGATGATTTTCCCCCTGAAATCATTGATTGTCACAATCAATCTATAAAATTCCTGATGGCCAAAGCCAAAAACATTTCAAGGCTCATCAAGACAATTGCTCCGCAACACGTATGTCAAGGTTGATCCACAATTATGGTCATCAGCCGGACAAAGGGGCTGACAATGGAACGGGGGTCGGTTGCAAGTTGCAATGCCCTCTTCCAATCACCCTTCACATTTTCGATTGTCCGATCCAGCATCTGTGGAATGGTGTTCAGATAATTCGGTTCCTCAGAAAGGTTCACCCCGAACTTCTCCATCAAGAACTCAAGTGTTCCGTTCTTCAGGAGTCCTTCCTCAAGGAAGATCGGAGTGACCACAAAGTTCTCAAAAGCAAAATCGGTCATGCGGACTATCCTCCGCTTGCCGTTCATTTCATACAGGATGGTGTGTCCTGGTGCCAGCTGCCGCATGGCCAGTTCAGCTATTGTAGGAAGATCCATTACCCTGCTGAAGGGAATGGAAATCCTCCCATTTTTTGAGTTCTTGTAGGTTTCGACGGGTGCATCCCTCCACGCCCTGAGATTCTGCTCAAGGAGGTCGGCATCCAGTGTCAGCCTACTCCTGATCCGCCGGAGCAAGGCCTCTAAGTAGGTAGCTCCGTACTTCTGGTATGCCTCCGGGGATTCGAAGATCTCGACCTGTTTACCGAACCTGAAATTGGTACTCTTGTACCCTATTGCATCAGGAGTGGTGATGAATTGTCCATAAGTGAGGCGGAGTTGACTCACGGAAAAGATGTCTGGTGGTGGATTGTCGGAGAAGTCAGGTCCTCCAAAAACATAGACAACCTTCAGGTGATCGAACTCCTTCTTGAACTGTAACTTCACCAGTTCCTGATGCCCTGCGGCAAACTGTTCCAGCTCTCTGATCAATGCCATATGTGCAGGCATTTGGTGCCGAGTCACCAGTTCTGCAACCGAACCCTCCGTGAGATATCCTGCCAGTTCGCAAAAATGGGGTGCCAGTCCCCAGACACGTTCCTTCAGGGAGTAAAAGGTATTCAACAATTTTTGTGCAGTCGGAATATCCAGCTCCTTGTTTGAGACCAATTTTTTCGAGTAGCGGGACGGAGGGCGAAACATGAAGTATGCAATATCGTCTTCTTCATCCTGCACTTGAACGAGGGTGATGAGGTTCTGTGGGATCAGGGTGCCGGTGAGGGGATCAACAGTGGAAAATTCAAGGGGACTTGGCATGCCGCCACCAGTGGCCCTCGATGTTTTTCCTGATTGGTGACCAATGCCGAAGCTGTGAAACAGCCGAATTTTCTCTTCACCACCCATTTTTGAAAATCGCTCCTTGAGAAGTTCAGGTTTTCGAATTCTTTTGGAGAACAGAAGAGAAGAGAACTTTGAAACGGATCTGACTTTCACTGAGTGGCTGCACCTATTGATGAAGAGAACACGATTTCGTTCCGAGGGTGCTCTTTTTCCCAACCTTCGGATTTTGACCCATTGTACCCCTTGTGGAAAGCTAACGGGAAAGGCGTCATTGACCGTTGAGGTCTGTATCACCTTCTTCAGAGGTTCTTTCGCTCCAGTGAAGTTCTGCCAGGTGAATCTGAACAGTTCAGTTGAGTATCCTTTAAACGCATCGAAACCCTTGGGTATATATTCTCGGGAGGAATGGAACATCTTCTTCAGGAAACCTGTTGTTGCGTTTCCATATTCCAATATGGTCAACTCTGGCATAAAGGACCCATCAATCCAATTGGAGGGATGTCCAATTCCATCTGTTCTGAAAACAAGTCTGAAGACCTTCTGTTGCAGTTCCCTTATCATCCTCATGGAGGTTCTTGTAGGTTTTCCATCAGGTAGGGGCTCCTTGACAATGACCGAGGTAAGGTCGAGATATTTTTTGGGTACAGGCTTAACCATCCCCTCTTCAAGGTGGGTGGTGAATCCAAACCTCAGTTGGTTGTCAACCCATTCGGTTCTGAACAGAGTGGTCGGAGTTATTCGAAGCATGAAAATTCTGCTTTCAATCCAGAAAGGAAGTGTAATTTCTAGAGCTCCTCCGGTTTTGGCAATGTCAACATGATCAACTATCTCCATGACCTCTGCACTTCTGTTGTAAGGGTGCAGAAAGCCGAGATGCTCGACATTCACCCACCTGCCGCTCCGCATCCATTCGATGAGCTGATGCTGGGCAATGGAATTTTCAAATTTCTTTGCAAGGGCTGTGATCATCCTGAAGACCACCTTGCGTTCCTGCCTCTTCAATGTTGCATAATCCCTCCCGAATAGCCTGAGGGCAAGAGCTTTCCTGAATTCCGCTGTTGCAAGTCTGAAGGCGTTTTCCGAGGTCAATGCAAGTCCATTGCGAATCTTGTCGATCCTGAACAGTTCCCCATTTACGTTCATCCCGGAGGCGATCCTTTTCCAATCACGTCCAAGTGCATCCAGTCTGCCAAATCCAAGATCGGTGATGAACAAGCTGTCCTTCGAATTCATGCGGACGGCAGCGGGATAGGTTGTTGGATTGCCATAGAGCAGGTTCTTGATTGAATTTGGACGGATATCCCTTGCATACTTGGCAACCCCGCGAATCGAGGGTCTATGCATGACGGTCAGTTTCAACTCCTACATGGTGTTCTTCATCCCCAAAGAGAGCAGTGATCCGAGCAGCTTCCGAGTCAGAGGATCAATGCCTTCTGCCGTGAGATGGGGAAGAATCAGACTCAGGCCGTCACATCCCTTCTGAATGTCTTCAAGGATGAGCGACTGCTTTCTGATCAACTGAATTGCCTGTGTAAAGGCGACCGCATACGATTCAACCGTGGATCATAAGTGGTCGCAAATCTAGCCAAACCTTTCCAAATATCTTTTTCCTGACCACATTATGTATGTTGGCATAGGAATGGCTAGCCGCTTACTAAGGGTTTCAGTCACAACCATGAGGAGATGGGACAGGAACGGGAAATTTCCTGCGGACAAAAGAACAAAAGGTGAACATCGTAGGTACCTGCTTTCCCGTTTCCAAAATCAATAAGAAAGCAACATGCTGGCTTTTGGTTATGCTAGAGTCAGTGGCCATAAACAAAGTGCAGATCTTGAAAGGCAGAAGCAGTCCATTCGAGACTATGCAAATGAAAAGGGGTATGGAAACTGTCGTGTCTTTGTTGATATTGCTTCAGGATTGAACGATCAACGAAGAAACCTGAAAAGGATGATCAAGGCTGTTGCAATATTTCAACCCAAGGCAATAATCGTCACCTATCATGATCGGTTGGCAAGGTTTGGCATCTCTCTGATCCGACAGTTCTGCCAAATTTTCGGCACAAGGCTCATCTCGATCCATCAAAAGGAGGATCGTCCGGTGGAACAGGTTCGGGTAGAGGATGTCATTGCCATCATGACCTCCTATGCGGGAAAATTGCATCGGCGACGAAGGGTTCCAAATCCCTCTTCATGACCTTTTGTACTAAACCATTCCATTGCATGTTGTATGGGACGACAAACTCCTTCAACTTTTCCTTGGATAAAGAAGGAAGAGGCGGATTCCCACTTCTCCCCTAGGAAATGGGGTTGGAAAGCTTGGATGGTCCGCCATCTGCTTGGCATAGTGATCATCTATGCCTATATCCTTTGGAATTTCCCTCAATTCGCCCCTGAGTTTGATCCGTGGCTAGATGAGATGAGACTTGTTGTGTCGCAGCATGGGGTGGACATTGTCGTTTGGTTGTGTCTTCTTTCTTACAGGTATCGTATTCGGTTCAGCTATTGGCAAATGACAATTCGCCAATTGACTTTGACTTGGCAGACCGAAGTGGCAGTACTTGTTGAGTTTGCTGCAAAGATGGAACATCCTCCACCTTTTGCGTCCTTTGCCTCAACCATTGGGACAGAGCTTAGTTATTGGATCCTTCATGATATCCATCAGTTCTCCTATCTGGTTGCCTATCGCAGAACCCGGAGATTTGTTCCCCATTTGCCTTCAACCCTGAAGCATCAGATTCTGGGCAGTCTCAAGTCGGTGGCAGCCCAAGGACGGACGGTTCCATTCAGAAATCTGCCTCGGCGAGTGAAACGCCTTGACTTTGTCCATGTGCCTGACCTGAATGACCTGTTCCAGAAGCTCGTTCTCCTCAATCCTCAGAGTCGATTTGCATTTGCAGTGCTTTACCGCTTCGCCAAAGTTGATCGGATCATTACCGGGGAAATGCTTGTTGCCACGCGACAGGTCAATCACCTTCCGTTGGTTCGCATCCAGTGTGGCTTGTGGGCATCAGAAAGAGCCACTCGAAATCAATTGAAAGGGCTAATCAGTGGGGTGGCAGAATCAAGGGCTTGGGTTTGGCCCAAGCTTCACCTTTTCCAACCCGAATTGGTTCCGCTCCCACATCCCCCCTTCTTACCTCAATCGGCGCGAGCAAGCCAAGGCCACAAAGGGACTCAAGTCGGCTATGTGAAGTTGAAGAACACCAAGGTTGCTCCGTACCGTCTTGAACCGGAAGACCTGTATCACGGGGGAGTCATTGCAGGGGCCATCGGCATGGGAAAAACAACCTTACGGCTGGCTTTGACTGATTTGCTTCTCCGTCATGACCAAATGAGCGTCCTCTACCATACGGATCGGTCACCCCGTTCCAAAAAGATGGTATGTATTTCCACAAACGATTCCTTCAGCTCCTGGACTGAACCATGAAAACACGAAGTTCCCCCTCAAGTTCAGCCAAAGCCATCTTCACCTCTGAGGTGCTCTAACCGGTCAATTTAATTCATCTTGAAATTGAAGCAATATTCACAAAATACGTTTTTTGGTTCACCTAATGCCAACCTACTCCAAAAATCGGTCAGAACCAACCAAACAACCAACGGGATGACCGCTAACGAAATGGTGTGCTAACCATTCTGCACTTCGGCATTTCATCTATTATACCCAATTCTTGCACCATCCCGCAAGGTCAAACCATGTCGCTTGAGCAAATTATAAATAGCACAAATCCGAAAGAAAATTTGCTACAAACATTCCTCAAGAAATCTACGGATTTCGGAGGAACTAATATGGAGCGCCTTGGAGTAGATGGTCAACTCGCCGGGCTCATAACCCGGAGATCGCGTGGTTCAAGTCCCGCAGGCGCTATTTTTTTGGTTATTGCATAGATTTTTTCACTGTTTAGTGTTTTTAATTTCGAACAAATGTAGATTAAATTGGTGGGTATGTTTTTTTGATTTTTTCAACAATATTGGTTGGAATTAATTAACAAAGATATTCCAATTTTATCAAAAAATAGGAATCTATTCAATTCTGAACATAAAATTGCCATCTTTTTCAGTTACTGGGGATTTTATGGTTTGTTTTCTTCATAGTTTTAAGATGTTGTTTTACATATTGCAGAACTTCGAGGATTTGATATTCTTGACTCTTGCATTTTTATGTGGCATAATCAAATATGGTTTTAATGGCCTCCGGTTCTGGAGACTAATGTAAGAGGAGGGCATAAAAAACAAAAAAGTAGTTAGGATATTTGTGATGATAGAAATGGCCGCTTACGGCGATGATCCAATTCTTTCAAAATATTTGAATCTATTAACGATGTTATTGCTTTTAGATTTGATCTTAATGTTCTATATTCATTTTTTCACCCCTTTTACAATAGACCCTTTTTCAATCCTGTTGTTTTTCCTTTGGCTAAGTTTGGTTGGGCTCTATTGGTTAAACGAAG
>CAZYCQ010000079.1:0-12389 GCA_964645535.1 uncultured archaeon | reverse complement strand
GTTTTGTCCTGTGCTTTCATCCATGTTCCATCAATATTGTTGTCGCTGAATCTTTCGTTGACTCTTTTTGTAGCTTCAACTATGAGGTAATTATTTGCGGTTATTTTTTCTATTCCTTTTTGGAGTGCGTTGACTTGGTTTCTGTTCAGTCTTCCATCATGTACGTAAATGAATGTATCCGGTTGTTTGTTGGTGATTTGATTGACGTAATTTATTGTTGTCTTAATCCATTGTGCGATATCATTTGGATCGAAGTATCCTTCAGTAAACGTGATGGTTTGTGGACATTTGATGATTATTCCTTGTTGATCGATTGCGGTTATGGTTGCGGAATATGATTTTGCGGATTTTGGATCTCTGCTAATGTCAAGGGTGAGGAAAATTGGGAATTTTGCGTTTGATTCAAGTCCATTTTTCAGCAGGACGATGTTTTCACCGTTTTTGAGGCTTCTTGCGAATAGGCTGATTGCAATGGTTTCACTTGTTTTTATTCCTTTTTTTTTTTTTTTTATGATTTCAGTTGCGTTTTTCATGCGTAAGTTCTTGCAGACGATTCCTTTTTTTGCCAATTTATGGTTTAGTGTGTCATAAGAGTTGTTAGTTGTTTTTCCTGGGATTATTGCGAAGACCTCATTGGCTGATATGTTTTGTATTGCTTTGTTGAGTTCTGAGTGTCCTTTTTTTAAGTCGATGAACTTTCCAATTTTCCATGTTCCCAAATTCATATTTGCTGCATCACTGATTATCTGTCTGGCGATAATTTCATTTTGCTGTTGCTTTAATGTGGAGATGATATTTACGATCAGTTGTTTTGGTTTGGCGTGTGGTCCGTCTTTTTTTAATTGTTTTCTGATCTCATGTCCTTTTCCATTTTTTGGTTGGAATGTTGTTGATTTGAATTTCAGGACGGGTATGTCAAATTTTCCGAAGCTGAAGCCGTATTTGGTCAACTGTTGGTTAGTAAGCGGAGAGGATGTAAATGAGGTTTTTTTGTCCCCAATCTGCAATTCGTGGTGGCTAAGGCTATTGATGATTGAAAGTATTGTTGTTTTCTTCGCAGTAAGTTTTGGAAGTTTCATTTTCTTTGGATCAAGCAATTTTCTGCAGACTGCAATTGGATATGTGAGTTGCAATCTCTCTTCATTATGAATTTCAACTAGGACTGCATCAAAATCAGTAATGGATCCAATTGCATATTTTTTGAGGAACCAGGATTTTTCTTGTGTCCAGTATTCGATGAGTGTTTTGTTTGGGTTAGTTGGATGGCGTCCCTTTTCCATTAGCCCTCCATTGATTATTTCGATGATGGTTGCATCGATCCATGTTGTTCCGTATGGGACTCTGATGGTCATGCCGTTCTTTATTTCTTTTGAAGTAAGAAATTTGGTGTTTCTATAGCATGGGTCGATTGCTACAATCAGGTAACCTTGTTTTGTTACAATTACATTAAAATCGACGGCTTCATGAACTTGAATTCCTGATTGAATATTATGGGGCTTAGGCTTGAACAACTTGCCTCCTTCCTGTATTGTATATCCCATATTGTGAAACAGTTTTTTGACTGCTTGTCTAGCTATTTTTTGGAGGAGGTTTATGTCTTGGTTGTTTTTGGATTTAAGGGTTCTGTGGCTGATCTTGTATTTCTTTCCTTGCAATATCCTGCTCAATTTGTTTTTGTTGAATGATCCAACTAGAATGACAGATTCTCCGAATGTGGTGATGGTTTTCAGTTCATTTTGGAATTTTGTGGCCATTCTTGCCTTTTCCTTGTAGTCAAGTTGGTCGCAATCAACGATTGTCACGTTGATCTCTTGCATTATTGGTTGTTTTGTAGCGATAAGGTTTGTTGTAACCATATCTGATATGTTGACCAAACAACTGATAAATTTTGATGAAAATTAATTTTGGATAAAACTCAATAAATATGTTTAAATGTCAAAAATTAATTTTCATAATATGTTTGTTGATCTTCGGCAAATTCTCAAGGCACTTTTCCGTCCATATGCTTTGGAAATTCTCTACATCCTTCGTAATGGCCCTCTATCGGTATCGGAATTGGAATCCGAGCTAAGGGCTCTCGTATCTGCTGTTGAGGCGGATGGGACTGAAGACGCGTCAGAGCCTGCAATCTATCGGCAAAAAATTCATTATGCAATGAAGGGGTTGAGGCAGTTTAACTTAGTGACATCGATAAGAAAAGATACCAGAAAATATGAGTTGACGGAAAAGGGTCTTTCGGTTTTCAATCAGTTGTCAAATCTAAGGGATGCCTTATCTAAAGGCAATGTTCCTCGCGTGAAGTTGATTGTGGATACTCCATTTAAAGTAGGGGTCTGTTTCGCAGAAGGTCTTCGAAAAGCATTTGAGAAAGAGGATGATGGTGACTTCTTTTCAATTGAAGGTGCAGGTGATGGATCTGCTTTGCTGTTGCGGATTCCTGATGTTTCATTCCATGAATTGGGTTTGGAAAATTTTGTTCTAATCGGCAAATTCATTGGTGATTCACTCTACTTTGAAATCATTTGTGATGCAACAAAACCGAATGTTCTCAATCAGTGGCTCTCTTACAAGGAACAGGTAAAAATGGCATTTCAACAGGTCATTTACCAAATAATTCCTTTGCTGGGTGAAAGGTTGAAAAACTTGGAAAGCTTTACTGATTTAATTGCATTTCTGGTTCACATAAATCCAAAAGCCATTTCGAGGGTGCTTCCATGACAGATGTCGTTCCAAATTTCTTCAAATTCAAAGTTCATTTTTCAGAACTTGACATCACATTTTTGAAAATAGCCAATGATCCAGAGAAAGATGTTGAAGGTGTCGTTGCAGATATTTTTCAAGACACAGACGCAATCCACTATTCCATTGGCAAATCCATTATTGTAGTTCAGAGAATGCTTGGCAAATCCGTTCAAAAACTTAGAGATCATGGTCTTGATGCAGAAAAAATCAGACCGGATTCCGAGGATTGGAAACAGCTGATCTATCAGATCATAAAGGAAAAGGTTCGCAATGCTTACGCCGTTACCCACATGCCAGAATACTATCGATATGATCAACAAGAATTTTTGGAATTTTTTGAAAAACATCCAGTAATTCAATCGGAAGTTTTAGCGTACATGGGTTATCGCATTCAAGTTGTTGTTTTCGATGGTGGATGGGGATTCTTTCTGGATACCTGTTACAGGCTCTTTACGAAAAAAACACTTGCAGATTGGGTTTCAAAAGATGGGGACTTGCAGCTCAATAATAAAACTGTTTACGATATTTGTCCACAGTCTGATTGTTCAAAATTCCTGTTAAACTGTCCTCTTTCGCCTTTGATGGCATCACGGAAATGGAATGTTGAAAAAATAGTCAAGGGTAATCCCTTTACATACAATTTAAATGGAAAAACTTTGGTAGACTTTGCAAATGACAGATGTGAAAACAATGGCTATATTGTTAAAGGCATCAACCGTACTGACTTCTTGGCTGTTCTTGACAATGGTTATACCTATCCCCTTGAACGTTTGAAACCATTAATAGAAATGAAACATCTGAAATTTCCAGAAAGACAGGAATTGTCAACACATATTGCGCTAAGTCCTGAAAAGAAATATTTTGAAATTGAGAGTCATTTTGCCAGGGAACTGTCCAATCTAGAAATCTTTGGAAAACGATTAACCCCTGCCTTGTTTGTGCCCAAGAATAGGGGTACAATTGACCTGCCAAATATAAAATTTGACGGTAAGGTATTCGGTTCAGTTTCCGACCGACTAAAGCACAATACTCGGAAAAAGAGAGAAAGCTTTGAATTGTTTATTCATCATCACGGAATTACCACAAAGGAATTGAAAGCCATTTTAAATTTCCTCTTTTCAAAAGATGTTGTTGAAACCTTGCTTAGGGGCGAATCAGTCAAAACTTCGAAAGGTTTCCTGTCGAATAAACTAGGCAAGAAAATCGTCGTTAAGATGGTAGAAAATATTGATGCAATCAAGCTGAATGGGAATGGTTGTGTTCTCCAAATTGGGTACGATGAGCCAATAATTCGTAATTTGACAAATCGAGGCATTCCGGTTCAGACAATGAACCCGAAAGATTTTCGAAAAAAGATAAACAATGTTGTTCTCGGTATCGGTGCAAATGGGGGCTTGCCAAATTGGGAATTGGAACGTGCAATGACTGCAAGCTACCTAGGTATCCACAAGGACAAAAAAGGAAATAATTTTCTCTATTCTGCTGTTTTAACCGAAAAAAGTGGGCGACACACGCAAATATTCACCGTCGAAGAAAAGAATGGCTCCGTTGCCTTAAAAAAATTGCTTTCTTGTTTTCCTCCATTCGATATTATTCTTTATTCTGGAATTACCTTTTCAAAAAAAGAAATTAACCTGTTGGTTAAAACTTCTAAACCAATCTATCGGATCACTGAACCACGCGCCACGCGGATTTTTGACCGATTTCGTGATACGCACATGCCCTTTGACATTGCTTACTTTATCCTTGACAACAACAATGGCTATATTCAAACAAGCTCGATCATTTACAGGTATTATGAAAGTAAAGGTGTCAAACATCAGACCCCTCAACCCATCCATGTTGAAGGTTCAAATTGTGAGTCTCTGATGGAAGACATTGCAAAACTATGTCGGCTCCATATTGGGTCAGCACTGGAGATTACAAAATTTCCTTCGAACATTGAATTTGCAAAGAAAGCGAACAAGAAGGCAAAACAGGGTGCCTTTCCGAAAGACCCGACTCATTTCATTTGGTGTGTTTAGTTCAATTATTAGAGGAATTATGTGTGCAGAATTGTCATGCCGTTCTTTCCGTTACTTCATTCATCGGATCTACATGATTCTGAAATTGCCGGATTGTGGTCTGAGGTGTTAGAGCTATTCAACCATATTTGGCAGGGAGGTGTTGTAGGTGAATTTTTCAGGGTTTTGAGAGGTGGTCGAGATAATATTGGTAGGCTTCATCTATTGCTGTTTTCAGTTTTCCTTTGTCTTCTGGGTCTCTAAGAATTCTTTCGAGGTATCCCCTGCAAATCTGGAACATTTCCCATGTTGCTTTGTCCCTTTCTGGTCTGGATCTAAGGCTGACTTCAAGTGCAGTCATTTTGTGTTCGATCTGCCAATCTTTGATTGATTTCCATGCGAATCCCATGAGTGCCAGGTGGCTGATGTCGATATATTTCTCCATAACCTGTGCCACCTGTTCAATCATTTGCCTATGTTTTGGATGGATCTCCAGTTTGCTGAAATCCTTTGCTTCCTTTTCCACCTCTTCGGCTCTGAACATCTAGATAGTATCTGTGCATGACTATTAAAACATATCTTGGAAAGGCATTTGGGTGCGTTTTTTTCGGTAGGAAACGTTTTGTTAATTTCTTGATCTTTATTTGGTGTGGTTATTTCTGGTGTGGGCGTTGTGGAGATGTAGGATATCTTTTGGGTGTCTGGTGTGGGTTTGCACCTATTCCTTTTGGCGGAGGGCTTGATCGTTTTTTCTCTTTATGCTGATGATTGCCGTTTAAAGTTTCTGGAGTTGTGGGTCTGAAGTGTTGGAGGTAATTCGCATCAGGGGTAGAAAAGTATTATTTGTAGAAATGTATATTAATTGTGGCTTCCTTATTCACATATGGCTTCTTCAATCAAGATTCGGGATGAGACAAAAGCTGAACTGGATCGACTGCAGGCTAGACTGACTTTGAAGTTAGGTCGAAAGATTTCTCAGCAGGATCTTTTGGATATGCTTGTGAAGTTGGGTTCCCGTGATTTCCAGCAGCTTCTTGATTTCAATTTCACCACCTCCTCCTCGATTGACAAGGTTCTGTCGCTTTCATCGGAGTGGAAGATACGTACAGATCCTGAAATGTTGGATGATCTTGTTGCGGAGGGTTGAAATGCGGTATTTTCTTGACACATCTTTTTTTGTGGCTTTGGCAAACAAGGCAGACAAGTATCATGATGAAGCAGTTTCCCAATTAACAAATTTCAAGCAGGATCATTTTTTGCAACTTCTCACTTCAGATTATGTGCTAGATGAGTTCTTTCTGATAATGACGAAAGTTGCAGGGATACAGACTGCAATAGAGTGGAGTTATGTTCTTTTGGAAAATGGTTTCTGTAATGTTCTGTATTGTAATGAATCTATTTTCAGTGATGCCCTGAAGATTTTTCGATCAGAGCTCGGGGAGAGGAAGCCACTTACCTTAACGGACGCGATAGTATACGTTTCGTCCCGTCAGACGGCTTGCAAAGGTATCCTTACTTTTGACGATCGACTGAAGAATTTCGATACCTAGTGGATCCGGTGGTCTTAGGTTTGCGGGTAATTCTTTGCGATGTCCTTATATCCGTCGATTGCACAGACGGGTCCGAAGATGAACAATGTCGCTGATGCAGCCGGCATTAATGTTGATGATTAGTTCTTCAATGCTATTAAGCTGGACAAACCTAGGTCTTTCGACAAGCAGGGGGTAGAGCCTTTCCACGAACTCCTTGACCCACTCAGTCTTCTGATGGTGCGTACGGGCTTCTTCGTTCCTGAACACCATGTAGTGGGTGAATGCATTGGGATTTTCAGCATGCTGCAGGGGTCTGTAAAGCAGAGTGTTCGGTTCATTTTCGTTTACCTTTAGGGTGAATGTCTGAATGGCCTTGATTGCCTCTTCTAGGTTTCCC
Organism: uncultured archaeon; assembly: GCA_964645535.1. Lineage (GTDB taxonomy): Archaea > Asgardarchaeota > Heimdallarchaeia > Heimdallarchaeales > Kariarchaeaceae > WAKA01. Next base: position 5,715 of record CAZYCQ010000079.1, on the reverse strand, counting down.
TTCTTTACCGTGAATTGCGCGAATTGATGGATCATAGTCTTTGTAGGGATTGCGGGCAGTTTAAGGTTGTGGACTGGTGTCTGAAAGTGACTTGTTACAAAAATTTGCAGCTGTTGGTAAAAAAATCGTAAAATCCCATGCGTATGGAGAAAAATTATCTCGAAAATCGTAAAAGTGCGCCGTTTGTGTTTGGGTTTGAATTGTCTTCTGAGAGCTGGATCTAGCAATTTTGTGGTGTATCCGTTTCCTGTGCGGCGCATTCAAATATTTGCAAGTCAATTGCCACAAGGTTTAAAGAAAGTCATTTGGAAGGGGATTCAGATAATTTCCCAAAAATTCCGGAGATTTTGCGTAATGAGTGCCCGCAAGCTTTTTTCACTCCTGCTCATTGTTGCCATGGGGCTAAGTTTTGCCAACCATGGCACGGTTTCCAATCCATCGGGGACGAATCTGATCATTACGGAAGTGCTGTATGACACTCCCGGTTGTGATTCGACCTGTGAATGGGTTGAGATTTTCAATCCCACCTCGACATCGATTTCAGTTGCGGGGTGGACACTTGAAGACAATACTAAGGGCAATGCCCTTCCTTTGGTGACCATTCCTTCTGGCGGCTATCTTGTGCTTGCCCGTGACAATGCCGGTTTCCAGTCCCTGTATGGTTTTCTTCCTGATGGATTGATCACCCTTGCTTTGGGGAATAGTGGTGACCAGCTCACCCTGAAGGATGATGCCGGTACGGTTGTTGACTTTGTGGCTTGGGAATCCTATGTTACCGGTTGGTCTGCTTCAGCGGTTGATGGCACGATCCACCGTCTCAGTGATTCTTCGCAGATGCCCATTGATACCGATACCGGCAGTGACTGGGCGGATAGTGGTTCTTTGGGCACCCCAGGCTCCGGTTATGGTGTGGGTGACATTACTGCTCCAGTTGTCTCCATTGACAGCCCTACCAGCAGTGTGGTTGCAGGACAGGTACAGGTTACCTGTTCAGCTACTGATAACGTTGGTGTGACGGGTTATTCCATAAAAATAGATGGTGTTGAACGTACACAGAGTTCTTCCTATCTTTGGGATACTACGTTGGAATCTTCGGGACTGCATACAATCACATGTGATGCATTTGATGCCGCAGGTAATGTGGGAACCACTTCAAAAGACGTCACAGTAGACAACAGTCCTGTATCCGATCTGATCAAGGTATATTTCACAGATCCCTTGGCAGCAGTTCCCACAATGGAGAACCTTTACCCTGGCAATATTTCTGATGGGCTGGTGAGCTTGCTTGACAGTGCCAATGTCAGTGTGGATGCCGCTCTCTACCATCTGAGCTGGCAACCTGCTATTGACGCCCTTATCAATGCCCATCTTCGGGGTGTACAGGTGCGTGTAGCAGCACATGGTGACAATATCGGCGAATTCCAACCCTTGATCGACGCAGGGATCTCTGTGACTGCGGTCACCACAACCAACATCATGCACAACAAATTCTTCATTGTTGATGGGGAATATGTTTTTACGGGCTCTTGGAACCCGACAGATACGGGGACGCTCTTCAATGCCAATGATGCGGTTCGGATCAAGAGTACTGAGTTGGCTGGCATCTATCAGGCAGAATTCGACCAATTGTTTGCGAATACCTATGGAACGTCCAAGGTGGACAATAATGCGGAAATTGCGATGGCAGGATCGATACAGGTCGAAGCTTACTTCTCTCCGAAAGACACGGGTCTCACGCGACTGATTGAGCTGATTGATTCATCAAACAGTTCAATCTATCTTTCCCTCTTCTATCTTACTGAGAACTCAATTTATGATGCAATTGTACGCGCCCGTGATCGAGGTGTGGCTATTGTGGGTGTTTTTGACTATCGTGGTTGGAGGAATGCCTACAGTGAGGCTGATGATGTCATTTCATGGGGTGGTGGCGTCGTCGATGCCAATCCGGGTGTCTATCACCACAAATTCGGAGTGTTTGACGGTAGTATCGTCTGGACGGGAAGTACTAATTGGAGTGGTTCTGGCTTCAACAGCAACGACGAGAATGCCTTGGTGATTCACAGCCCAACGATTGCAGCCCATTACATTGCGAGGGTCAATGCCTATAAACAGGATGCGGACAACTATGATTCAGATCCCTTGGCTGCACCGCGAATCGTCACTCGGCATTACAGCGGGTATCCTGGTGAGAATTTCATTACTTGGCGACCTCATCTCAACGGCAACACCCCTTCGGATCTCGTTAAGAGCTATCTCGTCTGGAAGTGGAACGATACCGCATCCACTTGGGATCTCATGCAGGAGGTCAATTGGGCTGTGGGCTATGCCACTGACAGCAATGTAGTCACAGGAACCACCTACTATTACTGTGTGAGTGCAGTCACTTGGGACGGACAAACCTCTGGCTGTTCTGCCGAATTTGCGGAGAGGCAGAACGCCGATGGCAGTAACACGCAACCGGTGCTGTATCCCGCTACTGGTCATCTTTCGGCTTGGGGAACCGAGCTGGAAGCTCCTTCACTCTCCTTCATCGGATTGGTGGATGGTCAGACAGTTTCCGGATTTGTTTCGATTGGACTTGACGGTAATGACAGAAGCCTGATCAAAGATTGGGAAATACGCATTGATGGAGTTGCTGTGTCCTACTCAAGCTTCTATGTATGGGATTCCCGATCTGCAAGTGCAGGATCACACACTATTGCCGCAATTGCTACTGACATGTTCGGCAACTCAATCACAACTTCCGTCACAGTTAATGTTGACAACTCCGCTTTTGGAGGAGTCGCTCCCTTGGATTATTCCGCCGTCAAATTCATGACATACAACATCGAGGCATCGGGACAGAATCCAGGTTACATTGATGTGATCAAGGAGGAAAATCCCGACGTCCTGCTGTTAGTTGAGACTGGTGATATGGATGATCGTGGCAACGCAACCATAAACCGATTGCTGGTTGATCTGAACACTTATTTCTCAAATGAACTTCCTTATCTTCAGGCCATGACTCTTGGTCAGGGAAGTATGTATACAGGTCTTGCAGTGCTTAGCCGTGTCCCAATTCTCTCTGCCAAGCTCATCCCGTTGGTCACACTGGATAGCGGTTCACTCTATGACGTTTCCCATGACTTCATAGATGTCAAGCTTGCCATCGGCACCGGTACGGTCCATTTCATCGGGGCTCACTTGAAGGCTTCCAGTGGTACAACCAATGAGAACAAGAGGGAACGGGCACAGGAAGGCATCATCAATTACATGGATTCATTGGGTTCCTCCGCTAACATCATTTATGCAGGGGATCTTAATTCATTCTCACCTCAAGATACAGGTGCCTTGGCTCCCAACGGAAATTTGGGATATGGCCCGATGACAATGCTTGTGGATCCTGCAAATGCTACCTATGGTCAATATTCCTCCACCGTCCATACCTTTACCGACGTTTTCAGAACACTTAACCCGACAGATCCCGGTTATACCTACTATACATCTCCCTATGAATCAAGAATTGATTTCATGGTGGTCAATGGATACCTTGCAGGACAAATGCTTTCATCCACTGTTGGGGATACTCCTTCTGCAACCGGTGCATCTGATCACTATTCTGTCGATGGAATCTTTGATCTGAGTGCATGGGCACCAACCGATACCACTCCTCCTGGGCAGGTACAGGGTTTGACGGCAAACGCAGTTTCCTCTTCACAGATTGATCTCACATGGACTGCAAATACTGAACCTGACTTGGATCATTACAACGTATATCGTGACGGTGTCCTTGTGGCATCAGTTTCGACTTCCTCCTACAGTGATGTCGGTCTGAGTGCAGGCACTTCCTACAGCTATGAGGTAAGTGCAGTGGACATGTCCGGAAATGAAGGACTTCGTTCAATCGCCACAAATGCAACTACACCTGCCGCTGGCTTGGATCATATTATCATCTCTGAGGTATTCTATGACACCCCCGGAAAGGACAGCGTTGAGGAATGGATTGAACTGTACAATCCTACTGGCTCTTCAGTGGATCTCACTGGATGGACAATCTCTGATAATTCTCGTACGTACTCTATCGCATCCGGCACTGTGATCCCTGCAGGGGGCTTTCTTGTAATTGCCCGTTCCACATCTGGTTTCTTCGCCCTTTACGGGTTCAATCCTGATTTTGGTGACCTAAATCTTGCCTTGGGCAATAGTGGTGATATGCTGAGTCTCAAGGATGCATCTGGAACAGAGATCGATTTTGTTGCATGGGAGAACTATGTTGCAGGATGGAGCATCAGTGCATCCACTGGGCAGAGCTTGGCACGAATCGACCTTACAGTCGACACTGATGGTCCAAGTGATTGGCAGGCGGTCTCCTCAAACGGTGCACCCGGTGTTGCTTTTGTCCTGAAACGTGAAGAAATATGAAACTGCCTTTGCTAAATGTGTAGGAAATCGTTAAATGGAAAGACTGTCTACATTTGATTAATGGTAACAATAGATAAGTTCTATGGTACATCGTGGTGCAGTGATTGCAAACGAGCCAAACAATTTCTTGGAGAGCACAGAATTTCATATGACTGGGTTGATATTGAACAAGATCCAGAGGCTGCAGAATTCGTCATGCAGATTAATAACGGTAAACGGAAGGTTCCCACCATTGTCTTCAGTGACGGCAGTGTGCTAGTTGAACCCAGCAATGCTGAATTGGCTGAAAAACTAGGATTGGTCGCCGACTTGGGTCATGATTTCCACGACATTGTTATTGTTGGAGGAGGGCCGGCAGGGCTTACTGCCGCTTTGTACAATGCTAGGGATGGTTATGATGTGGTTGTCGTGGAACGGGGCTCCTTGGGTGGACAGGCTGGTTTTACCGAACGATTGGACAACTACCCTGGCTTTCCTGAAGGTATTGCTGGCTCTGAACTTGCTGAACGTATTGTAAAACAGACGGAGCAATATGGTGTCGAATTCCTCAAAGCAACCGAAGTGGAGAAGGTATTTGTTGACAACGGGGTCTTGGTGGCTCGTTCTACTGATGGAAGGGAGACTTCTGGATGGGCCATGCTCATTGCAACCGGTTCACGCTACAAGAGGCTTGATGTACCCGGTGAATCCGAATTGATCGGCTATAAGATCCATTTCTGTGCCACATGTGACTTTATCTGGTATAAGGGCAAGGAAGTTATTGTTGTCGGTGGTGGAAATTCTGCCTACGAAGAATCCCTCTTCCTTGCTCGCCACCTGAAGAAAGTGACGATTCTAGTTCGTTCCAAGCCCCGTGCCTCCCCCATCCTTCAAGAAAAGGTAAATGCCACAGAAAACATAGAAGTGAAAGAAGGTGTAGTGGTGAAGGAATTCAAGGTCGGTCCGAAGAAAACACTTGAAGGGGTTGTCATTGAACATCGCAAGACTGGTGAATTGGAAACCATTCATCCGGATGGTGTTTTCCTCTTCATCGGTCTGACTCCAAACGTGGAAATGGTGAAAGATCTTGTTGATCTTGATGAAGGAGGCTTTATCAAGACGGATGGCACTCTCATGACAAAAACTCCCGGACTATTTGCTGCTGGTGATGTCAGATCGGGCTCAACCAAGCAGGCAGTTTCCGCCATGGGAGAGGGGGCTGCAGCAGCCTTGAGTATGAGGGAATATCTACGGCATCATTAGACTTTTTCTTCGAAGAACAAGAATTCCCAAGATAATGCCGAACATCGACAATGATGCCTCCGTTTGTGATGT
>CAZYCQ010000078.1:0-12779 GCA_964645535.1 uncultured archaeon | reverse complement strand
TTTAAGTGAAACTTTCTTTACCCTTTGTAATAGTATAATCTTAGCTCTTTTCTCTTCACTTAGCCCTAAGAGGTTCTTGCAGGTTATCAGACGTCCAAAGACATGGAAACAAAAGTGAGGACATTTGAAAGAGAATTGATCAGTTCAATATTGGAATTTGCTTGGAAAAATGAAGTGGGTTTGATTTCGTCAATTATCCTGGAAAGTTCGGGAACGGAATTATCAGTAAGGGAAGCGAGTGATTCAACAATCAAAAAGCTTTGAGGAGGTTTAAAATTGAATTCCCATTTGACACCTTTTCTTCCATCAATAACAACAAAGACCTGATCTCTCTGAAGAACATTTGCCAATACTTGAATCGGTTCCAGATAGTGGCTAATTGCCAACGAACCAATATTGATCTTTGATCCAGTCCGACTTCTAACAATTTCCAAATTGATGTTTGTAGGGACATTCCGAAATAAAAGACCTCCCAAGGTCTTAATGATTTCTCCCAAATCCTCGGATGAAGAAACAATTATGATTTCAATATCTTTTGATCCGACTTCTTGAGCCAAATTAATTGCCTGCTGGGCAAGTTTTGCAGACAAGCTTTCGATTGATCGATCAATCCGGTTCATTGTTTGGGAAGATTGGATTTCTCCAGATCGATTGAAATTTATTATGAGTGTATGGTCTTTATGGTTATACGAAATTGAGAACAAATCTTCGGTTTTGATTTTCGGAACTGGGAGACCAGGAATCTTTGGCTTCACGTTTTCTTTTGGGGGAGTGAATTTGATCTGCTCCGTCATTCCGCATTTTGGACAACTTGCCTTGAAGGACAAACTTTCAGAGCCCACAATATAATCACGGGTTTATTGCTTTAAAAGAGTATTTGGATTGTTTTTACTAGGTTTGAAATCACACTACAAAAAATGGGTTTTTGAAAAACAGTGAAAATATTTGGTCTTTTGCCTGAAAAGCTTTTAATTGATTGGAGGAAAGTAGACTCGTGGATTTTGATGAAAATGTAGGAGATCTTCCAAAACATGTGGAAGAGACCCTTAGGTTGATCGGAAAGAAATGGGCAATTAAAGTTCTTCATGAACTTACTCATTCACCCTTGACATTCGGTGAAATAAAACAGCGAGTACCAGGCATCTCGGCGTCCGTACTATCTGGATTGCTTTCTGATTTTATGACTCATGGAATAGTGGAGAAAAAAACCATTAACCCTCCCCACCACACCTATTTTATTGGTGAATTTGGGATGGTTCTTTGTGATATAATTGAGCAGATTGATAATTTTGGAAAAAGAATGATGGAAAGGTATCCTGCCGTTCAAAGTACCGAAGATCTAATCTTTGAATAATTGACCATTACCCACCAGATTCTCAATTTCCTCAATGGATTTGGGAAGAGCATCAGTCAAATTCAATGGACCATTCTTGGTGATAACTATATCATCTTCAATACGAACACCTATGCCCCGATATTCTTCAGGAATTTCTTCGGAATCTGGAATATAGATGCCTGGTTCAATGGTTACCACCATCCCTTCCTTCAAAATCGTTTCTTTCAAAGGGATACGAGAAACATCATGTGTATCAATACCGAGATTGTGACCCAAACCATGCATGAAGAACTTTTTGTAGGTTTCTTCCTCAATGACTTTTTCTACAGGCCCTTCAAGTAATCCAATGTTGATTAGTTCTTCACTGATTCTTTTAACGCAATGATCATGTAAATCTCCAAATTTTGCTCCTTCCAAACATTTTTCGATGCATTCTTCTTGAATGGAAAGGACGATTTGGTAAATTGTTTTCTGAGTTTCTGAGAATTTCCCGGAAATTGGCCATGTCCTTGTGATGTCAATTGCATAGTCATTGTATTCGCATCCTGCATCGACAAGCAGCAAATCACCTTCCCGCAGTTCTGAATCGTTGGTAATGTAATGAAGAATCGTTGCGTTTTTCCCTGAACCCACTATTGAAGGATAAGCTGCACGTTTAGCCCCATTTTTTTTGAAAATGTAGTCGTAAATTGCTTCGATTTCAAATTCAAACATTCCAGGTTTTGTAGATTTGATTGCCTCAAGATGAGCTTCAATTGATATTTTAGACCCTTTCTTCATTATCTCTATTTCTTCTTTCGACTTGATGAGTCTCATTTCATGAAGAAGAGGTTCAGGGTCAATGATATGAGTTGGAAATGAATATCCACGTTTTTGTTTCAATTGGTTCTGTAATTTCAGCACCAGCTCATCAATTTCAGGATTTACGCCAAAAGTATAATAGAGTTTCTGGGAACCATTGATAAGTTCAGGCAATTGCTCTTCAATTGATTCAATTGAAAATGCATCATCAGCATGGAATCTTTTTTTTGCACCTTCCACACCTTCTCTCCTGCCATTCCAAATTTCAGTTGCAGGGTCTCTGGGAGGAACAAACATAATGAATTTTTGTTCTTCATCCTTCTTTAACAAAATGACTACGGTATTTGGCTCTTTGAATCCTGTCAGATAAATCACATTGGAATTTTGTCGATACACATAGTGGACATCATTACTCATTATGGATTCTGGATTTGAGGGAAGGATCATTATTCCATCATCCATTCTTTCCATCAATGCGTCGCGACGTCTTTTATAAACTTCTTGAGACAATTCCATAAACATTCAATTCAATGGAAGAATTAAAGCGCTCTGGAAGAGCACTGAATTAAGAAACCCTTTTCACACATCCTGAAGATGATCTATAAAATTGTACTCACGAAGTTCCCAAATCCCATTCTGAATTTCAATGGTAGTGACGGAACAATTGTTTACTTTTATTTCAGATGCCGCTTCATTTAACCGATTGGGGTAATATCCCATCAGCTTGGCCAAAATCATTCGTATTGGGCCTCCATGAGATACCACTGCCACAGTTACAGGTCGGTTTTCTTTTGCGGAATGGAGTGACTTCACCACTTGATCAAGTTTTTTCCAAACTCTTCCATAAACATCCTCCATGGTTTCCCCATAATGCGTAAAAAACTGTTTCAACGAGCTGAGTGATTGGATTTCAGATTTCATGAAATTTCCAATCGCCTTACCTCCAAGGATTCCTGCATTACCTTCACGAAATTCCTCTGTCTCATGGTAGACCGCTTCAGGATGATTGAGCCTGAGATAAGCCGCCGTTTGCCGGCATCGAGATAAATCCGAACTGTAGATGTGGTCAATTTTCTGTTTGTCTAACAGTTGAGCCATGGCCTTGGCTTGTTTGATACCTTCCTCGTTGATAGGGATATCAAGATGACCTTGAAGGCGTTTGAAACGGTTCCAATCGGTTTTTCCATGCCTGATTAATTTAAGAACGATCTTGGACAACAACCTTCCTAGGACAGCTTGTTTTTTAATGATAAGTTGGGTTGGTGGACAATAAGAGATTTTCCCGTCATTTCAGGGGGTTTAGGCAAACCACAGAAGTGGAGCAGAGTTGGGGCAACATCGGAAAGTCCTCCAGGAGATAGGGAAATATCAGTATCAGTAACTAAAAATGGAACTTTATTGGTAGTATGTGCTGTGAAAGGGTTGCCATTTTCATCCACCATCTTTTCTGCGTTTCCGTGATCTGCTGTAATAAACAAGGTGTATCCTTTTGATTGTGCTTCTTGCAATACATTCCCAAGCACTTCATCAAGGATTTCTACTGCTTTGATGGTCGCATCAAGATTTCCTGTATGTCCAACCATATCTGGAGACGCAAAGTTGCACACAATCAGGGAATAATTGCGGTCAGAGTTCATAGCCTTTATGACTTCCTCGGAAATCTCTTTTGTACTCATTTCTGGAATGAGGTCATAAGTCGGGAAATTCCGTTTACTTGGTACAAGAACACGATCCTCGTTTGGGAATGGTTCCTCCCAACCACCATTGAGGAAATATGTGACATGTGCATATTTTTCTGTTTCAGCGATATGGATTTGCTTTAATCCCAATTTAGAGCAGTATTCCGCCAAAGTCATGTTCAATTTTTCCTCAGGGAAGAGAACAGTGGCAGGAAATTCAGGATCATACTCTGTCATGGTATAATAATCTAGATTGTCAATTTTTTTTGCACCGTATTCTTTGAAACGTTCAGGAAACAAAAAGAATTGTGACAATTGCCTTGCCCTATCAGGTCTGAAATTGAAAAATAAGATGGTATCCCCATCCCTTACAATCCCTTCATCAGTAAGAAGAATGGGTTTAAGAAATTCATCAGTTTCACCACTTTCGTACCGTTTCTTGATTTCCTTGATCGGATTTGAAACGATTTGATCAGGGGATCGAGGTTGTGTTAGCATGTCATAGGCAACCTTGGTTCGTTCCCATCTTTTATCACGATCCATGGCATAAAATCTTCCCACAATGTCTGAAAGAACGGCCTTATCAGAATTGTTCAGATCTTCAAGAAGCTTACTGATATCCTTGACTGAACTGTGGGGGGACACATCGCGTCCATCAGTAAACGCATGAACGTAAATCTTCTTGATTTTGGGGGATTGGGAAAGAACATCTAGAAGTGCGATCAGATGACTGTAATGAGAATGAACTCCTCCAAAGCTGGTTAATCCCATGAGATGTACAACACCATTTTTTGTACCTGATTTTGTGATTAGATCCTGAAGCCGTTCGTTCTTGCCTAACTTTTTATTTTTTATTGCTTGGTTGATCTTTTCAAAACTTTGAAATTCAATTCTTCCAGATCCAATTGTCAAGTGGCCGACCTCGCTATTGCCCATCACCCCATCTGGAAGTCCAACAGCATTCCCTGAGGCTTCGAGAAGTGTCCAAGGATATTTTGACAGCATCTGATCCCAGTTCGGTGTTGAAGCTAGTGTGATTGCATTGCCTTGTTTCTTCTCAGAATAGCCAAAACCGTCGATAATAATCAGAACGGCTTTTTTAGCTTCCACCATGACTTTGTATCCAGTCCATTAGTTATAAGGTCTCAGCTATAGACTCATTCAGGCAGGACAGAGTTCGCAATTTTCCGCGGTTTTTTTACGAAGTTGTTCCCAAAACGTTCTTAAATCGTACACAATTCAGTGAAAATTATGCAAGGTTTCCAAGATATGGCAGATATAAGGGAAGAGGAAACTAAAAAATTGACGGATGCGATGATTTTTAAGACAATGGTTGAGACGATTTTGGGAAAGGAAGAATTGAATCAAAGGATGAAAATCGATTTTCTTCGCTATTCATTTGAAAACCATGATCAATTGATAGAGATCATCAACAGTTTGATACTCAGTAATGAATTGGAAAAATCAGAGGGGGAAGTAATTATATCAGCATTGAAAGGAGAATCCTAAAGATCAACTTCTTCCCCATGCGAAAGTTCCTTCAATACCTCAACCCCCTTGTCTGTTATTGACCAAATTTTAACCGCATCCATTTTCCCCTCTCTTACCAATCCTTTGGCAATAAGTTCATCCAAGCAATTCATTGCTTCTTCAGGAGTTGGTTTTCTGTTGCTCAACATGTAAAGTGGTTTAAGTTTAGCCAAAAAATCCACATCTGTCAACTTCGGTCTGTTTCTCCTTGCGGCACTAGGTTTCATCATCTCAAGGATGTTGACCTTTAAGTTTCTATAAAATAGCTCATCCTCCATATATGGTTTGTTGTCGTTAGCTCATAAAAATATAATCAATTAGCTTTGATTCTCCTCCTTTCCTTCTTCTTGGTTGGACTCTTCTTTCTGCTCTTCTGGTGCGTCCTTGTCGACAATTTTGACATTTGCAAAATGATCTTTGGGACCAACCGTAATCTCAGATTTCTTTTCTGCTTGCTCTTTGTTTCTAGCTTGAAGCTTCGATTTCAGTTCTGCCAAGAATGACAGTCCACCTCCACCTCCAACAGGACCGGGACCAGGTCCAGGTCGTGGACCGGGACGGGGGCCACTAGGACCAGGACCTTTTGGTTTCAGAGGTTTGGATGGTTTAGATTTGGATGACCCCAAACTTGGCATTCCACCAGGCTTTCCTACATTCATCGCAGCGGCAAGAGGAGAGGAAGCGGTAGAGGGTGCTGCTGCAACAGGTGCAAATGCGGAATAGAGGTCTTTGAGGGAAATGACCGTCTTAACTGCCTGTGTAGGAGTAAGTCCAGATTTTCGGATCATTTCTAGTTCGTCAGGGGTCAAGTTTATGGTAATTGTGGTGGATTGTTCCTCCAACCTTGTGCTTGCCTTCCTTCTGTCTTTTTCGAGTTCTTCAAATTCAGGAAGGTTTGCCAATTCATCTAATGTCTCAATCCCCCTATCCATGAGGATTTGGTTCACAACACGTAAAGTTGCTTCAGGACGTTTGTATCCTGCAAAACGAGTTACAGAGGCGAGATCCTTGGTTAACCAATAATGTTGCAATATTGCCCGTTTTCTAAAATCAGTGGCAGTCCATCGAGCTTCGGGCTCTTTGTCTCTCTGTATCCGATAGAGCCAAGTAGATATTGTGGAAACATTCATTCGTTCCTTTGTTTTTTTGGTTATGAAGTATGCATTAGAAGGTGACAATTGACGGTAGCGCCACCTTTCATAAAGTTTCAAAAAAGGAAGCGCCCGTTTTGGAATGGCTATTGCCCTCGAAATTTCCTGGTTGTTTTCAAAGAAGAGAATTTTCTTTCCATCCAAATCTACATCAGAAACATTCAGATCCACAATTTCCTTCAGACGAGCACCCGTGAAAAACAGAATTTCAAGTATTGCCTTTTCACGGATATGTGTTGTACGTTTGAGCAACATTTCCAGATCCGCAAGGGTCATAATTCTTTTGGGGAGCTTCTTCTTTGGTTGAGGCTTTTTGGAGTCCTCAATCATTTGTGTATCGATTTCCGGATTAAGACTTTGCAAAACTGTTTCTGCGGTTGTAACTTGATCTTTTTGCTCGATACCGTGCTTTCGTTCTTCTTCCTCTATGTTTTCAAGTATGATGACGGGATTATCCCCTTCGAACTCACCGGATTCAATTAAAACACGATAAAATGTTTTCAATATACTTCGAGCCTGTGCATCACCTTCTTGAAGAAGATATTTCTTCACATCCAATGCAGTGGCATCCCAAAGGGATTTTTTGTGTATTATCAAGAATTGACCAAATCTATTTATGATTTTCAGGTACTTCTTGCGAGTGTTTGGTCTCAATCGATTGAAAAGCTTGAAAATGTCCAAGGCTTCCTCATTTCTTTTCTCATTTGATTTTCTTCGAACAAAGGGTTTTCTGGCTATTTCTTTTCACCTCCCTTCTTGATCACTGAGATACCAAGCTCCTCAATCGCCTCTTCAATGGCATCTGTGACCAATGATTCCTTCCATCCCGGAAAATTGGCACTCTGTTGATCCAGATATTCCTTAATCCTGCTATCCGTTTCAAGATGGGCAAGAATCTCTTCAAATTCAGGGAAGTTTGCTGCACCCCTGTTTTCAATATAGCGTTTGACTCTTGCATAGATGATCTTTTCAGGCTCAAGTTTCAGGATATTTTCATTTTCAAGAGAAATGGTGTCCTCATTATCTTTTTCACCATCACCTGCCTTTCGTCTCTTTCGTCTCTGACGATCCCTGTTCTCAAAATCAATTAACCGTCCAATGAGTGAGTTGAAGGTATCTTGAAGGGTTGACAAACGAATTTCGATCCTTCTTTCCAACTTTTCCATAGAATTCAGAATTTCATCCAATAACTTTTCTTCCTTGTCCTCTTCCTCTTCATCAGTCTTGTAGATTGCATCTGAAAGTGTATTGACTACAAAAGCAGTCAAATTGGTTTTTTCTTCCTCGACCTTTTTCATTAGATCTTCCTTAAATTGGGGATCTACCCGTACATGAATATAGGATGTTGATTTCCCTTTTGGAATTAGTTCCTCATCTGATTTGCTTTTGTTGGATGTTGGAGGAATAGGAAGGTTGCCCTTCTCCGTTGAATCGGACATTCTTATGACTATATTCTCATTTGACGTTATAAGGCTAGTTAATAATTGAAAGATCAGGGTTTGACATCAAGTTCTTCAATGAATTTTCTTGGCATTACGATTGAATCGGCTTTTCGGGAGGTTGCTTCTTTTGAAATGGAGATTGCTTTTTGATCTTCGATCGCAATATTGAGAACGGTACTTTCAAGTTGGTTCTCGGGTTTATATTTTAAATATGCAAATTCCTCTTTCCCTCTTCTAATACCTTTGATCTCCCATTTGACAACTATTTCATCGCCTTCCTCCCTTACTGTCATGTCACCAACTGTAGTATCTATTATGGAAACCTTGACATCTTTTGGAATTCGGTCTTCAATGATCACAGTTTGTTGAATATCACGTAACCCCCTGCATCCGAAAATAATGCCGAACCCAGATTGGCGCCTTAAGGGTTTGACCAATTTTAAGCCTTCGAAAATTGGAACTGATTCTGGTGTGTTAACAACGTATATGTCCCTTACAAGGTAAGGTCTGTCTTCAAGTTCGTATTGAATAGTCAGCGTAGATTCCGGACCGATGTCATGAAACATCCAATTAACTTCAATTGATTCTTCTGTCAGGTTTACTGAAGCCAATGGCGGGTTGATAGGAGGTTCGGAAGATTTGATGTTCAGGAAACGTGGAATTTGATCAAGAATAACTAAGGAATCAAGTGAAGAGGCAGTTGGGTTTGAAATTTTGCTTTCACATCGATAGCCTTGTTCGGTCTTTTGAAGAGGTTCAAAAACACGATAAATACGGGCGAAGGTAGGATGTTGTATGATTACTGTACGAACAATTCGAGGAAGCAGTCGGAACAGTATCTCAACTTTTTGACCTGGCGCAAGTGTATCTGCCTGCCATTTGATTTGTAGCCCTTCCTTGGATTTATTTTCGCCGATACGAGAGAGAGGCCCCTCAATGTTAAATTCAAGAAGTTCGAAATCATACGGGATGTTTGTTTCGATTTCCACATTAGTTGTTGCTGATCCAAAAGGGTTAACAAATCCTACTTTCTGTATCATAAAGCCAGTCGTTGGGGAAGAAACGATGGGGTTGTCTTGAACCACTTCTTTCTTTTCACCATTGGCATCAAGGAATTTGACAGAGCTTTTGGAGCTTAAATTAGGTGTAGGTTTGTATTTTTCTGCTAATGTATGAAGGATTTCTTCCGATTGATCTTTGCCAACTTCTCTAACGAAACCAATGGAAACCCCGGAAGTCACGATTCCTTCTGTGTGTTCATCTATTGTTTGCAATTCTTCTGCATCAAGATCCTTTTCGCTTTCAAGTAATTGGACGAGTTCTTCAGGGGAAATTTGAGATACATTAACTTCAGTTTCCACTTCGCCTTTGACAACTTTGAGAACATCTTCGTAGTCGACAGGAATGCCAAGTTCGTTTAGATATTCTTCCAACCATCTTGCAAACCGCGCATCTTGAATGATACCTTGTCTCAAGGAAGATTCCCACATCTCCCGCAAAGCCACAATCATTTCCTTTCGATTGCCAAATTCAGCTTTCTGAGACACCCATCTTCTTTCGTAAAGGGTCAAGACACCAGAAATGTCTTCTGAAAATGTCTTTGCAGATGTTTCCAAGTGAACCCGGTAGGTTGTAGTACCCCATATTGCCTTTCCGATTGGTTTTTTTCCAAGGCTCATTCAATCAAATCTGTAAATCTCCATTAAAATCTATTGTGCAATTCGAGTGTCAGGATGTGCCAATCATCAAGAATTGTTGGACTTAAAAGTCTCCTTTGATTGTCACTGAATAAACTGAATCAATAATGTCCAGATTTTCTTGCTTCCCAACTGGAATATCAATTCTTCTTCTTTGGTGAGAATTCCTTTCCACCATATGAAGGTGATACACACCATGAGGAAAATAATCCTCTAGAATGATCTTGGCCTCTTCCGTATTGGCAAAATCAATGAGTGGTAAAGGCTCGATTTTACGAAAGTCACCCCAAAGCGACTGTTGCTCAAGTTCCAACAAAAAGTAGTGTTTTTCAGCATCATCACCTCGCCCTTCCAATACACTTGCTGCAAATTTGGAAACACCCCTTGTCAAATCAAGAAGTGCCGCCAAACGTTTCTGTTCCAAAGGATTGTCCAGAAAGGAAGATCTTATTGTCGCTATTGCAATCATCCGCTGTGATTTTGTTCGATCACCTAGTTTTTCGTATAATTCGGCCAATTTTTTGGCATAATGGAAAGTAGCTTCATAATCGCCCTTTTCATCCGCTTCTTTCATGGCTGAAATCGCCCTGTCAATGGCCTCTTGGGGATTTTCCTCAAACCATTTTTCCAGTTGACGGACAAAGGTTTTGATTTCGGTTGACAACATGCCCAATGCTCTTTCTTTCCCTTAAATTTTTCTCTTAAGAGGCAGACACCTAAACTTTGTTGAAAAGGTTAAGTGGAGATTCTTCCATCAAACAATGGATTAATTGAATAAAGAAAGAAATGGCATCAATTTACACTACGTAGTTTTCTCGGAAACAGGTCAGATTTCAGCATGTTTTTGAGAATTTTTCCAGATTTTGGATTGGTGAAAATTTTCAAAATCTTTTTTAAGAAGAACTACTTAAATTGGTTGTATACCATGCAGAGATATGATGAATGGAGTGGAATGGATGACCGCGTAAGCGGTTTGAGCCAGAATGAAGCACGTGTCCTTCATTCTTTGATTAAGTGGCCAGATCTGACTGACCAAGCAGTACATTCACAAATTGGTATGAAGAAATCTACTTTCTCTTCCATAAAGACTCGGCTCAAGGAAAACGGATATTATAAGAGATATTATGTTCCGAACTTCCCGAAAATCGGTCTTGAGCTGCTTGTTGCCATGCATGGAAACCTCAACCGGTTTACCACCATTGAAGAAAGAATGAGAGTCGCTAAGAATCTCCTGCAAACTTTTGTTGAGGATTTTCACATAGCCAGTGAATCAAACAAGGCATTTAATCTGTCAGCATCAAAGAACCTTACCGAATATGCAAAGAATCAGGAAAAGTTCATCCAAGTATATTCAGATAATAAGTTCTTGGATAAAAATGGAATGGAGGTTGTGCATTTCCCATTTGAAATCACCAGAATCAGGGCATTCATGGATTATGAAAGTCTTGTGGCCAAAACGTTTGGTTTTGCTTCAGATCCATATGACAAAAGAAAGACGATCCCTACAGGGAAGGTGAAACCCGTCAAGCTAACAAAGGCGGAAAAGAAGGTTTTGACGGGACTGGTACAATTTCCGGAGGAATCTGATACATTAATTGCTGAAGAAGTTGGAGTTTCACGAAACACTGTAGCAAATGCAAAAAGAAAGTTCCTGGCTCAGAATATTTGCTTCCCAAGGGCAGTGCCAGACCTTCAAAAGCTTGGAATGAAGATTCTCGTTTTCTCTTACCGGAAATTCAATCCAAGAACAACAATGAGACAGAGACAGGAAGCCGCAGAAATGGTGAGAAATCTCCTAGCCCCGTTCTTCTATGTCTCCAAAAATTTGGACGGATTCATTATTTCCGCACACCGGTCTTTCGAAGAGTTCAATGCGGCTCATGATGAACTCATGCGATATTACCTCAAACATGACTATATCATCGACGAACCTAAAACCTACACAATGAGCATCCAAAATATCAGATACATCAAGGAATATGACTTCCTTCCACTTACACTGAAAACGCTTGGATTTGAGACCGAGTTGAAAGTGTTATTGGAATCAAGAATGTCAAATAACTGATTTCATTGTCCAATACGTTTAAACCATTTTTCCATGGTCTGTCTATCAATTCGGATTACAGTTGGTCGACCATGGGCGCAGGTCCATGGATCCTGACATTTAAGAAGGTTGGAGAGAATTTCTGCGATTTTTGAATTGGTAATGAACACTCCAGCTCTAACAGAACCGTGACATGCCAATCGAGATACGACCTTATATTCAAGGTCATCAAAGGGAGAAGAAACTATATTCTCTGGAGTGTCAGAATAAAAGGCAATGATGTCAAAGAGAAAATTCTGTATTGTTTCGGCAGTAATCTTTTGATCAAAGTAAACTGGAAGACTGTGGATGAAGACATTGTTTTCCGTTACTGAAATTTCCATTCCGAATTGTTTCAGGATTGGGATGTATTCATTGAGCAAGTCCAAATCTGCCTTTCCTAAATTCACTTTAATTGGTTCCAGGAATTGTTGGTTCATAATCAACTTGTCTTTCGATTTTGCAAACTGTTCGAACTTTACCCTTTCATCTGCTGCATGAAGATCGACAAGCCAGAGTTCCTCATCTTTTTCGACAAGGGCAAATTTCTTCATGATCTGGCCAAGAACCCTGAATCCCCTTTGAACTTGGACGGATACCTCGTAACGATTTTCTTCAGTACCATCAACTATTGAAGAAAGAGTGGTTTGGATAAAAGAATCTTTTGCTTCATCATTTCTTTCATCAATAGAAATGGCAATGGGAGGGGAAGAAGATGTTGGAATCGAAGATGGAGAATTTTTGGTAACAAGTCTGCTTTTGGTTTCCGTTAATTTGGGAAGACTAGCGTTGCCCTCAAGAACTTGATTTACAAGTTTTGCAATTTCATCCAGTACATTGTCTTTTGATTCAAAACGCACTTCAATTTTCTGTGGATGAACATTGTAATCCACCCAACTGTTGTCACCCTTGAGATTGACAATAAATACAGGATGGTTCCCTTTCAAAAGACGTGAACCGTATCCCTCCTCAACTGCCTTGTTGATGTCAACAACCTTCACAATTCTCCCATTGACAGAGATAAATTGGTTTGACCGATCCTTTCTTATGAGGGAGGGTA
>CAZYCQ010000077.1:0-13124 GCA_964645535.1 uncultured archaeon | reverse complement strand
GGTGCCAGAGGTCTTCAAGATGATGACCTACAACATTCGTGAAACAGGTGCCAACCCCGCATGGAAGGACATTGTCAAGGCGGAAAACCCAGACATCTTGGTAGCAGTGGAAACCGGGAAATGGGATGGATCCGATGATGGGGTACTTCGGTCAATACAGCGAGAGTTCAACGAATACTTTGCAGATGAACAACCCTATGAGGTTTGGGCCACTACAGACAATCCTTCAGGAACCGCTGGAGAAACAATATTTTCTAGATATCCCATCATCAATGGGACAACCGTTGCAACGCTGACATTAGATGATGGATCGACAAAGGAAGCCCATAATCCCTTCATGGATGCAGTTGTCAATATCAGTGGACTGGTAACCCATATTTTTGGAGCTCATTTAAAATGCTGTGACACCGGAACAGGGATAGAACAGCAAAATCGGGAACAGGATACAGAGGGAATTCTGAATTACATGGATCAATTGGGAGATGTCCCAATCATTTATGCAGGAGATTTGAACTCCTTCAATCCCTTTGATGTCAAGGTTCTGAATTCGGGCGACAATTTGGGATATGGCCCTGTAGAGATGATGCTCAACAGTTCACATCCACATGCCTCGCAACTTCATGAATTCGTGGATGTATATCGGGAACTGAATCCACTTGATTTGGGATATACTTTCATTGATGATTTCTATCAGTCGAGAATCGATTTCATTATTGTCAATCAATTCTTTTTCGACATGCTCATCAATTCCACCGTCTCAACAGTTCCGGGGGTTGAAGAAGCATCAGACCATTTTCCGGTCAATGCTTGGTTCAACCTCAATCCAGAACTCGCGGATCTTCGTCCCCCTGCAAGAATCTATCATGTCAAGGGAAATCTTGATGGAGCCGATGTAAAGTTGCAATGGGATGCCAGTGATGCGGAAGATCTAAGCCATTATACAGTGTACAGGAACGGCACCCCACTTGTAACCACCCATGAAACCACCTATACAGACACCAATGCCGCAGAAAACACCATCTATGACTATCAGATCTCAGCTACGGACAATTCATCCAATGAGGGGTTCAAGTCTCACGACATCTATATCAATACAAGTTATGGCATGCTGACCCCACCCTCCGAACCGCGGAATGTGGTATTGGAACAGGGAGTGAACCAACTTACCCTGAAATGGGAAAAGCCCCTCAGTGATGGAGGAACACCCATCATCAAGTATAACATATATCGTTCCACATCACCGAATGGAATTTTCATCATTTGGGGAAGCACTGAAGAAACTGAGTTTACAGATACAAACACCATTTCCGCATTCAACTACTACTATAAGGTGGCAGCAGTCAATGTAATCGGAGAAAGCAACAGGACAGATATAGTCTCCGGAAAACCGTTACCACCAAGCACAAGTGAAAAATCCTCGGAAAATGGAAGTCCGATCGGTTGGCTGGCAGTGCTTGCACCAATGATTGCAGCCAAAGTGATAATTTTGAAACGAAAGACAAAATTTTAGAAGAAAAACAGCCAATCATTACTTCATTAAGTTAAGATTTAATTTGGGTGAAAATAAAAAGGAATTGACAATCATAATGTCCAGAGATACATATCAGGTAAAATTGGTCTTGATAGGAAGCGACAGGGTTGGCAAGACATCCATTCGCAGAAGGTATCTAGGCTTGGGTTTCAAAACTAGCCATATCAAGACACTAGGATCGGATTTTTCGGTAAAATCATTTGACTTGGAGGAAGGGGAAGGGAAGGCAGTCATTTGGGATCTTGCTGGAGAGGCGTATAGAGTGCCTCGAGCAGAGGTTTATCTGAGAGGAGCCGCGGGGATCCTAGCCATTTTTGATGTAACCAACCCATCGAGTCTAGAAAATCTCAAAATGTGGGCAGAATGGGCAGCTCAAGCCATCAGTATGGTACCTTTCTTCATTGTTGGAAACAAAATCGATTTGGAAAGTGAACGGAAAGTTTCCCGTGAAGATATGGAAAAAATGGTCAGATGGATCAAGGAGAATTTCCATGATACCTATACAGAGATCAAGTCATTTGAAACCTCTGCAATGACGGGAGAGGGGATTAATCAAGCATTCGAGGAGTTACTCAGGTATATCCTTGTCACCAAGCCATCAACCACTACATAACTTCAACAATGGCAGACCCGTGTGCAACAACAATCTTGACCCTGTCTCCAGTACGAATAGATGTAACAGGATCCCTGTCCAATCGATAAATCATTGGAATTTTTGCAACGGAACACCCAGAGATCGTCCCCTGATCAGATTCCCGATTGATGATAGCCAAGGGTGCCTTGCCATTTTTTTTGAGATTAAGAAGGACATACGGACCAACTGTACTTCCCACTCCCTTGGGAAAAACAAAAATCTTCCCAGTAATGCTTTGACCAAACAGTTCATGATCTTCTTCCACAATCTTTCCAGTAGTGGCATCAACGAATCCCAATAGAGTGATAGGTTGAGAGGTTACAATTGCCTCTCCTTCAATAACCATATCCCCCATGGACCTTAGCGGCTTACCAATGAGCTTCATCCATCAACCTCCTCAAAAAGCAGATCCACACACTTCCTTAATGGGAGCAGGTATGTGGGGATTCCGTTGAGGCTAGGCGCAGATATATAATGTTGTGCCTTGATGGAATTGGTCAAAATCCGATCAAAACGATCCTTGTCATAAGGGGTCACTTCAGGACAAGTATCAACCAAGATCTTTACACCTGCCTTTTCGAGCGTTTCCACAAGTCCTACGGCCTCAGCCATTCCTTTTTGTGCACGATTGGTAAATACCCAAAATTCCTTTCCATTTTTGAGTCTTCGATTGCCAATAGCCTGGACGACTTCGCGGATCTCTTCCAAATTCGCATTGGGACATCCTATTACGGCAATTTTGGGATCGAAATCAGGCTTGAGGTGTTCATAGATTTCATCCAATTGAGATTGTTCCACCACCAATTCATCCTCAAAATCGGAGACATTTTCATACAATTCGACCTCCGGAGTTACACCTTCGACATGGAACAACTGCGTTCCGAACGATGCCAAGGCAGCTCCGAGACCTTTAAGATGATGGGGTCGAGGATTGCGAATGCCCTCAAACAATGGTATGGCACCATATGGGAAAGGATGATGATTGAATGCCATGCCTACAACCTCTCCCAAGACGGAATAATCGGAATAGTCATGAATGGCGGCCTCCACCTTGACTCTAACATTCGGAATTCGGTTTTCTGAAAGATGGAACCCATAATTGGGGGTTTTGCCAACGATGGCGGCAGCCAATACAGAAAGGGCATCCTCCTTGTTTGTCCTAGCTCCAAAGAACGAGTTGGCGAAGGTAATGGCAGAGGATTCGGCCCAAGCTACATGTTGACCCTTCGTCAGAATGTGTCCAAAATCATAGGGTGTACAACTGAGTGTGGTTATGACCCCCAAACGTTTGAAGTTGTCAAGGATACGAAACTGTTTGGTTGCAAATTCCAAGTCAATGTAATGATCCTGCCAATGGTTACGATCCATGCCGGATGGGTTCAACGTGGAATAAACGCGCACAGTAGCACCCAGATCCACAAAATAATCCAACTGGTCAATCAGCCCATCCCCACCCGTCAAATATGAAACGCCCGAAATATGAGCAGATCCGATGGGTAACAAATGAGAGGCTTCATAAAAGTCACCGACATCGACCAATAGTGAGAGCGCGGTAGCCAAGGCTTCCCCCTGCTCTCCTTGAAGGATGGCCTCTTCTTCTCTGTTCAGGTGCACAAGTAATGCGAAAATCGGCGATTGATAAAGATGGCGTCTCGAACTTGCCTTGATGCGGTGAAAAATACGAAATCGAAACCTTAAAAGGCTACCGTTAACCTTAAAATAGATGACAGATATAGGAATATTGGGGAACAAGACATAACCAGTAATAGGTTTTTGCTACCAGTACCGAAACATTTATAAATGGAAAGTGAGCATTGTAATTTGTATATAAGTTTTTTGTCAAGGGGAACCGACAAAATTTTTGAGGTGCAGCAGAATGTCAAAACCAGCCAAACAAGAAACCGAAGAAAGATGCCCCGATTGCGGGAGCACATCCATTATCCATGACCATCACCGAGGTGAGGTCATCTGTAAGAATTGCGGAGCAGTCATCGAGGAAAGCATCATAGATGATTCTCCAGAATGGAGGGCATATTCCTCCGAAGAACGAGCCAAAAGAGCGAGGGTGGGAGCACAAACCACTTACACCCGGCATGACAAAGGGCTTTCCACACAGATCGGGATTGAAGACAGGGATGCATATGGAAGAAAACTCAGTCCTCAGCAGAGATCACAGATTTATCGATTGAGGAAGTGGCAGACCAGAACCAGGGTCAATTCCGCCACCGATAGAAACCTTACACAAGCCATGCGGGAACTAGATAGAATTGCCAGCCAATTGGGTCTGCCACAAAGTGTCAAGGAAACAGCGTCAGTAATCTACAGAAAAGCACTCAACCAACGGTTGATCAGAGGAAGGTCAATCGAAGCAATGATTGCCGCCGCAACCTATGCTGCTGCAAGGCAAAGAAGAGTGCCCAGACCCCTTGACGAATTCGCTAAGCATTCCCGAACCAGCAAAAAGGATATCGGAAGGTGTTACAGGTTACTGATCAATGAACTTGGACTCAAGATTCCACTTACCGACCCTACCAGCTATGTAGTAAGATTCGGAGCGGAACTGCGATTGGGTGGACGTGTCGTCAAGACAGCAAGGGACATTGTGGACAAGGCAAAGAGAAACAGAATCACCATTGGAAAAGATCCAGTTGGTCTAGCAGCTGCTGCAATTTACCTTGCAGGGATCCTTGAAGGAGACCAAAGGACACAGAGAGAAATTGCAGAGACTGCAACAGTCACTGAAGTCACCATCCGGAACAGATACAAGGAACTGGTCCGTTCATTAGGAATTACCTTCAACACCTAGATGGAAAACGAATTCCCTGCATTACAAGGAAACTACATAATATAACAAGCCAGAAAACAAATGAAATTGTATTTTGTTGGTCAGCTCCTGGAAAATTATGAACAAAGGATAAATATCCAGGCTTCAACAACGCTCAGATGGGAGAGATACCAGAATTTATTGAAGACACCTATCTTGTTTGGGGATCCGTAAACATTTCCATGAAAAAGGGAAAGATTTGTGTCGTTGTCGGAGGAGGAGAATACAAAAGCGACCATGAGTTTATTGCCCTTATCCCGAAATTTCCAAAGAGAGAAACAAAACGACAGATCAAGACAAACCTCCATGAAGTTTGGGGAACACGAGAAAAAGAAAAATGGATATTTGAAGATCTTGGGGATCAAGGATTGACAAAGGTTGACGTCATTGGGAAAATCCGCAAAGTAGAGAATATCAGGATTCCTAAAACAAGAGAAGGCATACTTGAACTTGCCCGATATATTCACAGATATGCAGTCTATTCAGTGGAAAACCTGTACAAATACCTCCTTGAAAATAAGGAGAAGAGTTTTCACATGATCATTATAGAACCCTTTTTGATAAAGGAGGAATTGGAGATTGAATGGAATTTGAACCCAACCGCCAGTTCAAATGTAAAAGCGACACCACCAGGATTTATGGGGATCAGCATCCAAGAAAGTGAAATTCAAAAGATTGAGATTCCTTTCCTGCTCGAGGCAATCGAAGAACTGGAAAGGTTGAAAAGAAAACTTCAACAACCAGGTGAAGAAGTGGATGAAAATTACACTTTTGATGCATTCTTGAAGGATCTGGAAAGAGAAGGCACTATGATTGAAGAAAGAGACCCCATTGTCAATGATCATTGGAAACTTCTCCAACAGAAAAAGCAGATGATCTATTATGGGGTTCCAGGCACTGGCAAGACCTTTCTGGCAAGAAAGGTTGCTGAAAAATGCGACCAAGTAAAGTTTGTGCAGTTTCATCCTAGTTACGGGTATGAGGACTTCTTTGGAGGAATATTTCCGAAATTAGTCAATGGCAAGGTTAACTATGAATTCAGAAATGGACATTTCCTCAACCTTGTGGAAATGGCAAAAAAGAACCCCGACAAATCCTATTGCCTAATAATTGATGAAATCAACAGAGCCAATCTTCCAAAAGTTTTCGGAGAACTCCTATATTCCTTGGAGTACAGAAATGAACCTCTGGAAATCACTCATGGGAAGAAAATAGCGGTTCCCAACAATCTATACATCATAGGAACAATGAACACTTCCGATCGATCTCTGGCAGAGATGGACTTGGCAATCAGAAGGAGATTTCTGTTTGTTGAAGTGCTACCCGATGATTCTCTCATTCAAGAGCATTTTGATGACTTGGGAATGGGGAACAATCCAATTGTTGAAAAATTGATTGAACTATTCAATAGGATCAATTCGAAAATCATGGAACAAGTCGAGCCAGATGCCAGAATCGGCCATTCGTATTTCATGCTCAAGGATTTGGAGGAAAAGACCATCGGCGACATGATCTATTATGAGATCATCCCCCTTTTAGAGGACATCTTTTTCCAAGACAGGGAATTCATCAATGACATTTTGGGAATGGAGATCTTTAGAGAAAATGGAGATAAGGTTTCCAGAGAAGGACTTGTCCTGAATTTTTTGGGTGAATGAATGAAGGAAATTAGAGTCAGAGAATTTGGAGAAATTGATCTGGATCTTGGAAAAAAGGATTTGAGGTACATGAGAAAGGTGATGGAACAAACAAAACAGATCTCACTCCATCCATTGGGAGGAACAAAATATCGAATTCGCGTCGGACCAATGGCAGGGTTCATCAGTCTAAGCAGAGTGAAAATCCGACTCATGCCGAAAATTCCATACATCTCCATATTTTACCTGATTGCGCGTTCCTCTAGTAAGCTTTGGTCTCATTCCCATACAATCAAACTGAAACGAATTGAAGAAGAGGGATTGTATGTTTTTCATCATTTCCTCAAACTCATTGAGGAGTTCGTTCCAAGATTGATCAGAAGGAGATACCATCAGAAACTCATCAAGGGAACAAATGTCCGTGGGAAAATCGATAGGATCAAAACCCTGAGAGAAAATATTTCAGGATCCATAAAGATCATTTCAGAAACAGATGATTTCAGTGAAGATCAAATTCTGAACCAGATCCTCAAATTTACCATACGCAAATCAATTTCAATTGTCCGAGGAATGAATCCTAGCCTTTCAAAACAATTTGTAAGGCAATACCATAAACTGAAAAAGGTAACATCAAGAGATTTCACCATTCAAGAAATTGAAAATGCAATCGAAGGACTGAAAAGGCAGGACAATCATTATCAACCCATCCTGACCCTTTGTCTGCTGATCGCTAGTGGACATTCCATTGGGCAACAGGTCGGGAATGTTGTCTTTTCTACCTTTATTCTGAACATGAACAAGCTATATGAAACATTTGTGTTTAGAGTTGTTGCAGACTACTTAAGGGAATTTTCCGTAAGATCCAACGTCTCATTACGAGTGACCGCAAAGAATGCCAAATTAATTGTATACCGACCAGACATACTCATCACCGAGGAAAGAAGAAATATAACTATGGTTGGGGATGCGAAATACAAGTTTGTAGACCTGTCCCAGAAGGAATTGCGTGTTCATGCCGATTTCTATCAAATCCTTAGCTATGCCCTGTTCCAAAACTCAAAGTTCGGAGTGCTGTTCTACCCGGGAGTGGAGAAGGAAACAAGCAAGCCAGTGATCTTCAAATTCCACAAATATGGTGTTACAATATGGATTGTCAGTCTACCTTTAGGCAATGTCGATTGGAACCTGTTGGATCACAATATCAGCAAAACCTTGCTTGAAATCAAAGAGGAGGTTTTCAAACAGCTATGATTTGTTCTTCTTTTTTTCCTGTTCCTGCATCCGTTTCAATTCATTGATCCGGCGTGAAAGCATGGATGCAACTTCAGGACGGTTCTCAATAAAACGGAGAATCAAGAGCTCATCAAGATCCATATTTTCTTGAATCGCACGAGTGGCAATGTATGGATTTTTTGCCTCAACCAATTTGTCCGAGTTGTTCTTGAAATCAATGGCATCTTCAACAATTGGATCATTCAACAAAGAGGAATTCTTGATATCTGCGTCCTTCAGCTTTTCAGGATCGATTTCGATATTGATGCCTTCATCGAATTGAACCCAGCTCGCCTCAGATGTTAAGACAGGGGTAAAATCAATTTTGGTGTGACGCGTGGTATCTCGTAAGTCGATAAAATCAATGTGCGGCATGGATTCAATTGCAGAGATATCCAGTTCCTCGAAATCATTTCTGTCCAAATTGATTTCCTCCAAGGTGACAATGTCCCGAAGAGGTTCCAAAGAGAGCCTCCGGAGACGATTTCTGGCAAGCTGAACCCGCTGCAACTTACGACAGAAGCTAAGTGGATCGATATCCACTTCCACCAACCTGTTGCGGGTGAGCCGGATTACCCTGAGTTCGGGAACAGTGGCCAACGGAGAGAGATCAATCGTCTCAAGCAGATTGTCGCCAAGTCTGAGAACCTGTAGTCTGGGAAGGTTTTTCAGGGGAGAGAGATCAACATGCCGCAAATCATTGGATTCAAGACTAAGATAGACCAGATTAAGCTTTCCTTCAAGAGGTCGGAGATCAATGGATTTCAGTCGGTTTCGGGACAAATCCAACGTATGGAGGTTGTAGAGAGGTTCGAGCGGGGAGAGATCAAGTTCTTCCAATCGATTATGGGACAGGTTGAGTTTGCCGAGACTTTTGAAATCGGAATCCATTTCCAAAGAAACACGATCCAATCCCCCTTCCTTTACAATGATTTCGTGCATGTAAGGAGTGGCAAGAGTCCTGAAATCAAGGCTGCCGAGCTCATTCACAGACAGATCAATATACTCCAGTGCGGCAGGTGGTCTCCTTGGAAGAATATATTTTCGAGTTCCACGATTGTAGGAGAGATCTACGTATCGAAGGGAAGGATGGTTTTCCAAAAAACGCAGATCGAGAGTATGCAGAGTACTTTGACAATCCTCCCTGTCAAGAGCATAGCGTTCCAGTCCCCTAGCTTCGCAGTCCTGGTAGTATCGATTGCGGTTCCAATAATCATAGATATACCATCTTCGCGAGAAATTGGTGTTGTTGATACCCCCTACTTCTCTTAGATTAAGGTGGACAAGACTGTGCATGTCACCTAGAGGCTTGGTCTTCAATACCCTGATTGAATTACGGTTGATGATGAGACGATGGAGAAATGGAAGGTTAGTCAGGGGAGATAGGTCAAGCATTTCAAGACCATCATTTTCAGCCAACTCCAAGTGAGAAAGCATTGGCAGATCCTTCAGGGGAGACAGGTCAAGTCTTGTAAACGTATTGTTGTCAAGAATGACGGTTTTCAAGGCCTTGAAATCAGTCAAAGGAGTCAGATCAATCAAGTCAAAAGAATTGGAGATACTGATTTCCACAATCCGCCGGGATCGGTCTGCACGATATGACAGCCGAGCCCCAGACCGCCCAAGCTCGTTTTTCAACGCGTGAAACCGTTCGATATCAGTCAACTTAGTTTCTTCATGTTTTAACAGAAATATAGATGTTTTGGTCTTCGAGAGTTATTTGGAGACGATTTTTCGTAAGGTTTCCGGAGATTGAAAAGCCATATAGAAGATGGCAGAAACCATTATGAATAAAAGGGAAGCAATCCATGGACTGAAAATCGCCAAAAACTCCACGTTGAATTGGAATGAACCCACAAGAATGAAGAAGGAAAGAGTGACACCAATGGCAAATATATATGTTGCACGACCAATCCACCGTAACCTTGGCACAAGATAAGGATCCAAGGAGGAAAGCAAGGTTCGGTCCTCCAGGATCTCAAGAGAATATTTTCTCCCGAAATAGGCAATCAAGAACTGAGGAACCACCACAAAAATGCCGGTGATTGTTCCAAATAGCCAAAAGGGTTCAGGGAAGAAAAAGCCGTAGGTATGAAAAGCTTCCGGAGTAAAATAGGAACCATTGGAAAGCCCACCCCAATTCAATCCCATCACCACCCCATAAACGATGAAGAGAATCGGTTCAAAAATTGACATATATGGATAATCGGGGTAGAACATGTATTTTCCAATAAAATACAGTGCCAAGGCTTCTGCCAAAGCCAAATTCAGCATAGTCGATCCCGCAAATCTGACGAAGAGTATGTTTTCCGGTTGAAGACTGCCAATGGTCAGGGTGTGATCAACGAAAATAATAAGCCAATTAAGCAAGAAGGTCGCATAGAAAATGGACAACCAAAGCTCAGTTTTCGAATAGGTTGCAATATAGCTCTGCATTGAAGAGAAAAACATGAACTCAGTAATGAATAAGGTTACAAGAATAGAAAGAGGCATGATTTCCCCATACCAATTCACACCAGCGTCCACAGCCCGCTGAAGAAACAGAAGAGTCATCAATATCATCGGAAAAGAGGAAAGTGCAAGGGATCGCAATGCAGAAAAGTCTAATTTTGCGGATATCAGCAATATCAGAAGGTGAATCCCAGCCAAGATCAAAATTGAGGGCGCATAGAACTCATTCAGGAAAAAATCCAACATAGACACGGATTTTCAGCGGATGTTGTAGATTTTAAACGTATCGTCACCAAATATCGTCACATGCAGTTTTTCCAATAATGCATTCAGAAACAAACATCCTTCATTCTTTCATAGTACATCAAGCCAGCCAAAACATTGGATCTGACAATGTGCGTCGGGGAATAGGCAACTTTAGACATCCAAAGAGGGGCATAATCCGGCAATTTTCCTCCATGGGTGCGAACCCGCAAAATTTCAAACCCGCGGCGAACCAAATCACAGTTTATGTCCACACCGTGATGATGGGCATGAAGCAACCCGAAAATAGATGCTGCCAATTCCTCATCTGTCAGATAATGGGTTTCAGGAGCTTCAATGAAATCCCGAAGCAGGACTTCCAATCGAATAACGTAGGGATGGGCATGTTCAGAGAGATGAGGAAACATTGACAGAAGCATGCTCCCCATTTGGTATGCCAACGAAGAATGATATTTCCCCAACTGATGTGGGTTATCTCGCAACTTCTCCTCAATGAAACGAAGAACTTTAGCCCCTTTCTCGATGTTTTCCTCTTTCCCAGTCGTCAATAGGTAGTCAAGGACATGAAGGTTGTTCAGCATTGATTGACCCAGTTCTCCAGGATAGGTCTTGTAATGGTCTTCCGCCTCATAATATTTAAGAGCCTCAGCATATCGATCCAAATTCGGCAGTCCCATGTAATGAAGATCAACCAATGCAACCGAAGTATCGTCAGCATCAGGAACCTTAAAGGCCTTCCCAAATGAAAGACCATAATCAGTCCATCCATTCAGAATACGGTTAGTCAGAAAAACAGTCCCAGATCCAATTTGAAAGCCTGCCTTGAACAAGGGATATAAGGAATAGACAATATTCATGTAAGTATAGTCTTTAAAATGAACAACAGATTGGTCGGGAAGGATCGATTCCTTGAGATATTGGAATGCCTGTCGTTTGGCACGTGTATTTGAGATCGGATACTTGAGGAGTACCGTAGTTGCAGAGGGCGATGCCCCCAACGAACCATTTTCAGACTGCAAAGATGAAATCATGTTGGCATGGGAAATATCCCTGACGATCCCTTCAGCAGAAAATACCAAAGGGGTATGAACACGATATATGCCTTCACCAAAAATCTCCAGTTTCTGTTCGACCAATTTGTCGAGGGTTGAAAAACGCACCTTATCAGAAAGTGAAGAACTTCCACTAAGAATGGTTGAAATCAAATAAGGGTAAATGAATTCAAACCCCACTGTTCGAGGGTATTTGGATTCCATGGCCGTACGATAATTCTCTTCCAACCATCCAACTCCTTTTTCAAAAAAAGGTTCAAAAAAAGGTTTTTTGTGGATATTCAATTCCACCATCATATACAGCACTGCTGCGGTTGACATCAGTCGGTCATATGGAAGCGGATTGGGTGCACCCCAAGACCCATCTCCATATTGCCGTTTCAAGACATATTCAACCTGATAAGGAAACAAGGGAGAGTCAACGTTATCTTTCAAGGAACCAACGATTGCAGTATCATAGATTACACCGGGCATCGTCCCCTCGCCAAAATTTGCTACCAGATCATTGGCCTGAATTTGGTACTCATTATACATGATGGTAATCCCTGCTAAGTTGCGACTTATTGTTATATAATATATGCATTTTTTTACATAAAATACTGAATTTGTGAAGTTATTATAAATTTTTAGTAATTAAGGGAGTAATTCCACAAAATTCTGCACAATCATACGTGCACCCGCAGATTGGAGGATATTGAAGGAGAATGAAGAAGTGAGACCGATGGGAATCATGTTGGCAGCAATTGCAGCCTGAATCCCTAAAGGAGAATCCTCAATCACAATAACTTTTTCAGCAGGCCACCCCATTTTTTTTGCAACATAATTGAATAAATCAGGAAATGGTTTTCCTTTTTGAACCATGCTTGATGAAAAATACCTGTTCTGGAAGAAATCTATAAGATCTAACTCTGTGAGAGTGAAACGGATCTTATCGATGGATCCAGAAGACGCTATAGCAAAACCGATATCGGATTGAGACAGCCATTCAAGGAAGTTGTCCAAGCCAACGGTTCGAACCAATCGCCCTTTTGCAATTTGAAAATAAATCTCCTCCTTTCGTTCACTAATGGTTTGAAGTTCAACAGAAGAAATAGAACGACCAAATTTTTGAGAAATTAATTCAACCGCATCACGAAGCGAAAGACCAATTATAGGACGATAATCTTCACCCATATCAAAACCAACAACTTCTTCAATAGCCTTTCGAAATGCAAGACAGGAAAGAGGTTCGGTATCAGCCAATACACCATCCATATCAAAAATGATTCCCAATATCGGAAAAAAATCAGCAATCGATTGTGTCATATGATTCATTTAACTAATATAGAAGTTAACCATTATTCTAGATAATTACCAGATATATAATGAATTTTACGATAAATTTAGCGAATTATCAATTATATTATAAGAGACAAGTTTTGCATAGCATACAAGATTATAATATTTATTATTTTTAATT
>CAZYCQ010000076.1:0-13199 GCA_964645535.1 uncultured archaeon | reverse complement strand
CAAGTGATTCCAAGAGTTCTGCTAGATATATTCCTGCTGATTGGGATTATAACTATGGATATTCAAGATATGAATTGAAATGGGACGGCAATATCCAAAGTGGTTCTGATAGGGATTGGTACTATTTCTATCCTAAATCCCCAGCAGACCATATCTGTGTTCAGTTCACAGGTCAGTACAAAGATGTACAAATAAAATCTGACCAGGGTTATTCTGCATCATCCGTCACAGGGTATGGTGGTGGTCAAGTCCTATGTCTTTATAGTTGGCAGTATTGGAACAAAATCTATGTAAGTATTGACCCTACATATTCTTCTTCAGGTCAAGGATTTTATGAAATTCTTGCATACCAGAATGTTTAGTTTCATCCCACATTAGTTTCTCTCGATCTATTTCCCTAATTGTTGTAAAACCTACATTATCACCCAAGTTGGTCAACTCATAAATTGTTGAATCCGTTTCTTCCAATTATTTGTTCAAGCCCAAAGCCATTGATCATTTTCTCAATCCCAATTGGTTCAATTATTTTGCGAATATCAATGGTATCAATCATTTCACTGACAATTGATGAATCGCATTGCCAATCATTCATTCAAAAATCTGTTGTATATCGATAAAAAAGAATTCAGGATCAATCAAAATTTCGATTTAATTCATCAACATATATTTGATAAACATGATTAAGCAAGCATTATATGGAAGGTAAATGAAAGATGAATTACGTGCATTTGTGAAGAGATTTGGCATCGATAGAAATCCGTATTCTAATCCAGAAGGTCATCAAACCGTTCCAAAAGAGATCGCGAAGGAATGGAAAAAATTCCAAAAAGTAAAGCTGATAGAATTCGACCATGGTGGTATCAAGGGAACAGATCTTTTTCTTCCTCCGCCCCAATTGAATAGGCCATACTATCTTATTCTTGCACATCATGATACAGTTCCATTTTCTCCAGGATTTGATGATAATTTGTCCGGAATGGCTACAGTTACGCAATTGGTGAAATCATATCATGAAGGAACATTAAAAGGGAACATTGCATTTGCCCTAACCGATTTCGAGGAAGGTCATCCTCGGATCTGGGAAGAAAAGAAAAACTGGGAAGAGGAAAACGGGAAAATCATGGAAGGTACCGAATCCTATTTTGAGTTCCAGAGGCAGTTCGTAGAGAAATATGGAGGGATATCGGCATTCCATGGCTGCAAGATCCTCATCAAATGGATGCGAACCGCAAAGCTTCTAGATAATTTGCAGGGAGTGATCAATTTCGAAAGTGTTGGCTATTTTGGCACACAGCAACCGATAGGCAATGTCCAGCTTCCAAGAGATGGGAATTACTTGGTCGCAGTTGGAGATGCAAATAGTCAGCACCTGTTGAATATATTCACTCCACCACATTACCTCCAACATCGGCTGGAACCATTGGAATTCAATCCAGATGCAAGAAGGTCTGATCATGCCCTTTTTTGGAATATTGGAGTCCCAGCGGTCATGGTCACAGACACAGCTAACTATAGAAATCCCAATTACCATACTCCAGACGACAAAATAATTGATTATGGAGTATTATCACAGAAAATAAGAGCATTCATGGAAGGGTTCAACCGAATTGTTCTTCCCCAATGATTTCACTAGGAGTGCCAAACTCATCAAAGATTCTGAGATCACTTTCTTTAAGGAAATGCCGGTCATCAATGATTCTACCATCGGACATGGTAAGGATTCTCATGCCTTTCCTCAATTTGCTGACATCATGGGTCACCATAAGAATGGAAGGGTTCCACTCGGGATCTTGATTGATTTCCATAAGCAGATCAATGATCATATCACCGGTTTTGGAATCAAGATCACCCGTAGGCTCATCGGCAAATATCATTTTGGGTGAGGTGACGAGTGCCCGTGCAATCCCGACCCGCTGTTTTTCACCTCCAGAAAGTTCAGAGGGATAGTTTGCAAGTCGATGGCCCAATCCTACCCGTTCAAGCATTTTGATTGCAAGGGGTCTGCGTTGCTGACGGGGATAGTTGGCAATGAGAAGTGGAAGTTCTACGTTTTCAACAGCGGTGAGGGATTCGAGAAGATGGAAATGTTGGAACACAATTCCGATCTTTTTGAGGCGAATATCAGCAAGTTCATCCTCATTTTTCAGGGAAAGATCCTCTCCATCAAAGAAAACCTTTCCTCGGGTGGGCTGTTCCAATCCCCCGAGAAGGGAAACCAAAGTTGACTTTCCGCTTCCTGATTTGCCAAGGAGAACCACAAACTCACCCTTTTGGATCTCTAGATCGATCCCTCTGATGGCACGGACGAGGGTTTCTCCAGCACCATATTCCTTGACCAAATTCACGGCACGGATAATGGGTTCTTCCGTCTTCATTCATCTTCCTCCACTGGTTCAATATACAAACGCCCATTTTCAGAAACGAAACGGACATACGATTTGATTCCATGTCTTTCTCTGATGTCTGCCGGGATCCGCAGGTTGCCGTATTGATCAACAAATGCAAGTTCTTCCCTCTGGGCACTTTGCCAGTTCTTGGAGATTGTTCCGTCAAGAGATCGTCGAACACCGCTAATCATCCCATCTAGGATAAAGAAGCTTTGTTGGGTCATTCGTTCAAATCTTCCGTCATGAGTCACGATGACCATAGTAATTTCTTCATCCTTGTTGAGATCCTGCAAGTAACCGATCACTTCCATGGTTGTTTCAGAATCCAGTTCTCCCGTCGGTTCATCAGCCAATAGAATTGCAGGTTCATTTGCCAAGGCGACTGCAAGACCGACACGTTGGGCTTCACCTCCGGACAACTGACCCAATTTGTGTCCTCGTCGTTCCCAAACGCCTACAGACGACAGGAGAAATCGGATGCGTTCCTTTCTTTTTTCACGCGGATATCCTGCAACCGCCATGGCAAATTCAATGTTTTGTTCAGCAGTCAGATCAGGAAGAAGATTACGTTCTGGTAATTGCCATAGAAAACCCACGACATGCTGTCGATAGTAATCCAATTGCCAATTTCTCAATGAATGAACCGGGATTTGACCTGCATAAAGTTCTCCAGCTGTTGGAGGGGTTATGGCTCCCAAAACATTAAGCAATGTGCTTTTTCCAGCACCAGACGGACCAATGATGGACACCATAGCACCAGGACGGATGTTAAGTTCTACGCCCCGTAAGGCGATGACACCACTGTCTGAAGAAGGATCCTCATAGATTTTGATCAGATTTTTTGCCTTGATGCCCAAGGGTTTCCTATATTCCAGAAATTGGTTGGTTGTGTTCTTACCTATCATTTTTCATTCCGCCCTCAAAATGGATCCTGTCTGTACCCTTGCAATACGTCTTGCGGGGTAAGCAGCACTGAAAATTGCAATTCCAATGACAAATGCATCGAACATCAACAATAAGTTCCATGGAATGACGAATTCAAACGGAAGAGTAAGTAGATCTCCAAGAAAGATCAATCCTACAATGAATTCATTAAGGATGAAGCCAGCGAGTGTTCCCAAGATTATACCTACCCCCATGACCGTTAGTGTCTCTACTACCAGCAATGTGAATATCTGCCTTTCCTTCATGCCGAGTGCACGGAAAATAGCAATTTCCTTTTTCCGATCAGCCAATGTAATGAAACTATAGAAGAGTGATGAAATGGCGATAATTAGGAGAGTTAACCAGAGAGAAGATTGGAGAATTGATCCAGTTACGGAAACAAAAACGGTATCGGAAAAAGACATTTCAATTGCACTGTGGAGAGTCACCCCTTCAGTAACGGATTGGATTTTTTCCAATGCGGCAGTCGTATTGATCTCCTGCTTCAGCTTAACGAGAAGATGATAGCCAACCTCACTCAAACTGACATTGAAGGCATAATCCAAGTTCATAACCATGTATGTCTCTCCAAAATAGGGAGAGGAAGTCACGAGTAATGGAAAATAATCGAAAATTCCAGCCACATACAAATCATAGGTTGTGGATTGGGTATCTTGCAGAAAAAGGGAGTCTCCTGCATTGACATCATAGTTCTTTGCTGCGTTAGATTGAAGTAGCACATTTGATGAGTTTTCACCCAATTGATTCATAAGATCTTCAAGATCCTCTTGGGCAAATTGTGGTTTCCAATAGGCAGTTGCTGCAAAAGTCGAATGATTTACACCCATCACCCGTATATATTCATTCGTCACCAGTGAGCCAAGAACTACAAGGGAAGTGGATTCAACCTCAGGCAGGGAGGAAACATTATTGATCAAAGTGGAGTTAATGGGAAAAGAAGAAGAGAGTCGGACATCTGCACCATCAAAATAGTAATTGCTCATAGTATTGTATTCATTGATGTTTGCGGGAAGCAGTATGAGGGTATAACCTACCATAAGACCGAACAAAGTAAATGCAACAAATTTTGAACTGGTAAAACGAGTCTGTCTCATGTTTCGAGTAGCAAGGGCAAAGAGATTCCCTCTCTTGATCCACATGAAATCCGAGAATTTTCCGATGGCCGGGGCGAAAATCCTGCTGACGAAGAGTGAAAAGCCGAGGAACAGTCCAATGATTGCAAAAGGTGAAAGAATGAAAATAAGAATTACAAGTCCGTTGAGTTCTCTAATGGAGAACCATTTGAACAATGCATAATCAATCACGCCAATAGAAAGAAGGGTGGCATCTAGATTGTACCTTTGCCACCTGGGTTTTTTCTGTTCTTCAGGGGTCAGATCTTCCAATAGATCCCTGCCGGCCATTCGGAACATTGGGACTATATTCACGTCAAATGTCAAGGTGAAGCCGATGAGGGGAATGACATAATACCAATCCGTAGGAAGAGAGATGTTGTTACCAATCAAGCCAAGGATTTTTGAGGAGTTCAGGCTTGCGATCACCCAAGGAATGGAAAGAATCATTCCGACAATGGTAGCCAATATTGAACTGGTGGTTATTTCAGTCAGGAATAGCAATTTCAATTCGTCTTCAGTGATTCCTCGTAACTTCATGATTGTCAATAGCCGTTTTCTTCTTCGTTCAACGAGGGTAGAGGAAAAGTACATCAAGTACAGACCCAAACCCATTATCGGAGCCACAAGCAAAAACACCACCACGCGTATACCTTCGAGAAGGGACATTATTTCATCCAACAACCCTTCATAAGGAGAGTAATAATATGCGTAAATCCCCCTGATTCTATTCAGTTCACCGGCCAATTTGTTCTCAATGCTCCTGATTTGCGAGATCTGTGTCCTGATTTCATCTGCAAGGGGAACAGGAGAAAAGATCTGAATTTCGTAATTTCTATCAATAGAGGACAATTCCATCCAGCGAACGATTTCGTTGAATTTTTCGATGGAAAGATAGATTGCAAGTTCCGTCTGTCTTCTAAATTGGCTTCGAGCAATCTTGTCAGAAACACCTGCATGGATTTCAGTCACATTGAGCAAATACTGTTCTTCCCCAAACTCATTAAACTTGAGGAGAGGATAGGTTGTTAAGGTTCTAAAAATAGGGTCAGCCATAGGAGAAACCACGGAAATAACTGAAACATTGCTGAAAGTGAATTTCTCATCAAACGCGAGGGTGAGATAATTTTTGTTCCGTTCGGTCAAAGGGTAGATTTTCACAGCAAGAAAGGCGTATTCAGAGAGAGGTTGCCCATATATTTTTGTGTGGTTCAAAGTTGCGAATATACTTATCCGATCAAATCCAAAAACAACAGGAAGGGCTGTGCCATTCAGTCCGCGTACACTAGCATCATAAAGCTCATCATTTATCATCAATGCCTCAGTGAGATTGAAGATACGTTGCTCTCCCTCTTTTGGTTCCTCTATGAAATTAGGAAAAGCATTGATATCAAACGATTCAACATATTCCGCATCACCAAAGTATGCATCCACAATGCGATCCTCATACAATTGAGGTATGAGAAAACCTTGGGAAAGAATCATGACAGCAAGAACCATTCCAACGATTGAAATAAGAATGTACTTACGTGTTGTCCTGAGATAATGCAGAAAGAGGTTTCGTTCAGTGATTCTTGCCCGCATTGTCTTTTTCCGGTTTCTTACAAGAGAGATCACCAATGCAATCAGAAATAATATTCCAGCAATTCCAGACAGATATCCGAAAAATGTATTGACATAAGGAGTTTCTTTGAACAGCAGAAAAATCACTGAAAGATTGGCGAAAGCAGCAAATGAAACCATGGTTTTCGAGATTGGAACCCGTCCCCTAGATAACCGTTCACCCATCTCAGCCATATTTCATAGGAAAAATCAAAATTATATAAACCATATTGATTTTTACCTTACTGCATAATAATTTATCATTCATTTTGTGACTTGACAAGAGAACCGATGATACGTTGTTTTGCATTCAGATCCAAGATGGTCATCTTCGTCAAAGAATGCAAGGGAATAGACTTGTCCATGACCAAATGCATTTCGGCATGTCGATCCTTTTGATCATCAATTTTCAAGAGGGCAGGAGTGTCATAGAGACCAGCCACCACATGAACCTTCATTCCATCAGCCATGGTAGGAAGAATTGGAGATAACCTGAAATGACCGGAAAATGAACCCACCTCTTGAATCAGTTCAGAAGCCGTTGTCAATACAGTTCCTCGTTCAAGGTTTTTTGGGAGAATGCCACGGATCGCCAAGCCCACATGTGTTCGGGGGCCTGCCTGTTTGACTTCGATGTCATTTACCTGAATGGATCGTACATTTCCCTGATGATTCCCAGGAAAGGCAAAAATTCGATCTCCTTTGGAGATGGTTCCCTGAAGAATGGTTCCAAGTATGACCGCCCCCACACCTTGAACAGAGAATGCATGGTCAACTTCAATAATCGCACCACCTTCAGAAGGAGCCATAGGAGTAATTAGGGAAGAGATATCCTCCCTGAGGGTGTTTAAATCGGAAGGTTCAACTGTTTCTTTTTTCCATGTGATCAGAGGAGAGCCTTTGAAAAGTTTCTCGAATTGCGCATGGAAGGAATCATATGCTTGACCTCCTTCTGCAATGACTGCCCGTATGCCGTCCATCATCAATACGTCTGCCAATATTGCCGATTCTGCAACAGAAGCATCGATACCCTTTGAAGAAATGGGAAGAAGAGCTACATCCGCCATGTGACAGGCAAGGACAAGAGGAATGGGTTTATCAGGATATCGTAGCGGAATGATCGTTGTCATGAGATCTGGCTTGGCCAAGGTATGGAGAGCAATGTCGGTGGAGGTTCCTTTTTTTCCCCATGATCTGGCGATCATCTCCTTGATATCAGAATCTCCAGAGAGGATCGCAACAGTGTAATGCTTCATTGTATCGATTTCAACATGTATTGGTTATTAATCTGAGGATTGTTCTTTCACTTTCGTGCACGAACGGTCAAAGGACTGTCTGCCGAAGCCAACATTTTCTCGATACGTTTTGTGGGCCCCTTCTTCTTGGAGAGACGGATTTGTCCCGAATAATCCACAGTTCCACTGAAGATCACTTGAGGACCAACCATGATATCCACATTCCTTCCTGCAAATTCCGAGCCTACATCAAGAACAAGATGTTTCTTCTCATCATATACCCTCACCTTTGAAGTATCAGGAAGGCTGGCATCCTTCATGATGTCCAACGGCTCAATGTCAATGGAAAGACCAATGTATTTTTCAAGTTCCCGGATATTGGAACCATTTTTCCCAATGACAGAAGGTATTAATTTCGAGGGGATATAGAGCCTGATGGATGAGTTACCGATTTGTTCCACTTCAAAAGTGGTGGTTTCCAAGAGAAATTCAAGCTCTTGGCGGATTTCATCCAAGGGGAGCTTACGTTGTCTTCGTTTCTGTGTGGAGGAACCTACAGGGACAAGGACAACCTGTTCTCCGAATGAAAACAATTCAAAGGCAGGTCGATCATTGTTGAGGAAGTCACCGACCACGATGACCGGACGTGCAAGATCATTGGATTGCATGCCCGTAGGAACCTTGACCGTCATTTTGAGGCTATATACCGAAGTGACCTCTCCTTTCTCGATAAAGATAACCGTATCAATGATCGATGGGATCAACCCCAACTCAATTCTTCCGATAAATCTCTGAATGGCATCCATGGGATTGGTAGCATGAACCACACCCACAAGCCCGATGCCGGACAACCTCAGATCGCTGTAGACTTCAAAATCACGCGATTTACGTACTTCGTCATAGATGACATAGTCCGGACGCATAAGAAGAAGAATATCTCCAGTCTTTTCAGGATCATCATCAATCATCTGGTACTGGGTGATCCTGTCATCAACGTTCAAATCCCTTGGTTTTTCAATCGTCTTCACAATCTTTCCTTGGCTGGCATAAAAATCAGCCAAAGCGGCACCAAAGGTGGATTTGCCGGCACCAGGTGAACCTGCGATCAGGATCCCTTCAGCCTTGGCGGAAAGACGTTCAAAGAGTTTGCGATCCAAGGAATAGCTCTCAAGGGTCTTGCGCATGGTAGGTTTTACAGCCGTAATTTCAAGGGCATTACTGAAGGGGTAGGTGGTGATCACGATCCGGTAATCCCGTAACTGGATGATACGGGCCTGTTCCCAGTCATCCTCAATGACCGCATCATCATGGTTCTCAACATATTCCAGGATCTCATCCGCAATTGCCGCCACAGTCTCCCATGTCATCGGCTCAGGACTGATCTCCTCAAGCTTCCATTCACCGGGTCTACCCCTCTTTGCCAAAGGGGGAAGATTTTCCCGGAGATGTACCGACATGGTGTGCCGATCAAAAAATTGCTCAATCGTCAATTCCATTTAGATTTCAATGTTTTATCTTGAATATAATCCTATAGATAGCTAAAGATTCTTCTCTTCCCATTCCTTGATACGATCGTCATATTCGCCGGCCTTGATCTTCTTTTGCATGTCACGAGGATCCATGCCCTCACAGGTGGCACCCAAGGAAGACATGGTTCCAAGAATCTCAAGACATGCGGTTTTATAGGTAGCACCAAGCAGATCAGGCCGTTTTGCCTTGGTTATTGAGAGAACTTGTTCAAGGGTCAGGTCTCCAGCATCACGTTTTTGGGGAGTGCCACTACCTTTGGTTATGCCCAATTCCTTCTTGATGAGAGCGCTTGCAGGGGGAATTCCGATCTCCAATTCATAGGTTCGTGTCTTCTTGTCTACGATCACCTTGACCGGAACCTTCATGCCCTTGTAGTCGGCGGTTGCCTTGTTGATATCGGCAACTACCTGTCCAAGGTTGACACCGGTGGGACCCAACGCAGGAGCGATTGCACCGGATGGCTTTGCTTCTCCTCCATCAACCAAAAGATCTACGGTAACTGTTTCCGAACTCATAATACTCTTCAAGTTAGTTTCTCTGCGGCAATTAAAACGATTATCATAGTAAACACTACTTCATCAACTCATCAAGCAGTTTCTTCCTCAATCCGGCTATGCTCGTGGACTTTACCGTTTTTAGGTCACCCGAGGCAGTCTTGTGAACAGGAATATTCTCACCTACATCCAGCTTTGCGAGCTTTTCCTTGTATTCCGCCAAGTCCTTGAGATATTCATCCTCAGAAATCTCTCCCCGTTTGCAAGCCTCATATCGGCTATTGATCCATTCATAAAGCTCCTCTGCCGTTGACATGGGTTACTAAGGATTTGATGCCTTATATTTCTTCTGTTTGAATGGTCATGCATTCAATTTTTTTTCGAATGACGTTAACCTAATTTCATCACCGATCTGCGGGAAATGAACTTTTGTGTCCTTGCCGACAAGGCTGGCAACGCTTTTCCGACTATCCTCGCTTCCATGAACCAGAATGATTTCCGAAGGTTTCAATTTGGTGAACAGATCCTTTATGCCTTTCTCGCTGACATGTCCCGAGAAGTGGAACTGCATTATGCGTGAACGTATTGGCACTTCAGCAGTGTTCTTTCGATCCAATTGAACAGAAACCTGCCGAGACCCTTCAATGATCTCCCGTCCAATTGTCCCTTCAGCCTGATACCCAACAAATGCCAAAAGATTCTGCGGATCGCCTGCATTGTATCTCATATGGGTATGGATCGGCGAAGGCATAAGCATGCCAGAGGTTGAAATAATAATGAACGGCTCTTCGATCTGACCGATATGACGACGGAAATCCCAAGTTCTCTCAAAATTTTCCCGTGTAATGCCGATGACATTGTCTTCCTCGAAGGGAGACTGCAGACCACGTTCCTTCATCTTTTGCAAGAAGGTCGGACTGACCCACTTCGGAGTAAGATATCGCTCGGTGATCGAATTCATTCGATTGATCATGCCATCCACATAGATTGGATAATCCTTGATGCTTTCTGTCAGAACCGTCAGAAGTTCCTGTGAACGCCCCACTGCAAATGAAGGAATAAGCACTTTCTTCCCTTGGTTCAGAACCGTACGTACCTCTTTGGTAAATGCATTATTGATTTTTTTCCGGGGAGGAACCGTTCGCACACCATTGGTGCTCTCCGTGATGATCAGGTCAACTGGATCATCAGGCATGTCGAAGCCATCAAAAAATGGCGTCTGGTTGTCATTGAAGTCCCCCGTGTAAAGAATACGGTAGCCTTTCCAGTCTATCAGAACCATGGCAGAACCAAGGATATGACCCGCATTGAAGAATTCCACGGAAATATCCGCCGTGATCTGTCGTTTCTTGCGGTATTCCATCGTCACAACGTTCTCATAAACCGTTTCCAAGTCTTCCATCGTCCAGTAACGTTCACCCTCGATCTTAAAATGATCCTCCCACAGTAACCTGCAGATATCCAATGACGGATCGGTCATGAACGTCTTTCCCTTGAAACCATGACGGTACACAGCAGGCAGATAGCCAGAATGGTCAATATGGGCATGAGAAATAATAGCGGCGTCCAATTCGGATGCATATTCGTCCAGTCCCAATGGAGGAACCGATGGCTGGAACGGAATGAGCTTGAGACCAGCCTCCAATAAAATCTTGTTCTCTTTGTCCTCGAGAACGAATGCGCTGCGACCAACTTCTCCGCAGCTTCCAAATCCAATAAATCGTAAATCATTAGTCATTTTTTTTCACTCCTGTATGAGGAGAACTTTGCTTTCTCAAAAAACAAGTATCGTTCTTCTTTAATCTCTTTTTACCATCATTCATTAAAAAACTATGCCAACTGTCATGTCACAGGAGTACGAGGAATGTTCGGATCATCCGTTTGCAGAAAACGAACGTAGCCATCACGTCCCGTGGATATCTGTTTCACCCCATTGTATACCTTCACCCATCCGTTGACAATCTCGATGATCGAACCAATCCGGTACTTCGATGCCTCATCCTTACCCCAAACGGAGAATTCACAGCTTGATGTCTCGTCAC
This sequence comes from uncultured archaeon, assembly GCA_964645535.1. Taxonomy (GTDB): domain Archaea; phylum Asgardarchaeota; class Heimdallarchaeia; order Heimdallarchaeales; family Kariarchaeaceae; genus WAKA01. The sequence continues at coordinate 1,852 of CAZYCQ010000076.1, read as the reverse complement.
GCACCAAGATGCTCGTCACAAAACGTCCACGACCCACATGACGAGGACCGTTCTTCGAAAGCACTCGCACACGTACCACATCAAAACCGCTGTCCGCCTGCAGTTCCTCCAGCTTCATAGCACTAACCAGAAAAAACATCCTTAACAACCTATCGATGCCGAAGAAGGAAAAGAAACGAAATGGATTTGGCAAAAATCCACCAAAGTAGTGCAAAATATTTTATTTCAATCGAAAAAGGTTCCGCATGTACATCAAAACCATGATTGCCATCGTCATCCTCTGCATGTCCATGATGGTAAACGCACAAGGCACCATAGAACAGAACCCCGTCATCAAGATTGGAGGACTCTTTCCCCTTACAGGTGCCCTTTCAGAAGGAGGGATCGAAAGAAACGCCGCGGCACAGATGGCTGTCGACAACATCAACGCAAATGAAAGCATCCTGAACGGATATACCCTTGAAATGATTGTCAGGGACACACAGACGTACCCAACAGCAGGTGCTGCCGCAGCCCAAGAGATAATTTCAAATGGGGCCGTCGCCATTGTAGGAGCTGCATCGTCTGCCGTATCAAAGGTAGTTGCAGAAGTGGCTGCACCAAACAAAATCCCCCAGGTTTCTTACTCATCGTCAAGCCCCGAACTCTCAAACAAGACAGAATATCCCTACTTCATGAGAATGATCAGCCCCGATCCGTTCGAAAAGATCGAGGAACTTACCGACTTTCTCGCAAATCAAACCGAAGTGGCAACAATCTATGAGGATTTCCTCGGAAACCTGAGCGAAACACTGGAAAATCACGGCTTCAAAATCCTCTCGGACAACATGATCTCATTCGGAACAACCAACTTTTCAACGCAGCTCAACAGCATCAGACAAAGCAATGCAACCACAATCATTCTAAACACTCTTGAAGATGAAACCAAGAACATATTCACCCAAATCAACGAATTTCAGCTGCAGAACCGATTATGGATACAGATCGCAGAAACCAATATCACCAGGATCATCCACAACTCAGATGGAACACCAAATCAAAACCTCATCGAAAACGCAAATGGAACCATTTGGCTACAGACCACATACGAAAACCCAAAAACTGAAGAATTCAAAACCATGTGGCAAAATTGCAATGGAAGGGACACCCAGACCTATCAAGGGTGTGGAGACACTTCACCCGATACATTCGCACCATTCGCTTACGATGCAGTCTATACCATCGCACTGGCAATCGACAAAATGATCCAGAATGGACAGGATTACAATGATGGAGAACTCCTACTCGCACAACTCTACAACTCAGAATTCCAAGGAATGTCTGGAAAGGTTACATTCAATGAACATGGAGACAGAACTGCAGCAATCAAATTCAATCAATTAGTTGGAACACAAATCATCACCATCCAACAACCACCATCCACACCCACTACAACAACCACTTCAACAACAACCTCATCAACAACAACCTCATCAACAACTACCACGTCAAGTACCCCAACCACTGAAAGCTCGACCCCTGAAGAATTAAGTGTGCCAATGTCCGCTCTGTTCATCACCGCAGTGATTTCTATTGTGTTCATCAGAAAAAAGAACAAGAAAAGAAACCTTTTTCATTAGCATACCAAGGTTTTCCGATCAACAATGGAAATAGTATCCGAAAATGTGTATTTCCCAAGTAATAGCATAGAATGGTAAATGCTTTTTATAAATTTCATAAAAAAATTAATTCATTTTTGGAAAAACAATTAAAAAACAATTTCTTTACCGAAATGCATGGATGAATTTCCGTTTGATGAGGAACAGTTAAAATCAATTGTTTGTGAAATTTGCGAATCTTACTACTCCAAAAG
>CAZYCQ010000075.1:0-13235 GCA_964645535.1 uncultured archaeon | reverse complement strand
CCGCAAAGTAGCTTTTTTACATAATTCTTCCATCAGTCAGTCGAATGACACGGTCGGCATATCTCCTCAGTTCTTCGTTGTGGGTGGCAATGATCATGGTGGTTCCTGCCCTACAGATGGTTTTCATCTGCCTCATGATCAATTCACCCGTTGCTTGGTCAAGATTGCCTGTGGGTTCATCAGCAAATACGATCTTCGGTTTCTTGATGAGAGCGCGAGCGATGGCCACCCTCTGTTGCTCACCACCAGACAGTTCCTTTGGAAAATGGAATTCTCGATCCATGAGCTCAAGTCTTCTAAGCAACTGGATGGCCTGTGTTCTGAGTTCACCCCCATCAATTTTCGAAGGGTAGAGGGGACTTTCAACATTTTCCACCGCATTCAGGTGGTCGATCAGTTCCCATGACTGAAAGACAAATCCCACTTCATTGCGCCTGAAAACAGTCAATTCATTTTCATCCATCTTCGTAATGTCCTTGCCCATGAAGAAAATCTCTCCGGAGGTGGGTTTGTCCAAACCCGAAAGAAGATTGAGTAGGGTGGATTTTCCAGATCCAGAGGGTCCGAAAAGCAGGATCATTTCCGCAGGGTAGACCTTGAGGGAGACATTCTGAAGGGCATGAACCACTTCATTTCTACCTCTACGATAGGTCTTGACAAGATTTTTGGCTTCAAGCAATACTTCTACACTCATGATGATCACGTCCTGTCTCTAAAAGCCTCCATTGGACTGACTCTCAATGCTCTGAAAGTTGCAAACATCATGCCCGGCAAGGTCACCACCACAATGATGATGAAGGAGGCAAGGATTGCTTCCGGTCGAAGAAATGCGGATCGACGCAGCGTATTGAGATCACGTAGGCTCAGATACAGCAAGGTACCGTTTGCACCCACCATTCCAAGGACAAAGCCGGTCATGGCAGTGGTCAGGATTTCTGCAATGAGGGTAAGCCGAATTGAGCTTTTGCCCCATCCCATAGCCTTGAGGATTGCAACTTCCCGTTTCCTGAATCGGGAAAGCAAGTATGAGAACATGAAGGTGAGAACAATTCCGCCAAGAATGGCAAAACCAAAAGAAGTGATGTCCCGATTACGGGCTTCCTTTTTGACGGTGGCAGAAGAGGTTTGGGCCGTCTGCTCCCATCTTCCCAATGTGGTATCCGGAAGCACCTGAGTCTCGATTTCATCCTTCAATGTTGCAACATTGTCGTAATCAACGCCTGTAGGGAAGAAACCCTGTGTCTTGACAGTAATGCTTGCGGAATGGGTATAGACTTCAGAACTGGCATTGAAACCATAGAGTTGGACGACCCTGTCAAACATGGAATCATCCATGAAAATCCAGAGGGTGTCACGTTGCGTATTGCCGAAATTCGATCCATCAAAAGTTCCCGAGACCACAAATTCAAGGGCAGTGGCATTGGCACTGCTCAGGGTTCCGTTTGAGAAGAAGAACTTGCTACCTACTGCGACAGTGCTTGACATGTAAATGTTCGAAACTGTTTTTCGGATCTGCAAGTCACCGTTCGGGATCAGAACCTGATTCGTGCCCGATGGGAAATGACCCGTGAGAACCACTTCAGGATTGACCCAAGGGTGCATCCACGGTCGAGAAATATTGATGCTGAAGATACGCAACGACGCATCCACGTCAATGTAGCGGTAGAGCTGCAATTCATCCAATTCAACCGAGGAAACCTGACGTATCCTTTGGAGAGTGGCTTCTCCCTGACCTGCAGTCACATTGTGATCGTCAAACTGCTGAAGAAAAACACCTCTCTGGTCAAGATAGTCAGAGGTGTAGTAGCCATCAAGAGTGTTCACGAAAAATGCGATAAATGCAGCTGTCAGGGCGAAGATGGTCACAAAGACAAGAAACCTGCGTTTAGTCCGGGTGGTGAAACGAACCGATCTGAAGAAGACTCTGAGATTACCCATATTCAGAATGGACGTAGGAAACCATGTAAATAAAAACTTTCCAAGCAGGTCAGCATTTAGGTAAGCCGGCTGTTCAAAACTCTTCAAAAGAACTGCTAACTTTAAGTAAGACCGATTTCAGGGGTAATAGGGAAAAAATGGCATCGAACATCAAAGTCAAGTTTCAGACAAGCTCACTTTCAGCTGAAGAGGACAAGCTTGCGGAAACAGCAGGGATGTTGATTCTTGCTTCGGATTTTCTAGGGGACAAGGCAGTAGGAAAGGCAGACCAGATCAAGCGCATCTCAAAGGCATCCATCCCATTGCTATTTGTCAAGACCAAGACCGGAGGCTATCTTGCATTGAATCCCTCAAGCGGAAAGGAAATCCGCGTACCCATCACCAACCTCATCGACATACAGGAACTCAAGGCATTTCTTGACAACCGTGCCAACCTCACGGTCGATAGGGTCTACAAGAAACTCCTGCAGCTCAAGGTCACCGACACCATCCTCAAGGGAGGAATCGGCAAGAAAGACCTTGAAATCATTTATGCACTTCTTGATGCACAACGGGTGGACGGAAACTGGGATTTCAAGGAACTGCCAGCCACGCGGGAACAGGCAGATCTGAAGGCCGACATTGCATCCGTCAACAGTGCAATCTATGACAAGAAACGCTTGAATGATGAAATCAAGAAACGCATCGAGATGGCAGAAGCCGCTTTCAAAGAAGAGGTAGACGACCAGAAAACATTGCTTGAGGAACGCACCACCTATTGGAAAACACTGATAAAGGAACTGGAAACAGAAGAAAAGACCAAACTGAAGGAAAGAGAAAAGAAATTGCAGGCGGATCTTGCAAATTTGAAAAAGGAAGCTGAAAAGGCCAAAAAGGAGAACATCAAAACCTTCGTAAAGGGAGTGGCAAAGAATATCCGCAAGGACGAGAAAGAGATCGAAAAGCTGGTGCAGGAATTGGAAAAACTTACCGCAACTCCCGGAGACGATCCCATCACCGCCATCGACGAAACCCTTGCAGCGCTTGATGATGCCACAGACACATTCAAGGCTGCCATCAGCTTCGCAAAGGATCAGGTGAACCGAACCAGAAACAGAGAAGCAGACATCGATGCCGATCTAAAACTCGATGTCGAAGATCTTGAAAGGAAGGCTGAACTTGACAAAGAAGCCATTCGAAGAACGCTGATCGATGCCAAGGCGGAAAGGGATGCTGAACTTGCAGAAATCAAGCTTCAGCTTGAGGAAGCACAAAGCAAGTATGAACAGTTCCTGCAACGCAAGGACCAATTGGCTCGCGAAATTGAAAAACAGGTACAGACCGAAGGGGCACCCATGATCGAACCCGAACGATTCAAGCTGGACAATCCGGGGCAGACCATCAAAATGCTCCTACCCATCTATATCTTCCAATACGGCAAGAAAAACAAGAATGACATCTTTACAATCGCAATCCCACCCGTCAAGGTACCGGACACACTGAAGAAGTTTGACAAGAACTCGCTATTCGGCAAGCATAAGGCAATATTCTATTATCCCATCCATCCAAGGCTTACAGAGTTCGTAGACTGGATACCAAAGACGATCGAATCCAACCTCGTCTTCAGAAACGCTGTCGATGCACTCCCAAACCTTGTCTCCAAGACACAGGAAATGAGGGATGCCTTCTATCAAGCCAAACCACTCTTGGTCAACACCCTCCACATGGCAGAGAAGGACTTCAGAAAAGCAGCGGAAAGACTATCTGGAGAAGTCATCGCATAATCCGAAAGGACATACCGCAAAGCCATCAAGAGAAGTCATCACCCAACCAGAAGGATACAAAACCCGGAAAATCAGGAAAGACAGCATGAGGAAGAGGCGGCACATCGGGCATCCCATCCCCAATCAGAATCGATGGGATACCCAGAGCCGAAGCACCGCCGATGTCCGCCTCAAGTGAATCGCCCACCATCAATGCCTCATGCGGAAAGGCCGAAAACTTCTTCAAGGCTCGCTCAAACATTGCAGGAGCAGGCTTGGGACTGGAAACCTGCTCGCTTGTCAAATACCCGTCAAGATACCGAAGCAGACCGGACTGCTCCAATCGCCGCCTTTGCGTGTCATGAAACCCATTGGTGAGAACCATCAGGGAGTAACCAGATTCCTTCAGCCTTTGAATGCCTTCCAAAACATCTGGCTCCACCTTTGAATGAAAAATGAAGGATTCAAGGTATTCGGAATTGGATCGCAGAGGATCGCGGTCAATCTCCAGCTCATCAAAAAGCATCTTGAAACGCAAGGAACGAATGCTTGCCGCATCAAGCTCACCCTTCCGAAACCTTGCCCACAGACCTTCATTGATAATATTGTACCTTCGTGCGGCAGCTTCTATGTCTCGAACACCCCAATTGACCAAGACATCCCGTATCGCATGGTATTCTGCCACACGATAGTCAATAAGCGTGCCGTCGAAATCAAGAAGCAGCACGCGAATGCCGTCCCTGTTCACTATGTCAAAGAAATCCTTGACGAAATATATGGCTTTACCTTCCGTTCAAAATGTTTCTTCCCCAACCAATGATATATACGCTTTGCAATCGACCGGGGTGCCCATGAATCCCGAACCAAGGCGAGCCGATACTCGTTGTGAACCAAACGATGAAGGTATCGGTAGAACTCACGAGGAAAGGTGCCGGGAAACAACGGATCCAGATCGTCAGAATCCTCCCAATTACGCTTCACGCCCAGACGATCCTTCACAATGTCATAGAACCGTGTACCAGGAAGAGGATACGAAACCGATATGCCAATGTCGTCGGGAAGTGTGTCAAGTATCAACTGCCGAGTCTTCAAAATGTCGTTCCAATCCTCACCCAAATAACCAAACTGAATGAAAAAACAGATCTCAAGCCCAGCCGCCTTGCAGAGCCTAACCGCCTCACGAATCTGCTCCACACGGATACCCTTCTCCATGGCATCCAACACTCGCTGACTCCCAGATTCCGCTCCGATCCAAACCGTCTGGCAACCCGTAGCCTTCAACAATTCAACCGTATCACCACGCACCAGCAAATCCGCACGTGAAAGACATTTGTACCGGGGACGGAAATCCATCTCCCTAAGAACACGACGAAAATCGGACAACCAACCCTTCTTCAACCCAAAAATGTCGTCCGTAATCCAGAAATGGTCAACACCGTACGAAGAAACCAAACGATGCATCAACGAAGCCACACGCCCCGGAGAATGAGCATGATACGTACGACCCCAAAGTGGCTTGGAACACCAATTGCAACCATAGGTACAACCACGACTGGTACTCAGGTTCAACGAAAAATACCCATGGTGACGACGCCAAATCGACCGATACCGAGACAAATCAACCAAATCAAATGCAGGATCCGGAAAATCATCCAAACAACCATGCAAACCACGACGACCACCGTCAACCAAACGACCGTCCTTCAGATAATGCAAACCCTCAATGCCATCAGGAGAATAACCACCTGCCAATGCGCCCAACAACTCCAAAAGAGCAAACTCTCCCTCACCACAAAGAACATAATCAACACCAGATCTAAGATACAACTCAGGAACATACATCGCATCACTTGAATACACAACCACAGGCTCAACTATCGAACCGGCAAGATCTAGAACAGTCTCACGCATCCGTGAAAGACTCATCTTCGTCAAATAATTGAACTCATCATCATAAAATACAACCAAATCAAAATCATCCGAACAATACACCTCCATCAATTCAGCAGGTGTCCCAAGCATCGCATCAAAAAACGTTACCTCATGACCCTCCCGCCGCAACAGCTCCGCACAGATCAATGAACCCAATGGAGGATAAGGCATCTGACGAGAATACTCCTTAGGATCAAGCACACGAAAATAACATTGAGCCATCAGGATATGCATCCTGAATAACTTACAACAGGAACAATTTAAACTTGTACTCCGGAGAACCTTCACAATATCACTCAAAAGCAAACATCACAAACATGATCAAACAACAAAACAAAAACCATCAATCAGAATCCTTACGCTCCGGAGAAACACGCTGCGAACCAGCAGGAAGCACAACTGTCAAACCAAATAAAATCACTGAAAAGGAAATGGCAAAATCAAGAACAAGAACCATCATACACTAAATTGAAAAAAAAGAAATTATTAAAATTGCCAAAAAATTGCAAATGGAAAAATTACGGAAAAGTCAAAATCCAAAAAAATGAATCAAGTCCCAAATTTTATAAACTTCCAATATCTAATTCAATCAGAAAAGCACGAGTGGTGAAGTGGCTATCATAGGAGCCTTCCAAGCTCTTGTCCCGGGTTCAATTCCCGGCTCGTGCATCTTTTTTTTAAATTAACTTGAGAAGTCTTAGTAACATTTTGTTTATTCTGTCAATTTGCTGCAATATGATATGAGTAGATTTCCTTATGTTATAGAATTCATTCAGTATTTCATTTTAAAATTGAGCAAAAATTTCAAGATTTTTCTGATCGAGTGCCTACATAACCTCATTGACAAAGATTTCAATCTCATTTACGAAATGGTTAGCATTGTTGACAATTGTTCTATGGAGAAGAGCAATATTTCGATGCTTTCCAAACATAGTTGATCTACATTCATCCAGTGAAATTATCTGTTTCCTGGGCAAAATTTTTTGTTGGGATTATCATTTATTTGGGTTATTTTGGATCTACTCCGAACACGTCTGGTTCATGTCTTGGTTCTTGGTTATTATTAACGGTCAGGAAGATGAGTGCGATGGTAGCTATTGGCAATATTGGGGTAATATCATGGATAGCCTCATTGAGTTTGGAATGTTTTTTTTTTTTAATCCATTTAGGAATCAGCTTCTGGGAAGAATCTGGGATTTTACTCTTCGGAGCTGAGGTATGTTTTGATTTGGTTGAGGATTTTTAATCCTTGAGGGGTGATTTCGATAGTTTTTCTGTTCATGTTTTGGAGTTTTGGTTTTTTTTCGATGTATTTGTTTTGGACAAGGAAGTCGAGAGATGATCTGAGGTTGGTTGGGCTGTTTGGATAAGTTTTTCTGAGTGATTTGAGGTCAGTTGGGGAATTTTTTTCGAGGTGGGATAGGATGTAGAAGTGTGCAAATCTGAAGGAGAGGATTGAGTGGATCTGTTTTGGGTCTATATTTGTTGATTTTTTTGGTTCGAGTTCAGTGAGGCTTTTTTCTTCAATCTGAGCGGACCAATAGTCGAAAGCGGTTCCTCCGATGATGATGATGGTTGCAATTGCAAGGAGTATTGGGTTGTTGAAGAATCGTTGTGGTGTGGAGAGGTATCGGTTGACCATGAGGATGAATGTAAGTGATGCGAATATGATTCCGACATTTTTGGAGAGGTTTATTTTTTTCATGGTCTGGAATTCCAATTTTCTGGCTTCGATGAACTGTTCAATGGTTTCTGGTTTTTTGTAGTTCAGGAGTGTGGTTGTGTAGAGGAAGATGAGGTATCCGATGGTTGGACCGGAGAGGAATAGGATGTAGAAAATTGTGAGGAGTTCGCCACTGGAGAGGGAGAATGGGAGGGTAAACAGGATGAGCCAGACAAGATAGATGAGGAAGTTCTTGGACCAATCTCTCCATCTTTCGATTGGGATGGTGGTGGTTGTTTGTTCACATTTTTTGGTGCAGAGGAGGGTGAAGAGTACGGTGAACACTGCATTGATGAGTAGTGCGGCCATATAGATGAAAAGGGCGAAGAGTACCCATCCCCATGGGCCGAAGGTAAAGAGAGATCCGTAATTGGTGTTGTCGGTTGGCGTTGCCTCATGCATTGCCGGGTCTGTGAGATATCTTTTCCAGTCATGTTGTGCGACCATGCCGAAAAGTGCAGTGAAAAAGACAATGGCACCGATTTGGAAATGGTTCCATATTTTTCGGATGGATTGATACTGTTCTTTGTGCAAGAGGGAGAAAAAGTGGATATTTGCGAAATCAAAGAAGAAGGTTACAAGAAAGTATGCGCTGATGAAATATATTGCATGGAAGACGAGGAAGATGTAGCTGAACCAGTCGAATACAAAGTGTGGGCGATAGAGCATGACCATGGGTATTCCGACAGGGATTCCCACGATGATGAAGGCAAGGGTGAACCATTGGATTTGCTTTCTTCGTTGGGTTTCGAGGAGGAACATCCAAAATCAAGGGAATGGATAGGTTGATAAGTTTTATGTGTACGAGGAAAAGTTGAATTTTGTCTACAGAATCTTGCCAATTGTTTCATTCAGATGGAGATGAACCGAGGCTGGTCAGCAGAACGAGCACCAAGGCAAGTTCGATGATTTTGGTTGCCATTCCGACGATGTTTTGAAGGCCTTCCGTTCCCCAAGTGATGAAGTAGGCGATAATGGTGATGATGGTGAAACCGATGAGTGTTTCTTTCAAAAGTACGTCTTTTCCTTCAGTCAAGCCTCCGGTCAGGTTCGGGAAGTAGATTCCCGTGAGAAGTGAGAGATATCCGATTCCGTTCAGCAGGAGGAGAAGGTTGAGAACATTGAATTCTGAAATGGTGGTTACAAGACCGATAAAAAGGTGGATGATACCTGTCAATGCCGTTAAGGCGATGGCTATGTAATCTTTTGTTGAAAGCCCCATAGGGGATGCATTTGGTGGAGATGATAAAAGTCTTTGTATCTTTGAGAGCTTGGTTTGAGAAACAGAGGAGGTAAGGAATTACATCCCCATGGCCTGATCGATCATGGAGGTGAGACGGGGGACATAGGTCATATAAATATAGAGACAGAAAAGGAAGGAGATTACGATAAAGAGAGAGGGGATAGGAAAGGCAAAGGTTCCAGTGACGAAAATCTGCATGATTCCGATTATAAGTCCGAAAACGCCAATGGCTTCCAGCAAAGTGCTTACAATCATCAGATGGGAAAAAGCCTCTCTTGCATTTCTCATGGTAGCATCTTTTTGCATGAGTGCATTGAATTTTGGTAGGAATATGAAAAATGCGAGAAGGATGTCAACTACAGAAATAATTGCCCAACCGATAGGAAGAATTGTATCGAATGTGGGATCTGGCGAAGTTTCTGTCTCAGTGGACGAGAACACAAAAAGCAGGATTAGGTATATGACGGGGAAGAAGGTGAGGATGAGGAAAATTATCCGGATGTTTCGTGAGGAAAGGGGACGATCTTGTTTTTCCATGGGAAAGAGATAACCTAAGTATAGAAAAGTCTTTTTCTTACACTGCGTTTTATGGGCGAGATGCCGACCAGAATCAATCAATGGAAGGGCAGAGGTCATGGACGGTAATACTGCAATTCCCATTCGTCAGCCATCAGGTGCTGCAATAGTCGGTCAGTGGCAGGAGCCACGACATCGCCTTTCAGAAGATAGTACGAGATCACCTTGTTCTTGACTTGGGCTCGATCGAATGCCATGGCAGCACCAACAGCCATGACCTTTCTTCCAGCGGTAATGTCAAGAATGAATTCGTCATATTTGTCAAGGATTTTGCCGATTGCGGTTCTGATCTCAATAAGGTTTTCACCGGGGATGACCTGTTTTTCTGGCAGAGGAAGTTTCCATCCCATTTGGTCGTTGGTTTTCTGGATCAAGGAGACAAGGTCATTGAAAAAACTATTGAGAAGTTGCTTTGTGAGAAGGAGAACAACACGTTTGATGGCATGTTCTCCTTTGGTATAATGGGCAAAAAGGACATTGTGGATACCATTCAGGCTTGCGCCGCAGGTGGCAATCAATGTGTTGGGCATAGGACAGGTTTCTGTAGGCACATCTTAACCTTTGCGTATTCAAGAGAGTAAGTTTGAAAGATGAACTGAGGGAATTGTTTGAGAAGTATGACAATAAGATTTATCATTCTTTTTTTGTGAAATGGATACGATGTTCCTTGTGCAGGTGGGGAGCAGCAGGAAGGTCATGATAGTTGTTTGTTCGGTGATCTTGCTGGTCATACCCTTTGGAATACCGATCACAAATCATCTTGGTTTTACGGATATTGATTGGTTCACCTATCTTTTTCTTTGTGCACATGCAGGATTTTTCATTTTGGCATATTTCTATGTGACTTCCTTTTTCGGCTTTGCATTTGAGCATTACTTTTCATTACTTGATGAAATGAAGGGGTATTCATTGAGGAGAATTTGGAACATATTGATGGGGGGGACATTCATATTCTACTTGGGTTTTTTTTCGGTTCTTGTTTTGAGTTGGCAACAACAGGCGGGGACAGGAGAGGCATTGAATTATCCGATTTATGGACGGATATTTTCCGAAAGATTCCTAGGTCCATGGATCTTTTGGATTTTTGTGATAATGAGTACCATTCTGACCAATGCAGTCCATATTGTAATTTTGCTTCTGATAGGGATGATGAAATATGGAATTGTAGAGACAACAGCCCCTCTTGAGCTATGGAGGGAGTGGATGGATCCATTCATGGTCAATTTCACATGGGTATTGGTATTTGCCCTCCCATATCCCTACTCACAGAATTCATTTGCCATGGTGCTTGTGGCAATCATACTTGTTGGGACTGCAATTGCCTACTCAATTTTCCGTTTCATGTATGGACGGCTGAGAGTGAAATCTTTGGAAGGACTGAAAGAGTTGGAACAGAACAAGGTGCTGCAGTTTGAAACCATGAGGAAGGTAAGTCTCTACAAGAATCTGGGAATAATCGGAGGATGGTTAACCTTCATTCTTCTGGTCTTCAAGTATTTCATCACTTCAAAGCACTTTCTTGACAACTCGATATTTTTTATCGTGGTGACGGTTCTCATCGTTGGACGGACAATCTTTGAGTACAGGACAGTTCAGATTGCAGAAAGCAGTCTTGTCGAAGACTTGCCGGTGAAGCAGAAGGAAGAGGGAATTGAACAGAAGGATTTGGACAAGATTCTTGTCCTCAAGTTTTCCCATTACTATATTCTTTCCTTTTTGGAGAAGAATTCTCCAACCGACCTGAAAACTATCGGAAAGAGCTTTCCTAATCCCAAGAGAAACCTCAGATCCGCTATTGAATTCCTTATCAACAAAGGCTGGGTGGAGAAACTTCCTGATTTGGAGAGAATGAATAAAAAGCAGGTGGCGTTAACTCCCAAAGGTTTGGAATTGTTGGCGAAAATCAGGATTTACTTGGATCAAACAATCAATGAGATAGAAAATCAATGATTCAGTTCCAAGGGCAGGGGATCGGAAGTACGCATCAACTTTTTAAAATCAGAAAGGAGAGGAAATGCAGTGAAGTCACTTTTTTCGGAATTCAAAAATTTACTTGAACAGGAAAACACTTTCAACATCGAGGCATTCCGTGATGAAAAAATTGATCTGGTGATTGATGGGGAAGGGGAGGGGTCATTTACCATACAGGGAAGTGAGCAGTATAGGTTCAGGGATTTGCTTTGGAGAGCCGGCATCATCTTTCCGGATAATGAAGGCGACATCCAAAAGAGCATTGCCGAAACAGTTGCCCATTCCTTCAACGATAACCGTCAACTTGCCTTGGCATTGGATACGTCCCTCCTTTTGCAGAATCATGTGAACCGATTTGTGAAACAGGTTCAGAAGGAATATCAACGGCAGTTCACGATTACGAGACTTCCCATATTGTTGGTCGCCCAAGCAACACAGTATGAACTCCATCATATGGCATCGTCCGAGAGAAAATCAGGAGGGTATCCGAAAGACTTCATACTTCCTGTCAAAATATACAATTCGCGAGGGCGCCGAGGGAAATTCGGAGCATTCATGTTGCAGACACTGATGGATCGTTATCCATTGATTATTGCAAAACCGGGATTTCCCATGCTCATGTTGAAACCGGAAGGAGAGGTTGCGGCACAATATGCAAATATCAGTCCCACCAGTCCGGTTTTTGATTTTCTTATTGTTGAGCAATTCACCCAACTATCCAAGGTGACCAATATGGAAATACTATTTTTGACAACGGATTCGAATTTAAGCAAGGTTGCAGCTCAATCTGGCTTGAAAGCCGCATATCTGTCGCATGGTGAGCCGATCAATAGAAAAGAAGGATTGAGGAGCCGTGAGATGGTTTGGATATTGATACATCTTCTCTGGACACATGATTACATTTCTGTCAATGGTGAGAAGTATTGTATGACGAAATACTCAAATGGAAAAGGAGCCAACCTGTATTTCAAAAAATCGAATGGAAAAAGAGACGTTTTCGAATTGGATGTAAACGATCGGGTATTTTGATTCTCAAGGTTTATTATTTTTGATTACATTCAATATCTGTTGGTCGAAGAAATTCTTTTGATCAGTGGATCATTCCTAATGTTGACATCCTCAATCCTGATTCTGATTACTGAAAGAAGAGAGCAGGTGATTGAATTTTGGGGACTTTTCATTTCGTTCTTGTTCCTCACCTTTCACAGTGTTGTTGAGGTTTGGATTTTCATTCTGATCCCAGTGGATCAGAAATACGAGATAATTGTTCAGCGACTGTTGTCCGCCAGTATTCCAGCCCTCATTTTCGGGATATGGGGAACGTTCGTAACAATATCCCAGATCCTAGGGAAGGAATGGAGATTAGCGGATTTGTTCTTGGCCATGTCAATAGGAATTGGAGCAACAACAGCTTTCTTTTCCATAAGAGTCAATGCAGTTGATGGAGGATGGAGAACATCACTGAAGGATCCGATACATTCATTGGTCATAGGTTTACCAATAATTGTGACAATTGTCAGAATAATTTGGATGACTATTCCTGCAATGAACAGGGAGAGAACCTTTGTCTTTGGCTGGACGATCATGGGGTTGACTATACTTTTGCTTATTCTGGAACGTTTGTTTGAAATAAATACGATTGTTTTCGGAATATTGTATCCAGCAGGTATTTTTCTGCTATCCATATCCATTTTCAGAAATCCACTTGTCTTTTTCTTGAGAGATTTGAAGCCGCAATATCTCCTCATCATCAATAAAACTCAAGGCACAGTTGTCTTTGAGCATTATTTCGGAGAGAGATTGCCCAATCTTCTTCCAAGTGCAATCGAGGCTTCAATGGAGATTCTTGCAGAAACCGCCGGTTCAGAAAAACTTCCCAACAGAGTGAAGTTTTTGGGAAAGGTTGTGACCAATGCAGAATCAGAAAATTATCTGTGTTATCTTTTCAGCAACTATTCAAATTTCTCAGTTGAACGGAAATTAAGGGAGATCCTACAGGAATTAGAACAAATGGAGGTTTGGGATGGAACGATTGAGAAAGAGATTGAGGAAAAGCTTGAATTTTTCAAGAGAGGTTCATAGGGATTTTATCAATGACAGCCAATTAAAC
>CAZYCQ010000074.1:0-13262 GCA_964645535.1 uncultured archaeon | reverse complement strand
ACAATAGAGGTTTCTAGCTGGTCTAGATTGAAAGCTGTCGACATAGAGGAGAAGCACGTCATCGATGGATTGTTACAATAGAGGTTTCTAGCTGGTCTAGATTGAAAGACTTGAAGGCGTCCATCAATCCGTTGCTTTTGGGTAGTTACAATAGAGGTTTCTAGCTGGTCTAGATTGAAAGAACTATCTCTATCCAATGCTGTTTTAACGAGCAATGGTTACAATAGAGGTTTCTAGCTGGTCTAGATTGAAAGCAGTTCACAGCTGCTTATCCTAAAAAGGGCAGTCTGACGTTACAATAGAGGTTTCTAGCTGGTCTAGATTGAAAGAAGGACGGCGGATGCCGCGAGGAGGGCGGTCGCGTGGTTACAATAGAGGTTTCTAGCTGGTCTAGATTGAAAGTGGAATTTGATCTTGATCTACA
This sequence comes from uncultured archaeon, assembly GCA_964645535.1. Lineage (GTDB taxonomy): Archaea > Asgardarchaeota > Heimdallarchaeia > Heimdallarchaeales > Kariarchaeaceae > WAKA01. The sequence continues at coordinate 12,838 of CAZYCQ010000074.1, read as the reverse complement.
ATTGCCAACGCCATGTTACAATAGAGGTTTCTAGCTGGTCTAGATTGAAAGCGTTGATCAACCACCGACCGATTGGGAATACGAATGGTTACAATAGAGGTTTCTAGCTGGTCTAGATTGAAAGTGGATAAGGCACAATGGTTGATCAATTCCCAAGAAACAGTTACAATAGAGGTTTCTAGCTGGTCTAGATTGAAAGATCCACATCAATAATGCCTATAATCAAATCCAATGGGTTACAATAGAGGTTTCTAGCTGGTCTAGATTGAAAGCGGTTTTTGGCAGGTTGTCCTACCAACGCACGAGCCAAGTTACAATAGAGGTTTCTAGCTTGTCTAGATTGAAAGTGGCCAAATAGGTCACTAACGGAATAAAACAAAGTTACAATAGAGGTTTCTAGCTTGTCTAGATTGAAAGCGTCATTCGTGCTGCTGCATCCAAATCCCTCCATTCGTTACAATAGAGGTTTCTAGCTTGTCTAGATTGAAAGCTGCGGCTCATGTTCGGGGAGGCACTTCAAAAAAAATCCAACGGTTACAATAGAGGTTTCTAGCTTGTCTAGATTGAAAGATTGTTCCCCATTCACATACCCTCCAATTTATCCTCAAGGTTACAATAGAGGTTTCTAGCTTGTCTAGATTGAAAGACTCATTCAGACACCTCCAGTTTACGGATGCGGATGTCGTTACAATAGAGGTTTCTAGCTTGTCTAGATTGAAAGAGGGATCGGTCCGACATGCGGGCATTTACCGGCATCCGTTACAATAGAGGTTTCTAGCTTGTCTAGATTGAAAGCTTCCTTTATTCGCAAGGGAATGGACAAGGTAAATAGTTACAATAGAGGTTTCTAGCAAGTCTAGATTGAAAGGATAGCAATCATCCGTCATAGCCATTCCTCCACCTGCTGGTTACAATAGAGGTTTCTAGCAAGTCTAGATTGAAAGTTCGGTGCAATTGATCAGGTAGGGTTCTACCCCGCCGTTACAATAGAGGTTTCTAGCTGGTCTGGATTGAAAGCCAATTGCAAACACCAATTCCTGTTATAATTTGACTGCTACAATAGAGGTTATCTAGATTGAAAGTTCTTATTCATATTCACCAACATCATTTTTTATGAATCCAAGGCTCTATCTCTGGATCCGTTTTGACCCAAAACCATAAATCTTCTGGGAATGGCAAAATATTATGGCTTGGGATGCCAGTTTCAAGAATTTCCTGAAGACATACCTCCATGCCAATATTGTGACTGAACTGGATGTTCCTTCCGCGAATCTAAGGCTAGATTTCATGATTGAGAACAATGGATCGTTACCTTCTCCTTTTTGCTATGCCAATGCAATCATTTTGGGTGAATTCAAGAGTGAACGAGATAGGTTTGACATGAAAGAATTCTATGGAGGATTGGCAAAGGCATATCTACACCTTTCCACTATTGGACATGAACGGGAACCTGAATTGTCACTCATGTTTATTCTCGGAGGTGGGATCCGGATCCCTACATTTCTTGTTTCTAATACTGAGCGGATGGCACCTGGTATTTATTTGGTTCAAGATAAACTTCATGTACTGGTCGTTGAACTTGACCACTTGGAGTATGACAATGCAAACCAGTTTCTCAGGCTTTTTGCATCCAAACCAATCAGACGTCCGGTAATTGCCAATGCTCTCAGGAACAAGGAAACTTTTATTACGTCATATTCGTATTTTCTCTATAAGGACGAGGTAATGGAAGTGGCAGAGGCGGAAAACATAGATATAGACCCCCGTTCTCTCAGCATCCGTGCAGCAGTTGAAAGCATCGGTTTTGACAGGGTTCTTGAGGAAATGGGTATTGAAAGGGCAATAGAGGTAATAGGTATCGATAGAATAATTGAGAAGGTTGGAATTGAACGGGTGATCGACCAGATTGGGATTGAACGGGTGATCGACCAGATTGGGATTGAACGGGTGATCGACCAGATTGGGATTGAACGGGTGATCAACCAGATTGGTATCAACAGGGTCATTGAAAATATTTCCTTCTCCCAATTGATTGAACTTTTGGGAATCGAGAAATTGCATGCTGAACTGACAGCAGAACAGAAGGAACAATTGAAACGATTGCTTGACCGGGAATGATGAGAATCTTTCCCATGGTGTTGTCTTTTTGAAGTTAGTCCTGAACTGGTTTCTGAATGTTTTTTACAAATTCCTGCCGCTCTTGCTGTCGCCCGGCTGTGCAAAAATTCTGGCTTTTTGCTTCAAGGGAGGATTCAATCAAAGTTGAAATGGTGTTTGGAGGTCTGATTCGGGTGTTTTTTGCCCGAACTTATATCTGATGTTTTTGCCAAGGTATTCTATTCGAATGAATGTTTCATGTGCCATTGATCTGCGACATCGGTCAATGCCTCTCATGGAGCAAAACAGGCAGGTTTTGCGCATGCCATATCTATGGTTAGCATGAACATCGTTCTAGCATTTCCAACAATGATGATCCTTTCATGGATTGCAATTACGACCATTGCCGCGGTGACCCTTTTCATGGGTGGCGGAGATGACGATGAGGACCTTACCTATAATGGCCCACCTACCCCTCCTTAAATAAATCAATGATATAGTCTGTAATCAACTTTCTCCGATCGTCATCGATTGTTCTCATGGAATATTGGTAAGTCTTGTCTTTTCTTCCAGATCCCGTATACTGTTTTTTCTTGAGGTAACCCTGATCGACAAGATGCTCGAGGAGTGCTCTTACCTCTTGTGTCCGTCTTCGATTCCTGTCTCCAATTTCTTCACATACCTTGCTGACTGTCATGAAGGATGTGGCGGCATCTCCGCTGATGTAGAGATCGGCTTGCCTGAGAAGAGCCTGGATGATGTCATTCTGTGCAATCTTATCTCCCTTGTTTGTTTGATTATACCTTTTTTGGGCAGGTGGCAGGACAATCGGGACATAATTGCTTCTTTTGTCCGGAGGGACGGTATAGGCGGCTTTCGCCAGAAGTAGGATCTTTTCGTCGAGAGGTTGGGTCGTGATAAACCCTATCAGCATTCCTCTGAATGAAATGGAACAGTCTTTCCTCTCAATGATTGCTCTGATCAATTGGAGATACATTCCCCAATGGGGGCTCCTTCTTCCTATGTACCCTGCCAGTATCCACGGGTTCAACCAATGCATGAGAATGAGCCAGTCTCTCTCTTCCGCTAGATGAGGGGCAATACTTCCGAAATTCTTGGTGACTAAGCAGCAGGCATTGGCTTGAACGCATGCATTCAAAAGGAGAATTCGAATTTTTTGGATTTTTTTGGCTGTTTTGTTCATTACATATCCGACTACTGAATTTCCGGAAATGAAATGAACTTCCTTGTGAATTTTCTCGGAGGCAAGTGAACGCCATCTCCCAGCAAGGACAGTTTTTAGGAATGAGACATTTTTATCAGTTCCTTTCATGACGATCAGGGTCTGCCATTCTCCTTTGCGGTATTGGGATCCGAACGTTTCATTCAATCTCTTTGGAATGCCCGTCCTTAACTTCTCGATATTCTTGATCTCCTCTTGCATGTTTTCAAGACCAGTACTGGTTCCTTTGATTACATATGCTCCAACACCGCTCTCTGCAAGAAGAAGGGATGTTATCCATGATCCGGGATCTGTGGTTTTTATTTGAGCAATCTTGGGAATGGATGACGGCAATTCGATGTTTTGGTTGTTGCAATACTCTTTCTCATTGGCTCTTAGAATTTGAAAAGAGGAACGTGCCCATTCCCTGAATACCAACTCCTTTCCTGAAAACTTCATCCCTTCAAATGACGGATTAGGCACGAAAAACGGAAGGACATGGTAGATATGGACTATGTTTGGGGAGGTAGCCACACCTCTCACGGACTGAGGTGCAGCATCTCCCATAGGAAATCATCCCTTGAACTGAAATATAAAAATTTCGCCAATCAAATGACATTTAGAAATTTAAATCGGTCATAACGGAAAATCCACGATCCCCTAAAAGAAATGCGTGGTTTGGGAGGATTCATTTGATGATATGTGTGCAGGGTGATTTTCTTCATCAATTCTCCCTCAATCAATTGTTGCCCTCTGATAAGGTGGCGGGCCTCTCCCCCTAACTTTATGAATGCGTATATGCCCTTTACTCCCTTAAGCAAATGTCCCTCTACAAAAGGAATTGCTCCTTTCAATGCCCTCTGTAACTTTTCCATTCGCATCTCATTATCCAACTTGATCAACGCAACCTGATATTGATAATCTGGACGCTTGATTGTTCGATATCTCATATAGACAATTTTTTCTTCCTTGAATTTCCTAAGGTAATCCGAAACCGTTTTCATCCGTTTCTTACAGACCCTCCTGATGACATCGATCTCTGTAGTCTGTTCCTTAAGTACTTGGGCCAAAACCATTTTTTCATCATCTGAAAGATCAACGATATTAGAATATGCAAAATGATTTTTGAGCGGACAACTGCTCGCCAATTTCTGATCATTACTTTTGAATAGACCGACGGCATCAAATTGGAAGGAATACTTCGGCATCAGTTCCCCACAGTCTTCAAGTCCTTTGTATTTTGCCAATAGAGGTTCCATTTTCTCCCGCAATGGTTTGATGAATCTTATGAGATATAGCCACTTGTCTGGACGCACTTGGATGGATATCAATTCTTGTAGGTAACTGAAATTCCCCACAATAATACTTTCAAGATCCCCATCACCCACGATCATCATGAAAAGTTGCTTGAATCCAAGTCTTTCAGGACGGAACTCAATGACCGGTACAACGATCTGATAAAGTTTCAATTCTCTGAAAAGCTGTGAAAAACGTGATTGACTGATATTGAGCAAAATCGCCATTTCGTTCTGTTTTCCCTCATGATTTGTGATCAGGTGTAGCACTTGGTTCCATTTCTCTTTCAGTTCCGGAAACGGGATTGCACTGTAGGGATACTGTCTCAATTTTCGGTGTTCCTTGGAATCGATTGCTATGAGTTTTTTGATTGCCTGATCCTTGCGTATCCGTGAAATGTCTTGGAGAAAGGGTCTGATTTGCCGAACATAATTTGACTGGTTGCTTGCTTTCCTGACCTGTGTCCACATTGCCCAGAATTTCCGTTTGGCGATCTTGTCATCAAGAAGATAATATGCTATGAATAGAGCCGTTTCTTGCATTGTTTCTTTTTTCTCAGGAATCGATTTGGGGGTCTGGTGCATAAGAAAGAGGAAAATTACTTTCGCTGCAATCAATGGGACTACTGAAATCTTCAGATCAAAATATTCTTTGTGAACCGTCAACTGCACCCGCGTTGCCTCATGCATAAAGCTGAATGGTTGTCCGAGATTATCGACTTTTGAACAGATGGGGGATGAATTGAAGACTTCTGATAACGGAATGATTTTACCCCATTCCTCAATCATTTTTTTATAAGAGATTAACACGTCCTCATATTCGCTTGGTCTTTGATTGACAAATTTCCTAATGATGGCGATCATTTTGTCAATATTGTCTTGATTTTGGGAATTCAATATTGATAATTTTTCAAATATTCTAAAAATAATTTCCCAAAAGAATATGGATAATTGATTTTCAATTGATGAATCAAGAACTAATCAAATTTTTTCTCTTCCATAAACCTACATTAAGTTGCCCTCTTAGAAAAAAGTATGGTTCGATTATTTCTCCCTTCCTTTCCCTATGCCATCGATGCGATATTTCGTCAAATGGTGGCGGATTCCTTGGGACGAACCATGATAACCGAATCATTCATCGATCTGACTGAACCCGAATTGAAAACCCTTAGAGAAAAACTTTCACCTGATCTGTTGATCCAAGGTTTAAGCAAGTATAATCCTGATTGGACACGATATTCTGTCTCCTGTTCCAAAGTCACGGAACTATACAAGGACAAAAAGCCGAAATTCCCTCCTATTTTTTCCACAGAAGCACTTTCTGGGATTGGGAAGGATCTTGAAAACCCCAATTCATACTATTCGGATTTCAGAGAATTCTTGGGCAAAATCATCGATCAGATGCAGATCAAGAGTAATGGTAATGGACTCCGATGTGACGAATGTGGCACCCATTTCGAATTCTTTGCCAATGGACGTCCACGCACCCCTCCCATTTTTAAGAAAGTTTGGCCTACTCTCAACAAATACACACCCGGTAGACTACGGTTCGCACTAAGTGAAACAGATCCTGATACAATCAGATCCAAAATGGGGAATTCCTACCTTAACTTGCTCTGTCCGACCTGTGTATGGCGAGAGATAATCGAACAAGTTGTAATTCATGGGTTCAAGGATCCTGAAAAGCACTTTCTGATCCTATTGGAAATGATTGCAGAAAAGGATGAAAATATTGAACGTCTGGCCATCAATCTGGCACACCGGCTCTCCACTCCTCCTGCTTACTCCAAAGGGACAGAAATGCCGTTCTACGAGGATGAAACTGAATTGGAAGATTTGATCGATGAGCTACCTTCAGATTCATACAAGATTATCGCTGCAAATGGTAAGGTCTTCCTCGTTATTGAGCCAAATGGGCTGATCCTGAATTATCGTACAAAGAACCAAAGAAGAAAGATCAAAATGAATGGTTATGTCGATCCTGATCTTAGATTGAAGAAGGAGGCACATCTGCTCTACTCTCTCGTGTTGCAGGCAATCAGGAGTGTGACCCTCAATGGCGAGCCTCTTGGCAGAAAAATAAAACTCTACAATGCAGAAGACAATGGTCTGAAAATGGTTGATACCTCTAAGGCGGTAGATGTTTTCCGATTAATGTTATTTGCCGAAGAGAAACTCGGATCCTCCTATCCTTTTCTTAGATCTGAAGGTAAGCTTGCCAGACCTCTCCTCCGCTGGAGGCAGATAACGAGGTTCCTGACCAACCCAATATCAGAATTCGGGAAATCAATCCGCTATACGTATGGGAAAAACAATGATCTGAGATCAAAGAAGGATTTGAACAAGAAACCAAAGAAGGATTTCAACGAGCTAATCGAAAAATATTATGAACTGGTGAAACCCATCATGCCAAGCAATTCGAATGAATTAGAATTTGTGCAGCAATTCACAGAATTCCTGTATGGGCTTCCTGTTGCAAAACCAAACAGTTCCTTGGCTAAATGGAAGGAAATAACGGCCAACCGACAGGAAAGCAGCTATGAAAATCCCTTGCGAGAGTTCTTCAGAATCTTCCGCAAGCAACCGACAATAGAACAAGGTATTGCCGAATTCATGACCAAGCTCTCAAGGCAGGGCATGGACATATCGAAACTTGACTTTTCCAAAGTTGATGAATTCGAGGAATACTGCAAGAAAATGTTACCCAAGATAAATGAACGAAATGCGATCAACATTTCCATGTTCGTCATTTATCGGACTCTTCAAAATTTAGCAGGTGAACAGAATGAAAAATGAAGAAATTACCCGTCTGATTGAACAACTTCCTGATCTTCCTGAAAAAGCAGGACTCTGGTCAGGGAGAATTCTTACCGTCATGGGATATCTGGAGATGACCCAAAGAGGCGTTTTCAAATCCACTGTCGGTGACAAAAGCAACCATCAGGTGGTTGACAAACAAGATATCAATGGAACCCTTCGGGCAGAACTCAGAGGGATTAAGGTTCTCACCAAGATACGTGATGGACTTCTGATGGATCTGAGGGACATCTATGATGATGACAGTTTCAGAACCAAGGAAAAGAGCCTTGATGATCGAATGAAAAAGCAGCTTTCCTTCGTCAAAACCTGCCGGAAAAGTGAGTACCTCTGCGGCAATTGTGCCGTATGTGTCTCATTGGGTAGTCTTAACCCCGGAAGGTTTGCCCGAAGATCCCGATGGTTCCTGCCTGACATGTTCTCAGTTGAACCGGTTGATGACTGTGTTGCAGGTCATCTTGACTTTGACGAGGCTGGGGTTCTGAACACTGTAGAGTCTCCCTCTAGAACAGGAATGTCGTCACGCAGTTCCTCGAGCTTTGCCACCTATGAGTATGTCAAGCCAGGCACTCGTTTCCCATTCAAATGGATGGTACGTGATCCCTCCAAATATGATCTGTTTGCATTCATAAAGGCATTGAACGAAGTCGGGCAAGTGGATGGTATCGGTGCCTATTCCAGCCGAAATGGACGTTTCAAGGTTCAATTCGTTGCCATTGCCGATGAAGCTCCTCTCAATCTGGCAACCAATGTGGATCTTGCTGAAGATTTCAGTCTTCTGGATTCCCCAGATAGACTCTTTCCATCCAATGCACATGTGATCCGCATTGATCGTAAGGAAAATCCCGATCTCGTTGCGTATGTCTATGAGAAATATGATGAATTGCTGACCACTGCCGATTGGATAGATTTCCTCGACAAAAAACTACCCGAAGGTGAAGAAAACGAATGACTCTGTCTGTGGCGAAATATACCCTCTCTCCCATGACTAATCTCCATATCAACAGAAATGTGAAGAGAGGCGGCAATTACGAGGTATACAAGACACATGTTTCCTCATCCACCATTCTTTTTGGGTCTCGTCCACGGAATCTTCGCCACACCATCGAAAAAGAAATAGACTATCATTGGCCATCAGAGGGGTTCTTTGTCACCCCTGCCATTCCCAAGGAACCATTGTCCTTTGCAGACCATCTTGAAACAAGAGTGTACAATCTGATTGCCCCAATGGGGGGAATCCTTTTGGGAGCCGTTTTCGCAGGAAAATCCGCAACCTATACGACAACCAATGTCTTCGGTACTCCTGTGAAAGCATTGATCTCACTAGCCCTCGAAACAGGACACCTAAAGGTGTCTGACGTGGCAAATGTGAAGGCAAATCAGAAAAAGGACAAATGGAACCTTGATTGGAAAAAGGCACAAAAGAACCCCTCTAGGTTGATGAAGCTGATACGGGAATCCGTCCATCAAACTCTCTATGAATCATGCCCGAATACCCTCGTGTATTCCCAAAAAACGTCGATCAAAACCATTGACATGACCAAGGTGATGCAACATCTCAATCCTGACCATAACGGTCCATTGCCTGGATTACTCAGAATCGAGCAATTGATCGAACAATGGAGAGTGACGGCAGGACGGGATTGGCCCTCTGAACTCAAACCATGGCAATCCGAAAATGTTTCCAACAGTATCCTGTCAGATCTTAATCTCTATATGTATGGTTGGGATCATTATTCAACCACTCGAACGGAATATGGGGATGTTGCCATCTATGGCAGAGGTTCCAATGATCCCATTCCAACTTACGGAATGGTTGAATATATCCGTCCAAGAACAGAATTCCAAGGCTACTTGGTTTGCAAGGAGGATGATATCCCCGAAATCCAAAATAGATTCTCAAGAATCCTTCATTTCGGAACCTTTGCCTCCACCAATGAAACAATTGTCCGATTGGGTGATTTCACCCCTGTCGAGGAAACGCTGGTTTCGAATATGCCGACCGTTGCCTTGCAATATCCCATGCAAATGTTTCCTGAAATGGAAATCACTGAAATGATAGAAAGAACTGAAAGATATGCCATTGTCAGAGGCAAGTATTCCGGAAAGGCAATTGTCGTAGATGGACAATGCATACCCATTGATGCTTTCTTCCATTTCAATATGGAGGGAGGAAATGGCATTCCCATTGATAGGTTCAGGTGATGATGATGAATCCAATCGTTACAAGCGTACGTATCTCCATTCGACCTCTGCAAACTGCCTTCGTTCCATTTCAGCATGGGGAATACCTGAGGGCCATTGTCTATGAGACCATGAAACCCCTTTGGAACAACCTCCATGATACAAATTCCCCAAAACCATTTTCCATCAATCCCCTCCAGTTTCCTCCCGGCATGAAACGAGAACGAAAGACCTTTGTTGTCCCTCCTCATGTCCATGGCTATTTCGATGTCGTGGTTTTCGGAAACGAGATGACTGTCGCAGTGAAAAAATTATCCAGTCTCAAAAGAAAAACCGTGAAAATTGGAGATTCCCGTTTCAAGGTGGTTTCCACCAGTATCAAATTTCTGACTGAAGAAACCCTTGAAGCAGACGGAAATCAATATTCAAAGCTGAAGGTCTCCTTCAAGACACCTCTGTTCTTCATCGAAAACGGCTATGGCAAAGAATTCCGTATCCATGAGCTTCCTCTCGAAAGGATATTGCGGACTCCTTTTCGAATATACAATATGATCTCGAAAAACAGTCTTAATGAGGATCTCCTTTCCCAAGAATGCAAAAACGTTAGACTCGTGGATAAACAATCCTCTCTCAAACCCTTACGATTTCCAGTTCACAACGATGACAAACAGATCATCTATACTGGGCACAAAGGAAATTTGGTGTTTAAAGGCGAAATAAATGGTACCATCTCCAAGCTTGTTCGCCTTGCCAATTGGGTAAATGTTGGCCATGGAAGAACCATTGGCCTTGGAAAGATACATGCGAGGATGTATTGATGGTTTCCCGGCAAGTCATTCTGGATATGGGCTCAAATCACTATGAATTCGTATTGAAGGACAATCCTCCCTTCGCCCGACCGTTTACCTATCTTTCAAGCCACTGCATGCTTACTTCAATTCTGTTTTATGAACTCTATACCCGCATCGATCTCCGTAGCAAAGACAACATATTTTCCATGAAAGAGCTAATTTATGGCGTTCTGCACCATGATGACGGGAAAAACACCGAAGAATGGCAGCAATGGCTAATTAAAAACAACCGGACAAATTGGACAAACTACCGCGATCATGCTGATGATCGACTCTTTGATCCAGAACTTCACAATGAAGAAGAACGACAGCTGAATGCATTCGGCATTCCAACCAACAAAAATGAGGAACTTGCAAAATGGATCATGCGCAACCATCACCCGAGAAAACAGCTCGATGGTCTTAGCCTGAGGCTGGAAAGAATACTCATTGTGCTTGCCGATCATATCAGCGCAAACATCGAGGCAATTCAATCAATAGAATCCATTGTCCTAAATGTCGGGAATTTCCTTTCCGGAAAAACAGATGATACCCGGAAATGGCTTTACGGTCATCTATCCGCCTATTATCATCCTAAACTGGCGCAACTACTGGATCCCATTGATATTGTTGTCGAGGTTATCCCCAAGATGGAGGAGAACATATTTTGACAGACGAACATAATTTGATAACAATAGAGATTGATCCCGAAATCCCTCCTACTACACAATTTGAAAGCAATGTCTTTACTGATACCAATCATGCCCCTTACATCCATCAAAAAGAAGGAATTGAAGCAATAATGAACGGAGAAAGTGTGATCTGCACCGTCGGAACCGGAGGTGGCAAAAGAGACATTTTCCAGCTCGGCATGATCAATTGGCTGAAACAACAGGAAGATGCACGACATGGTTTCTTCTATTCTCTCTACCCGACCTATGCTCTCCTCAACCAACACCATGAGCTCCTCAACAACCGTTTCAATGCAATGAAATTGCCTGCTCAGAGTGGTGTGGTCACGGGGAAGGTGAAAAACCTCCTTAGGGCATTAGGTGAGACACAGCCGATAAAATCTGATGAAGAAGAGAAAATCGGTTTCATTCCCTCTTTGGGTGTGGTGGGTACTGTTGATAAATGGGTCTATCTTCACTATCCAAACCGAAACAACAAAACCTACAAGGCTGAATTTTTCTACCGCCAATTATATGCACCAAAGGCATTTGACGAAGTTCATATCCTCCATCCACTTGCCTTGCAGAATGTCGTCCTCAATCTGGAACGAGAACGGTTGATCCTTGAAACCTTGGATGGCGTTCCACCAAAAATCCCCCATGGCTTCTTTTCCGCAACCACTCCTGACTATGCCATTGATCTCCTGAAAACACGAAAGATCGTCAACCGAGTAGTCTCCGGTATTGGTAGACATTCTCGTCTAAAAATCTTCATACATTCACCACAGAAGGAACATCACAATTACCTCAAGAACCTTATTCACTCCGAGCTCGCAAACAACAACCAGATCATTGTCATCCTTAATTCACGAAGAAGGGCTTACCAACTTGCAAATCAACTCAGTAGAAAGGGGGCTCCTTATGACCTGTTCAGGGTCTTCAATGGATGGAATGAATATCGTAACATCAAGAATGCCCAAAAATCCAAGGTACTTGTCATTGCCACCAGTAGTGCTGAAGTTGGCGTCAGCGATCAGTTCCAAGTCCTCATTACCGAAAGTTGCCCTGCCCCGAACCTGATCCAAAGGATCGGCAGGGTTGGCAGGTATGGAGAAGAAGAAGCAAAAATCCATATCCTCCCTGCACCATACAAAGGAGAAATTTGGTATCATACGATTGTCAATTCACTTCCAGCTTCCTCCTTTCGTGGTATCAACCCATTCTATGAATACCTGAAAAAAATGGATCTTGAGATTCCAGGTAACGTATTTCATGCAACCAACTCGGAATTGCTGTTCGCTCTCCATTATCTCCTCAATGAACTATGGGAAAGGATTACCCTTCTTCCCTTGGAACTGAACAAAAGAATGTTTGATGGTTCCCCCTATTCCAAAGAAACCAATATGCCGACGATCTCGGAAGCCAAGAGCATTTTCGAAAAATATGAACCTTTCGTGAAGACACTTCTTCTTCAGGCAATGACCTTGAGAACAACCCTTCCCCAAATCTACTACCGATCCAAGGATGGCGGCAAACGTTTCTCGGACAATCCAATCTACGCACTTAGAACCGTTTCCGAACACATGGTCATTGATGAAACTGCAATGATCCAAGGATTCTTCAAACCTGAATGGCCTGTATTTGATCTTGGCACACTCCCTTTCAAATACGGACAGGCCATCTACATGAAACCCATGCAGCAAATCTCTGCAAAATTTGATA
>CAZYCQ010000073.1:0-13359 GCA_964645535.1 uncultured archaeon | reverse complement strand
ACTTCTGGTTTCCCTCCAAGATTTCATTTCTTTTGCTTCTCCCTCTTTCTATCCTCTTTTGGGCGTGGCTTCCTTTCTTTTTTTCATTTATTTGGAGAATTTTGAAGAGCTTAATTTCACCGTCATATTGATTGCTTGGTTTCTCTCAGGCTTTATCACTGGAATGGTGAATGGACCCACACGATCTGAGGGTATCCTCATACAGCTTTTGAGGGCAGTTGCCAGAATGATTGGCATTGTTGTTCTGGCAGTATTCTTTGTTGGACTCTTTTTGTTCAAAACTTCTGACATCTTTACTGGTTTTGGTGATGATGTAGCCTTTGCATTCGCTTTTCTTTTTTCCATCGCATTTGCTCTCTTACTTCTTATCCCAATTTCATTCATAGCCGCATTTGGCTTCACTGTTGGCGAGAGGTTTAACAATGAGTAGCAGAAAATCCAATTCGAATAGGGTCTTATTGACCATCCTTTTGATTCTTTTGCTTGGCGCTCTTCTTTTTTACTTTCAAGGCTCGAGTCAAACTGAAAGTGTGGATGAACGCGAACCTGTACCAGGCTTTGATACAACGCCTGGACAACCCTTCAGTAAACCTGGTGGGGTTGGTGGTGATGGTCTCCCCTCTCTCCCACTTCCAGATGGAAATATTCCTAACCTCCCTTCAATTCCTCCCGATGTTTTACCAGATGTGGGAGGTGAGGGGCAAGACTGGGGCATTTCCGAAATCGATTTCAGTAACCAAAATCCCAGCCTTCCGACACCAACTGAAACAAATTTTCCGTTTCCATCTGAGCTTCCATCAGGAATCAGTAAACCTCCTTCCTTTAGCCAAGGTCCTGGTTTCTCTAAGCCAAGTGCCCCTCCTCCCATATCTGTGCAACCAACCAGCCCCCCTCAAAACAACAATAATGGGTCTCTCCCTCTTCCATCCATCAACTTCTCAAAGATGCCGGCACGATCCCGTTATATGCCCCAATTTAACCTTAGCTCAGTACTGCAATTTGATCTGAAATTGGGTGGATTTTTCTTACAGATCAAGATTTCACTTGGTCAAATATTGTTTTTTGGTTCAGTGATTTTCCTCTATTTTGCCACTGGCTACCTGCTTGATGTCCTTTCAAAAATTGATGAGGATCGGTTCATTAAGAAGAAGGAAAGAAAAACGGAAATGAAACCTGACACAACATCTGAAAAGTTGACAGAAGAAGAAATTAAGCGGAAACGTGAAAGAAGAAGGAGATTGATCAACTTCCGAGATCATATTCATGTCATCTCTGCCTGGGTAAAAGCAAATTTGGATAGTATACCCCCTTCGGAACTGGTTATTGCTACCTATCACAAATTGGATGATGCCTTTGCCAAGTTTTCAAAATTGAAACGGGATATTGGTGATACTCCTTTGGAACATTCCCATAAGCATTTTGAAAAGGGTGAAATCAATAATGACATCCTTGAACAACTCGTTCACCTTTTCTATTATGCAAGGTATGGTCAGAGAGAGCTTTCTCTTTCACAAGCAAAACAGATGGTTGACCTACTTGAGAATCTTGTCCCCATTACAGACGAAGATATAGTTGAGGAGGTACAAGTTATTGAAGAATAAATTGGACATATTAAAACTAAATTCCACTAGGATTCTCGCAGGAGGATTGATTCTGATTCTCCTGATTGCATTGACATTCATATCTGCATCTCCATATGCTCCCAATCACTCAATTCTTCGTCAAGATGATTTAGGCGCCTCACGTTTCAAAAACGATCTTCAATCATTTCTTAATTTCACAGTTTCAAGAATCGTGATTTCTCCTCTTTATCTTCGAGAAAACAAAGATGTAAAGCTCATGGTTCTAATTGGTGCAGAACGAAAATATACCACTGCTGAACTTGCGGCTTACCATGATTTTGTCAATAATGGAGGCATCCTAGTTATTTTCGAAGATTATGGAAACGCTCGGGAGGTTGCTGGAACATTTGGATTGACATATATGGATGGTGTACTCCGTGAAACCAATCCCTTCCTGTTCACAAATTCCCCCGATAAACCATTAGTTTTCGAAAGATTCATCTCCTCTCAGCTAGGGGACTTTGCCATCAATCCGATCCAACTTAACAGGGCAACGGCTGTGGTGGATATTATTGGCTTTTTGGATGGAACTGCTTATCCAATACTTTTCACTGACAAAAACAGTTCCGCTTTCTTGGATCTGGATGATGATAACCTAATTGATTCTTCAGATAAAGTAAGTCCTCTTCCCATTGGCGTCCTTAAACTGTTTGGAGAAGGCATTGTGGTGGCATTTGGCGATGCCAGCCTTCCTTTGAACCTATATTGGCAACAGAAAGGAAGGATAGGTGATGTCGAATTTATTTTGGGAAATGCAATTTTTGTCCTCTTACTAATTGGTTATCTTGCAAGCATAGTGGGAACAACCCATGTCTATTTCGATGAAACGCATCTCCAACCCCAATTCAATAGTTTTTTGGGATTAACATCTTGGTTCATCAGCGTTTGGATCGGATTGAGTTCTGGGCAGGGTCTTACCTATGGATTAGGAATCATTGCACTGGCTGTAGGACTAAACCGTTACTCTCAGTACAGGAGAAAACGAAAGTTAGCCATTAAAGATGGTCGGGTCGAGAAAGTTCAGATCAACTATATCTCCAATCCTACGCGAGCAGAAAGGTTAATCTCTGAATTCTATATTCTCTATCAATATATGGGTGACCGAATACTCCATACTGCCAACCAATCTCTTCTCAAGAAAATTGAGGAAAATGCAGGAGATTTTACCTTTAGGAAATATCTTGAGCAGAAGTATGGACGCCTTAGTGCAATTAAGTCTGTAGAGACTCTTTGGAAAATCAATCATGAAATCAATGAATATATTTCTCAGAATATTAGAAAATGGTTATAATAAGGCGAGGAATCAAAAAAGATTTGGTGAAAAAACATTTGTGCCTCAGAGAAATATAAAAAGGTCTGAAGTAATCAAGATGTATGGTAAATGCAGAGGAGGTTCGCCAACTAACAACTTCTGTCATAGATGAATGCAAGAGGCGACTAGTGGGATATGATACTTATCTGAAAAAAATCTTGATTTCACTTTGGGCTAATGGTCATGTCCTCCTCGAAGGAAATCCTGGCTTGGCAAAAACCTTGGCCGCATCAACCTTGGCAGAGGTTCTAGGACTTAAATTCAATCGAATCCAATTTACTCCAGACCTCATGCCTTCCGATATTACCGGTGTGAACGTTTTCAATCAAAAGACAAGAGAATTTGAATTCATGGAGGGTCCTGTATTTACTAACTTTCTTCTTTGTGATGAAATCAATCGAAGCCCTCCCAAAACACAATCTGCCCTTTTGGAGGCAATGCAGGAACGGCAGGTCTCCGTTGAAGGAGAGGCAAGGAAACTTGATAGTCCTTTCTTGGTGATTGCGACGCAAAATCCGCTTGAAAATGCGGGAGTTTATCCATTGCCAGAGGCACAGCAGGATCGTTTCCTCATTAAACTGCTTATTGACTTCCCAACAAGAGAAGTGGAACGTCAGATGTTGCTCCTTAAACATAAGGAATTCAACCCACCAGTCAAGACATTGACAAACAAAGAAAAAATCCTAGAAATACAGGATTACATCCCAAAGGTCGAAATTTCTAATGAAATCATTGAATACATCCTCAATATCGTTATGAACACGAGAGAAAACCGGAATTTGGAATTAGGGGCATCTCCTCGTGCAAGTATCGCTCTGATGCAATTAGGGAAAGCTACAGCCGCAGTAAACGGTCGTGATTTCGTCGAACCCGATGATGTGAAATTCATGGCCTTCGACGTTCTCAATCACCGTCTGGTTCTTTCCCACGAGGCCGAGCTAGATCGTGTTCGCATCCAGGATGTGGTTGAAAGAATCCTGAAAGAATCAGAGGTTGCTATTTAAGGGATGGATATGGAGGTTCGATTAACCCCTAGAGGTTCTATTTTCCTTGCCTTGACAATGGCAATGCTAATGATGGCCAACATTCTCCAATCTTATGTCCTACTCATATTCATTTCAATTCTGAGTTTCTATATGATTGCTTACGTAGGCTATGTGAAATTCCAAAAGAAACCAAAGGTGGAACTAGAGGTAAAAACTCGCCATGGTATTCTCTTCAGGGGGGAACTCGAGGTTCTTCACCTGTCCATCCGAAATCACAGCGACTCTGACTTGCCAAGTGTCAAAATTTCCATTGATTTACCTGGAGGCATTTTCCCAGTCAATCAATCCAATCAGCTCTCTCTATCCATCTTGTCCAATCAAACTGCTGTTGTAAACATCCCTCTATTGCCTCTTGAACGAGGTCTATTCGAATTAGGTCCAATAAAGGTTAATCAGAACGATATTTTTGATATATTTACAACACCCTTGGCAAAAGTGGATACGGTTCCTGTAAGGGTCTACCCCAAAAGAATCAAGGCGCATGTCAATCAACTTAAAGTTCAGGAAGTGTTTTCCAAACTCATAGATATTTATTCCATTCGCAGAAAAGGCATGGGGAATGATTTCCATGGACTTCGGGAATACATCCGTGGTGATCCTTCAAAAATCGTATATTGGCCTGCTGTTGCCAAACACGGTAAGCTCATAAGTAAGGAGTATGAGGATGAAAAACAATTGGAAGTTATTGTTGTCATGCAAGGAGGAACCACTATGCGAGGTCAGAAATTTGATTTTGTTTTGGGGTCTGCAATGGACATCTACACTGGAATTCTGGAACAGGGTCACCCAACAGGATTTCTGTTTTTCGATGATGATGTACAGCTCTATTTCAAACCTTCACAAAGCAGAAAACAGCAATTGCGAATATGGGGTGAACTGTACAGCGCCAAAGCAAAAGATACCTACGTGAACTTTACAAACCTTGCCCGTCGCCTTGAGAAAGAAAAGATCACCAATAAGTTGTTTATAATCATTGGAGACCTTGAATACAAGATCAATGAATTCCTCAACCTCGTACGAAGAATCGTGATGATGAAAAACAACTTGATTTTCATTGATGTTCACGGATCTGAATTTTCCATCTCCAAACGTATCGATGATGTTGCGAAAACATACGCTGGTGACGAATACGCCAAAATCCTCCGTGACATCATGGGAATGCATATTCAATATGATGAGGTTTTTCGTGGGATTTACATGAAGCAGGAAATGAAACGATTCAATGCAGTCTATGCCTATATTCATGACGAAAGAGAAACTGTTGTTGAGGCATTGGATCGGGCTTTAAGATCTGTTAGGAGGAAATAACGTGTCTACCATCGATGAACAGTCATTGTATTACGAATTGGGATATGGATTCGATCGTCCTGGCATATTAACCTTCAGCCCCCTAATGAATAGATTGGTTCTCCTTCTTCTTCTTTGTTCTCTCATCCTGCAAATCGGGTTTGGCGTATCTCAAATCCTGACTATTCTTCTAATTTTGGTTTTGCTTGTCAACGGAAACCAAGAAAATATCAACTTTGTTTCAAAACCCATGTTACCATATTTTGCTTTGTTCTTGGTTATGATTTCTGCTCTAGAACAATGGACTTCTGGAGTGAAAATCCCCTTGGGTGGCAACATTTTCCAAGCAATTTCCATTCAGATACTTCTCCTAAATCTGATATGGGTGGGAGCATTGATTTATCTCCTGTTCTTACAGCAACTGTCATCCAAATCCGTGGGAAATACTCGGGTGGCAATTCCTTTAACCACAAAAGCAGAAGAGACCTTTGCAGGATTCAAAGAACGATTGAAATTAACGGCATATGATTTGCAAAATGAAAAATTGAATGAAGGAAGATCACTTGTCATTTCATTCTATCTTCGAGTTGTCTTTTTTGTAATTTTGGCAGCCACTCTTCTTTCGTTAGGTACGGTTCTTTTCTGGCGATTCTATCTACAACTGTCTGACCGTGTTACTGTCGAGGAAGAATACGATCTCGCTATATTTTCATTATTATCCTTTGTTTCACTTATCCTTGTCCTGTCATCCACCTTGTCTTTCTCTTCCGATGAATAATTTTTCTTTTTCCTTCCTCTAACTTAATAAATTCCATTTACTGTTATTATATGCTGATGGCAGAAGAATCACTCTTCGAAGTAACCGTGGAACATCGTGACTATGAAAGAATCGCATTGATTGCAGACATTCACGCAAATTACCCTGCATTGGTTGCCGTCTTGGAAGACATGGAAAAACGAAGTTTTGATGGTGTTATTTCTCTTGGTGATCTTGTTGGATATTATACCCGTCCCGTCGAAGTGTTGGATGCCACAAAACCCATTATCGATATTGGAGTAATGGGGAATCATGATTGGGCTGCTGTTGATCTCTCCAACCCCTTATACAAAATTGCTCGACCTGCTGCCCAACGAAGTCTTGAATTCACAAATCCATTATTAAGAGAGGATCAGAAAAAATATCTGCTTCACCTCCCTTTGAAAACCATCCTTGAAACCCCTTATGGAACTGCAACACTTGTTCATGGACATCCAGTGACAATATTCGATTATGTTTATGGACCTACTACCAATCTTTTTTTGGAATCAATAGAAAAAGCTCTTGCTGCAACTACAACAGATTATCTCTTTGTTGGACATTCCCACATCCAAGGAGAATTCTATTCCGACACGGGAAAGATTTTTGTCAATCCCGGCTCAATCGGCCAACCTCGAGACAATGATTTCAGGGCTGCCTATGCAATTGTCGATCTCAAAAACAAATCCAATGAATTGATACGGGTTCCTTATGACATTGAAGAGGTGATAGACGAAGTCCATCAATGCCATTTGCCTGAGGAACTTGGATCAAGGCTCAAATTCGGTGTTTGAATATCTGTCCTTTTTACTTGAATTTTTTAGTTAAAGGAAATGAATGAACCCCTTCGAATTAAAACCAGAGATGAACAGAACGTCCCTATCACAATGATTTCAACATTCCCAAAGGAAACCATCAATCTTTTGGAGATGGATGGAGTCACAACGAGTCAGTATCTTCTCGAAAACGATCCGTTTGAATTTTCGTTGGATTATGGACTTGATATTCAAACCACAATGCTTGCATTTAGAGAGGCTTCAATTCTTCAGAAAGGAGGTGTTCCCTCAATGGCCCCTTTCCCTAAAAATGCCTTATTTATTAACATCTTCTATTTACAAGGGATTGACCCTATGATATGGCTTGCAGGAATTACTACTAGTATCAGTATTCTGCATTGGCTCTCTTTTTCGAAAGAAGTCAACGAGGAAATCATATTGCGAAAACTGGAATTTCATCTTCTTCCCTTGAGTAAGCAAAGACCAATTGTTTTCATTTCACAACTTCCAAAAGCTCATGAAATACTCAAGAAGAAAGCTTCATTTTATGGATTATCTTCTCTTTCTACCCTTTTGGATACAAAAACCATGGTCTTGTCCAAGTATGTTGAAGAAAATTTATTGTGGAATGGTGAGAAAACCATTTTGGAACTGTTTCATTGGTTGGGAATCCCTTTCAACCATACGCGATGGGAGCTAGATGATATTTGCAAGGAGGCTCATGAAGATCTCCATCTTTATGGGAAGTTACGAAAACAGACTGCAATGATGGCAGTTCAATATTCCGTTGATTTATTCGAATCGATAAATTTCCTCAAAGATTACATCATTGAAGTCTAATCATTTCTTAGGTATAGGTGGAACCCCAAATTCCCTTTGTTTGGAGGTTTTGTCCTCTTTTGCTTCCTCTTCCTCAGGAATTACGGTTGGTTTTTCCAACTCACTGAGATCGGTTTCCTTTTCTCCTGCAACAAGACTTTTGACTACCATAACTAACCGTGTAAGTTTTTTGTCCAGGAGGTCGGTTTTTTTAGCCAATTTTACCACTGCTTTTTCCAGCTTTTCCACTTTAGCGTTCAGCTTTCCGGATTCGGTATAAATTCCTCCAATAAGGGCATCTGAAGCTTGAACGACTGTTTCCACCGCTTCTGCAACTTCTTTTTCCACATTGCCGCTTCCCATCCCGGGACCGATTTCATAGACATTGTCTGGGATTTCTACATCTATGTCTATATTGTGCTTCTTCAGAAGTCTTTGTCCCATCAACCTAAATGCAAGGTCAATGTTCATTCCTGTCTTGGCAGAAGTCTCCATATAGTAAAAGGTCAACCCAGTTTGAGCAACCAACTGCTGAATGTATTCAACCGCCATCTCATTTGAAACCTGACGGGTTTCGACCAGATCTGCCTTGTTTCCGAGAATTATGAAAGTCTGTACCGTTCCCTCCGAATTTTCCATACAATCCTTGATCCAATTGCCCAAGCTCGTCAAAGTTTCTGGGTCTTGCAAATCAAAAACAAGGAATGCAGCTTGTCCTCCCTTGTAGAACGATTTTCTGGCAGTGACATATGCATCTTGTCCTGCCAAGTCAAAGATTTGATAGGTAACCTTATGATCGCCGAAATTAACCTTTTTGGACGCAAAATCTGCTCCGATGGTTTTCAAGTAATTTCCCGAAAATCCTTTTCCCATGTATCTTTCTCGAATCGAGGTTTTTCCGACAGCACCATCACCAGTCAATAGAATCTTAAATACAAACTGCTTACCGCTCATAATGCTTCCATTCCTCTTTGAAATTCTATTGCTTCAATGGAATAAAAAGGTGTCTAATTCAAAATAAATCAGTCAAATAACCTAACCCTTTGCAAATGTTTTGTTCAATTGCTTGATAAATTGATTGACCTGATAGTCAATTTCCATTTTCTGGAATTCATAGGCATTCTTATCAAAACCATGGGGTGGTACCTTGATCTTTCTGAAATATACTGAAAATGGTCTCCTCGAAAAGAAACGACCATTGATGCCAAAAAACTGTTTCATGGTCTTACGAAACATCCTTGATAGGGCTTCATTGATTTCTCCTGATGAGACCGTGAAATCCTCAAAATAGGATTGGTCAATTTTCTGGACAAACTCTGCCTTGCTGAACCTTTCTCCATCCTGAAGTTTCAGTAATTCCAACAAAATAGTTGATCCAATTTGTCCTGGTCTGGAATCTAGATAATAGATTATCCTTCTTTGTTTTTTGAACCCCTTTTGTTTTGCCAATATCCTGTCAAGTGTCATAAAATACCCTGGTGCATAGAAAATTGCCAATGCTCCTATGATGGGACCGTCAGTCACACCATGCTCCATCACTTCCGAAAGCATCAATTGACGCCCAGATTCATGTCTGAACAATTGCCTAGTATTTTGTGCACTCTTAATCGTTTGGCGAATTTCCGTTTCCACATTGAGCAGAATATCGAGCATTGGGGTTCACCTTTCGTATGTGCCGGGACGAGTTGCTCCCGTACAGTTAGTCATTCTATAGGGTACTTATAAATTTATTTCTCCATATAATAATTTATCCTTTGAAATTCCCAATATACTTAAATACTCATACGAGTGATTACGAATTTCGGAATGGGGCGGGGGTTCAATATCTTGGTTCCCAAATCCTTAAAGAGCTTATTATTTTTCAACAGATGTGGAAAATTCGAACTCCAAACTTCTTGAATTTTTGACCTACCCGCGTACCGTGGATGTTGTTGCCATGGGCATTGTTGGAATCTTTCTTCTTAAATCACTCCCTGTTTCTGAATTGGGAAAACTAGCATTGTTTCCCAGTTTGATTCTTTGGTCAATAGAATTTTTGTCCTTACTGATCCTTTCAAATTTCAAAGAAACCAAGAATTTCAGCGTACGAGTCTTTATCTTGTCGATACTTCCTCCGCTTCTATTCATCAAAATTACTCGAGACTGGATAAAGGAACAAAAGGAGGCAGGTAATCCTCTTGAACTCTATTTGGGGGTGTACCTTCTGATTGGAATATCTGCACTTTTCATGATTCTTTCAGCACTTGTCATCGGTTTTGCTTTCCTGCTCAGCCAGAACCGCACGGAGATAATTCTCAGATTGATTTACATTCTCTTTTTGGGACCCTTGTCCATGATTGGCTGGTGGGTTGGGGGATCCATGAAATTCCATTCCCTTTCCAAACCTAATAAGGGCATCATTGTCGGAACCCTGATACTAATTTGGCTGGTCATCTTTGTGGTGCCTTATGATTTCCCACCAGTCTATTTTTGAAACAATAATAGGATATTTAATTCATACCTGTGGTTGATTGTTGATGGAAACTGGGCGAAATAAAATTTCTGCGTATTTTTGGATGATGCGCCCATTGAATGCCTTCACTGCTGCATTTGCAGTGGTTTATGCACTAATATTTGCAAACGAGACCCTGCTGGATTGGAGGGTCTATGCCTTTGCCGCCAGTGCGGCTTTCTTTACAACCGCCCATAGCATGGTTCATAATGACATTGTTGACGTGGAAATTGACATGGTGAATGCTCCCTATCGAGCCTTGCCATCTAAGCAACTATCCATGAAAGAGGCAAAGGTGTTTGCTCTCTTTCTTCTCCTGTTTGCAGTATTGAGTGGATATGCTATCGACATCCTGACGAACTTCTTCCCATTTTCCACTCTCTGGGCTCTGGGAAATTCAATTTTGCTGGATTCCTACAATAAATGGCTTAAAAAATTCGGCCTTATTGGAAATTTCATTGTTGGTTTTTCTCCATATGCCCTATTTCTTTACGCTGATCTTCTTATCTATAGGGGGCTAACAATACAGGTTGAAGCGGTAGGATTATTGGCGCTTGGAACAATTTGGGGAAGAGAAGTTTTCAAAGGGATCTATGACATCCCTGGAGATTCTGCCCATGGTGTTCGAACAATTGCAGTCGTGTATGGTAGAAGAATGGCGGCCTTTATTGGGAGTTTGATCGTTGGTTCGGGGGTATTGGCAACAATTCCTCTTCTTATTGAT
The DNA here is from genome assembly GCA_964645535.1 of uncultured archaeon. Taxonomy (GTDB): domain Archaea; phylum Asgardarchaeota; class Heimdallarchaeia; order Heimdallarchaeales; family Kariarchaeaceae; genus WAKA01. The sequence goes on along the minus strand of CAZYCQ010000073.1, from coordinate 2,486 downwards.
GATGAAGTCACAAATCCGTACCTCAAAGGGGTTTTTGCTATCGTTGATTTCATCTTAATGTACAAGTGCATTCGTCTTCTTCAAAGACCAACTGATGAGAATGCTTTCAAAACCAAGCTTTTCATGCTTCGGCTTCTTCTTCTTGCAATCTTGTCTATAACGATGATTACCCTCTCTGACCGGTATTTCTAACAAAGAAATTAAAAATAAGCCCTTTATTTGACATTAGAGAATGAACTCCTTTCGTCTTGTAAATTTTGGTTTTATTCTTGCAATACTTCTCTCATCTCCTGTCTCTGCCTATGAAATAAAACTAGATTATTTGGGACTGGACAATCAGTATTATTCTTTCGACTCCTTTGAAGGACAATTTCTATTGGTTGATACGATGGCAACTTGGTGCGGCCCCTGTATTCTTGCCATGCCTCATTTGAAAGAGGTTCAGGAGTTGAGGAAGGATGTACTCACTGTTTTTTCATTGTCTGTCTCTCCATCCTCAGATACCCCTGAGGAACTGGCTGATTTTAAGAAAAAGCAAAATGCTACATGGGAATTTGGAATTGACTATGACCTGAAGTTTCAAGATGCCTATGATGTAATCTACATTCCCACATATTTTCTCTTTGATCCAAATGGAAACTTGGTGACAACTTTCAATTCTACCAATGTTGAAACAACTTTAGATTACCTAAACCAGATAGACCCATACTTGCCTCCCGGTGACTATGTTACACCAAAAGACGAAAACCAACCTTTATTCAGTATTCCTGAGGTTAAGTTAGCAATTGCTACCGTTTTGCTCACATCATTGATTGTTGTCCTTATCCGAATGATCCGAAAAATCAAAGAATTAAATGCTTTGAAGGAAAATTAATACTTTTTTTCCATATTTACCCTTAAATTTAGAAAGTCCGTTAACTCGCTAGATTAAATGATACGTGCTTTTGTGATACTTTCCTCAAAAGGCTTTCCTATCTTTGAACAATATTATGCAGACGAAAGTATAAAGGCAGATCAAAAAATCATTGATGACTTGGCTGAACACCCAAATGGTTTTCTCAGTAACATTGATACAACTTTTGAGCTCATTGATCTTTTTGGCACAGAGGTACAAGTCCGTACAATTCCATTAGGATCTGGCAAATGGCTGATTCTGATTTCTTCTGATCCTAAACGTGATTTTTTGACTTTCAATCTCAAAGATCTGAAATTGGCTGGGATCATGGTTGCTTCAGGTGATTCCTATGCAATTGAACATGTTGTGTCTGGTTTTATTCATCCTCTCGAATGATTGATCATTTCCTAACAATGAAGGTTTTCATCAAGCTTTCTGAAAATGCTTTGACCTCTGAGAACTGCTGTTCCAACATCTCTTTCAGTTCCTCTCTGGTGAAAAGCTTGTCTTTTCTTTTGTTGATTGTCCACCTCTTTGCAGTTTCAATCTTATTCAAAGCGATGATATGGTTGTACATCAGTAAAATGATATTTGGGGTTGTCTTCACTGGTTCAATGAAAAGCGCATGGGCGTTTGGTTTCAGAATTCTCCATACTTCCTCAAGGATTTTTGATCCGAATTTTGTGATGAGACTTATTCCTGTAAACAAATCGGTGCTTTCGGCCTTTGGAAGCCAATCATAGGGATTAGGGGTTTCAAGAACCTGGAGCTGATTTTTTTCAAACGGTGGTTGGGTGAGGTCAGAATCGGGAAGTGCAAGGAATATTGGGGATTTTTGGGTTTCATCCTCTCCATTCCACAAATCACATCTCTTGCATGAATTCCAAAGAATATTTATTCCGTAGGCGATTGGTCCTGCAAAAACTGTTTGTCCTGACCTGATACATCCTGTTTGAGGAACTACCATTTCAAGAATGTCTTCCCACAGTCCTTCAAGAATGACTTTTTCTCTTAGAAAGTCGAAGACATAACGCATTAAGTTTCCAATTTCCTGAAATCCCACATCGGTGAGTTCAAGCCTTTTATTTTTTCCATCTTTGTTTGTATGGATCAATCCCTCTGACTCAAGATTTTCTATGATCCTATAAATTTGTGATTTGGATTTTTTGAGGTTAGGATACTTTATCACTAAGGCATTATAGATGTCTATGATTGAATCAAATTTTCCGGTTCCTACAAATTTCAAAATTTCATACTCTGTAAATGATCGTGAAAGTCCGTCAAATGGTTTCTCCCAGGCCCTTGAGTATCCTGGAGCCATCCATAGCTCAGAAACGGAATCATGCATTTTATTGGGGCTATCAGATGTCAACCTTATCAACCCTACCTCTTCTTTTACAAATATATCTGTGTCGATTGCGAGCATAACAATCGCATATATGCGAATTAAAATTTGAGATATAGTTGAAATCAAATTAAATTGAAACAATGCTATGGATCATAAAAACAAAAAATATCTTTTTAGAAATTTTTTATTTCCTATTAGTGCAACTATGGATTGTTTTTTATATATCGAATAACCAATATCGAA
>CAZYCQ010000072.1:0-13732 GCA_964645535.1 uncultured archaeon | reverse complement strand
CTAATTGTGGATAACCGATGGGCTATCACAAGGGTGGTTCTCCCTTCAAAAAGCATGTTTTGGGCTTCTTGAACCAGACTTTCAGTATAGGCATCCAAACGACTTGTTGCTTCATCCAAGATCAGGATTTTGGGATTTTGTAACATGGTTCGGGCAATGGTAATCATTTGGCGCTGTCCTGCCGACAATGATTTCCCTGACTCGGAAATTTCGGTATCATATCCATCAGGAAGGGCTTCGATGAATTCATCAGCCCCTATTCTCCTGCAAAGTTCAAATACTTCCTCATCAGATGCATCCGGTTTTCCATATTTGATGTTCTGCAAGATGGTTCCAGCAAATAGGTATGGTTCTTGAGTCACTAGGCTGATCGAATCGTAGAGTGATTCCAGAGTAACTCCCCGAATGTCCTGTCCGTCAATCACAATGGAACCTTTATCGGGATCATAGAACCGGAGAACCAGTTTTGTGACTGTGGTCTTTCCAGCACCTGTATGACCAATCAAGGCAGTTTTTTTCTTGCCGGGAATCTTAAAGCTGACATTTTTGAGAACCCATTCTTCACCTCTTCCTCTGCTTTCGTTAACATTGCCATTGGAATGTGCCAATACAGCATCATCCCTTCTCCGACTCTTTCGCGCGGTTTCATTTATTTTGTATTTGAACCAGACCCCTTTCAATTCAATTTCTCCGTCAGTGACAATCAACTGTTCCGCATTTGGTGCATTTGTAACGGCAGGTTTGGTTTGAAGGACATCAACTACCCTGTCAAGAGCTGCAAGGGAGGCCTGAAGATTTGTGATATTGTTTGAAAGAGCAAGAATGGGACTGAGAAAACGTCTCACCATTACAGTCCCTAGATAAATCGCTCCAGAGGTCATCAGTCCAATCTCGTTCATATAACCCCCGACAAAGAGTATCATTGAGATCATGACCATGCTGACCAAGGTAATGGAAGGGAAGATCATGGTGAACATTGCGCCCAACTGTTTAAAATATTCAAAGGTCTCATCATTCAATTTTCTGATCTCGGCAGAAGTTCTTTCTTCCTGATTGAATGACTTCGCAATTGCCACACCAGCCAGATTTTCCGCCAATTTGCCACTCACACGTCCCATAGAAGATCTGACTTTCAGCATCCTCTCCCTACCCTTGCTTGAGATTACCTTGGTGATGATCCCCGCAGTCGGAAGAGCCAAAAGGGCTATCAACCCAAACCAGATCGATATTGAGAACAGGACTCCAAGGGTGGCAAATGCAACCAGCAAATTGGTAAGGCTTGTGGTGAATACGCTCAAACCCGCCGTAATTTCCTGAGTATCATTGATGACTCGTGAGGTAACATTGCCGGATTGAACCTGCGCATGGTAGGCCATGTCTGCCTCAACCATTTTTTCGAAAGTATCTGACCTAAGAACATGGATAAGATCATTCTGGACTCTCGCCATCAACCATGTGATCAGGGAATTGGACAACCATGAAAACAGGGAAAGTGAGGCATAAAGCACAAGAAGCAGGATAAGGGAATCAAATGAACTTCCTCCTAGAAGCTGATCAATGGCATTTTGAACCAGAATCGGTTGATAAGTGACCGCAGCCGTATAAACCAAGGTCAAAAGGGCAACCGTGAAAATGATCTGTTTGAAGGGAGAAAGGTATCTCCAAAGAATTCCAAGTAAAACTTTCGAACTCCGTGTTCGGGTTCGATCCGCAAACATGGCACCTCTATGTCTTGACATCAGTTCAGACCTCCCTGTACAATAACCTTTTCGGATTCCGGCAGAAGTTCAAAGATCTTCTGGTACTCCTTGCATCGGGAAAGAAGTTCCTTGTGGGTTCCTGCGTCCAAAATTTCTCCTTTCTTCAGAAGAATCACAAGATCTGCACGGATCAGTGTGTTCAATCGTTGTGTCACGGAAATCGTCAACCGATTGGCGCTCAGGTTGTCCAATGCCTTCCGGAGAAGTTCTTCAGTCTTGCTGTCCAAGGCAGAGGCACTATCATCCAAAAGAAGTATGTCAGGATTAGCCAATATGGCACGGGCTATGGCTAGCCTTTGCCTTTGTCCACCTGACAGATCGACTCCACGTTCTCCGATCATGGTATTCAATCCATCAGGAAGCTCGGAAATAAATTCCATTGCCTGAGCGGCCTCCGCAGCACGGATGATTTCCTCTTCCGTTGCATCAGGACGGGCAAAGGCAATGTTGTCCCGGATGGTTCCAGAGAAGAGAAAGACCTCCTGTTCTACACGGCTCACATGTTTTCTGACCTCTTGGTGCGGAATGTCCTCATAATCGATCCCATCAATGGTAATCCTCCCTTCCTGTGGCACATACAATTTCAGAAGCAATTTCAGAAAAGTGGACTTTCCACTTCCAGGACCGCCAATCAAAGCAACCTTAGATTTTGAGGGGATGGTGATGTTGATATTTTTCAGGGCGGGACGCCCGCCATTGACATAGGAGAAGGTCACGTTTTCAAAACGCAGATCCCCTTTCCAATTCACCTCAGGTGGATTGTCGATCACCTTGTCAGGTTGAGGGTCTTTCCAGTTCATCTTCTCCCACACCCTGTTGGCGTTGGTGATTGCCGCATTCAGGAACAATAGCATCTGAGGCATCATCATTGAGGACAATTGGAGGGTCAGCAACAGACCCATTATCTGAACCAGCTCCCCGACACTCATGGTTCCCTGAGTGACCTGACTGACCGACATTCCAAACAATCCCGCAGTCAGCATAAGAAGAATGAGATCAGGCCAATAGAATGCCGCCATTCTTCCTTCCTTGACACCCAAATCCGCATATTGCTTGCTTGCCTTTCTGAATCTGAGGATCTCCCTAACCGTTCCCTTGAATGAACGAACCACGTCAATCCCCCTGAAAATCTCCTGAGACTGTTCAGTCAGTTGACCCGCGGTGTCTGCAAGCTTCATCCTCACAGGCGTTATTCTTCTCGCCTGATACACTGCCAGAATATAGTAGACAATGAAGCCCGCCAATGCAATCAAAACCATTTGAATGCCTGCAATGAAATATATACTTCCCAAAATGAACAGAACCGAAAAAAAGTTCTGCATGATCATACGCAATGCAGGAACAATGCCCTGCCGCATCTGCGAAATTTCTGTCATCCCCATTGAAAGAAGATGGGAAGAATTATGCTCGTCATGAAAAGTCAAACTGTGTGACTGAATGGTATCAAAATATTCTTGCCGGATATCCCTTTCAAAACTGAACGAAAGAGTCACAAAGGTAAACATTCCCACAAATGAAATGATGTAAAAAATCACACCTGAAAGCAGAACCCCAAGTCCCGTCAGGATGAAGTTTGTTCCAAATCCATCGGTCTCGAGAAAATCAATGGCCATTCCGACAAGCAATGCAGGAACCATCGAGGCCACGGCTGACAGAACCATCAAAAAAACGGACAAAGCCAATCGAAGAGGTTGTCGTCTGAAAAATGACAGGAAAAGAAAAGTACCGTTCCTATACAAGCTATCACCAATGTTGTCATCATGATTCAGAAGGTTAAAAGCTTTGAGCTATCGGTTAACCGAGTTAAATTGAATTTACTGGTAAAATTGATTTGAATGGTTAACATCCTATGACAGGTACCTAATGTCTTTACAGAAGTTTTCTTGTGCAAATTGTTTACAACAAATGTACCGGACGTAATGTAGTGTTTAAATAGTTCCCTGTCATAATTTAAGTGTGAAAAAAAGCATGTTCACAAACATCATTCATTATTTTTCCCTGCATCGCAAGAAGCTCCTCATTTCCGTGGTCTTCTACGCAGTGGGAACCGCTGTTTTCCTCTTTGGACTGCATTTAGAAAATTTGGTTCTGCAAGTGACGGGGCCCATTATTGTAACTTTGTCCAAGATTTTTGCGACTGTGGCTTTGTTCCTTCCTACATTGCGCAGGTTTTTTCAACGAATCATTGAACGAATGGCTACCTCTTCCTGAAATGGTCATTGACCAATTGTTGGCAAATTCTGAGGTCAGATTGGTTTGTCAGAACTGATGCTTGTTTCAATCATTTCAAGTGCAACCTTCAACCTATTCCAATTCATGTCGATTCCATGGGCTGAATGACCATATTTCAGACAAAATTTCACGAGAAGTCCCTTGCCCATTGCAGGATCAAAGCATGTCAACTTTTGAGGTCTTGCCAGAACTTGATCAAGATATTCATGCGAATATTTTGCGGATGTGGGCAATTGCAGAGTTTTTTTCGAAATTACAAGCATCTCATCGGGTTTTCTTTTTCTAGCATATCTTTCGGAAGTTGCATCAATCGGGGCAGAATACAGAATTGGCATGCTTTTGAAGTTCAAATCCATATTTCCGAAGATTTTCAGAACCAAATCCTTGTTCCCGTCATTCACTTCAAGGTGATATTCTGCTGCATCCAATTGTACAAGAATGTCCCCAACAACTAACAGATAGTCTTCATAATTCATTTGTGGTTTGGTTTTCATGGTCGAATACCAATACCTGTAATATTCTGGCTTGGGCAAACCACAATAAACAAAATCAATTTTCGGAAGACTCTCCAGATACGGGGAAAAATCATCGACACCAATCTCTCCTCGACAAAGTGAGAAATTTCCTTTGGTGATGATTTCAATCATTATTTCCTTATCATGTTCATGGTTTAATCGTTTTTCGGCAAAACAAACGACAAAGTTTACTTAAAAAAATACAGAATGATATTGCCAACTGATTGTAAAGAGGACTCCCCCCCACCCCCCATTCTGCGACCGATTGGAGGTTCGGGGGGAACAGGATAATCCTATTCTGCCCCTGAGGTCACATTCCACACATGCCAATGGCGTGGTGGGTTGAGGTCATTCAACCTCAACTGTAGTATTGGCGGGATAGAAGTAAAACCATGGGGTCAACCTATTTCTGAACATTATGATACCTATTTGAAATATAGAGACCACGTAGAGCAACAATATGAAAATCACAAGAAAAATGGGTAGAAAAAATAGGGAATTCTCAATTAGTTTATTACCCCATTTTTCTTTTGCATATATATGGAAATTTCCAAAGGTGATCATTTTCAACACCTTGTGGTAGATCTTTTTCAGCGCCAACCGAAAAGCAAGGAAGAATTGCAGGAAATCCTTAATGAAGCAATTGAAAAATGGAATGACGCCTTTGGTGATTGCATGCCAGCCATTGGAATTGTTTCCATTAAAGGAGCATCAAAGGAAACCCAGATCCTGAAAAAAGTTTTCCTTGAGTTTTCATTGAAAAAGAAGAAAGACAATGTTGAATTGGTTGTTGAAATCCATATTTTCAGGGATCAAATACTGAACACCATATTTGTTCCCTTCATTTTTGTCTATTATATTGTCTGCAATCAAGTTGAAGGCTGTTTAAGCGGAAATGTCATAATACCTTTTGTGGATTTTACATTTGGAATACTCTGGATAGTCCTGAAAGGAAAACGAACCCAACTCCGAAAATTCTGGAAAGATGTATTGCCGGTAAGAGAGAGTAAGGATTATCCAGGCATCTACTATGACTATCCCACCTATTTGGAGCAACTGACCCAAGCCATTGAACAGAGGTTGATTTTGGAAACCTATGTCGAAAGAATTCTGAGTCTAAAAGGAAAAACCCTTTCAACTTGGGAACTGGAACGACTGCCCTATATCAGCATGATTTCCTATCCTGCCTTGAGTAGGGATTTCCTGCAAGTTCTAAAGTTACGAGTACTCCATCAGGATCTGTCACTTCAAAAGCTTGCCGAGATGATGGGAATGAGCAAGAAAACCTTTCAGAAAAGGTTGAATCTGCTCATCAAGTCTTATTTGCTTCAGGAAAGAAACTACGCCAACTTTGAACCTTTAGGGCTTTTTGTCCTCAACCTTATTGTCTCATCATCCAATGAGAAAACAATCGTTTCTTGGAAGGACATTATCAAGGAATTCCCAATTATTTATCGTTTCACTGAATTCAGGGGATGGGGAACCGTACTGCAATCCAAGTTTCTCCTTCCTCGGAATGCGGGAACCAAGAAGTATATCATTGAATGGATGAAAATCCAGAAATGGTTTTCTTCGAATCCCAAGGATCCCGAAATTGTTTTCGGCGTGGAGATCCCGGAAAAAAGAAGACAGTTTCTTTCCGTTGAAGGCCTGAACCTGGAAACCGGAGAATGGAGTCTGACAAAACCTTCCGCTTCAGATGGATTTGCAGTCCAACAGGATTTATCAATCAATCTGGACATCAAAAAGAAACAGATCGTATTGGATTTATTCACCAAGAAACCGGATACCGAAATCAGGGCAAAATACGATGTAAAACCAGCAACACTTTCAAATCTGAAACGGGAACTGAAGGTAAACAAGATCCTTGAAAGAAGGTGGGTTTTCGCCCCCAAAGAAATGTCTCCTTATCTGGTACTGATTGACGGAACCTCACACAAGTATCACCAATTCATCAAATATGTTGCTTCAAGAGTCCCTGTGGCTCTTGTTAACCTCATAGGTACCATTCCATTCAAAACTTCAGCAGAAGAGGCGAAAGAAATTCTTGACAATCCACGAAAAGCCAAAGTGAAAATTGGAGTCGCAAATCTTTTCTTACCCAACAATCACAGAAGGGACATAATCAATGAGATACGGAAAATTGATGGAAATGCAAAATTGATTACTGATCCGTTGATTGTTCCTTTTTCACCGAAAACGGAAAAACTTGTCCCTACAGAAAATGGATGGAAAACAATTCAAATGACTCAATACTTGAATAGATCTATTTCTTAGCCCCCACCGTAGGGATCTGTCTGTGGAGGTCCTCCTTGGTCATCGTCGCCCAAGAAGGCAATGGTCAAAGCTGCCAGCTGTGCCAGAAGCACAGGAAGAATTGCTGTGATTGGGAATATCGCAATCATGCTATGTTAATGTAGTATAAATTATTCCATGGTGATTTATTTCAAAGAAATAGCAAAGAATCGATTTGCAATTCGCAGAGAAGAAGGACTGATGCCTTTATTTTTTTACCCTTATCCATGAAAAACAGCTCTAGAAACTCCTGAAAATTGGTTTATGAACCATCAGAAAAAAATAGCCTGATCAGGTGAACCAGTTCCTCCGAAAAATTCCAGTGGCGATCAATCAGGTTGTAGGAATATTTGATTTTCCCACGTCCCGGACGACCAAATACTTCAGTTTTCTTGATCAGGTTTTTGTCATGAAGCTTGTCCAGCAATTTTCCCAGATTTTCCCAAGATGCCCAAGGGTTGTTTTTCCTGTCCTTCTCAAGCTTTTTCAGGCTGTGAAACATATCTTCGGATTGCACAAGAAATTTACGAAAGCTTTTGCTTTTGATCAACTTCCAGATATGTGTCTGAAAGATGGTTCCTTGATTTTTCTGAAGCTCGATGATTGCCAGCATCACAGAAATTTCCTCTGGTTCCAACGGGGCAAAGGATGGAGAAAGATTCTGGATGGTGGGAGGCGTAAAGGAGAGACCTAGGGTTTTCAAAGCAAACAGCAATTGAATTTGGATCAAATTTGACTTAATATGACCTGTTGTAAAACGAGAAAGATGTTTCCTGAATTTTTCTTGCAATGCAAATTTCAATGAGATTCGTTTGAACCAGATTCGGGTCAATGAAGGAAGGAAACCGTCAGGACTCTGCCGTTTCAGCATTATGTACGGATTGAGGAAATGGACAAGATAGAGGAAATCCAAGTCCGAGGCATACAAATAATTCTTCTGCCGGAAATATGTATCAAGATAGAACTTGATTCCAAGGGCAAGAGCCACTCCTTCCCTCGAACGAATGACATAATTTCGAGGCTTCCTGACAGACTTGAATAGGACACCAAGTGTAGAAGAAGAAACAAAATACTGGTCAGTGCCTGCCCTGTTTGTTTCCAGTGAAGCTCCTGCCGCCAATTTCTTCAACTTTGAAAAGGAAACACCATTATTGAACAGATTGCTGAAATACAGGCAAAAGGGTTCTCCAAATGAAATTGATTCAATCGAAGATTGCAAATTATCGTTTAGTTGGAAAGAAGAGGAAAAATATGACTTAATTGCTTTCAGGACGCATCGAGCAAAATCTCTGGCTTTTTTCACCAATTCATTCTTCTGATCATTGAGGTCAATGTGCTCATTACTGGAATCAATAAAGGTTTCCACAACTATCGTTCCAATTCCATTTGATCTTACCATTACACGGTAGAGGTTGCTGGATCTGCAAGGAGGGGAGCTGGGAGTTCTTCCCTTCCTTTCATGTTTGGAATCGTTCACATATGGGATGGGCGGAACAAGATCTGTCAATTCATTTATTTCCAAATACTTCCTCATGAATGGAGCCATTCGTGGAAATCGGTTTTCTTGGCTTCTCCATCTTGTTCCGTTTATTTTCAATCCATTCAACCGTATCCCGATCCAGAACATTCTCCGTAAATTTAAAGGGATTGCAAAGGGGATAATGATCTCCAGTTTCTCCATCCTGATTCACAAATGTAAATGTGGGGTGGTGCACTCTCCAACCGGGTTCAGCAACTCAAGGACCACAAGGTTCCCACTTAAGGTTCCCTTAGAGGTTCCGCGGTTGCTGTTACGAGAGCCAACCACCCCACAGCTCAAAAGAAAAAATACGATTATTAAGTATTGTTGCAACTGTGAACGTATTTGGTTTCCAAATATACTGCAAAAAAAACATGCCACTAAATAATTCCAACATCCAGAACCGAGTTCAGATCAAAAGAAGTGTCTTGACGATCTCATCTATTTTTTCCTGATTTTCTGCTGAAAAGAGATCACCATCGAGTGCCGTGACTTCCGCCAGAATTTTAGGAATAATTTGATGGAGATATGTAGTCGGTTGTCTTGTGAATACAACTATCATTGCCTTTTCATTTACCCTGATGATCAGGTCATATTCACCCAAGGTAATGGATTTCAATTCATCATTGATCTGTGTAGCTTCATTCAGAACGGCCCGTATCGCAATGATAGCTCCTGACAGCAAGGCTTCACTGATATCGTTGTCAAGAATCGTTGTGTCGTAGATCGGAAGACCTTCCGGTGTAATGATCAGCAACCTCTCGACAATTTGGGGAAGAAAAATAGCAGGTGTGGAATGGTTGGAATAGGAAACATGGAAAAGCATCAAAGCTATACAGAACAAAAGAACAGGAAGGATGTTCATCCAAGCATAGACAAAATCGGTTTGAGGAAGAACTGTTCCTTCGGAAAACAGGACAAATCCTAAGCTGACCACCAATGTGACCAAACCAAAAACAATTACGGCAAAAACCATGAAGATATTCAGGTATTTTTGTTGGTAGTGTGAAGATTGTTTCTTGATTTTATGAGTGGATTGCAATACCACAGCCAAGATATAGAAATAATAGATCGGAATTGTCAAATTGAAAACCATTAAAGATATTGAGTTGGTGAGATCATTCAGGAAATTCGTAACGTCAGGAAAAAGTGTGACCAAGATAAGGAGCAATGATGTTGTTGCCAGGAATGTTGAGAAGATCGTCTTGATCTGTAAGTAAAAGGATTCATAGCTTTTAATGAATAGGACAAGCAAATATCCGTCGATTATTCCAACGATTGCATCAAATACGTAGAATTTGAAAAAAGACGGATCTACAAGACCGACGATTATTCCTATGACTGCATTCAATGAAAGAAACAATATGAAAAGAAAAATGTAATTGATCGCCTGGAAATCATAATTTCTCTTGATTTCCACCTAATCATCATCGATATTCCCAAAAGCGCCAATCTGGCAATCACGGCCAGCCAAACCAAAATACTAGAAACCATGCTATCTGTTGAGTTTTCAAGGAATAAAAAAATTTGGTGAAATATTGGGTTCATTGTTACGAGATTGCCATTCAAATCATCCATAGACTGATTTTACCGTTTTCAATACCTGAAAATTGATGTAAACATGCAATTTGCCAAAAGTATATTTAGACCCATACAAAAACCCCACAAGTGATTCTCCTTGATTAATCTTGGCCTGTACCTATTGGAAGCCTATCTGACCCTAAGTGTCTTGGGCATTGTCGTGCTGAACAACAATGTTGTTCTGCTTTGGAGAAAACAGGACTATGAAATTCCATTCAATGCAACCATGAAATCGGACAAGAAAATAGGGGCATACTGGATTGCAAGGAATGCCGAACCCAATGGAAAAACCGCCATTCTTCTCCATGGATGGAGCGAAAACAGTTCTCAAATGGTAAGCCGTGCCATCCCCTATTGGAACCTTGGCTATGACCTCTATTTCCTTGATGGACCGGGTCATGGAAAATCAGGATTCGCCTTTTTCCCAAATGGAGTGGTCTATTCAGAGAGGCTTCTGCAACTTATCAAGAAGGAACGCATCGAAAAACCAGTTGTGCATGGACTTTCATTCGGGGCAACTGCCGCCGCAATTCTCGCAACACGGCATCCCGACATCATCGATACATTGGTTCTTGAATCCGCCCCTGCACAGCTTACAGGAGTATTTGCGGACTTCCTCAGGTTTGCAGGCATTCCACCAATTTTCTTCTTCCTTACAATCGGTATCTCTGAACTTATTTTCAGACTCAGGTACCTAGGTGAGTTTCCACAAAAATATGATCTGACCAACCTGAAACCCAACACATTCATCCTTCATGGAGAAAAAGATACCATGTTCACTGTAGAACGTCATTTCCAAAAGATCCAAGCCCAAGAAAAGAAAAATGATACAAGAATCCTCGAATTATGGCTTGTGGACAATCGAGGCCATTCTGACATCTCTTCACATCCAGAATTCGAAAAAAGGATTACCATGTTCCTTACAATGCTTAATACCTAAATGATAATTCAGTTGATTGGTAGACAATTACTTTGAAAATCTCTCAAATCACAGCCAATGCATTGACCACACCGGCGCTATCCGCGCTTCCCTCGACCAATGCCCGTATCTGATCATTGGTATACGTGGGATGAGCCGCCCAAGCCAATGCCGCGACTCCAGAAACATGGGGCGTTGCCATTGAAGTTCCGGACCAACTGTCATATTGGCTGCCAGGAATGGTGGACAGGATCGAGACACCCGGTGCCAGAATTGTCTCGCCCCTGTTGGACCATGAAGCAATGTTGTCATTGCTGTCGACTGCACCGACCTTGATGACACCAGGATATGCAGCAGGATAGCTGGGTGAAGAGGCACCATCATTGCCGGTTGCCGCAACAACAACCACACCATTGTTCAGAGCAAAGTTGACTGCATCCTGCAATTGGCTGTTGCCTGATGAACCGCCCAAGGACATTGAAATGACGTCGGCATCATCGGCAGTTCCCGCCACACCGTCAGGACCCTCGGTAGCCTTGATGATCGCTTCAGAAATGGCAGTATAGGAACCGGATCCATCAGATGCCAATGCCTTGAACACATACAGACCTACATCGGGTGCAACACCCACAACACCCACGGAATTGTCCTGTCCTGCAATGATCCCTGCAACGTGGGTACCATGACCATGATCATCATTGCAAGGAGCAGGATTTGCCTGAGTGCATTCCTGTCTTACAATACGGGGCAACCAGAACCAGAAACTGAAGGCACCCTGTTCATACCAGCTGTATCCCCAAAGGAATCTGCCTTGCAGATCCTCATGATCCATGTCCAAACCAGTGTCAATGATCGCCACAATGACATTGGATTCATCAACCTGTGCAGCTGCCTGTTGGGCATTGATCCGGGAAATGCCCCAAGGAACTGTCTGAGGAGTTCCGGGACCGGAAACCGCCATGATTTGCGCATCCGCCGCAACGGAAGCACCTGTTCCGATCAACGGCAGAAATGAGGTGAGCATCAGAAAACTCACCAACAGACTAAATTGTTTTCGGTGATTCATATTCATTCTCCGATTTTTTCTGTTGTTTTGCGAATTCCGTAACGAACCCGCAACGATCGACCATAAAATGCAAAATTTATTAACTTTTCTTGTAAAAAATTGCAAAATGTTGCACAACCTTGCAGACTTCATTCATTCAGGAGATTTCGCCAATAAACTCAAAGCAAGCCATTTTGGACATGGGTGACCAAGCAGGAAATGCAAATAATCCATAAATTATCTGAATTTTAATGAATTATTTTGCAACCCACGCATAAGAGTTTTAAATCGTTTTCAGAGAGCTGATTCATGCGAAAACTGAAATTCGTCCTGATAGTTACGATCATGGCACTGACCTTCCTTCCGCATGGAAACTCCGTGAATGCAGCCACTGCAAGCTCAGTCACTGCCACCATCATGGATGCATATTACACCGATGCGGATGGTGGAGGTGTCCCCAATGATGTGGTGGTAATCATTCACTTCGCAATACAGGGCGGAGGTACTCTCAATGGTCTCACCTACACCGTCGATCTCGCCCTGCCTTCGGGCAAAACCTATGTGGGATACGTCCTTATCGTCACCAACATGGCTCAAGTCACTGCAACCAATTTCTTCTACAATACCGCAACGGAATCGGGTTGGTACTCCACCTCGGTTCATGCAACCCTCAATGGAGACCCCAATATCTCCGATTCCGATCACATGATTTTTGACCCACCTGGAGGAGACAACTCAGATTCATCCGGATTTGGCGTAAGGGTCAACTGAGGTACCTGTATGGGAATTGGGATCAAACATCTCCAACTGGTCGTACTCCTGAGAAACAATCCCAGAGCAACCCTTCAGCAGCTGGCTGACCAGATGGACGTCGCTCCCAACACCATCAGGGCATGGATCGACCACCTCAAAAAGGAAAACCTGTTGAGAAGGGACAGGACAATCAATGACTCCATCCTTGGAGAGAGAAAGGTCTCCGAAAGAGTAGGTCATCCCGATCCGCGTCTTCTTGGTCTTAAAAGGGTTCAGGTAATGTTTAGGGAAATCAAGACATACCAGAACTATGACCGCATCATCAAGATGCTGGACAATCATCCCTACACATATTTCAGAGCAAGAGGAACAGCAGGAGCACCAGCAGTCTATGCCCAATTCGATGTCCCTCCAGAAGAAGCTGGACGGCTTGAAGAACTCCTCAAGCTTGTTGAAGGCAACGGATGGTGCAACTCGGCCGTCCTAATCGACCACCCCACACGTCTGGAAACCAAAGACGATTTCACCAAATGGAACTTCGATGAATTCAAGTGGAACTTCGATTTCATACGGTCATACACAGAATACAAACCCAATGGAAAACTACCTGAACCGAATGATGCACGAACCCAGTTCAATGGGGACAGGCTTGACCTGTACCTCCTACGCGAGCTGTCCATCAACTCAAAGGTCAAAGCAACGGATCTGGCAAAACTCTATGAAAAAGATGTTGCCACCATCACCCGGAGATTGAACAAGCTACGTGAAAAATACCTGACAAAGGAAACCATAATCTACAACAGGGAATTCTTCAATCTCAATTCAATTTTTGCCTTCTCCGGAACAATGGACAGAAATGAACTCAGAAAGTTCCAGATGTACCTGCATTCACAGAATTTCCCGTTCGCATCCCAGTTCTCTTGCAATTCAGCCGATGGAGAATTCCTCTGGTATGTCTACTGTCCCTCGGGAATTGCCAACCAAATCATCAAGATCTTCCTGCCCATGACCCAATTCCTTGACCAGATGGTGATCGATCCCTCGACTTCCATGCGGTACTTCTTCTATCCGGAAAACTACGACTTGGAACAAGGTCGATGGAAAGGAGGGGTG
>CAZYCQ010000071.1:0-14008 GCA_964645535.1 uncultured archaeon | reverse complement strand
TCCATGTTGTCTTGCCAAACATTTAATCTGATTTCGGGATCTTGTGTCATGGTAACTTCATTGACCACTTCAATCTGTCGATTTTCGGAAACTGGAAAAAAATTTTTGTTGAAGGTTCAATTGAAACATTTCTCGGGTTCCCATGGAAGACCCATTGATTGACTTATAGGTACTTTCGCGTATAGTAGGGCTTATACGCAAAAAAAAGCAAGTGTAATATTTAATCGAGGAATTATGTCTTTTAATTGCATTCTTTTAACTTTGTGCTTATTGTATTGAAATAAGAAAAAATCATTATAGCTACAAATCTAGCAAAATCGCAAAATCCTTTATTTCCTTAAAAAAAATAGAAATAAGATGGCTGATAAAAAAAGATTGTCAGAAAAAGAAATCAGAGAAATGTATCGTTTGATTGAAAAGTCGAAACGGAATGTATTTGACATAATAACCCCAATAAAAATTCAAAAACAACACAGACCGAAGAAATATGTGATTTACTCCAATCAATCTGGAAATGCAAAAGATGCCCAGCTGGAATGAAATACTTAATGAAATCCGTAGCGGAATGGCAGCCTATGGAAGGCACCTTTCTATAAAAGAAGGAAAAAGCATGGGATTGAAAATAACAGAACTTGAAAGTGACCAAACAATGCAGGATTTGGTTTTATCTGTACATCATGCTGCAATATTAACGATGCAGCATTTGAATGCAGCAAAAATTATTGAGAATCATGAAGGAGTTGCCTTAATAATCAATGAAAAGCAGGAATAATCCATCAACAGAAAATTTTTGATAACTCCCTATTGTCTCACTTGAAATTTGATTTTCCTTTTTCAATAAAGAACACTTTTGTGTTTCTCCAAAAATTCCAAACAGGTTGCAATAACTCTCCAATTTTCCGGCCAATATCCTTTTTAATGAAAATGGACATATATTATTGACTATGACAGACGATTTCGTCGAAATGCTCATCGTTCGCCTTGAAAAGGATCCGGAGCTCCGGGCTCGTTTCAGGGAAGTCCTGTTCAAGGAGGATGAGAACGAGCCCGAAGTCGATCTTGATCAGCTTTCCCAAGGTGTAAGGAAAAGCTGGGAAGACACAGCAGAAGCCACGGAACTCAGGTATCGTTTCATGGTTCGATGATGGCAATTGATGAAAACCATGAGCATTGCGGAATGAAAAAAGGTTTGCAGCAAGACAACCAAAGACAGATCAGGCTTATCCATTTCCTCTCCATCTGAAACATTGATGGAGCATGTGCGGAAAATGTTAAGGATTGTTTGATTGAAGAAAAGATCTTGTTTCCTCTCCCTCAATTGGAGGTGCAAATTGTTTTTGCTTTATAAATAGGCAAACAACTTTATATTTTTGATTTTCCTACATATTTATATGATTGTTCTATTTTTTACCTTCTTCGTTTTGGCTAGTCTGGTTGTCTTGCTTTGGACTAAGGAATCACAATTGCACAACCAGCTTCAGGAATGGTATTCTGTGTTCATTGAGAATGGATTTGATGTATCCCAAGAGTTCAAGGATTACAGAATAAGTCGAGAGAGTAGTTCTCCAATCAAAAGGGCAATCACTGTTCCTATCAGCGAATGGTCAATCTCTAAAGGAGGTTATCGTTTCAAGATCTTGACAATGCACGATATCCCTAAATATCGCGATTTTATTATAATTGAATTTTCATTTCACCAAGGCATTCAGAACACCATTGATCTGACAATTACCAAAAGAAATGACCAAGACAGATTATCCAACCGGAATGCTGAAACTCATCCAGAACTTGTTGACAAGTATTTCATTAGGTGCTCGAATGACTTTCTGGTAAAGGAATTGATTTCTGTTCCCGAATACATGGCTAACCTAAACAGAATAATGGATCATACTGAAGCACTTCGAACCAAAGAAACAAACGTAGTTCGGGCACTCCCTGATGCAACAGAAATCTCCAAAGTATGTGATTTCATAATCACGTTCATCAGTATTATCGAAAAAATATACAAGATCTATACCGAAAGAATCCTTGAAATCACTAGGGCTAGGCTTATTAGTATGGAAAGTGGTGAAAGGATTTGTATTATCTGTCGGGGCACTATTGAGGACTCCTCAGAATTGGTTATCATGCCATGCTGTGAAACCATCGTTCACGAACCACACATCCGTCTATGGTTGATGAAAAGTAGAAGATGTCCAAATTGCAGAAAGGAGGCTTCATACATGAAACTTGCTCTGAATTAGCGAAGGTTTACAAGATTCATGAGAAAAGCACTCATTTGCGGAAAAGAATATATCAAATCAAACCTATAACAAATAATCCTCAATAAACCAAATCATTCATTCGCTATATGTTTATCATTTGCCCGAAACCTTGAAGAACCTCCACAAAAATGAAGGTTCACCGAGTTGAATTTTCATTGCTCCTGAAGAGAAGATTTACTATCCACCTAAGGAAATCGTCGAGAATGCAAATGTCAAGGAATATGACAATACCTATAAGCGATCGATCGAGGATCCTGAAGGATTTTGGGCTGAACAGGCCGAATCGTTGGAGTGGTTCAAGAAGTGGGACAAGGTGCTCGATGATTCCAATCATCCATTCTACAAATGGTTTGTCGGAGGAAAAATCAATATTGTCCACAATGCCATTGATCGTCACCTGAAAACCGAGAAACACAATAAGCTTGCCTATATCTGGGAAGGAGAGAATGGTGATGTCAGAACCTTCTCCTACCATGCCCTTGATCGTGAGGTATGCAGTTTTGCCAATATACTGAAGGCCATGGGCGTCAAGAAAGGTGATATTGTGACCATTTACATGCCTCAGATCCCTGAACTGATTTTTGCCATGCTGGCTTGTGCCAAAATCGGTGCAGCCCATAGTGTAGTGTATGCAGGGTTCAGTTCCACAGCCCTTGCGGATCGGATATCTGATGCACAGAGTAGGCTACTGATCACCGCTGATGGAGGATTCCGGAGAGGCAAGGTAGTTGATCTCAAGGGTATTGCAGACGAGGCCATGGCCAAGAGTCCGACCATCGAAAGATGCATTGTTGTTCAGAGAACCTGCCATGAGGTGAACATGGAAGCTGAACGTGATTTCTGGTTCCATGACCTGAAGGCACTGCCCATCGCTGAGGGACCAAGCCCTACAGTTGAGATGGATGCCGAGGACATGCTGTTCATTCTTTATACATCCGGTACGACAGGCAAACCGAAGGGAGTAAAGCATACACATGGTGGATATGCCGTCTATTCCTCCTTCGTACATAAAACCGTATTTGACATCAAGGATACTGACCGATGGTGGTGCTTTGCCGATCCCGGTTGGATCACCGGTCATTCATTCATCGTCTATGCTCCCCTGATCAACGGAACCACCACCATCCTTTATGAAGGTGCACCTAATTATCCCTATCCCAACAGGGTATGGAAGATGATCGAGAAATATGGTTCAATATCCTGAATACCAGTCCGACAGCAATACGGGGTCTGATGCGCTTCGGAGATTCGTGGGTGACACGCCACAACATTTCATCATTGAGATTACTGGGAACCGTCGGAGAACCCATCAATCCAGCTGCATGGGAATGGTATTATCGTTGTGTCGGACAGGAACGATGCCCCATCATGGATACTTGGTGGCAGACCGAGACCGGCGGATTCATGATCTCCCCCTATCCGATCACTCCCCTGAAACCGGGAAATGCAACCAAACCGCTCTTCGGCATCGATGCGGATGTAGTTGATGAAGAAGGCAATCCCGTGCCCCCTGGAGAGGAAGGTGTACTTGTCATCAAGAAACCGTGGCCAGGAATGGCAAGAACCATCTATGGAGATGATGAACGCTACAAGCAAGTTTACTGGTCACATTATGAGAAACAGAAATGGTATCGTGCTGGTGATTCCGCCAGAAAAGACAAGGATGGCTACTTCTGGATCATTGCAAGATTGGATGACGTGATCAAGGTTTCCGGATACAGGCTTGGAACCGCAGAAATCGAAAGCGCCTTGGTCAGCCACCCTCTCGTCTCAGAGGCGGCAGTCATCGGACTTCCCCATGAACTCAAGGGAAATGCAATCCATGCCTATTGCATTCTCAATGAAGGAGTTGAACCGTATGAGGGATTGGAAACGGAAATCAAGAACCATGTCAGACATGAAATGGGTCCTATAGCGGTTCCTGAACATATTGAGTTCGTGAAATCATTGCCGAAGACCAGAAGCGGCAAGATTATGAGACGTGTCCTTAAGGCTCAGGCACTAGGTGAGGATCCAGGAGATATCAGCACCATTGAAGACTGATTTATTGAGGACTGATTGCAATCCATGCAGTAATTGCTTTGACAACATGAAATTCCAGTTCATATCCTGCATTCCATGTTGAACATTCCACGAAAGATGACCGAAAAATTTGTTGCCATTCTCGCCACTTATCCCACACAAATTACAAATTCTAGAGGAACTTAATGTGAGTGTTGAAGATCAAATCCTTTCTTCTGATCATGGCAATTGCTGCAATCACGGTACCGCAACTCAATCACTCCGCAGCTGAAAAGATACAGCAGAACACCCTGTCCCTGACATTGAACACCACTTCCCTTTCCCTGTATCCCAACGAAACCAGAGTAGTCGAAGAAAACGTCACATTCAATGGGTCTCCCGTCAATGATGCCTTCTTCTATTTTGATACGCTCCCTGAATATGATCTTGGCGAATCCGCCATTCTGATTGCTCCAGGGCAATATAATGTTCTGTTCAGAAACTATTCGAACAGCAAAATCCCTCCTGACAACTATTCAACTAATCTGGTCGTCGAATCCTCCGAATTCAACGCAACAGCTTCCGTACCCTTCATCTTCCATCTCATAAAAACCGATTCGGAAGCCCCTGTCCTTACTGTCTATCAACCCATCGGCAATTCTTCGTATTCAACCCTTCTTCCCGTCAATTTCACTGCCTCAGATAATGTCGGATGGCGACAGGTTGAGGTCAGTTTCCAAGGAAATGTTGTCTTCTCCCGTTTGTATGTCGGACAGGAATTTCCAACACCTGATTTCTTTTGGAATAAAACGCATATCCAGATCGCTACTTTCTTTCGGATCTTTCCTCAGGATGGACCAAGTACCATCTCCATTCGGGTTTGGGATACCTCTTTCAACCTTGCTGAATATTCGACGGAATCGACCGATGACCTGCTGGCGCCCAGTATTGAGATCATTCGGCCTTATGATGGTCAGGTGCTTGAAACACGTCAACTCACCGTCGAATGGGAGGTGACCGATAAATCCGGAATTTCATCCCTTGAACTCCTTGTCAATGATATTCCTTTCCAGGAATTATCGAGAGGCACTAACAGTGCAGACGTGATCTTGCCCATTGCTGAAGGTGTGTCCATCAATCTTACTGTGGGTATCCGGGCAAGGGATCCCTTCAACAATACACGAATCGAAACGATTAGGGTAGAATACAATCCCCACAAATTCTCCACTGATCAGAATATTGTCGAAGCAATCCGGAATCCCTCACTTTCAAGGGAGCAACTGAGGCTCATCATGCTCATCTCCTCCATAATCTTTGTCATTCTTCTTGGAATTACCCTCATGGCACTATTCTATAAACCCAAGGAGGATGGAGATGAGGAAAAGAAAGACAAATTGAAAGGAGAATGGTCTTGGAACATTCCCAATCCCCCTCTTCTCCAAATACTCCGAACCATAACCCCTGGTGAAAAACATGCCTTTCTTCAAGATCTTGAAATGATGTTCCAATTGGAAAATGAATGGGAAACCATGAAAACGAATCTGGAAAACAAGAAAAAACTCAAACGGAATGAACTGTTCAACACTATCGTTATCTTCTCCCAAAGGATACTAGATAAGCTCATGGAAAAATATCCCGAGAAAAAGGCACTTGTCAAGTTCCATCTCGGTCGATGGACATCCTTCTTTGAAACCATTCCCCAGCTTGTGTCTCCTGACCAAGTTCATTCTTTCAAGGGAAACTTCCCAATGGAAGCCCTGACCAATCTTCTTGAGACAAAATCCGCCCTGACTGAAAAAACTGAAAGATTGTTGAAAATTTTCGAGGAAGAATGGAACGAAGCTTACAAACAATTCGAAACCCAATCCACCTCATTGGAGGAAATCCTTTTCTTCCGCCAGGAATTTGCCGCAGAACTCTACCTTGCCATCCAATTCATCCTCAACTTCGACAAGACCACGGTGGACATGACTGAACGGATAATGCGATCTATTTCCTAAACTTTGTTTACAAAGGTTTATCGAAAGGATATCATCATTTACATACGAATTGGGTTAAGGTAAAAATTTTGAAGAGATCAATGATGAAATTAATTCAGGAATACTCAGGCTTAAATCCATACCACTTATCAAATCATCTCATTCATTTGGCGAGCCAAAAATTGCCGCCAAAACACAAGGATGGAAACTCTATTCGTTATCTTTGAAGAAATCACGAAAAATATCATAAAGGTCTGGATGAATCTAGAAATGAGTTCAAAAAGAAAGTGAAATGGGAAGAATCTTTCAGTCAGTTATTTTCTTCTGTTTTGTCTATCAACAAATATTCCGCTCCATATTTCCATCTCCTGTTTTCACAATCATAATTATTGGGATAGAAATAATACCTTAACCCAGTTTCAGTATAGATTATTGCTTGATTGAGCTGTTTGGTCTCATTAAAAAGAAGCAATGAGAGATCATTCAGAATAGGATTCGACGCTTGCACAAGCCAAACGAAATGCTTCCTGTCATATGAAATGTTTGAATTGAATGGGAAACGCCCTTCCATAAGCGAAACAATGGGTGATTTTCGTTCCCATTCTCCCCAATAAATTCTGAAATTCCCTAAATTGAATACTGTCCTGTCGTAAATAATGCCGTAATCCTGAACCAAATTTTCCTTGACATATCTCATATGTCTTGATATAGTTGTCCGATCATTTTTGTAATGGTTACTCAAATCCTTGATTTTCACCTTTGCATTGATGGTCAGTTCTCTCAGCAACATAAGGTCTAGACAAGTGAATTTTTGTTGAAATTCTTCCCTTTGCTCCGGTATTTTATGGCTTGTAAATTCCAAACTTGAAATATCGTAATCCCATTGTCCAAGATGAATGTTCCAATAATCCAGCATTTCCTTTGTGGATATATGATATGGGAATTGAAAGATCAAATAGTCCTGAAATAGGTTTGTGTCTTTCATTCCCTGCAAAAATTGTCTGAGATAGCCAAATGGATCCTCTGGCATTGCGAATACGGTATAGATCATGGGCACCATAGAAAAACCAAATGACCGATATATAGTATAGGGATGATTGTCCAATTGATGGTAGATTGATTGCAATGCTTTTTTATCCTTTATCCCTATCAAGAGGACGTCAATCCTCCTAAGTCCCAATGAAGAATAGTTTGGAGTGGCAAATACTTCTGTAATGGTTCTTCTCCCTAAAACTGCATCATCAATGTGGGAATCACCTCTTAAGAGTCCTACTTTTTTCAACCTCTGTATCCGGGCTCTAACCGTATTAGCTGAGATATTCATCGCTTCTGCTAGTTCGTTTGGTGAAATGAAAGGGTCTTCCCTTAACATCAACAACAAAAAATGATCCGACAAATCAAGATCCATAGGCATCAACTAACAATTACCTCTATGGTTGGAGGATCCCCATTATCTCCTCCTGGAGGGTCAAAAGTGTGTGTATCATATCCGCTTGGATACAAAGTTCCTGCAAAATCTGCAAATGCATGAATTGTATAGTCCCCTTTCTCTGTTGCATGATTATAGAAATTGTTGACGATATGTATCGTTGGATTCATGGTAAATATCCAAAAGATATAGCCATAGACTGTACCACTTGGCATCTGCAAGTATATTTCATATTGAATCAGATAGATGAATTGGTTTGATTCGATGGCTATATCAACAATCGCTATAACATCATCCGTATATCCATCCCCGTCAGCATCTCCATAATATGCGTCCGTGACGAATATCATAACTCTGTCCTGCTGTGTCAATGCATTAGTTCGCAAAGGTACATTGGAGAAAAGCAGGATTGCGGTGAGAAGTAATCCAATGGACAGTTTCTTCATGTGTGCTATCTTTTTCAGACTATTTTTAAATTTATTGTGCAAATGATGTACGATTTTCATCTCCGGTACACCGTGGTTATAAACATTCATTCCTAAAAAAACATCAATTATGCAAAAAATTTTTAAATGATTTTGTTTTTAGATGCATTCAGTGGTACGAACTACCACGCAACTACAAACAAATAGTACGAAATTTGGTGATGATTAAACGTGAAACGAACAACATTGGCGATTGCACTCGCTGCAATGATGGTTCTGTCCAGTTATGTCTTCCTTGCTTCGGCATCAAACAACGATGCCTACCTACTGGAGGAAGTGCATGCAACGGACATTTGGTGTGACCTGTTCGGAATTGGGTGCCCTCCTCCCCCTCCCCCTTCACAAGGGCAGGAAATTCCATGGGGGATTTCGAGGATCAATGCGGATCAAGCACAGCAACAAGTTGATGAATCTGGTGTCATTGTAGCTATTATTGATACTGGAATGGACATGAACCATGAGGATTTACAAGGGAGATTCCTTTGGGGATATTCCTATTACGCACAAGGGGCTGCAGGATTTTGGTTCTGGCCGGCACCGATTACCGAAGCTGAATGCACCCAAGCAGATCCAAGTCCCTGCAATGATGACCAAGGTCACGGTACCCATGTTGCTGGTACGATTGCTGCACAAGATAATGATGTCGGTGTTCTTGGTGTTGCCCCTGACGTTGGATTCTATATATTGAAGGCATTGGCTTCTGATGGCTCTGGTTCATACACTGCAATTGCAGGTGCAATTAGAAAGGCAACAGAGGGCCCCGATGGTGTGGCTGGAACTGCCGATGATGCTGATGTCATATCAATGTCATTGGGTGGAAGCCAAGGTTCACCAGAACTGGAATCTGCCATAAATTATGCCCTCAGCAATGGCGTGGTTGTTGTTGCTGCAACCGGGAATGACGGTGCATCATCCCCAAGCTATCCTGCAGCTTATCCTGGTGTCATCAAAGTAGGGGCAATTGACAGCAACAATAACATAGCTTCATTCTCCAATAGGGGTGAGACAATATTGGCTCCTGGAGTTGACGTCAAATCTACTGTCCCTGGTGGATATGATGTATACTCCGGCACATCAATGGCCACTCCACATGTGTCTGGTGTCGTTGCATTGGCAATTGCCGCTCATCCAGATTATTCCGCGGATCAAATTCGTGCACTGGTTGAGGGAAGTGCAGACTCATATGGCGTTGTTGATGCACTGGCCGTAGTGTGATTTTCCTCTTTGACTTTTCGAGTCTAAGTAAAAAAAGACTTTACAATCCTTCTTATTCTTTAAATTTAAGAGTCCGGTTAAGCATTTTTTCTGTAGCGATCATTGGAAGGTTATCTTTGATGTAAATCCGAAGATACCCTGTTTGGTCTTTGCATGCCCCTACAAGTTTTTTCGGAGGTGACCGTTTGTCCTTCTAAAAAACAACTTAGGCAACCACTTCTACTCCGTATATCACCTCCAATAACTCCAATTCTCAAATTCTGTTTTTGCATTTACTGTTTTCATTAAGAAGAGATCCAATCCGTTGGAAAATGAAAAAAATGGAACAGTTCAGCATTTGAAAATTATCTTAATCCTAATTTTATATTCCACCCAATTTACATCAAAATTTTGTCTTGCAAAAAACAAAGTCCAGAAAAAATTTAATATTTGTACTGCCTGTTATATGTTAATGTTTCAAGAGAAAAAAGTAAAAGAGATTGAAGATGAATATTCAAAACTCGTTGTCAGTCCTCAACAAAAAAAACAAATCTATGCAATCAGTAAGTTGCTTGTCCAAAAAATCCCAATCTCTGAAATTGCCTTGAGGGGTTTTATTTGGAAGGCAATTGTCAAGTTTCAAAAGGAAGACAAAAGTTTTATGGCTGATGGTGAACATTACACCCCTGAAGAAAGAATAAGGAAAACTTATCGCATTGCAAACCATGTCCAAGATAACCTAATAAAGATACTCAAACGAAAAACAGACGAACACATCATCAAGGAAGCAATGGAAGAGGCAATGGAATATTACAAGAAAAATTTTGCCTATCGGTAGGACAAACAAAATCCTGCCATTTTTCTTGTTTGCTTTTTGCTGGAGCAACTTCCATCCAACGGTTAAATTTGCACGTTCTTCTTGGTTCTTATTTTAAAGTTCACCAGTGCTGAATAAATTGTCAATATGGATTTTTTTGAAAATGCAAGCCAGAAATTTTTATTTACCATGTAATCGATAATTCCATATATTCAAAATTTATAGGGGGAAAATTCCAAGAATCTTCCGACGAAGAAAATCCGTCCATCCTGTCGTCGCGACCATCCTGATCATAGCCCTGACCGTCGCTGCCGGAGCCATCATCTGGTCCCTGACCTAAGGGTGGCTCAACTCCTCCAATTTCCAATTGGTCATTGAGAATGTAGGTGTAGCAGACAAATCTGGAAATGACCTTGGAGACCTTCTTCGGGTCGTGGTCACCAATGTCGGCTCAGATCCCGAAGAGATCAGGGACGTCACCGTTGGAATCAACGGAGCAGAGGATCCAAACTGGTCCCTCAAATTCAGCAACTATACAATTAATCCAAGACAGACATTGCAGGTCGATGTCGTCACTGTGGTTCTGACCTCAATGATCTCAAGAGCCGACGAAGTGATTGTGACACTTGAAGGATTTGATAACGGTGTCAATCGGTTTTCAAACAGGTTCGAGGTATTCGTGCCCTCCATCATTTCGGCCAATCCCATCCTCTATTCTCCGAATATCTCAAGCTCCACCTTGGCAAGTGATGGATGGAAGCTCCATCGACTCAACAATGTTTCAAACCATGGCAGTGCATCTGCTGGCATCAGCATCTCCAACAACAAGATCATTATCGATTCCAACAACGATCATCTTTATGTACTTGAAAATGATTACTTCATTCTCGGAAATTTCCTTTTCTCATCCGACATCGAATGGGGTGATGACGATGCAGTCGGATTCGTCTTCAGATATCAGGATGTCTTCAACTATTATTGGGTACTGTATACCGCAGATCACTTGAGCAACAAGAACGTTGCAGGTGATGGAACCTCTCCCCATATCCCCCATGTCTATGGCGATACCGACAGGTTTGTCTTCGGAAAGGTCGTCAACGGAACATCCTCGGTCATCGGAGCATCAACCTCCGCAGGACTCATGGTTCCATCCAGCAGAGGTACCTACATCTATAGTTGGTCCATTCTTGTCGAAGGAAGCACATTTACTCTTGAATTCGAAGGGAACGAAATCATGTCGGTCACGGACACTACCTTCACTTCCGGTTACATTGGCTTCCTATCCATAGCGGCACAGAACAGCGCCTTCTCAAACCTCTCAATCATGAAAGCTTGATGATGACCAAGAAGACCATATCGTTTTTCATGAGCACTCCAAATACCAAACAAGTAACAAAAAAATTTTTATAATGCAATCGCTGAATATGATATTCCCTTTGTTGGGGAGAGGGTTTAGAACATATTGTGTTTTCTTCTCAATAAAGGGGGGAAGTGTGATCAATGAAAATTGAACTAATAATAATGACATTCGCGATTCTTGTTGCAGTTGGGAAACCAGTTTCTGCAACATGGTCTCCTGGAAAGAACGAAATCGGACCTGACCAAGACACCTACATCTCAGTCGGTGGCGTTCTAGGCAATCCTGATGCCAATTATGGTGGTGCAGAAAACCTCTACATTGGAGATTCACTCGATGGAATTTCTGTAAGCGCATTGAGGTTTGACCTGTCAGACAAAGGTCCGTTTTCCAAACTTGAATTCAAGGCTGATATTACAGTGTTTGACTCGGCAACAAGAAAGATTTTCGTAAACGTGATCCCAAATGTAATTTGGAATGAACTTGAGGTCACAGGAATTGACAACCCATTTAACGCAACGGATCTGGCCTTCGCAGACGAAAATGACCCCATTGTCTATCAATCGATAACTGTTACCCAAACAACCGATGAGATCGTCTTTTCCATTACCGATTTCCTCGAAAATGCAACTAGCTTAACCATTGTTTTGGCTCAGGAATTCGGAAGTGACGGTTGGGTAACCATGTCTGCAAAAGAAAATCAATACCTTACAGCCTTCTCCAATCCACCCCATCTGGAATACAGTGTGAAATCAGCGTCTGGGACCCAAACCCAAAGTGAAACTGCATCAGCCACTTTTATCCTAGGCTTTGCAATTACGTCTGTAATATTTTCAAGAAAAAGAAAGGCAATTTGAGTACCCTATCCTGAAGTCATAAATCAAACTCATTTCATCATCAACGTCGATTTCCCAAATAAGCTGTATCTTTATGGAGATTGGACGCACTGTTTTTTTTGAACCTGCCCTCGACATTCGTTCGTTATCCCTCAAATTCCATGTTCCTCAGCAAAATGCAACAATCCTCCCAAAATCGTGTTCAGAAGTCGATCATGACCTTCAAATCCAGATCCGAAAAGAAAAATAACCGATATTTTTCAGTACATTACGCGATTTCCCTCATTGTGGTGAAAAATGTTTTTAACTCTTGTTTCATCATACAATTCCATGAAACGAAGAACCTTTTTCCTGATCTTCTTCGTGGTCTTGCTCACCCCAAAAGGGCTAACCGCAAGCACCCCCACCAATTCCGTCAATCCGACTTATTCCGCCAACTTCCCGCTCCTTGATGGAGCCCTGTCCTACAAGGTCTTCTACAATATCACCACTACTGAAGGCGCAAACCAATCAACATTCACCATGGAAACCACATGGCAAGCAATTGTCGAAAGTGTGTCCGAACCGAATGCCACATATCCCCGTGGATTGGAGAAGATCACACTCATCCAAACCTTCGATTGGGTCAACTTCATCGTGAAAGAGAATGGCGTCCTGGTTCATAACATCACCGATTTCAAGCTGAGACTTGTCGACTCTGATGGAAATTTCATCAGGGATCTCCAAGTTCCCAGCTTTTCCATAGATATGACCATGGACAAGGAAGAAAAGAACATCACATCTGTCTCCTCGGAAGCTGATGAATACCATATCGTCCTTCTTGAAAACAATGAGGAATTCACAGGCTTCGGTTTGTTTTTTACTCCTCCTCCCATTGGACAGACTGGCTTCTTCTTTGCAAAAACGAAAGATGTTGAGGTCGGTGATGAGATCCCCGAACTCGGAACCGTAAAAAAGGAAAAAACAGAGGACGGACTGAGATTTTTCGAAACAGAAATGGATTCCAATGGTGCTAGGATAAACGCACTCATCGAAAAATCCACTGGCCTGATCGTGGATCAAAACATCTCTTTGAGCCTGTCCAGCTCATTCTCCTTTACAGGTAGAATGAAACTCACTTCCGGTCTTGACAGAGTCGACAACGCCCCTCCTGAAGTCATAGACCTTTCCAAAAACGGTACCCGAGGCATCAACGTCCATGCAGAAGATGAAGCCCTGCAAGATTATGAGATCTACCTGAATGGGACACTTGTCCGTTCCGGAAACTTCAATTCCACAATCTCGGACACCTATTTCGATCTTGGTATCGATGAACCCAAGATCTATGAAGTACGCCTTGTGGTCAGGGATGCCTTCGGCCATACTACCGAGATGACGGAGATCATCGATTTCCATGAAGAAAAGAGCAACGCCAATCCGCTCCCAATTGCCCTCATCTTTCCCATATCCGCAATCGTGATGATCGTTTACAAAAGGAACAAAAATTAACCTGAATGATGTTTGATTTCTAAAATTACTCTACCAAATCCAATTTCAATAGATTCGGTAGCCCATCAGACGCATTGATGATTTCATCCAGATAATTGGTTTCTTGTTCTCTTCACATTTGTTTCAATCCCTAATGGGTCATTCTAGCCTTTGCAACT
>CAZYCQ010000070.1:0-14527 GCA_964645535.1 uncultured archaeon | reverse complement strand
AAGTAGAAATTATGAACTACACAAAAATCCGTCAGTATTCCCCGACTCAGTATCACCTTGCAGTTGATCTAAGAAGAACGAGTTAACAACCTTTCATTTTTGGAAGGGTTTCCTTTTAATCTATATGGTGATAGGTCTCTTGTGGCAGGTAACCCTCCAAACCTTGACTTCAAACCACCTGACAAATCAAAAAAAGACCCAAATCTGGATGCCCAACCAAATGAAAAAGAGGGAGATCAAGAAAAAGAGAAAAAGAAAGTTATTGGACCGAGAAGAGGTTCTCCTACACAAATTCCAGAAAAATGGGATTTCTCAAATTATTATAAAAGAAAATTCGATCCTGAATCCTATCAGCAAAGGGTACGGTCTGTTGCAAAGTTCAAGACACTTAACCGTTTCCTTTTCAAGGAAATGACTCTTATTTTCCAAGCCAAATTCAAGGTCAGACTGGATCCACCTAATCCATCTGATTTGCTTAGGGACATATTGAATGAAGCATTTGAAGCCCAGATCGATTTCCTGAATTCAATGATACGATTGATTGAGGAAAAAAAAGACCCGCTCTACCTTGACCGTTTAGCAAATGGTGAAGAAGATCCAATTGTGCGTCCTTCTTCCTTCAAAAATGTGAGGAAGGTGATAGAACGGGAATGGAGCCGTTTTGCAGAAAGCAACGATTTGCGGCTATTGGAGATGCTGATTGCTAAATTCAAAGGATACAAGGATGCACGGGTATATCCTCGCCTTGGATTTTGGCAGATTTACCTTCTTGGCCGTCTTCTGGTTTATTGGGATGAATCGGAAATCCTGACGAAGCTGGATCCCAGCCCGTTTTTCACTCTCCTTGATGATCTCCTGATGGATCCGGATGTCTATTCTCGTTTTACAGCAACAGTGCTGTTGTTTGCGTATACCTTGGTAAAGGAAACCAAGAAATTTTTGTTTTCTTGGAATCAATTTACCTTGATTCCCAATGTGAACAGGGACGGGTATCTGATGAATACTTGGTTGAGCGCCCGTTATCGAAGCGGTTCACAAAAAGATGTAAAATTCGAAAAATACATTGATTATTTCTTCAATTCATTCGGAAAGATACCCGGACGGGCACCGGATATGCCTGGTGGGCCACGTGATGGCTTTCGAACATGGCTGGAACGGACTTTCACAGAAATGGAACGTATACTTTCTCTTTATTCCTTGTTTCAGGATGAAGGCAATCCACTTCTTATTGAAGGCATTCTCCTTAGACTCAACCGTGAACTCGAAAGTGAGCTAGTTCTCCGGGAATATGATCCTGATGGAAAACTAATATCACATCCTCAATATGCAGACTATGCATTTCCCTTGCTCCATTGGTTGCAAAAATTGAGTGAAAATCGGGAAAGCGTTTCAAATCTCGGTTTAATTCGAAGCAAGAATGACCGCATTTTCCTTGACCAAGAAACCCTTAGACTGATACCATTCGCCATTCGAAAGTTGAATGAAAAAGGTGAAAAGATAGTCCAACCATGGTTCTAATTTTATGCCAATTTCAAGCAATGGAATGGATACACAAAAAAACAAAACTAAAATCAAAAATAGTAATGACTACAGATCCAAATCTAAAATCTTTCATTGATTATAGTTCCAAACATCCATTTCCCATTCAAAATCTACCGTATGGCGTATTTTCAACAGACGAAAAATCACCTAGGGTGGGTGTGGCTATTGGAGATTATATTCTTGATCTTCAACTCCTTGAGGAGAAGGGCTTTTTTCAAGATATTCTTGATGAACCGATTTTTTCCAATCCTTTTCTAAATTCGTTTATGGCTAAAGGAAAAGATGTATGGTCTCGTGTGAGGAAAACCGTGTCTGATCTCTTACAGGATAAACCTGGTGAATTGCGGGACAATCCCGAACTTCGTCAAAATGCATTGATTCCTCAATCCAATGCCACTATGCATCTCCCATTCAAAGTGAATGAATTCACCGATTTTTATGCAAGCATATACCATGCAACTAATGTTGGCACCATCATCCGTGGACCAGAAAATGCTTTGCAAGATAATTGGTTGCACTTACCTGTCGGTTACCATGGTCGAGCCAGTTCAGTTATCCTCAGTGGTCAAGATATCCATCGTCCAAAGGGGCAGATTCGTCCCGGTGGTCATGAAGTTCCCTTCTTTTCTCCATCTCGTTTTCTAGATTTTGAGTTTGAAATGGGATTTGTCATTGGACAAGGTAATGAGTTGGGGAGATCGATACCTATTTCTGAAGCTCTTGATCATATTTTTGGACTCGTAATATTGAACGACTGGAGTGCTCGAGATATTCAAGGATGGGAATACCGTCCATTGGGACCCTTCACCGCAAAGAATTTTGCGACGTCGATTTCTCCTTGGGTAGTGACCATCGAGGCTTTGGAGCCTTTTCGTACTGAACGGGAAAAACAGGTTCCAGAGCCGATGGAATACCTCAAAACAGGATCTGATGCATGCTTTGATATTACCTTGCAGACCTTCTTGCAAACGCAGAACATGACCGAACCTGCTATGATTATGCAATCCAATTTCAAATATCTTTATTGGACAATTGACCAGATGTTGACGCATCATACTGTTACTGGTTGCAATATGCAGACAGGAGACCTTTGTGGAACGGGAACAATAAGTGGGCCCACAAAGGAATCACGGGCTTGTCTATTGGAATTGACGTGGAGAGGCAAAGAACCTCTTGAACTTCCTAATGGTGAGACTAGAAGGGCATTGGAAGATTATGATACGGTCATCATGACTGCCTATGCCGAAAACGAGCATTATCGTGTCGGCTTTGGAGAAGTTAAAACCCAAATACTTCCCGCATTAATCTGAGTAATATTCATTGTACAATTTATCGAGAATATTTTCTGGAAGCCAATGAAAAATCGGTTCAAATTCTGGAATCTCAAGATTTTTGTCCCCTTTCAATTCAATGAACCTCTTGCCGACTTTCATCTTATCCACTTTTTTCTTGTTGAGCTTTTCCAAAACTTCTTCATTATCTTCATCGATACCAATGAAATGGAAATAATTATCCACGGCAAATCTTACGCTCTCTTCAATATCCTCAACCACCCTTAAGTCGACGTTTTTCTTCCATTCATTAAACTGATCCGTCTCGTCAATCTTTGCAAATAATTCTTCAGTACAGTAGAAGTACACCTTTTTGATTTTGGCTCGTTTGATTAAAGATTCGAGTATCCTTATCCTGTTAAACTTCCATGCATGTCTTTTCCTTTGTGCATAGGACAACAAGTAATCTAGATTCACCACCAAATTCTGTATCTTGGGTTTTTCTTCTTTAATTGCCCGATGTTTAAGCAAAATATCCAAGGCATTTCTATACTGCTTCCTTTTTGGTTTTCTTCCTGCTTCATTCAGGATTTCTGCCCAAGTATTATACCCCTGTTCTTCCGTAAACCCTTGTCTGTCAACCCTACTGTGGAACCTTGCAACAAATAATGATATTTCATCGAGTTCCTCCATAGGTTCAAGCTTGAGTAACAAGCTGACCCTCCAGTTTTCATACAGGTCTATCTCGACTTCTGAAATGTATTTCTCAATGGGTTCCCGATCCACATCTCTGATAAGCTTGAACATTTCAAGATCTGCGACAAGTGTCCAAATTCCAGAATCCTTTTCGAGCGAAATCCCTTGGACTATAAGATCCTTGACTATCCTGTAGTGCTTTGAAAGGGCTTGACTCAATACCTCCTTCACGGTTCCCTCAAGTCTGACGAAATTTGCCAATGGATCTGCTACACTTGGGCTATCCCATCTCACAAATGCGATTGATGTGATGAAGGGCAGAAACGGAATCTCCTCGGAAAAGTCGTCTTCTTCCTCCACATCAAGCAACAACCAGAAATTTGACGATTCCACTTCAAAACCCGCGATTGCAGTTTCATTTGTCACTGCCAATGGGACAATCGAATTTTCAAGTTTCTTTCCTTCCTGCTGGGCAAGATAAAGGACCCGATTTGCCAACTCTGCATCCACATCTATTTCCTCATAGCTTTGGGCCTTAAGCACAAGGTCTCCAAAAAACAATTTGAATGGCGAAGCGGTTATGTAGACCGACAGGTCGATTATTTCTTCAAGCGTCTTAAAATTACCTTTCAAGGCTTTTTTTCCAAAATCGGTCAGCGAATATTGGATGATCATAGGCCTCTCAAGCAGCTTTTCAACCAAAGGTGTTTTCCATCCATCACCTAGCTCATTTTCCAAACGGGAAAGGTTTTTGTGAAGAATTTCCTTGTCGAAATCCTCGATTTTGAGTTGACCTGATTCTTCAAGTTTTTCCATGATCTCCTCAATAATGTGCAATTGAAATCCAGATATTGCGTGAACCTCAATCCTTGACACTTTACCGAAGGTATCTGCACATTTCAACACCATCCATTCGATAGGTTCCAATTTGGTTCTCGTTCTGGCTTCAATTTTTGTGAATTTGAACAATGATACTGGTGTTGTTGACTTGAGAACAAGCGTGGAGGTAAAATCCTTGTTGTGTTTTGCCCAATTTCGTAATGTACTCGAAAACATTCTGTTCCCTCATCTAATATTTTATTCTTCTCACAAGCCGGTGTTTCTGGGTATACTTGGCTAATTCTTTGAGGATGATCGGTTTGTTCTTTGGTGCACGGAGATTCTTGAAGAATCTATGATTTCCAATGATCAGAAGATTATGCTTCGCCCTCGAAAGGCTGACATTGATCCGTTGAAGGTTTTTCAAGAATCCAATGTTTCCTCGTGTATTGCTCCTTGTCAAGCTCAAAAGGACAATGTCCTGTTCTTGCCCTTGGAATCTGTCAACAATACTTACCCTTACCTTAATCGGCTTTCCGGGTACATTGTATCTCCATCCTCTTTCTTGAACTAGACCATCAAGAAGCCTCAGCTGGCGATTGATCTCCCTTGATTGGTCTGCATAATATGTGATGACACCAATTGTCATTGGATTTTCCTCATTGAACCCCAAACTCTCTGCATCAATGGTGATAATGTTCGAGATAATCTCTGCAATGCTGTCCGCTTCCGCACTATTCCGATAGCCTTTCCACTTGCCAGGACTCTCATGGGGATTTGGATAGTTTTCTGTGGAAATAAAGACCATTGGTTCTTTAATTTGGGGGATGCCAAGGCTTTTGATCCTCGGAAGGACAAATCCATGTGCTGCCGCATCTGTAGATGTCTTAAGATTGCCCCTGTAAATGACTTCATCAAGGAAGTTCGCCAAAATGGATGGCATTCTATGTTGATAAACCAATTTTGCATTTCTTGATTCATCAACCCGCTGAAGGAAATAATGGAAACAACTTCCCAATGCAAGATTGACCATTTCTTCTACCGACTGGATGGCTCTCTTATCATAATTGAGCAACTCAACAATCTTTTTCCAATGGTTCTCGGTCTGACCTGCCGTTAAGGCATGAAGTTCCTCATGGAATCTCCTGAGTTGGCCGACCAATTCATCGGTACGTTCATCAAATGATCCATTTGTATCCTTTTTCTCCTGTTCTGACGTTTCAAAGTATCTTTGCACATAGATCCGTAATTCTTGATCATTCACATACGGTGGCAATTGCCTGTGGTCTCCCACAAGTACCCATTTTCTTGCTCTGACCGCAGGAACCAAAAATTCCATGACTGTTGCCTTGCTTGCCTCATCAATAATAAGCATGTCAAAATTGATTGGGTTCTTGGTTGATTTCTCATAAAATCTTGCAATCCCAATTGTTGTTCCGCAAACAAGATTTGCTTGATCAAGAACAAGATTCTCAAAATATCGCTGATCCTTCTCCTTCATCCTGTCCAAAAATCCATCCTGAAGATTCTTTAGTTCTGGATCTTCCCCTTTAGCATTCTGCAACGAAGGCAATGTGTCTTTTAAATCGTATACCCGATCCTGTAGCCGATATTTTCTCAAGTGATCTGGCATGTATTTTCTTCCCCCCACTCTGACCGCGACAACCCCCTTCTCATGGGCAACGCGTTCAAGAACATTGTCAACTGCAACATGTGTCGGGGCAACCATTAGCACCCTTTTTCCGTTTGCCACCATATGTCGAATGATTTCAACGATCACAGTGGTTTTTCCTGTACCTGGAGGTCCATGGATCAAGGCTACATCATCCGTGCTTAATGCAAGATCAATGGCTTCTGCCTGACCCTTTGAGATCTCGATAGCATGGGAAATATTGGGATGGAAATAGGATCGCGGTAGGGATTCGGCAGGAGGTAATCCCCATGGTCTAATAAGCAGATCCGCAAGCTTGGAATATGTCGGGTTTGTTCTACTGATCAGAAGATTTACTGCCTGCATTTTCCTGCGATTGCTGGCGATGTCTCCTTCCAAAAACAATATTCCTTCATCAGGCCAATCTTCGATTCTGTCTCCGTCTTCAACTATGATCGTCTGTTCATGCTCATCATAATCTGCTACCCTGACAGAATAGTATGTGTTTCCCTGTTTGTCCTTTGCAGCAATCTGGTTTCCCCCTTCTGTAATCTGTCTTGGAGGGTCGTTGACTTCAAGATACCCTCGATTGTCGTCACTCGGAAGCTTGGTGTACGTACATTGGGGTCGGTATTTTGGATTTCTGATTGAAAGCCTTTCATAGTATAGAAAATCAAGAAATGGCTGAAAAGATTTGTTGAGGAATCTTTTGTAGTCGAGATCCATCTGTTCTCTTTCATTTTCCTTCATCCAACTGATGGCAGAAAACAAGATCTTTCCCAATGAGGCCCTATTTCCTGTACTAGCGTTTGATGCTCGGAACAACCGTACTGGATAATCCGTTGTTGGCAGAAGATGATGTTTGTTCTTGGTTGGATTGACTCCATAGACCACAACCAAAAGAAGGGTGTCTGTTTTGGGATACCATTTGAATATCCCTCCTACCCTGTCGGTTTCAAGTTTAATGGTTAGGTCTTCATTCTGAAGCAACTCTATGACATACTTTTCAATATCCTCTGTTTCCTCTAGGTTGTCTGGAATCTTTATGGGGTCACGATCCAATTGAATAATTATTTTTGGTGTACCAAAAAAATCCTCAAGATTAATCTGCTTCTCCTCAAAAATACTGTCTGCCTTCTTGGTGATATTGCAGGCAAGGTCAAGAACCGGTTTCTGGTAATTGATGATTTTTGAGGACCTTTTCAGCTTCACCTTTTCCATAATTAATTTTGGCATTCTCTTTGCTTGCAAGTCACGCCTCAAACCTCTTTCTCTTTTCTGCTTTATAATGTTAGGGAATGGGTTCGAATTGATGCAAGAGATGCTATTCCGCGAATACGTTTCGAATATGCGATATATCGGAATGCTTTATTAGGGTAAAGTTCTATTGCAGGTATGAATGAACCTGTTTCTGCAATTCCTTCAGAGATTGAAAAACGCGGGATTGCCCTAATGTTTCTTGCAGTATTTATTGATCTGCTTGGTTTTGGAATAATCATTCCAATCCTTCCCTATTTTGTAGTGGATACGCTACATGGCTCAGAACTCGAATATGGTGCAATCTTGGCAATTTATTCATTGACTCAATTCCTCTTTTCTCCCTTTTGGGGACGGCTTTCAGATAGGATTGGAAGAAGGCCTGTCGTTTTGGTTGGATTATTTGGATCATCGATTTCCTTTTTTGTTTTTGGAATATCTGATTCTATTCCCAAACTTTTTTTTGCCAGATTTTTGGCAGGCTTTTTCACAGCTGCCTCCCTTCCCACTGCAAGAGCTTTTATTGCAGACATCTCTCCACCTGAGAAGAGAACTGCAAGAATGGGGCTTATTGGTGCTGCTTTTGGCTTAGGCTTTACATTTGGTCCTGCCATTGGATCGGCAACCAGCAGAATTCTTATCCCCGGATTTGAACAGTTTATATACGCTGCCCCATCCTTTTTGGCATCGGTCTTGGCACTCCTTAATTTCTTATTTGCGTATGTAAATCTTCCAGAAACGCTTTCCGAGGAATTGAGAGATCACATCAAAAGAAAAAGGGAACAGATCAAAAGTCTGGGTCCCAGTCGAAAACGAATCTTCCATATTTTGAGCCTTCCACAGGTGTTGCTTCTGGTTTCAATGTTCTCCATTACAACAATGGTTTTCAGTTCATTTGAAGCAATGTTCGCACTTTATGCATCAGAAATTGATCCTTTCTTCAACGAAAGTACAATAGGATATGCATTTGCCCTGATCGGGATTGTTGTGATTTTTGTTCAAGCAGGCTTTATCAGAGTCGTAGTGAAGAAACTTGGAAATGAAAAGACTGTGGTTATCGGTTTCATGTTGAATGTTCTGGGTTTCATTCTGATCCCTTTTGCGGAAAATCGATACACATTATTTCTGTTTTTGGTGCCGATAGGTATTGGTCAGGGATTGCTTACCCCTACCCTTAATAGTTTGGT
Organism: uncultured archaeon; assembly: GCA_964645535.1. GTDB lineage: Archaea > Asgardarchaeota > Heimdallarchaeia > Heimdallarchaeales > Kariarchaeaceae > WAKA01. The sequence goes on along the minus strand of CAZYCQ010000070.1, from coordinate 6,104 downwards.
TTCTCTGAGACTTTCAAAGGAAGAGATGGGTGAAGGAATGGGGATTAATTCTGGTGGTGCCGCTATTGCAAGGGTATTGGGACCATTATTGGGTGCATATCTTTATGGGTTAGATATCCACCTTCCATTTTATGTTGCTGGCGTAATGATGGCGTTATTGGGGATTGTTGCTTTCCAAGGATTGGTGCAAAATGAACTGCAAATGCAGAAAAAATCAAATTTGGAACATGTACCTGCTGAATATGTTAAATAACGATAGATAATATAGGATGTGATGACTTCCACTAGCAATCATCAACCCTTACATCCTTTCGGCAGAGTGATTTTTTATGGATATATTTTTCTGGCAATTTTCACATTTCTAATGTTGGAATATCTTGATTGGGCTCGTGAAATTTTCACTGCCACCTCACTTATAGTAGAAATAAATGGAGTGTGGTTCAGTGCAGGGATTGTAGGGTATGGGTATTACGCATTCCGCAAAAACAAGAAAAGAGTTCAAATGACTGGTGTTAAACTGAACCTTACCCCTCAATACCTTCTGGTCGCCTGTTTCTTTTTCTTCTTTCTGAAACAGCTTATTGATTTGATATTGGCTTTGGGCAGCTTCAATGAAGTCACTGCATTCGCAATTACCAACGTCTCAATGGTGGTGGAATTTGGCGGCTTTGTTGCGGGTGTAGGTTCGATTTATTTCTCACGACAGACCTGAAGTTGATGTAGTATGAGTTCTTTCGTGATCACCACCAAAGACGGCCCTCCCGATATATTCGTCGAAGTGGGCAAGCCCTTTTCAAAGGATCCTTATCTGATTACAGGTATCTTCAAGGCAATTTATTCAGTCTCAAACGAACTCACTTCCAATCCCCTACAAGTAATCCAGGCAAAAGGTTTCACAATCAAATTCCGTCAGCTGGAAGATGGCTCTATTCTGATGGTTGGAAGCGATACAAATATTGCGGCTCTAGAACTCCTTTTAGGTCAATGCAATCGAATAATCACTGATGGGCAAAGATTCAATCTTTCAGTGGAAGAGATTGAAGCTGAGATCCAAAAGGTAGTAAAGGCCTATTTTGAAAACAAGGATGAACCCATCGAGAAAGATGATGCAATTCCTAGAGCTGTAAAGCTTGGTTTTCAAAGGCTACCCAAAGAATTTCTGACTGTTATTTTTTGGGGATTACTTACACAGCGACATTTCCGGTTTCCAAACACTGGTTCTTTGGATTTCGACCATTACATCTCTTCTGTCGTCGACTATCTTGGACAGTCGTGTTGTTCGAATTTTGATAAGGAATGCTTGCAGGCAATCCAATTTGTCAATGAAAAAGGGGGATTTATGCTCGGTGGTGCACCCGAAATTCTAGATGCCAAATATTCTCTCATCCAAAAGACAAATCTTCTCAAGAAACTCGAAAAACTAGGGAAGAAAGGTCGAATTTCTGAATTACGTGAAATCTTATATTCCGCTAGGGCTACCATCACAAGTATGGCTGAAATGGTAAGGAATTATCCTGACCTTGATGAACAAACCAAATTTGACATTGATCGACTAAGATATTCCATTGGGTTGGATCTTGAACATTATCTTGTAGAGTATCTGAAATTGATAGATTATCCATATCTAGATCAATTCCTTGAACATGCACAAACCATCGAATGGGTCAATCCATGGTTGATATGATGGTGCAAAAATTTAGAAATCTTTCATTTCATTTAATAAAATGGTATAGAATTTTAACCTGACCTCGATGACTGACAACATACATTACCTTTTCAATCCTCGCACCGTTGCAATTGTTGGTGCAAGCCGCAACCCCAATTCCATTGGAAGGGAGATCCTGAAAAACATTCTGGAACTGAATTTTGAAGGACGGGTCTATCCCGTGAATCCAAATGCGTATTCCGTAAATTCCCTACGTTGCTATGAATCTCTTTCCGCCATTCCTGATCAAATTGATCTTGCAATCATTGTGGTACCTGCAAAATATGTGAAAGAAGTCATGGAGGAAGCTGTTTCATTGGGTGTCAAAGCTGCAGTGATCATCACTGCCGGGTTCAAGGAAATAGGTGAAAAAGGTGCCCAACTGGAGGCGGAAATCGCAGAAATTGCTCGAAAAGGAGGAATGAGGGTTGTCGGACCCAATTGCATGGGTATTTTGAATGGACATGCTCCATATCTCAATGCTACATTTGCACCGGTAAAACCACTCCCTGGTAACATTGGGTTCATTTCCCAATCGGGTGCGCTTGGTGTCGTAATCATGAAGTATGCTACCCAACTGAAACTTGGATTCTCCAAATTTGTTTCCTTGGGAAATAAGATGGATGTCAATGCAAACCACATGCTCCAACTTTTCATGAATGACGACGATACCAAGGTAATCCTTGGATATCTGGAAGCGTTTTCAGACCCCGGAAACTTTTCTTCTGTCGCTAGGGCCGCATCCAAGAAAAAACCAATCCTTATGGTCAAAAGTGGTCGAACTCCTCAAGGCGCACGTGCAGCTTCTTCTCATACTGGAGCACTTGCGGGACAGGAATATGTTGTTTCTGCGGCAATGAAGGGCTCTGGCATTATCCGGGTCAATTCTGTCAAGGAACTGTTTGATTCAGCAATAGGCTTCTTGAAGGCACCTCTACCAAAAGGTAAACGGGTGGCAATTCTCACTAATTCCGGCGGGCCAGGAACCTTGGCAACCGACACATTGATTTCTCTTGGAATGGAGATTGCTGAGCTTACAGAGTCAACATTGGAAAAGTTACGAAAGGTAATCCCGCCTGAGGCTAGCCCTCTTAATCCCGTGGATCTGATCGCCAGTGCAAATGCCGAACGGTACAAGGAAACTCTGAAAATATTGCTAGAAGATGAGAATGTCGACAGTGTGATTTTGATATTTGTCCCTCCACTGATGATTCAGGCCATGGAAGTGGCACAGGCTGTCAATCCAATCATCAAGGCTAGTGAAAAACCAGTTCTAGGATGTTTCATGGGACGAGATATTATCCGTGAAAGTGACTTGGATGTGGACTTTCCCATATTTGATTTCCCTGAATCAGCTGCTAGGGTCCTTAAAGATATGTATACCTATTATCAATGGCGAGAGACACCAATCGAAGAACCGGTCAGATTGGTCAAGGATCAAAAATCAATAAAGCGAGTAGCTACCCTCCTCAAGAAAGGAAACCCTGGAGAATTGCTTGATCCACGTTTTACTCAGGAAATATTTGAATTGTATGGTCTTCGTTTCCCAGAAACTAAAATCGTCTATACCTCTGATGACTTGTTGGCTGAGGCAAAGAAAATTGGTTTTCCTGTCGTCGTTAAGGTGGCATCACCCAAAATCGAACATAAAACCGATGCAGGCGGTGTATTCCTAGACATCCGCAATTTTGAGGAATTGATTGATGCATGGCTTTCAATACAGGACGTTTATGACAGAAATAAGGTTCCTGAAGAAGATCGACCTGTCATGGTTCAAAAATTCTACCAAAGCGGAGTGGAACTGGCAATGGGATCAACCTTTGATAGACAGTTCGGAAATGTACTGATGATTGGTTCTGGTGGGATTTTGATCGAACTTCTGAAGGATGTGGTCTTTCGGTTGGCTCCGATATCACGGAGGGATGCAGAGGAGATGATCACCCAAATTAGGGGATATCCTCTTCTTTTAGGATTTAGGGGAGAACCTCCTTCTGACATAGAGGCATTAATTGATGCCCTGTTACGTGTCAACCAACTCGTGGTGGATCATCCTCAAATCAAGGAAATCGATATCAACCCGATTCTTGCCTTACCGAAAGGACAAAAACCAGTTATCTTGGATGCAAGAATTACCTTATAGTCAACACATTCCCCTTTCATCAGGCTTTTATGTCATCCTCAAATCGCATTCCATGAAATTCGGCTTATATATCCGATCCCCTACGTTCAATGAAATGTTGCAAAAGGCTCGATCCGCAGAATCCTTGGGCTACTGGGGTGTTTTCATCAATGATCATGTGCACGGATTTGACGATGAAGGAAGGGAACCCTATCTTGAAGCATGGACAACAATGACTGCGATTGGTGCACTAACCAAGACCATTCGCATTGGTCACATTGTACTCTTCAATAGCCTACGGAACCCCGCATATCTTGCAAAGTCAATTGCTACCTTGGACAACATCACTGGTGGACGATATGAAGTGCTTATCGGTGCTGGCTGGAATGAACCGGAATACATTGGGTACGATCTGATGGAAAAAGGCAGAGGTATGCCATCAGCAAAAGAACGAGTTGACCGATTGATTGATTCATTGCAGATACTCAACTTAATGCTTTCCCAGGAAGTTGTCGATTTTGAAGGGAAATTCTGGAAATTGAAAGGAGCAATAAATATTCCGCAACCGATTCAAAATCCCATGCGCATTTCTGTTGGCTGCTCCAAGCCGAGAATGCTCCAAGTAACTGCAAGGTATGCACAAGGTCTGAATATAGCTTCCCGTGGCATATCGAACATGCGGGATGTTCTTGATAGGTTTAAGGAAGCAGTTGAGAAGACAGGCAAGAATATGGATGACTATATGATTTCCGGTTTCGATGCCATCAGAATCGCAAAATCCGAAGAAGAAACGAGAGAGATGGCGAAAACCCTGTCTGAAAGGTTGAACATCCCTGTCGACAAGGTAATTGAGGATTACCTGATCGGTACGCCGGAAACACTGATTGAAAAAATTCGATCTCTTGAGGATATGGGTATCGATATGATGGTGCTTTCTCCTGTTTTTGACCATGGTGATCCAATCATTCAATTCAAAGACAGAATCATGGATCAGGTCTAAGGAAATTCAAATGAGAAAAATTGACTCTTGGTGTGTTTTCTGCAATATTCCTTAAAAGCTGGTAAATGATGCATAATTATTGAGGATCGCAATTTTAACCGATACGTATTATCCAATTTATGATGGAGTTGTTCGGTTTGTTGAATATCTTGCCAGAGCCCTCAGGGACAATGGCCATACTCCCGTCATCATTGCTCCTAAAGTTCCCAAGCGATTCTATCTTGGTGATGAAAAACATGAGCCCGGGATTGAACAAATTCGGGTTCCTGTTCTGCCAGTAACTGTCAAGGATTATTTTCTGACTTTACCCTCATACCGACTTTTTTCAGCAATACGTTCGTGTGACATGATTATTGTAAATTCCTTGAGTCTCACCATTATCTATGCTTTGGGTTTCAATAAGATATTGAAGAAACCGGTCTACCAATTTATTCATCATGATGAATATGAATTGGCAAAATTGGTCTTTGGTTATCCCGATACCATCGTCAACATTTTCATGAAATTCTTCATGCATATGACTATGTCCATGCAACGTTTTGCCATTGCAACGGACAAGTTCTATGAAAAGACCCTTCGATTTGGTGCCAAACCAGAGCAGATCTTCCGTGTTCCCTTTGTCTATGAAAAGGAAGATGTAACAAGGGAACAAATCGAGGAATTCCGGCAAATTTATAATATCCCAGACGGAAACAAAATCTTGCTGTATTTGGGCAGATTGGCCAATGAAAAAAATGTCTTGACCATTTTTGAGGTCTTCAAGCATTTTTCACAAATGAAAGATGTGACATGCATCATGGTAGGGCGTGGTTATCATCTTATTCCACTTCGACAACGTGTTGAAGAAGAAGGATTGAATATTATCCTGACCGGAAGATTGCATGATCGCTATCTGCCGGTTGTTTATACCATTGCTGATATGCTTGTAACCCCTACCTTCCATGAAACCCTCTGCTTTACCGTAGTTGAAGCATTAAACTATCATACCATTCCAGTAGTCAATGGTAAATATCACGAACCCTCACTTTCTGAAGACAACACGATTTTCATCAAAAACATCAAAGACAAAAATGAAATTATAGAAAAAGTCTCTCAAGTACTTTTTGATGACGAAAAATTGAGAAAAATGCAGAAAAATACTGAAGAAGCTGCAAAATATCATTCGTATGATGTATTTGCCAAGATTTGGGCAGAAGAAGTCGCAAAAGTGGAGAATCAACTGAAAAAATGACTTGGAAAAAATATCAGTATCCTGTGACAAATTTTTATGTCCTCCCTAC